>JACQBR010000028.1 GCA_016194335.1 Microcaldota archaeon
CTAGCCGACGAATCAACGTTCAACCTCACGATTTACGCCAACGACACGGCCGGCAACCAAGGCAACGCAACCATCACGTTCTACACAGACTCCCTACCCCCGAGATTCACCGCCACAACCGTCACGCCAAACCCCGCGAACGAAACGCAAAACGCCACCTGCAGTTCATTCGTCAACGACACCTTCAACCTCTCCAACGTCAAAATCTCTGAAAACCAAACCCTGCAAGGAACGTTCACCAACCACACCATCAACCTCACTACAGCAGGCTACGCAAACTACACCCTCACCAACACGACCAAAGGAAACTACGCATGCACATTCTACGCCACCGACGCGGCGGGAAACGCCAACTCCACCCAAACCAGTTTCACAATCAACGACGTCACTCCCCCAACCATAACGCTAACAAGCCCGACCAACACCACCTACAACACCAACAACATTAGCATAACCATCAACACCTCCGAAGCCGCAAGCGCCGCGTGGTACAACCTCGACGCAACAACAAGCCAAACCCTCACAAACACAACCACAACCAACTGGAACGCAAACCCAACCAGCCTCCCGGACGGACTGCACTACATCACAATCCACGCCAACGACACCTCGGCAAACACCGCAACGACCAACCCTACTTACTTCACAATAGACACCACCCCACCCGCCATCACAATCACCACCATAACAAACGCCTCCTACCAAACCACAACCGCGCTAACGCTCAACATCACCACCAATGAAGACACGACCACCGCAACCTACTCTCTCAACAACGGCCCGACAACAAGCCTCACGAACACCACGCCAAGAAACTGGAACGCCACAATCTCCCTAGCCGACGAATCAACGTTCAACCTCACGATTTACGCCAACGACACGGCCGGCAACCAAGGCAACGCAACCATCACGTTCTACACAGACTCCCTACCCCCGAGATTCACCGCCACAACCCTCTTCACAAAGCGTCAACTGCTCGGCCTTCTGGAATGACACGTTCAACATCAACCCCGTGATAATAAGCCATAACGCAAACGGAACCTTCCAGAACAACACGATCAATTTCTCCGCAAACTCCGGATTCGCAAGCTACCTCATAAACGGAAGTGAACTAGCCAACCCGGGAAATTACACGTGCATCTTCTACGCCACCGACGCGGCAGGAAACACCAACACAACCCAAATCAACTTCACAGTCAGGGAAGTCGCAAGGACTGCTCCCGTCATTTCATCCGGCCCGAATGACGGAGTAGGCGCAGTTGGAGGCGGGTTTGCCCATGAAGCCGGGGGAAGGGCGATTGCCAGCAATGCAGGGACGGAAACCGTCGCCTATTCCAACGCGATGCAGAAAATAAGCGGGAAGGACGGCAGTTTCGACATCGAGATTTACAACGCGAATGCCAACTTGTCGCTAAAAGACCTGACCATCGAGATTACGGGGCGCCTGCGGGATTACGTGACAACCTCACCCGTCAGCATAAGCCTCATCAAGCCAAAAGAGAGGGGTAAAATCAAGGTCCGCCTGAATGTCCCTCCAGACGAGGAAATTTCCGGGCAAGAAGTTCTCAAAACGGTAATAAGAGGGAAACTGGTTTCCGCAAGCGCGGAAAGGGATTACGTCCAAACGCGGGACATCAGGCTCGTCGCAGGAGAATCCGGCAATAACCAGAAAAGCCTAAGCTTGTCCAATGCCGAAAAAGCCGTTTCGGAAATGCAGGCCGCCGGGTTCAATACGAGTGAAGTTAAGGGGCTCCTCAAAGACGCCAGCCTTAAGCTTTCCAAAGACAAGCGTTACGACGCCCAAGCCCTTTCCCAAAAGGCAATAGGCATCAAGCTCAGGGCCTTCGAGGCCAATGAATTCATCAGAAGCGTTGCCGAGTCGCTGGTAAAGCCGGAAAACCAGCTTCAAGCGTCCGGAAACCCCTCCAGCGGCATCAGCAAGAGCAATCTGAGGGGCAGCGTCAGGGACGCGCCGCTTACCGGCCTCCTGCTTGAAGAAACCTCGGCCGGCAGCGAAGCGGCAACCAAACTCCTCGCGATGGCAATCGCGGCCTTTGAGAACGGCGATTACGACGCCGCATACGGGCTGGCCAAATCCGCACGGGCAAGCCTGCCGCCGGAGAAAAGGGATAGTGCCGGCCCGCTGCCTTTCGGCCAATACTGGCCGTATTCGCTATTCGCAGCATTGGCAGTGCTTTGCCTAGGCGGGTTTTTCGCCTACAGGCTGCGGGAAAAATCTTCAAAGAGAGGGAGGATGGAACGCATGGACTGGGAGGCGGACGACCTCAGGGCGCGCCTGTCCTCCTCGCTAAGGGACTACATCCTAGGGGAACTCTCCGAAGGCGATTACCATAGCTTAACTGCCCACCGCCGCGCCAGGCTGGAAACAATCAGGCAACAGCGGCAGATTCTGGGGAATGAGAGGGAAAACCTGCTGGAGCTGCCGAAAGTCCTGAAGAGACTGGGAAATGGGCCGCGGGCCGGTTAGATAAAAAGTTTAGGCCCTACAGTATGTTCCTGCGTCCCGAACGCCTGCTCGCAAGCCGCGAGACCGCCTTTCTTTTCCTTTGCGAAACCTGGATGGCAACTCTCCTGTGTTTGGGCTTCATCATTACGGCACCAACCTCTTTTTGGAATTTCGGTAGACGCCGCGCTTGAAAATGTTCCCTAAACCGGTTTTACCGCTCGTAAAAAAAAGCGTTTGCGAGAAGTAGAGAAAAATCCCGTAGAGTCTAACGGAATGATTAGGGGGGAAGAGAGCCTATTAAGCAGCCAGATTGAGGGGGAGATGATTGGCGGCCGCCAAACCAGCCCATAGCGGCGGCATCACTGATGGCCCGAATTCCTGCCCCTCAAGAAAAGAGGAATCCCCAATGCCAGGATTGAAAGGGCCGCGGCGGAAATCAGGCCGGTCTGCGAAACGAACGAGGCGCCCGTAAGGAGATTGGGAAGGGCCGCGGGTGCCGCACCGTGCTGGGGGGAGGGCGGAAGGGTGGGGGAAACGGAGGGCGCTTTCTTCACCCGCGAGTTTTGCGCATCCTGCGGCGCTGAAGGGGCGGGAGTGGCTTTGGGCGCGCGTGCCCCCGCGGCTTTTGCGGATTTGAATGCGATTGTTATCGCAACTGGCCGGGACCGGGCGGTGTAGGCCGTGCCTATCACGCTTGCCGAGGCGCGCAGCGAAAGTGTGAGATTTCCCGAAGCGTTGGAAGGAAGCTTCACCGAAATCTTAATCGGCGCCTGCCCAAAACCGCCAAGCAAACCCACCGGCGCGACTGCAACCGACTGTGCAGAGATGCCATCAACGCCTATCTTCACGTCCTGCAAAACTCCGGGAACCGAATTCCTCAGGATTCCTGAAAGCACAACCTCCCCGCCGCCCTCTGCTGAAATGGATTGGGGAATGCCGGAAATCTCCAGCCACGAGTCGCTGCTGCCCACGCCGCCGCCCGAACCGCCACCGCCGGACGATGAGCCCGAACTCCCGCTGCCGGAACTGCCGCTACCGCCGGACGAGCCGCCTGAGGAAGAACCGCTGCCTGAAGAACTGCCGCCGCCCGATGAGGCGCCCCCAGAACTTGAACCGCCTCCACCGCCGCCCGAACTTCCGGATGAACCGCCCCCTCCTCCGCTTGGGGAGCCTGAACTCCCCCCGCCATTGGAACCGCCTCCGGATTGAGGGCTTACAAACAGGATTGTGGAGATTGAACTGTTGGTGAAGTTTTCGTTCCCTTCAAAAAATGCCGTGACGTTGATTGCGCCTGCAAAGCCGCTTGTGCCCAGGGCGTAGTTGGCGAATCCCAACCCGCTTGCCCTTGCGGAAAACGAGCCGCTGAAGTTGTCGTAAACCGTGATGTTGATTGAGGAATTGGAGAACGACGAGACGCTTATCGAATCGCCGGAGGTGAATTGCGTTTGGCTCCCGCCGTTGAAAAGAAGCGCCGCGGAGGGGGTTGCCTTGGAGACGGTGAAACTGTTGGAGGGTGATGAGTTGGAGTTTCCGGCCGAGTCGTTTGCGAAAAACATCCACCGCACGGCCGAACCTGCCCGAAGCGCGCCCGCTGGAATGGAGTGGGAATAAACGCCCGACTGAAGTTGGGATGAATAGTTTGCAAGAACGCCGGTGAAATCTGATTGCAGGACGACCGAGGAGATGGAGCTGGTAAGCTCCGTCCAATTGGAGTGGAGGACAACTGCATCGCCGAAAGCGGGAAGGGAGGGGGAAACCCATGTTGAAATGAGGGAGGGCGGCGCGCGGTCGATTATCATCGCCGAATCGTTCGATTGGGCGGCGTTTCCGGCAATGTCAACGACGCTGAAGTTGTAATATAGCGGGCCGTCGGGGAAAGCCGTGAGGTTCAGCGTGATGCCGCAGGATGAATTGCCCGAAAGGCAGTTGGAAACGGAGGAGTTGAACGCGACGGAAGAGTTGAGCCAGTAGGAGAAAACGACCGAGGCGACGTTGGACTCGGAATACGAAACGTTGAACTGCGCAACGGAAGAGGAGGTGGCGGAGTTGTTTTGCGGGGAGGTGGAGTCAATGGCGGGAAGGATGGAATCGATAAAGAACGATGCCGAAGCGTTTGAAGAAACGGCGTCATAAGCGGAAGAGCCGAATGCCGTGAAGTTGTGCCATCCCTGCGAAAGCGAAACCGTTTGGGTGAAGCTTGAGCAGAGGGTGCAGGCAACCTGGACTGCAGAACCGTCGATGGAATAGTTGAGCCAAAGGGCAGTGCGGGAAGAGCTTGCGGCCAGCGTGGAGTTGGACGAATTGAAGTAGGACGAGTTGGGCGGGGCGTAAATGGAAACGTTGAACGGAAGGAGGCTGCTGACGTAAAAGTAGGCCGCCCGGGAGTTGCCGGTGTTGGACGCGAGGTCGGTGCACGAGACGGAAACCGAATGCGCCCCCGCGCCTGCGGAGAAATTAAGGGAATAGGGCGTGGAATTGGTAACGTTGGATGAAAGGAGATTGGCGGATGAGTCCAACGCATAGCTGCAGTTGAGAATCTTGGCGAGCCCGTCAATTGCGGTGAACGAAAGCGCGAGGTTGCCGTTGGCGTAGGAGAAGTTGCCCGGGGAGGAGATTGAAACAACGGGAGGCAAAGTGTCGGAAAACCGGCTTGAGATGGGAAGTGAAGAGGAGATGGAGTAATTGAGCGATTGCAACCCGCCCAATGACAGGGGCACGATGCCAAGGAGGTAAGTTCCTGCAGGGCCGAGCGCGGAGGTGATTGACTGCGAGTTCCTCCCTGACGCAATGGATGAATTGATGGCGCTTCCGTTGAGGGAGTAAATGTAAAGCGCAAGCGTGGAGTTGGAGTCGTTCCAGTCGAGGAGAAGCGAGAGGTTGGCCCCGGCCGAAGTCGAGTTTATCCAATGGAATGCCGTGGAATTGATGCCGCCGATGCTGCCCAAAACCAAAAGCATTTGGCTTGACGCATTGACATCCGAAGCCAGCGCGTATTTCTGAATTCCGCTCACATTCAGCCCTGAAACCACCAGCCTCCAATTGCCTGCGGGAGACGGGTTAGGCAAAGTTACCGATTGGGTGGAGTCGTTCACGCCGCTGGAGACTGCCACGGCGTCACCCGCGGGATTGAGAAGGGAGAGGGAAAGGCCGTTGTGCAGGGGGTACGATTCGGGCCAGTAGAGCGTGGCGCGGATTTCCGGAGTGGAGTTGGAAACCGCAATCACGTGGGCGTAAGAGGTGGAGTTGGAGACATTGGCAAGAAGCGTGAAGTTGGATTCGTAAAACGCCCTCGAGGCGTTGATGCGACCAGCGCCGTAAACGCCGTTCTTCCCGGCCGTGCCGAGATGCACTGCCGAGTTGGAAAGAAGCGCCTTGAGCTCGGCGGGCGAAATGGAAGGCCGCAGCTGCAGAAGTAGGGAGGAAAGCGAAGCGACTTGAGGCGCGGCCATGCTCGTTCCCGACGCGGTGGCAAAACCTCCGTCCTTCCAGGCGGAGGTGATGGGCTGCCCGGGTGCGGTGAGGTCGGGCTTGATTCGGCCGTCGGTGGTGGGCCCGCGGCTTGAGAACGTGCTGATTGCGTCTGCCGTAGTGCCTAACTTTCCGCTTTGCGTCGAGCCTACGGTGATGGCCTTGCGCGCGAGGCCGGGAGAGCAGGCGGAATAGCTCGCGCCCGCAGAGTCCAAAGGATTGCGGCAGTTGGAGTCGCCTCCGGGGCCGCTGTTTCCCGCCGAGACGGTGACTACCTTCCCAGCATCAACTGCCAAGTCCAAATATTGCGAAAGCGCGTCGCTCCCGTCGCCAGCAGCGTCGGGCGCGCCCAAACTCAGCGTGAGCACGCTTGCGTTCTGCGCGATGCACCAGTCAACGGCGGCCATTATGTCCGACTCGGCCGCGAGGTTCGTGACGGAATCGAACACCTTGGCGTTGAGCAGGCTCGCGCCGAACCCCAACGCGCGCAGGGTTGAGTCGGAACTCGCGACGATGCCGGCGACGTGCGTGCCGTGGCCGCTGAAGTCGGAAGGGTCGTTGCCCGCCGAATCGCCGGTTGCGAGGTCCTTTTCAGCAACCACGCGGCCCGCCAGCGCTGGGTGGAGCTTGTTGACACCAGTGTCAATCACGCACACCCTCACGCCCGAGGCGTTGAGGCCCGAATTCCAGAACGGCTGGGGCGCAATCAACGGCGTGGAAACGTCGAGAAGCGGGGAGAACTTGCGCTCCTCCCACACCCTGAGCGCGGGGTCGGCCTTGAGCCTCTCCGCGTCCGGGGCCTTCACCCTGATCGCATAGAAATTCCCGTTGCCGAACTTGCGTTGAACCTGCACGGAACCTGATGAAAATGCCGAAGGCGGGGCGTCTGCGGGCCGCAATTGCGATGAGCCCGCGATTGCAAACTGGTTCGATGCCGGATAGGAAATGTCCTGCACCAGAAGTTTTGCGTAACCGTCCTGCACGGGCATCGCCAAGGCTGGCAACGCAAAAAAGACGGTTAGAAATGCCCAAAGCATTACGCAAAGCGCGATTGCGGAGAAACGAGGCATATTGCCCATTAGCAGAGGCGGGCAACGGTTATAATTCGTTCGAAAAAAAGGCGATGCCGGCCGCCACCCTCCCCTCCCAATCTCCCGATTGCCGGCACAACCGGGTTTTGCAATTTCGCCACGCTTAAGAACGGCAGGCAACAACAGGTTTAGCGCAGGAAAAACTGGAGGCGACGGGCCATGTTCGAACTTCACGGCAAGAACGCAATCGTCACGGGCGGGGCGAAGGGGATAGGCCGCGGCATAGCCCACGCGCTGGTCAACCAGGGCGCGCGCGTCCTCCTTGCTGATTTGGACCGCAGGGAATGCGCGGAGGATTTCGGGAGCGTGGACATTCTGGTGAACAACGCGGGGATATACCCCTCCAGACCATTCCTTCAAATCACGCAGAGGGAATGGGACCGCATAGTGGCGGTAAACCTCACGGGAGTCTTCAACTTCAGCCAGTCGGCGGGCGCCCGGATGGTGAAAAGGAAGAAGGGCGGAAAGATTGTCAACATCGCCAGCATTGCCGCACTCGTGGGCTTCAACGGCCTCACGCACTACTGCGCCACCAAGGGAGGCATTACCGGGTTCACCCGCGCGCTTGCCCTCGAGCTTGCGGGCCAGAAAATAAACGTCAACGCCATCGCCCCCGGCGCGATTGAAACCCCAGGGACTGCCAAAATGATGTCGGACGCCAAAGTGAAGGCGGGTTTCGAGCAGATGGTCCCGTGGAAAAGGCCGGGGGCGCCCCACGATGTCGCAGCCGCCGCGGCCTTCCTCGCCTCGCACGAGGCGGATTACGTCACGGGCCAGACGCTCGTGGTCGACGGCGGGTGGACGATACAGTGAATCCCCCCCCCGACCTCCCCTCCATTGCCGAGAAGGCCGTTGGCAGCGAGAAGATTCACAACGGGTAAATAAGCCGGCGCGGCTAATTGAAAGCGGAAAGGAATAAGGCGGAAACAGCGGAATACAGGCTCATGAGGGAATCAAACAAGGGCTATGCTTCGCCGAAACATTCCGGGTTCTGGGGAAAAAATTTCACGAATATTCACTGAAAGAATAACCATTAACTAATAGGAGGAATAAACTAACGAATAGTTAATATATTAGTTAGCTCCAAATAACGAATATGGTTACTTTAGAGTCGTTGGTTGAAGCCAACGAGTGGTGGAAGACGGGGGCGGTAAGAAAGCAGTTCGCACCCGAGGCAAAAAGGAGCCTCTACCACGACTTGCTCAAGGAATCGGGCGAGCGGCAAATAACTGCCGTCATCGGCTTGCGCAGGACGGGGAAATCCACTTTGTTCTACCAGCTCATCAGCAAGCTCCTCGAGGACAAAGTGCCGCCGGCCAGCATCCTGTACTTCTCGTTCGACGAGCACGTGGAGGATTTGAGGGAACTGCTTTCCGCCTATAGGGAGAATGCCTTGAAGCACGATTTGGACGAAGGAAAGACCTACTTGTTTTTCGACGAAATCCAGAAGCTCAATTCCTGGCACAACAAGCTGAAGATAGCGTACGACCAGCACCCCGGAGTCAAGATATTCGTTTCCGGGTCAGCGTCAATAGACATCCTGCGGGGAGGGAAAGAAACGCTTGCGGGAAGAATCTACTACCACCACCTCTCCCCACTCTCGTTCGCCGAATTCCTCGAACTGAAGGGCTTCGGGAAAGAGAAGCTGGACGAGCCGCTCTTATGGAAAAAAGAGTTGCGAACAGAACTCGGCAACTACCTAACGCGCGCCTTCCCCGAAATCGTGAACGCCACCGACGAGGAAGCCAAGCGGTACGTGAAGGAAGGAATCATCGACCAAGCAATCTTCCGCGACCTAAGGCAGTTGTTCAAAATCAAGGAAATCGAGCTCATAGAGAAGCTCGCCGCCATACTCGCAAGCAACCCCGGCGCCATCATCAACTTGGACGATTTGTCCAAAGACCTAGGGAGAAGCAGGCAGGCGCTCAGCAACTACCTCTACTACCTTGAAGCGTGCTTCATCGCCAAAAGCTTCCGCAACTACCGGGGAAACAAGAGAGTCTCCTCAAGAAAACTCAAGAAATACTACCTCGCACACCCCACCCTCACCCTCGCACTGGACTCGCCCCACCAAGGCAAAGTGATGGAAAACCTCGTCGCATCGCAAACAAACGCCAACCACTACTGGCGCGAGGGAGACAAGGAAGTGGACTTTGTCACCCCCGCGGGCGACGCGATTGAAGCAAAGTACTCGAACGAAATGCGGGAAAAGGACTTGGCGGGCCTCGCCTCATTCATCCGCGAATTCAAGCCCGCAAAAGCGCTGGTGCTCACCGACGACAAGGAAGCCACGCAAACCATGGACGGAAAGAAAATAACATTCACCCCACTCTGGAAGTGGCTGCTGCACTAAAAGCCAGTCCGCTCGCTAACGCTCGCTGGTTCTCTTGGCCGAAGCCAACAACAGGAAAGTCTTGCGAAAATGCAATTCCTGTTTTGCTACTAGCTGACTCGGCAAATCACATGCACAACTTTCCGAGCCCGCTATAGAAAACATTTTCAACCGAACTTGTTTTCCGCCGTGCTTTAGCAGCCTGTTTCCAGACCAAAACAAAGCCTAATAAGACAGAAATAGTATAAAATCAGACTATGAACGAGATTCACAGGGTACTGCTTGCCGAGTGGCTGGCCAGGGGCCTTCCCAGCGTCAAGCCCAGGCGAACCCGCCTGGAAACGTACGCCAATCTTAAGGTAAGGAAGGCAATAGCAGTCACGGGATTCCGCCGAGTCGGAAAAACTTTTCTCATCTTGGGATTAGCGGAGCGCCTGCTGCGGGGAAAAAACCGGAAGCAAGTGGTGTACCTTAACCTCGAGGATGAACGCATTCCGTTAACCACGGAGTTCCTCACCGACCTCCTGCCGGCAATCAAGGAATACTACGGCGCCACCCCCCAGTTCTTGCTGCTTGACGAGATCCAAAACGTGCCGGGATGGAGCAAGTGGGCGCGAAGAATCCACGACAGCGGAGAAACCAAGCTGTTCCTCACCGGCTCGTCCAGCAAGATGTCAAGCAAGGAAATCCCCACCGAACTTAGGGGAAGATTCCTTGAGGTCAACCTCTTCCCCCTCTCTTTCCGAGAATTCCTGGAATTCAAGGGCCTTTCATTCGACGCGAGCCTGGCTGGGATTTCCGCAAGCGATAAGGCGGGCTTGCTAAACGCCTTGCAGGAATACGTCACCCACGGGGGACTCCCGGAAATCGTGCTGGGAGGCGAGGACAAGCGCGGGGAAACCATCAACTCATACTACCAAACCGTCGTACGCAGAGACATCATTGAACGCAACAAGGTAAAGAACGAGGAGGCACTCAAAGCCCTCCTCCAACTCCTGCTCAACTCCACGCAGTATTCGATAAGCAAGCTTTACGACACTCTAAAAAGCGCGGGGCACGCGGTGGGAAAAACCACCCTACAGCACTACCTTTCCTACATCGAAGGCGCGTACTTCGCCTTCCCAACCCGAATCTTCTCGTACAAAGCCAAGGACCGCCTCGCGCATCCGCGAAAAATCTATTTCATCGACAACTCGTTCATCAACCGCTTCTCCACCAAATTCTCCCAGAACAACGGCAGGCTCTACGAAAACTTAGCCGCCGTCAAGCTCAAAACAAGGCTCGGCCCGACGAGGGAACTATGCTATTGGAAGTCGAACGACGCGGAAGTAGACTTCGTTGTCGAAGATAACGGCAAAGCCAAACAACTCATCCAAGTATGTTACGACGTTTCGGAACCAGCCGCGAAAAAACGGGAGGCACGCGCCCTCCTGCAAGCAAGCAAGGAACTGGAATGCAACGACCTCACCGTCATCACGAAAAATTTCGAGAAAACCGAGGAATTCACGTGGTTCAAAACCACCCGCACGATCACTTACACCCCACTCTGGAAGTGGCTCCTGCAATAAACAAAAAGAAGGCGACCGCCCCACAATGCCCGAACTTGCCCCAAGAGAACAACAGAAAGTCAATGAACAACTCCGCCAACACGCGCACGAAAAAAACCAACAAGGAATACTCCAAGCACTCGAACACGGAGCAGACGTACACGCGAAAAACAACGACGGACAGACGCCACTCCACCACGCCACATGGAACGGGCATAAAGAAACCGTTGAACTACTCCTCAAACACGGAGCCAACATACACGCCACCGACACCGACGGACGGACGCCTGAACAAACAGCACGACAACTTGGATTCCGCGAACTCGCCGAGCTCATTGCAAATTGCGTGCATACGCCCCTGCTCCTACGGCCCGCGGAGGCGCCGGAAAACCATGGAGGCAAAAACCTCCTGCGGCCCGCAGGACTGACTGAAACGCCTGAAGAAAAACTCCTGCGGCCATCCGATGAAGGAAAACGGCCGCCCGGAGGGCAAGACGAACCACGGAAGCCGAAACGAGGGTGGCGGTTGTGGAAAAGGTAGTGAATTTCGGGTGGGCGTAGGCGGGATTTTGGCCCTCCCGGATTTAAAGTCTATGCGCCCCAAATAAGGTAAGGCACATCATCCAATCCCAATCAACCTCAAGGCCTGAGCAACTTTGGTCCTCTGCATCGTGGCATTCGTCGTCCTTGGCGTGATGTCAGTCTTTTCCGCCAAATACCGGCCTTTGGCGAAGGAGGCGTTCCGCTGCGTGTTCCGCACCGTCACGTTCCGGCCGTGCGACACCGGGCTTGACGACCGCATAAAGGCGGAAGTGCTCTCGCGGGTGATGAGATTCTCCCTCCCCGCCGCGAGGCTGGCCAACAGGCACTTCCAAACCCTCTCGTGGGTTTTCGTCCTGCTCACCCTCGGCAGCCTCGCCTACTCCGCGCTGGGAATCTACAACTTCTACCAATACGGAAATTGCGACGGCCCGCAGGCAAGCGGAGCGTGCATCCTCAACTACCTCACTTCCGATTACGGCCGCTTCAGCAGCCCCACCGAACTCATTGCCCCAAACGACACTGCCAACGGGATTGTGGCGGGAGATTTGGGCTCCAACGTCACGGTGGTGGAATTCGGCTGCTTCACCTGCCCCTACACCAAGCAGGACGAGCCGGCGGTGCAGGCCCTCATTGCGGACGGGAGCGTGAAATACATATTCAAGCCCTTCCCGCTCCCCGGCCACCCGTACAGCCGCGACGCTGCCAACGCGGTGCTCTGCGCCGACAGGCAGGGAAAAAGCTGGGAATTGCGCAAGCTGGTCTTCGACCACCAGGAAGCCTGCGCAAAGGGAGGGGTGCTTCCCATAAAGATTCTTGCCGAGAATGCGGGGCTGAACATGACGCAGTTTGACAAGTGCTTCGACGGAAACCTTACGTCGAGCGAACTCGACCATTACATCGCCCAAGGCAAGGCGTCGCACATTTACGCCACGCCCACCTTCTTCATCAACGGCAAGCCGTTCGTGGGAGTGAAGTCGATTGAGGAACTGCGGGAAGCCGTGAGGCGGGCGAAGGCGGGAAGATGACTTTTCAGCAAAAAAAGAGGCGTAATGAGTAAATGAACGTCCGCAACGACTTTCCCATCCTTGGGAAATACCCCTCCCTCACTTATCTCGACAGCGCGTGCACTTCCCTCAAGCCGCGCGCGGTAATCGCGGCGCAGGACGAATACTACGAGGAGTTCGGAGCGTGCGCGGGAAGAAGCGCACATTCTCTTGCGCGCAAAACGAGTGGGAAGATTGAGGAGTGCAGGGAGGGGATTGCGAAATTCCTCGGCGCGAAGGCGGGCGGGCTTGCGTTCACCAAGAACGCCACCGAGGGGCTCAACCTCGTTGCGAATTCGTTCGACTTTTCCAAGCGCAGGCAAGTCATCACCACCATTCTTGAGCACCACTCCGTCCTCCTTCCCCTGATGAGGCTGCGCGACGAGGGGAAAATCGCGCTCGAGATGCTGCGTCCCGGCGGGGACGGAATGGTGGCGATTGAAGAGTGGGAACTCAAGATAGACCGCAACACGGCGCTGGTCCTGACCAACAACGCTAACAACACCACGGGAATCGGCCATGATGCCAACGCAATCTGCAAAATCGCCCACGAGAGCGGCGCGGCGGTGTGCATTGACGGCGCGCAGGGCGTGCCCCACCGCAAGACGGATTTCGCGCGTTCGGGCTTCGACTTCCTCTGCTTCTCGGGCCACAAGATGCTCGGCCCCACGGGAATCGGCGCAATTGCGATGGGCGAGGAATGGGTGGGGAAAATGAGGCCATTCCTGCTTGGAGGCGGAACGGTGAAGTCAGTTTCGGAAGCGAAGATGGAAATGCTTCCAAGCACCGAGAGGTTCGAGGCTGGAATCCAGAACTACTCCGGAATTTTCGGCCTCGCAGCCGCGTGCGGCTACCTCAACAAAATCGGGATGGGGAAGGTTGAGGAACACGAGAAAAAGCTCGCCTCGCTTTTGGCCGGCGCGCTTGAGGGCGTTGGCGCAAAAATTCTCGGCAACCCCCGCGCCCAAAACCACTCGGCGCTCTATTCCTTCAACGTTGCGGGCGCAAAGCCGCACGACATTGCGCTCCTGCTTGACCGGAAGGACATCGCGGTGAGAAGCGGATTTTTCTGCGCCCAGCCGGGGCTTGAGGCATTGGGCGCCCGGCAGGGGGCGGTGCGGGCAAGCTGCTACGTCTACAACAGCGAGCAGGAAGTGAAGAGATTGGGAGAGGCGCTGCAGGAGATTGGGAAATTGTATTAAGCGGGCTAAACGCCCCTTTCTCCTACTTCACCACAATCTTGTTAGTCATTCCGAATGGATGCACCTCGACCGCGCCCTTGTTCTTCAGCCGCGCGACGATGCGGTGCGCCATCACGGGCGAAATCAGCAGGATGTTCCTAATCGAATCGGCAATCCTCGGCCTCACCGGAGGGGCGATAGGCATTGCAATCAGCGTGCTTGTCGGGCTTGCTGCCGACTCCCTCGGCGTGGGGCTTTCCCTCCCAACGGCGGGCCCCGGCTCGCGCGCCCCCTCCACCTTCCTAATCACGCCCGAGCTCATTGTGTTTGCAATCATCTTCTCCGCCGTGATTGGAATGGCCGCGGGCTACTTCCCCGCAAAACAGGCGGCCAAACTCAACCCCGTCGAAGCGCTGAGGTACGAATGAAGGGAAGGGAGACGGACTGCAGAAAAATCACCGAGCGTTCAACTTTAGCATGGTTTTTTCTGAAGTCGCGTTTAACTTTAGTAACATTTATATTCCGGGAAAGCCATAAGTATCGCATGTATGTGCAAAGGAGCATTGCCGCAGAGTTTGACAAGCGCACCGGAGCGTACGGCATGGTTGCAGTGGTCGGGCCGCGGCAGGCGGGCAAGACTACATTCCTCAAGCACGCCGCGGCCGGCCGCGACGCGTCGTACGTGCTGCTTGATGACCCAGACGCACGGGAACTCTTTGAAACTGACGTAAAGAAGTTCGAAAAACAATACTTCGAGACCAGGGAACTGGCCATTCTGGACGAGGTGCAGAATTGCAGGAATGCGGGAAGGAACCTCAAGTACCTTGCAGACTCCGGGAGAAAAGCGTGGCTGACGTCCTCTTCCGAAGTTCTCCTTGGGAAGAAGGTTCTCTCGTATTTAGTAGGCAGGGTTTCCATCCTCAGGCTCTACCCGTTTTCCCTTGGCGAATTCCTGCAGGCAACCCGGGCTGGAGAACTTACCGAAATGTCCGCACGGCGCGGCGTCTGGGAGCACGCGACCTACGGGGGGTATCCCAAAGTGGTTACCACCAACGACATTGAACTCAAAAAAACCATGCTCTTTGACCTTTACCAGACCATGCTCCTAAAAGACGTGGCCTGGACGTTTTCGGTCGAGGACACCTCGTCGCTTGAACGGCTTGCAAAGTACGTGGCAGTCAACGCAGGCGGCATTTTTTCCTATGAACACGCATCCCGCGACCTCTCCCTCTCCTTCCAGACTGTCAAGAAATACCTGGACGCCATGGAGAAAAGCTATCTCGTGGGCCGCGCGCCTCCGTTCTACACGAACAAAAAAAAGGAAATCACCAAGCAGGCCAAATTCTACTTCATCGACGGGGGGCTGCGCAATGCCATCCTGCACGCCTTTCCGACAGAACCTGACGGCAATGCATTCGAAAACTACATATACACCGAACTTGCCAAGGCCGGTTACGCGCCTCAATACTGGCGCACCAAAGGCGGGGCGGAAGTGGATTTCGTCATACAACACGAGGGCAAACCCGTCCCCGTCGAAGCCAAGCTCAGGGCCGATTCGGTCGAGCGCAGCATGCACTCGTTCATATCCGCATACGGCCCTTCCAAAGCGCTTGTGGTGACTTACCACGGCAAAGGAAGAACGGAGATTATTGACGGCTGCAGAGTGTCATTCACCACTCCCGCGAAACTAACGGAAACCCTTGGCAAGCCCTAAACAACCCCGCGCCCTTTGAGTTGGCATTAAATTGGGGAGACGCCCCGAAGGTGTCGGCAAACCCGATGAAGCTGGCGAACCATGCGGCAGGGAGCCATCCGCTTTTCTCATCACGCCCGAGCTCATAGCGTTCGCAATCATCTTCTCCGCCGTAATCGGGATGGCCGCGGGCTACTTCCCCGCAAAACAGGCGTCGAAACTCAACCCCGTCGATGCGCTGAGGTACGAATGAAGGGAAAAAGTCTTCAACGGAAAACCTCCCTTTGATGTAACCATTTAGTTTTGTAGCGTTTTACGAAGTAAATTGAATTTTGAGCATTTTGCGGCGAAAGTTGGTTTTCACGAGGTAAAATCGTCAAAAAGTCGCTACAAAACTAAACCCTTACTCTTTGATTAAGGTAATACCCTACCTAATGAGCCCGTATGCAGGGGCTTGCTTATACCAAAAACCTTTAAGGGAAGACTGCTTATTTTTGTTGGCCGCTTAAAATGGATTTTCACCGTTTTGTCCGGAAAGCCAGGTCTTCAGCGCAGGCAGCGGGGCGGAGGAGAAAATTGCTTGACAAAATCCAGCCGACAGCGCAGAAAATGGGGATTCGCACCAAGATGCAGGCGTTTAAGTGGCGGCTCTCCCCTCAAATCGGCTGGCCGTCATCCCGCACCATCACCACCCGAAGCATCCTGAACTTCTATCGGTACGCGTTGCTGCGAGTGATTGAAAGCTCGATGAAACCCAGAACCGGGCCGGTAATAATCGCAATGGGCGGAGTGTCCAGGTCGGGAAAGTCGGTGGTGAGCAAGAGGCTGGAAATAATCCTGAACGAAGTTTTCGGGCCGAAATCAGCCTTGTTGCTTTCAGGCGATGGATACTTCAAGGAACGAAGGACGGTGAAAAAAACAAGGTGGGGGAAAGCGGTAGAAGAGGAGGTTATAGGCGGAAAGAAGATTGACGGCCAGTTTGACAACCCGGCCGCGTCGGACTTGAAGAAGCTAAAGCGCGATATGCGCACACTCGGCCAAGGCCTGCCGATTAAGGTCGCCCTCTATGACAACGACAAAAAAAAATACCTTCCCGAGCAAACCATAAACCCAAACGGCCTGAAGGTAGTCATAGTGGAAGGCTTGTACTCTCTTCATCCGTCAATTGCCAGGCTGGCGGACGTGAGGCTCGGAACGATTGCCAGCCTTGGAAGGCAGTTCGTCAACCGCTATGTTGAAGACATCCGGGGAGAACGCAAACGCCCGCCCATCCATGTTGCGAAGAACTTCATCGAGCGCCATCCCCACCAGCGCGCCTTCGTGCTGCCCACATTGAATAACGCAGAGGTGCTCTTGCACATCGGCAAACAGCTTGGCACCACCGAATACGAAGCCTATCTGACGTCACTGCCTTACAGCTTCCAATATAGGCAACTTCTGAAGAAACTCGGGATTGAACCGCAGACGAGCAAAACCCTGCAGGCTTACGGGAAATCCCCTTACAAAGTGCGTCCCGCACGGTTGAACCTTGCGAAATTCCGATACACGATCAGGTGAATTCCACACGGGCGTGAAGAACCCGCCAAGCCGCCTTTCCCCCATCCCCCCTTCACGCCACGAAGGGACGGGGGTATTGAAAACGCCTTCTTCATTTGCGGCCTTCGCGCCGAGTCACTTCGTGCCCGCCGAACCCGTTGCGCACCGCGGCAATCACCTTTCCGGAGAAGGAATCCTTCTGCCGCGAGCGCAGGCGCCCTTCCAAACCGGCGCAAGCGCCCCCCCCTCCTCCCTAAACGGGCCTTTTTTTACCCCGTCCCGACAACAATCTCCTTGAAGGGAAAATGGCTGTAGCGTTTGATGCGGAAGGAATCCTGCAAAGCCTCACCAGCGAGCACCTTCTCTTTTTCGCGTTTTGCGCCGTTGCCTTCAGCCTCGCAACCGCGCTTGGCGCATCGCCCCTGCTTTCCCTTGCCGCGGTTTCCCTCACGCTCATTCCCGGCTACCTTCTTTCCCTCGCGCTTTGCGAACTGACCGACGTGGAACGCACGGTCCTATCCCTCCCGCTTGGAATAGCCTTCGCAGGAGTGCTCACGCTGCTTCCCAACGTCCTTCTTGACATCAAGAGCGTGGGCTGGCCGCCGTCGCAATTGGGGCAATAGTGCTCGCGGGAATCATCATGGCTAAGGGCGCGGGAAAAACTCCAATCGGGCAGGAAGGCAGCAAAGCCAAAATCGCAGTCCTGCTCATTGCCGCGGTTGCCCTCCTTTTCTGCGCAAAACTGGTTTCATACGGCTCGCTTGCCCAGCCGATGCCCAACACCGTGCAATCAATCGACGCGGTGACGCAACTCGTGCAAATCGAATGGATGGCCGCCTCGCAGGACAACTCGGCATCGCCGGCATTCAACCCCGCGGGCGCAAGCGCGGTGAACGCCTACCTCCCGCCGTTTTCAATAGTCCCCCAGGCAATATGGGTGCAGGCTTCGGGGGCGCAAAGCTGGAATGCCAATTCCCTGTTTCTCGCACTCGTTTACGCCGCCTTCGCCATGGCCGTCTTCCTCCTCTTTCGCAAGGTCTTCGGCCCTCCCGCGGGAGTCGCCGCCGCAGCCTCAACCGTAATCCCCCCGGCCCTCGCGTTCGTCTCGCCGTTCTACTTCGGATTGTGGAGGGTGGTCTTTTCTTTTTTTCTCGTCCCCCTGATCATCTACTTTTCCATCAAGACGATTGAAACAAAGGGAAGCGCCGCTGGAGTGCTGGCATTGCTGCTTCTCCTTCTCAGCCTCACGCACCCTTACGACATCCCCGCGGTTGCCGCCTCGGTCGCACTCGTGGCAATCTATGCCGTTACCACGCGCGAAAACCTGGGCAAAATCGCCATTCCCATCGCAGCCGCGCTGGCACTTTTCGCAATCCTCGCCCTGCCGCTCATCCCCCGCAACCTCCCCGGCGTGGGCGACTCCCCCCTCAAGGCGGGGAGCGTCATCTCGCCCGACGCAAGCTGGGTGGAGAAGGACTTCGGCTTTTCCGTAGGGAAGACGATAATCAGGTTCGGCGAGGTTCCAATCTGGCTTTACGCATTCCTGCTAATCGGCGCCGTAATGCTCGCGAATTCTGCGCTCAATTCCAAGAAGGAAGATAGGGCTGCAAACTCGCAAGCGCACCTTGCCTTGAACATGCTGGTCTTTTCAATTGCCGTTTCCGGGTTCGTCCCCTACCTCTCGGAATACGTGCTGAAAGGCAGGTTCGTCATGTTTGCTGATTTCCTCATCCCGCTTGCGGCAGTGGGAGTGCTGGTGGTTTGCACGACTGTGCTGGAGTGGGTCAAGGTTCGGCAGGCAATTCCCGCAATCGCAATAAGCATAGCCTCTCTGACCCTCCTCGCCTCGCCGTGGGCCTATCCGTTTCCCGACATTACCAAAAACCCAATAAAGGGAACCGCGTGGGAAGCGCTTTCGTACCTGAAGGAGAACTCTTCGGAAGGAACGAAAATCCTTTTCCTCACTTACTTCAGGCAGGAAAGCGGCTGCCTCTCTGGACGGAGGTGTTTTGAAGGCTCGCTCGAGGACATTGAAAACAAATCCGAACGCCGGGACTACTCCCCCAACTTCCAGGTCTACGCCCAATGCAGCTACGCCACGAGAAAAACAGGAGCCCTAAGCTATTCGCTTCAAGGCTGCGACGATAATTTCGGCTATTCCAACATCTGCAACTACGACTACATCGTAATCGCCCACTACCCCCAGACCGGCGCATACACCCAAGAGCTGGCCAACCGGCTGGAAAAGAACTACGAACTGGTTTTCAACAAGGACGGCTTTACAGTCCAGAAGAGGGCGAAGGCAACGCAAAACTGCCTTCCGTGAAAATAATCGCCTGGCCGAACTGCAGAGAGAAAAGCCTCTGCGCGAAGTGAGGAAAAGACTGAAAGCCTATGGGCGTCCGGAAGGCCTTAACCCATTCTCTGCCCGCCAGGCTCGGGGGAGGGCGTCATTGGGACGGGAATCGGGTCCGGCGGAGTGGGGTTTGGCACCTGCCTTTTCAAGCAGGCGATTATGGCAGAGCCGCCATTGTTCGACTCGTCCGACTCCGACACCTGGCCAAGCGCGTCGGCAAAACTCGCCACCGTGTAATTGCCGGGCGTGTAGCAAGTGAACGTCCCGTTGAATGTGGCGTTAGTGACGGACTGGTTCGGCGCGAGGGGAGGAATGTAGAAAAACAGCTTTCCGCCAACCGCGCCCACCTGCAAGGTAACCGCCGAGTTCCCCGCCGGGGCGTTGCCCACGTTGGAAGTGGCAACGCTCACGGGCATGTCCTGCCCGACGAACACCGTCTGGAAGCGCGGGCTGATGCGCGAAACCAAATCCGGACTGGGCGGACTCGCACAATTTAGGACGAGCGTGTCGTTGTTGTTCGCCTCGTCGGACTCACTCACGACTTTTGAATAGTCGGCAACGGCGTA
>JACQBR010000001.1 GCA_016194335.1 Microcaldota archaeon
GGACAAGCCCGCCGCGGACTTGGCGGAAGCTTCGATGTGGGACGGGAACCTGCGGGCGCATAGGAAATTCTTTGAGGGCGTTGCCGTGCATCTGAATCCGGGCGGCCGCGTCTATGTCAACCAATCGAATTTTGGCGCCGTCGCCGAAATGAAGAAGCTTGCACGGAATGCCGGCTTTTCAGTTAAGTTTATTGCGACTAAAAAATATCTGGAAGGAAATCCGCTTTATCCCTGCGAGTTTTATGCGTTTGAACTGAAGGTGAACTAAGCTGGCAGTGCAATTCAGTCCGTCGGCATCCTCTCATCCAGCGGTTCGATTGCGCTTTGCTTTCTCCTTCCTTTTCTCATGTCGTCAAGAAGTTCCTTCGCGCGCTCTGCGCGCACGCGTCCTTCCTGTGACATTCGCGCAGCGACTTCCTCGGCCTCGGGCCCGCTCTGCGCGCCCGCCTCAACCGCGCGCCAGTCGTTGCCGGTCGCAACGACAACCGCGTCAATGCCATTCATGATTCCTTTGTTGTGAGTCGCCGCGCGGAAGGGGTCGGCCGCGGCGAGTGCGTACGCGTCGAGAATGGCGCTCACCATCTGCGTGCCGGTGGTCCCCACGCGGGCGCTTTTTTCAAGCGTTTCCTTTGTCCATACGGCCTTTGCCCGCGCGCGCCTGAAAACCGCGAGGTTGGAAAGGATGCGCAGGCACACGCGGCCGCCCGTGATGTCCTCAAGGGTGGGGGCGATAGCCTCGCACATAGTGTTGACTGCATTTGCGCCCATGGCGTCGCGCACGTCGACAAGCACGTGCACCACCACGTCCGTGCCGCGGTGGGTCTTTACGATGCGGGTGATGATGTCCCGCGCGCCTCCTCCGTACTTGACGAGCACGGCGTCCTGGGCGTTGCACTTTTCAAGCAGGTCGTTTTTCGCCCAGAGGATTTTCTGCTCGGCCGTTTCTGGCGCCAGTATGTCGGTAATCTGCAGCTGGCCAATCATCACGGGATTGTCCGAACTGGTGGCAAACCCGCCCCCCGCCTTGGCAAGCTTTGCGGCATTGCTCGCGGCCGCCACCACGCTGGGCTCCTCAAGCACCATCGGGATGAGGACCTCGCGTCCGTTGATGACGAAATTAGTCGCGATTCCAAACGGCAGCGCATACGTGCCAACGACATTCTCAATCATCTTGTCCGCAGTTGCGAGGTCAAGCCCGCCTTCCTTGAGCAGGAGCTTGGCGTCCTCCTCCGAAAGCTTGCAGCCGTTCTTGAGAATCTCAATCCTTTCCGCAATGCTTTTCTTGTAAAATCCTTCGAAAGGCGAGGCGGATTCGTTTTGGGTTTCACGATGTTCTTGAGGCACTTGTTTTTCACCCTCTTTGGAATTGTTTTGGAGGATTAAACGCTTATTAGGCATCAAGCAGCAGAAAAGCCCAATCGTCGGCCGACGAACCGAACTTCCTCATGCGACGAATTTTAAACTCTTCGCGGCTTTAATTCTTCTTGTATGAAAACGGGCATCGTAGGCTACGGCACCGCGTTTCCTCGCATGCGCATCAAGGTTGAAGAGATTGCGCGTGTGTGGGGAAAGGAAGGCTCCCGCATAGCCGCAGGCTTGGGCATCCGGGAAAAGGCCGTAGCGGCCCTTGACGAGGACAGCGCCACCTTTGCAGTCGAGTCGGCGCGAATCGCTCTTGAATCCTCAAGAATAGACCCCTCAAAAATTGGCGCGGTATTCGTTGGAAGCGAGAGCAAGCCCTACGCGGTGAAGCCCACGGCATCCATCGTTGCGGATGCAGTTGCAGCCTCGCCCGTCACCACCGCCGCTGACTTTGAATTCGCCTGCAAGGCCGGAACCACCGCAATCCAGACTTGCATGGGCATGGTGGGCGCTGGAATGATTGAGTACGGCCTTGCAATCGGAAGCGACACAGCGCAGGGAAAGCCATCCGACGCTCTCGAATACAGCGCAGGAAGCGGCGGGGCGTCCTACATAATCGGGAAGGAAAGCGAATCCATCGCAATCATCGAAGACACCTTTTCCTACACCACCGACACGCCCGACTTCTGGCGCCGCCAGCACGCGGAATTCCCCGAGCACGCGGGCCGTTTCACTGCCGAGCCGGCCTACTTCAAGCACGTGGTGAACGCGACAAAGGGCCTGCTTGAAAAGACTGGAAGCAAGGCCGCCGATTTCGATTATGCAGTGTTCCACCAGCCGAATGGCAAGTTCCCCCCCCGCGCCGCGAAGATTCTCGGCGTGCCGGAAGAGAGAATAAAACAGGGCCTCATCACCCCCTTCATCGGCAACACCTACAGCGCAAGCGCAATGATTGGCCTCGCTTCAGTGCTTGACGTTGCGGCGGAAGGGCAGAAAATTTTGGTCACGAGCTACGGCAGCGGCGCGGGAAGCGATTCGTTCTCAATCACCGTCACGGGCAACATTTCCAAGCCAGGCAGGCGGCAGGCGCAAAGCGTCTTTGCCCAAATCGAGGCGGAGAGGGCTTACGTCGATTACGCCACCTACGCCAAGCACAGGAGAAAAATAAAGAGTCTGTAGGGGTTGTGGAGAATGGATTACAAAATTACTGGAAACAATTTTTTTGATTATGTCGTACTACCTGGAGTACTAGCTGGTTCATTATCGCTATATCTTCGCAATTGGTTTGTTAGTATCGGTGCGAATGATGCGGCCTATAGTTCTCTATTTGTTCTTTTACTTATTTTTTCTCTAATAATTGGTTTTGCTAATGTAGCCCGCGAGAAACTAATTATCGTTTTACTTTTTGGAGGGGCATTTATGCTTCTTACCGATTATCTCGACCTTATCTTGACTTTCAAATTTGATCTTGTTAATCCTGAAGAGGGAGCCTTTCTTTTTGGTTTAGGTGGCTTAGCAGCTTTATTTGGCGCTATGTCCAGAAATTTTTTTATGAAGGATAAAACAAAATAGTGGTGTTATGAGAAAAGTTTCCATCGTCGGCGCGGCCGTCACAAAATTCGGGGAACACTGGAGTTCGAGCTTTCGCGACCTCATTGCCGAGGCCGCGGTGAAGGCGGTTGACGACGCGAAGATGGACGGGAATGAAATCCAGGCGATTTACGGCGGCTGCATGGCATCGGGCAGGTTCATCGGCCAGGAGCACATCGGCGCACTCATCGCCGACCAGCTGGGAATGAATCCCCTCGCGTCAACCCGCTGCGAGGCGGCGTGCGCAAGCGGAAGCGTCGCTTTGCGCGCGGGTTATTTGGCCGTTGCCTCGGGAATGTACGACGTGGTGGCCGTTGGCGGCGTGGAGAAGATGACTGAAATCTCAACTGAGGAAGCGGCAATCGCACTTGGCGGCGCCGGGGACCAGGAGTGGGAGCTCTTCATGGGCGCGACCTTCCCTGCGCTTTACGCATTGCTCGCAAGGAGGCACATGCACGAGTATGGCACTACCGAAGAGCAGATGGCGGCCTGCTCGGTGAAGAACCACGCGAACGCAGTCCACAATCCCTACGCGCAATTCCAGCGCGCCATCACCATTGGGGACGTGATGGAGTCAGGCTATGTCGCCACGCCGCTGAAGCTTCTTGACTGCTCGCCCATCACGGACGGGGCGGCGGCGGTAATCCTCTGCGCAAGCGAGCACGCGCGAAAGCACACCGACGCGCCCGTTGAGATTGCAGCAAGCGGCCAGGCAAGCGATTCCCTCGCCCTTGCCCAGCGGAGCAGCCTCACGGAGCTCAACGCCACGAAAGTCGCGGCGCGCGACGCGTTTAGGCAGGCGAACATCTCGGCAAAGGACATCCAGGCTGCCGAGGTCCACGACTGTTTCTCCATTGCCGAGATCCTTGCGATTGAGGATTTGGGTTTCTTCAAGAAGGGCTACGGCGGAAAGGCTTCAATTGAAGGGGAGACTGCGCTCAATTCCAAAATTTCCATCAACACCAGCGGCGGGCTCAAGGGATGCGGCCACCCGGTTGGCGCAACGGGCGTGAAGCAGGTGGTGGAAGGCACGATGCAGCTTCGCGGAGAGGCGGGCAAGCGCCAGGTGCCCAACCTCACGAACTTCCTCACGCACAACGTGGGGGGAAGCGGCGCCACTTCGGTTGTCCACATTCTCAAGCGGGGCTAATGATGTCAACGATTACATGCAATTTGTCGGTGAACTCAACAACATGCACAACCTGCTTCCCCTGATCTGGAGAAACATCACCGAGCGCTACCGCCTGCTCGGCGTGCATTGCCAAATCTGCGGGAAGGACTACTTCCCCCAAAGGAGAATATGCCCTGTTTGCAGGAGGAAGGGAAAGTTCGTGCCCAAGCAGATGCCCCACGAGGGCAAAATCGTCAGTTTCTCCCTCGTCCACTCCGCGCCATCCGGCTTCGAGCTTGAGGCACCCTACTTCCTTGCGCTTATCGAGCTTTCAAACGGCGTGCGCCTGCTTTCCCAGTTGGTGGATTCGCCTGCGCAAAAAGTGGCGATTGGCGTGCCGGTGAAAATGGTGTTCCGCAAGATTTTCGAGGACGGGCCCGAAGGCGCGATTGCATACGGCTACAAGTTCAAGGTCGTGTCAGGGGAAGGGAAAAAGCCGGCGGGGAAGAAAAACCCCAGAAAAATGGCGGCCGTCAATTCATGAACGATATCTTATTTGGTGATTATACCTTTGGCCCACCCCGACGTTTTTGAAATTCTCAAGAGCAAGTCAGGTCTCGTCCAAAAGGCCCTTGATGCATACCTTCCCGCCCGCGGCTCTTCGGAAATGGCGGAGCTCAACTCGTTTTACGAGATGCTCTGGGACTACAACCTGCGGGGCGGAAAGCGCCTGCGCCCCGCGCTCTGCCTGCTTACCTGCGAGATGTTCGGGGGGAAGCAAGAGCGTGCCCTTCCAAGCGCGGTTGCGTTCGAGCTGATGCACAACTTCCTGCTCATCCACGACGATTTCGAGGACGGGAGCGAACTGCGCAGGGGCGCGCCCTGCCTTCACCGCATCCACGGCGCGCCCGCCGCAATCAACGCAGGCGACGGGCTTTTTGCAAAAACTTGGCAGGCCCTCCTTGCCAACAGGCGCCTCATCGGCGCGGGCCGCGCGCTTAAGGTCTTCGACGAGTTTGCGAGGCAGTGCGACTACACCGTGCAGGGCCAGGCAATCGAGCTCGGCTGGGTTGCATCGAACAAGTGGGATGTTGAGGAGAAAGACTACTACAAGCTTGTCGAGCTCAAGACCGCCCACTACACCACCACCACGCCCATGCGCGTGGGGGCGATTTGCGGCGGCGCTCCAATGAAGGAAGCGAATGCGATTGACAAGTTCGGCCTTCTTTTCGGCACGGCTTTCCAAATCCAGGACGACGTGCTCAACCTCGCGGGCTCGGAAAAGGAGATGGGCAAGGAAGTGGGCGGGGACATCCACGAAGGAAAACGCACCCTCGCGCTCCTCCACGCCTACCGCAAGGCCAGGGGAAAGGAAAAACAGGAGCTGGTTGAAATAATGGCAAAGCCCCGCGAGCGGAAAACGCCCGAGGAAGTGACGCGCGTGCTTGAGATTATGAATTCGCTAGGCAGCGTGGAGTACGCCAAGAAAAAGGCCCTTGAGCGCGCTGCAGAGGCGAAAAAGGTTTTTGAAAAGAAATTCTCGCACATCAAGGACAGCGAGGCGAAACAGTCGGTCGAAGCGATTATCGACTACGTGGTGGAAAGGAAATATTAGCGGCCAAAAAACCGCCCCGACTTTTTTTCGCCTGCATTTTCGCTTCCTATGCCATTGCGGCTTCCGGGGCTGGGGCCGCGGCGGGAGCGGCAATAGGCGCAGGTGCCGGCATTACGGAGAGGTCTTCGCCCGCAAAGTCTTCAAGCGCCGCGGGGAACTCGTCGTCCGATGCGATGGTGCCGCGTTCCTTGAGAATCTGCCTCGCGATGAGGAAGAACAGCAGGGCGAGGGACTTTCGGCCCTTGTTGTTCGCGGGCACCGCCAGGTCGATGAAGCGGAAGGAATTGTTCGTGTCGGTGAGTGCGATGATGGGCGCGTTTAGTTCGAACGCCTCTTTCACGGCCTGCCTGTCCACTCCCGGGTCGGTCACCATAACCAGCGTGGGCTCGACAAAGTCGGTCCTGCGGGGGTTGGTGAAGCGCCCGGGGGTGAAGCGGCCCGAAAGGGGCCTGCAGCCGGTGAGCTCGCAGAACTTTGCAATGGGGGTTTGGGCGTTGTCCTTGCTCCCGACGATGTAGACCTTCTCCGCGGGGTATTGCGCAATGAGGTGCGCCGCCGCGCGGACGCGCTCGTCCGTGCGCTTGAGGTCAAGGACGTTGAGCCCGTCGTCGCGCGTCTTGTAGATGAATGCCTTCATGCTTCCCTGGCGCATTTTCGTGCCGATGTGCACGCCCGCCTCGAGATACTTTTCCTGCGCGATTAGAAACTCTGCCATAAGCTAAGCACCTTTTTCGTGGCTCCATTTTTACCGCTTTTTGCGGTAATTGCGGAAGGCCGGTTAGTCCGTCCGAAAATTTAAACGAGATTCGGGCGGCCGAATACTATTTTATCCCGAACGGTTTAATAAGGCTAACGAACCCCCTTTTAGAAATAATCCTCAGAGTTGATTTTGATGCAAGACGAAAGGCCCGCGGCCATTGCCAGCGAGGAAGAAGAGGAAGAGGCGCCCGAGCCATTACCCTCCCAAAAGGCGGACGGCCCCGGCGACGGCCCGGATGGCGGCCCCGATGATGGGGGCGACGGTTTTGACGGCGGCGAGGGGGCTGAAATCATTCCCAGGAACTCCAAGCCCGCTTTGGAGCAGACTACGCTTGGCGAACAGCAGAAGAAAGTGGATTCGCTCCGCGTGATTGAGGCTGCGCTCTTTTTGGGCAACCATCCCGTTGCCTATCCCGAACTTGCGATGATGGCGCACACGAGCGTGAAGAACGCCAGGACGCTGTGCCAGAAGCTGCTTGAGGAATATGCAACGCGGGAGGGTGCGGTTGAGGTGGTGCTTAACGAGCGGGAGGCGGCAATCCAGGTCAAGCCGGCCTACCTCTCAAGCGTCGCCTCCCTTTCAAAGCAGGTGGAAGTCTCCCGCAAGGGGATGAGGATGCTCGGCCTGATTGCCAAGAAGGGGAAGCTCCTCCAAAGCGAGCTGAAGAAATACTTCCGCGGCGAGATTTACGCCTACATCCACGAGCTGAAGGAACTGGGCTACGTCACTTCGGCCAAGCACGGCTCCACCCGCCTTCTCAAGCCGACTGAAAAGTTTTTCGAAAACTTCCAGATGGCGGGTGAAGCGGAAGGTTCCTGAGCGCCAAAACGCATCGACCATCATCCAACCATAGTTATATTTTTATATAACTTCGGTTAATTACTCCTTATGAAACTTCCCATTGCTCGGCGCATGCGGAAGAAGTCGCAGGTGGATGTGGCTTTTCTTCAGGACGAAATTGCCGACATCCTCTATTCAATAGAGCAAAGGGCGGTGATTCACGGGGGCACGGCCATATGGCGCTGCTATGACGGAAAAAGGTTTTCGGAAGACCTCGATTTTTACGCCTTTGGCAAGGACCTGGGCGAACTACCGGCCAAGGCCGAAAGCCGCGGGATTAAAGTGCTGAAGTTCCGAATGACGGACAACCTGCTTTTCGCGGGTTTTTCAGACGGCGAGGCGGAAGTGCGCCTCGAGGTGGATTTCGCCGCACGCAAGGCCGGGGCCCTCGCACCGTTCGAACGCACCGACGGATCGTCCATGCAGGTTTTTTCACTCACGCCGGAAGAATTGATCGTGGAAAAGATAGCGGCCTACCGTGGAAGGCGGCTTATTCGCGACCTTTACGACATTGCGCATTTGAGCGGCTTGGTAAAAGCCGGACAGGTCGTTGCAAGGCCGCTTTCGGGGTTTCTTTCCAACGTCGCAACGCCCCTTGACGAGCAAAACCTCAAGGCGATAGTCTATTCCGGCGCAATTCCAACTTACGGCGAGCTGGTGAGTTCCCTCCGGAGGCGCTGGGGATGAAATACTCCAAGGATTTCAAGGCGCATTTCTCAAGCAAGCCGGCATTTTCCGCCCGCGACGCGTCCATGTTCCTGCAAAGCAAGGGGGCCAGCGCGGGTTATGCACGGCTGTTCCTGCACAACATGGCCAAACGCGGCGAACTCCACGCGATCGCCCGCGGGGCGTACACGCTCAATGAGGAAGTCGAGTCGGTGGGAATGGCATACTCCCCTTACTATTATGGCTTGCAGGAGGCGCTTGCCATTCATGGGCTGTGGGAGCAGGAGACCAACCCGATTGTAATAACTCCCCGCACGGTGAGGTCGGGGGTGAGGCAATTCATGGGCAGGAATTATTTAGTTCGCCGGATAGGCAGGAAAATGTTTTTCGGTTTTGAAACCCGCAGTTACGGCGATTTCTGGATAAATGTGTCAGACGTTGAGAAGACTCTACTGGACTTCGCACACTTCCGCGAGCCGCTCTCAAAGGAAGTCCTTGCCGAGTTCAAGCGCAGGATCGATCAGAAAAAACTTTCTGCTTATCTAAAGCGCGTCCCTAAGGCATCAAGATTGATGGCCGAAAGGCTGTTGGGGAAGTTGAAGAAAAAGTGAGTGGGGGTTTGTTGCGTTTTAGTCCTCTCCCCCCAACAACTACTTCGGCAGCACTTTGACCGTGTCTATCTTGATTGTCACGGGGATGGGCACGGCCACTTCGACAAGCTCGACGGTGACTTCGTCCTTTTCCTTGTTGATGCGCACGACCTTGGCCTTCTCGCCCTTGAAGGGGCCGGCGGTAATCTCGATGAGCATGTCCTTTTCGAGGTTGGTTTCCGCGGGCTTGGCTTCGAGCATCTCCTTGATTTCGGAGAGGTCCATCGACTGGCGGAGGATGCCCTTGACGTGGGGCACGTTGGTGATGACCTTCTTGGCCTCAAGCTCGTCGGGCGCCTCGGAAATGAGGTAGCCTTTGAGGCGGGGGCTCACCACGAGGGCGTTGATGCCAGAGTGGGTCTTCTTTATCTTCTCGTAAAGCAGGTCGGCAACGATGCCTTCCTGCCCGGCGGTGACGCGGTAGGCGAACAGCATTTTGGAATTTCACTCTCCTGGTCTAAGGTTTTTTTCTATCAATCTCTGCCAAAGGGGGGCCACTGGCGCCGTTCATCTGAAGTTCTTGAGCAGCAGCGCAACCATCGACATGACAAAGCCCGTCGCGCCGATGAGCAGCATCCCAATCGCGGTGACGTAGGCAATCTGCCTGAATTCCGGGCCGAGGAACTTCCCGCCGTCGGGCTTGTGAGTTGCGTTTAACACGCGCTCAGACTGCTTTGCGAGATCCGAAATGGGCGAGAGGAATCCCGGGAGTTCCGGAAAGTTGATTGAAACCATTTTTGCAAAAACCCGTTGATGGCGTCGTTGAGTGATTGGTATTGAATGATTATGGCGGAATTCAGTATAACTGATTTTGCTTTGGGAAGAAATTAACCGGTTCTTGTCAATTTCGCTGCCTTCCCCTGAGGTGCGCAAGGGCCTTCTTGGCGTACACTGCCCTCGACACCATCTGGATAAGTTTCTCTTCCTTATCCGCCTCTTCCTTCAGCGCCTCAATCAAATCCTCCTGAGTTTTGCAGTGTTTTGAAAGCTCGAGGAGGAAAATGGCGAATGGTTCGGAATGGTTTGCCTCCAGTTTTTTCGACGCCATCATCCCATAGTGGAGTTCGGCGTAAAAGCCCTTTAGCTTGCTTTGGGGAGGGGCGGTTTTGCCCCGCCGGGGGCGTTGGAGTGGAACTGTTCGGATCTTCAAATCGCTTTTCGGCTCCTTCCCCCTCATGGCCTCATTCCACAAAATCCAGACCGATGTCCTGCTCGCCTTCCTGCGCCTCGAGCTGCTTGACTCCCGCGAGCACCGCAAGGACGCGCACGGACTTGTTCTGGAGCGACTCGTCAATCGTCGCCCCCCAGATGACGTGGGAATTGGGGGAAATGCGCGAGCTTATTGCGTTGATTGCCGCTTCCGCCTCGCCGAGGGTCATGTCGTCCCCGCCGCTGATGTTCACCAGCGCGCGGTCGGCCTCGCGCACGTCGATGTCGAGAAGCGGGGATGAGAGGGCCTTTTCCGCGGCCTGCAGCACGCGGTCCTGCGTCTCGTTCGCCTGGACCTCACCGAGGCCTATCATTGCCGCGCCGCTCCTTTCGAGGATGGTGCGCAAGTCGGCAAAGTCGAGGTTGACCAAGCCCGGCTTGGTGACGAGCTCGGTGATTCCCTTCACGGAATTCGTGAGCACCATGTCGCTTGCCTTGAACGCCGCGTTGAGCGGCAGGTCGGGAACGTAGTAGAGCAACTTGTCGTTGGGGATTGCAATCGTCGTGTCGGCAACTCGTCTCAGCTTCTCAAGGCCGACCGAGGAGTTTTCCTTCCTCTTCTTCCCCTCGCTGGTAAACGGCGTGGTGACCACGCCCACCACGAGCGCGCCCAATTCCTTTGCGACCTTGGCAATCACGTGGCCGCTTCCGGTGCCGGTCCCGCCGCCCATTCCGCACGTGACGAAAACCAAGTCGGCGCTTTGGAGGATTTCCTTGATTTCCTCCTGGCTCTCTACCGCCGCCTCCTCGCCCACCTGCGGGTTGCTTCCCGCCCCCAATCCCCGAGTCCTCTTCTTCCCGATGAGGAGCTTGCGGTCGGCCTTGGTCTTGAGAAGGTGCTGCGCGTCTGTGTTCATCGCCACGAGCTTCGCGCCGTAAATGCCCACTTCCGCCATGCGGTTAATCGTGTTGCAGCCGCTCCCGCCCGTCCCCACGACGTAAATGGCTGGCATCGTCTCTTCGAGGATTTTGAGGAGCTCCTCGTCCTCCTTGCTGATGGGCTGGCCGTTCTCGACAATTGCAGTCTGCGGCGAGGCCGTGCCTAGCCGAGTTGCAATCTTCTGCTCGAAAGAATCCATGAGTGCTTTTTCCCTTTTTTCTCTTTGCGGGTCTAACCAATTTTTTGCCTCAAAGGCTATTTATAACCATTCCGCCTTAAGCGTGAGGCTGGAGGCAAAAAAACCAATTAACCAGTTCTGGCCCAATAACGCTTATTAAATACGGATGTGTGGATCGTGCCGCCAGGTTGGGGTGCGGCGCGCCGATTTTTTTTGGCGGCCCAACTCTCCCCTATTTATTTTCCGGCGGAGATTATTGCGCTATGGATCTTTTCGCCAAGGTTTTCGACATCGAGCAGGGGCGCAACGAGATCGTGCTTGGCGAGGCGCAGGCCGCCGAGTTGGACTTGGCCGTGCTCGACCGCGTCCTGATAAGGAAGGGCGACCGTTCGGCAGTGGCGATTGTGAAGCACTCCGCCACGTTCGTTGCGAGGGGAGAGGTGGGGCTTTTCCACGAGATTGCCCTCGAGCTGGGGGCCAAGCGGGGCGACACCGTCTCAATCGAGCCGTCGCAAAGGCCCGCGAGCCTGGATTACATCCGCAAGAAGCTTGACAACCAGGTGCTCTCCGCGCAGGAAATCACCGCCATCATTGACGACCTGATGCGGCAGAACCTCAGCGGCACTGAACTCGCCTCGTTTGTCAGCGCGGTTTACATCAACGGGCTTTCCACCGACGAGACTGCGGCCCTCACGCAGGCTATTTACCAGAGCGGCGAGTCGATCAGCCCGCCTTTCGAGCCGGTGGTTTCCGAGCATTCCATAGGCGGCGTGGCAGGCGGGCGTTCAAGCCTTCTTCTCGTGCCAATAATGGCCTCGCTGGGTTTTTGCGTCCCCAAGACTGCCTCCCGTGCGATCAGCAGCGCAGCTGCCACGGCCGACGTTATGGAAGTGCTTGCTCCGGTTTCCATTCCGGCGCGTGGAATCGAGGAAGTCCTCAGGAAGGCGGGAGGATGCGTCGTGTGGGGAGGCGCGGTGGGAATCGCCGCCGCCGACGACAAGCTAATCCAAGTGCGCAACCCCCTGCGCCTCGACCCGCTCCCGCTTGTGATTTCAAGCATCCTTGCGAAAAAAAAGGCTGAAGGCGCCCAATACGTCGTTCTTGACATCCCCTGCGGCAGGGGCGTGAAGGTGACGGACTTCAACGCGTGCCGGGACTTGGGCAGGGAGTTCGAGGTTTTCGCAAGCAGGCTGGGAATCAAGGTAGCGGCAGTCGTTTCCGACGGCAGCGAGCCTCTGATGAACGGGCTCGGCCCGAATCTCGAGGCGAGGGGCATCCTTGAAATCCTCAAGAGCGGCGGGAAGGCCGGCGAGCCGGAACTGGTGGAAAAGGCATGCCACTCCTGCGGCCTGCTTCTCCAGATGGTGCGGGGCGTTTCGCGCGAGGAGGGTTTTGCAACCGCGCGCAGGCAACTTGAGAACGGGAAGGCATTTGAAAAATTCAGGCAGATAATCGAGGCGCAGGGCGGCAATCCCGACATTGCCCCGCAAGACATTCCGAGTGGAGAGCACAGGCGCGCTTTTTTTGCGGAGGAGGAAGGCACGGTGGCGCACGTGGACAACCGCGCGATTTCCAAAATCCTCCGCTCCGTCGGCGCGCCTCGGGACAAGAAGGCTGGCATGATTCTGGCGGTTAAGAAGGGCAGGCGCATCGACCGCGGCGACGAGCTCTACACCCTGATGGCCAGCACTCCGGAAGCGCTTGCGTTCGGGGTGGAGATGGCCAAGAAAACCGAATTGATAGAGCTCTCAAGAATCGTGCTGGACGTGGTGTAGGGCCTGCTCCCCGATTCGGGCTTATGCCCGCGTTCCCGGCAGCTTATTTCCCTTTCATCCCTCCCAATAATTTGGAGAAATTCTAATCAAGTTCGCATTTTATGCCCGTGATAATCTTGGAACAAGACCCGCCCTCCGCCTTCGGCCTTTCCGACGTGCTTTTCCGCCTCGGATTTAAGGAGCTCAACCCCATGCAGGAGAAGGCGGTTGAGGCCGGCGTGCTTGAGCCGGGGAATTTCGTGCTTAGCGCGCCAACCGCAAGCGGCAAGACGCTAATCGCGCTTTTGCGCATGGTGGAGAACCTCAAGGCAAGGCGGGGCAAGTGCGTCTACATCGTCCCCCTCCGTGCGCTGGCGGCTGAAAAGTTTGACGAATTTTCCACCCTATTGCCGCAATTCGGCGCCAGCGTGGCGGTGAGCACCGGGGATTTGGATTCTGCAAGCGAAAACCTCGCGGCGTTTGACGTCATTGTCGTAACGAGCGAAAAGATGGACTCGCTCTTGCGCCACAAGCCAGCGTGGATAAAGTCCGTGTCGCTCGTGGTTGCCGACGAGGTGCACCTAATAAACGACGAGGGGAGGGGCGCGACGCTCGAAGTGGTCCTCACCAAGCTCGCGCGGGAAGGCGCGGCCATCCTAGCGTTGAGCGGCACGATTCCCAACGCGAAGGAAATGGCGGCGTGGCTGGGGGCGAAATTCTCCTCAAGCGAGTGGCGGCCGACAAAACTCGACAAGGGAGTTGCGGTGGGGGGGAAGCTTTTTTTCGAAAGCGACCCTTCATCAAGCTCCCCGGTTGACGAAAAGCGCCCGGTCATCGATTTGGCGCGAATGGCGATGCAGGAGAATGGCAACAAGGGCCAGGCGATTGTTTTCGTCTCGACGCGCAGGAGCGCAGAGGCCGTCGCGGAGGAGCTTACGCGCGTGACTCGCGGCTTTCTCACGCCCGAGGAACTTTCGGAATGCAAATTGCTTTCCCAAAAGGCGCTTCACGCGCTCACTCCGCCCACCACGCAGTGCGAGTCGCTTGCTGGCTGTTTGGAAAACGGCATTGCATTCCACCACGCGGGGCTGGTCGACCGCGACCGCAAGCTCATCGAGGACGGGTTCAAGAAGAAGCGCTGCGTGAGGATTATCGTCGCGACCACCACGCTTGCGATGGGAATCGACTTTCCAGCCTCGTGGGTGATTCTCCGCGACGTCAAGCGCTTCGGCGGCTCCTACTCCGCGTTCATTTCCAACCTCGAAGTGGCGCAGATGTGCGGGCGCGCGGGGCGGCCCCGCTACGACAAGCGGGGCGTTGGCGTGCTGGTGTGCGGAAGGCAGGACGCGGGCGAGGTTTGGAACCGCTATTTTGCCAGCCCTCTTGAGAACGTCTATTCAAAGCTGAGCAGCGAGCCGGCGTTGCGGATGCATTCTCTTTCGCTCATTTCCACCAACTACGCCAACTCGTTCGAGTCGCTCTATTCCTTCTTCGGCGACACCCTTTTTGCAAAGCAGTTCGGCGCAACCGCGGAACTGGAGGGGAAAATCGAGAGGGTGACGATGGAGCTGATGGGGTTCGACTTCGTGCGCGAAAAGGCGGGCAAGCTCTTCGCCACCTCATTGGGCAGGCGCGTGAGCGAACTCTACCTCGACCCCCTCTCGGCGCATTCTTTCGTGCAGCACATCAGAAAGCAGGCGTTCAAGGGCGGGGGTGCGCCTGCGGGGGTGAAAGCCCGTGAGGGAATGCCGCCGGAATTCTCCCTGTTCCTTGAGTTTTCGGGCGCGATTGAGTCCCGGCCCCTTCCTCGCGTGGGCAGGGCGGAGGAGAACGCCCTTTGGGAGGAGCTTTACGCAAAGCTTGACGACCTTTCGGTGGAGAAGTGGGAGATGGACTCCGAGGCGCTTGAGAAGTTCAAGAACGCCAAGATTGCAAACGCCTGGATTAACGAGGAGAGCGAGGAGAAGATTTTGCAGGACTTCGACCTGCCTCCCGGAGTGGTGCATTCCCGGATGCGCATTCTCGAGTGGCTCTGCTATTCGATGTCGGAGCTGGCCTATTTGCTCAACGCTTCGGGCGTGCGACTTTCGGCGAACAAGTTGAGGCGGAGAATCAAGTACGGGGTGAAGGAGGAGCTTCTTGACCTCGTGCGGCTGCGGAACATCGGGAGAGTGCGCGCAAGGAGACTCTTCAACTCCGGAATCAAGAACAGCGGGGAGCTCAAGGCCGCCCCCAAGGAAAAGCTCTCCAAACTGTTAGGCGAAAAGCTGGCAGAGAAAATCTCTTCAGGAGGGATGGAGGAAAAGTTCGCGCCGCGCAAAGAGTCCGTTGGAAACCAACCAACTTAATATAAAAATCATTTCTTGGCAAAAAGGTATTGTCAAACTTAAACGGTTCTAGGAGGAACTCTAAAACTATGGGTGCAAGGCCGCGCAAGTGGAAGAAGAATGCGGGTATTCTCTGAAAAGGGAAAATCCGTCTCCATAGGCCACATGCGTGAAAGCTCATCCGATTTTTTCATCGGATGAATTTCCATGATTTGGAAGTGGATAAAGAAGCGGCGAAAAAGACTCAAGCGCAAGATGAAGAGAAGGACCGGCGAGCTGTAAGCGCGCTTTTCCTTCCACTCTTTTTGTCTTTTTTTCGGGTTTAGCGCCCAGCATTCTCCGCCGGTTACGCCTTGGGCCTGTACCTCGCCCTCGCGGCAATCATCCTCACTCTGGAGAAGACTTCCTTTGAGCGGGGGAAATTGCGCGAGTAGGCCTTCCTGAATTCCGCAACAAGCTCGCCGGCATTCCCCAGAGATTGGGTTTGCAGGCTTTTTTCGAAAAGCAGGACATCGCCCGCGAGTTCCTCCACGTTGCTGGTGAATTCAGCCAGGCCGAAGTCAATGACGCAGATGCCGTTTGGGGTGGCGAGCAGGTTGCTTGCCGAGTAGTCGCCGTGCGCGATTCCTGCCGAATGGAGCTTGGCAAGTTGCGCCCCGGCCTCTCGCGCGTGTTCTTGCGAAATCTTCCCCACCCTGCTTAGCAGGTTTCCGTTGAGGAACTCGATGGTGAGTGAGAAGTTTTTCTCGTCTTCGAAGAAAAGCTCGGGGCACTTCACTCCGGCGGCCCTCGCCACGCGCAGCACTTTTGCCTCGCGCCTCGCCCTTCTCCCGCGCAGGTTGAGGTCGAGGACTGGATGGCGGTATTCCTTGCGCTTTCTCACCTTTAGCAGGGCCTTGCGGCCGTACCACGAATCGGGGAAAAGTTCGGCTTCCGCGCCTTTTGAAAACGGTTTTCTCGCTCCTTTTGTTCCGGCGTCTTCTGTTGTTGTTTTCCTCATTGGATTTTCGCCAATAATTTTTTTCACCCGAGTGCCCTGAGGATGTCCGCCTGCGTAATCACCCCCTGGCGCAGGATGAGGGGAGGGGAGACGCGGGAGTCCACCACGGTCGAGGCCGGGTTGTGCAGCAGTTCGCCCGTGTCGATGATGCCCTCGACCTTTCCCCCGAACAATTCCCTCACGGGATACGGCTGGTAAATCGGCGGCTCGCCGCTTTTGTTCGCGCTAGTTGCGGTGATGGGCCTGCCGAGCCTTCCGGCAATGGCGTTTGCGAAGTAGTTTGAGGAAATGCGGAACGCCACGCCGGTGGTGCTCAGCGCGTCCGGAATCGCCGGCTTCTTTTCGACGATGATGTTCAGCGGCCCCGGGTGGAATGCGGCCGAAAGCCTTATTGCAGTCTCGCCCAGTTCGAGGTATTCCATCGCGGCGTGTATGTCGCCAACAATGACCGGAAAGGGCTTTGCCGAATCCCTTTCCTTCAGCTCAAACACGCGCCTTATTGCGGCTTCGTCCGTCGCGTCCGCCGCTATCCCGTAGCTCGTCTCGGTAGGGATTACCACCAGCCCTCCCGCTTCGAGCATCTTCACTGCGGCGTCAATGGTCCGCTCGGCCTTGGGCCTTTCCTGCCTGCTTGCCTGCATGATTTTGGTCTTGGCCATTTTCACAACCATCCTTTCGCCTTCCATCCTTTTTTATCCGCCCCCTATTTACCACGGGATTTCCTGCGCGTCGATGCGGAGGTCCTGGTTCGGCTCGTAATTTCCGTATTCCATTCCCGCAAGAACCTGCTTCACGGCGGTGATTCCAATCATCCCCGCCTGGTCCCCCGCGTATTGCGCGGGAACGACGAATGATTTCGCGCCCTGCTCCCTTGCCATCAGCGAATACATTTCCTGAAGTGTTTTGCTCTGCGCCACTCCGCCAACGAGGAGCAATTCCCCGTTCCGCGTGTGGCAGAGCACCCTCTCGCTCGCCTCAACCAGCATTGCGAAGGCGTTCTGCACGGAGGAGAAGCACGCGTCCCGCCTTGAAGTTTTCTTCCCCCCCACCGCCCTCGTGACCGCCGTGAGGAGCCCCGCAAACGCCAAATCAACTCCCTTGACCGTGTATGGGAGGTCAAAGAGATTGCCGCCTTTGGCCGCCTCTTCAAGCAGTCCCACCGCGTCGGGAGGGGCGCATTTGAATTCCCTTCCCAAGACGTCGAGGAAATTCCCAATCCCGATGTCCAGCGTCTCGCCCAAAACTGCGTATTTCCGTTTTTCCCGCACTTCCGTCTTGGCCGCGATTTGGGTGTTGCCTCCCGAAACGTAGATGACGAGGGGGTCTTTGGTCCCGCACGCCCAGTTGCCCACCTCCACGTGGGCAATCGCGTGGTTCACCGGCACGAGGGGAACTTCAAGCGTTTTGCTCAATGAGTTTGCCGCGACGAAACCCACGCGCAGGCAGTGGCCGATTCCCGGCCCCTGGGTGTAAGCGATGCAATCGAGTTCTTCAGGGGCGGTTTTCGACTTCCTTAGCGCAGCCTCCAGCACGCCTGCGTATTTCTTCGCGTGGTGGTCGGCAAGCTGGCGTGGGATGTACCCCCTGTCCGTTGAGGGGTATTTGGCGCGCTCGTTGGAAAGCACCTCCGTGTTCCTGAGGGACACTGCCTTTGCAGAGCGCGCGCTGCTGCTCACCACGCTCACGCCGATGGTGTGGGCAGTGCTTTCTATTGCCAGGATTCTCAAGTTTCCGTTCCCTCTAAATTCTCCCGTTAATTTCACATTACCTATGTTTTGCAAAATATTTATCCAGCAATGCCAGGCGGGGGGTGCGTCTACCTCGCCAGAAAAGTCACTGCCACGGCATAGGCATTCACGAGGCCGTGCGCCACCATGGCGGGAATGATTTTGCCGTTACGCTTGAAGTAGAGCCCGAAAAGGATTCCAGCCGTAAGCGCGCCCACAACCTCAATAGCGCTTGCGAACCCGATGTGGAGCGCGGCGAAAATTATGCTGCTCAGCGCCACTCCCACGCGCGGGACCAGGGTTGCGCGGAAGAGAAGCTCCTCGGCAATTGGGGAGAGGAATACGGCCACCGCCAGCGTCAGGAGGCTTTGCCTTGCAAGAACGGCCTTCACTTTCTCGGAGTCGGCCAGCCCGAAGTATGAAAGGGCAACCGCCTCGATAATGAGCAGGAGGAAAAGCTGCGCAAATAGCTTCAGCCCATCCAGAAACTGCCCTCCCAGCCCTTCGGTTGAAAATCCCATCTTCCCAAGCGCCTGCCCCAGCCTCACGCCGTTCATCTCCTGGATGGCGAATGCGAGTAGGAGGATAAAGAGCGCCGAGGGCAGCGCGGGGGAATTGAGGGAAACCCAGGCGAGGCCGAGAATGGCCGCCCTCATCAAGATCGAGTAGCGGAACCCGTGCCGCAGGGTGAGGATGGACGACGCAACGGCGCGCAGGAAGTAGAGGACGCAGAGGAACAGGAACGCCGTGAAGTCCGTGGTGAAGAACAGGGGGGTGAGCAGGGCGTCGAGAATGAGCGAGGAAAGCGCAGACTTTCGCAGGAGCATGAATCGGAAGATTACCTCCTCGGCAACGGCGATGAGAAAAAGGGCGGCGAGGGTCCCAAGATTGGAATAATCCGCGGTTGGGAGGGAAATTCCCGACTTTTGCGCCGAGTAGCTTGCGGCGAGAAGGTAGGCGGCTGCGAATAGCAGCGCGTGGAAAATCCCTTCAAGTGCGGTGGGTTTTTTCCAGTTCGGGAGAGTTCCGGCGCTTTTCATTTCTTACCCCTTCTCGGCCAGTATTAATAATTCGAGCACTTCCCATTAACTCTATCATCCCGCCATTGCGCGGCATTTTCAGTTGGTTGACTTGGAAACGGATTGGAATCATCTCGAAGTCCAGAAGAAATGGCAGGCAAGGTGGGCGGAGGCAAAGCCGTTCGAGCCTTCGGTCGAGCCGCTGCGCAGGAAGTTCTTCTTCACCGTGCCCTACCCCTACGTGTCTGGCCTTCTTCACGTCGGGCACGGCCGCACCTACACCAACGGCGACGTGATGGCGCGGTACAAGCGCATGGCGGGCTTCAACGTGCTGTGGCCCATGGCCTTCCACATCACCGGCACGCCCGTGCTTGCAGTGAGCGCCAAGATTGCAGCAAGGGACGAGCAGACCTGGGGGATGTTCCGCGAGTACGTTTCCGTCTACGAGCCCGACGCGTCAAAGGCCGACCAGATTGTCGAGTCGTTTGGCGACCCGTGGAACCTCGTGCGCTATTTCTCGAAAAAGCTCGTCCTCGACTTCGCATCAATGGGTTATTCCCTTGACCTGAGCAGGCAGTTCACCACGGGCGACCCCGAGTACAACAAGTTCATCGAATGGCAGTTTGGCAAGTTCAAGGAGAAGGGTTTCGTGAGGCAGGCGAGCTATCCCCTGCTCTATTGCGTGAACGACCGCAACGCAGTCGGAGAGGACGACATCAGGGATGCCGACACTTCCGCGGTTGAACTGCAGAAGTTCGTAGCGGTGAAATTCGCCTTGAAGGGGGGCGGGGGCGAATCGTTCATAGTAAGCAGCACCCTGCGGCCCGACACCGTGTTCGGAATCACCAACATGTTCGTCAACCCTTCGGCCGAGTACGTGCGGGCTTTCGTCACCCTTCCCGATGGAAGGCGCGAGCAGTGGATGGTGAGCGCGAAGGCGGCGGAAAAAATCGGGTTGCAGGGAAAGAAAGTGGAGATTCTCGAGAGGTTCGCTGGCGAGAGGCTGGTCGGGAAGGAGATTGAGGACCCCACTGGAAAGAGGATTCCAATCCTGCCGGCCTCTTTTGTCGACCCCGACCACGCGTCGGGATTCGTCCACAGCGTGCCAGGCCACGCGCCGTTGGACTACGCCGCGATTGAGGAGCTGAGGCGCGATTCGAAAACGCTGGAGAAATTCGCTTCCGTGGGCCTCAAACAATTGGTCGACTCAATCGTGCCCATCGCGGTCATCGAGGTTCCCGGCTTCGGGCAGTTTCCCGCAGGCGAGCTCTGCCAGAGGCTGAAAGTCGCGAACACGAGGGAGAGGGGAAAGCTCGAGAAGGCAACGCAGGAGCTTTACAAGAAGGAGTTTTACGAGGGGAAGCTCCTTCCCGTCAACGGCAAGTTCGCGGGAATGTCCGTGCAGCAGGCGAAGGCCGGAATGGCCGAGTGGCTCGTCGGGCAGGGCAAGGCTGACTGGCTTTACGAAACATCCCGCCCCGCGGTTTGCCGCTGCGGCGGGGAGGTCGCCTGCGCCGTGCTTTGCGACCAGTGGTTTATCGACTACAATTCCGGCGGCTGGAAGGAAAAGGCCCGGCTTGCCCTTTCGCGCATGCAAATCCATCCGGGGATTTACCGCAAGCAGTTCGAGGACGTTTTCGAATGGCTTGACAAGCGGCCGTGCGCGAGGCGCCGCGGGCTGGGCACGCGCCTGCCGTTCAACCACGAGTGGATAATCGAGAGCCTTTCGGACTCCACAATCTACATGGCGTTCTACGCCGTAATCAAGAACATCCGCAAGCACTCGCTGAGGCCCAGCCAGCTCACGCCTGAATTTTTCGACTTCGTCTACCTCGGGGAGGGCGACGCTTCAAAAATCGCGGGGGTGCTGGGCACCACGCCCGCCGTGCTTGACGAGGTGCGCTCGGAATTCCTCTACTGGTATCCCAACGACCTCCGCCACACCGGCGTCGCCCACGTCACCAACCACCTCAGCTTCTTCATTTTCGCCCACGCGGCAATCTTTTCGCCAGAGCACTGGCCAAAGGGCATCAGCCTCAACGAGCTGGTGGTGAGCGAGGGGAGCAAGATGAGCAAGAGCAAGGGCAACGTCGTTCTCCTCAACAAAATCTCCGGCGCGGGAGGTGCCGACGTCTTCCGCCTCTATGCCGCGGGCTCCGCCGATTTCGGCAGCGTGCTTGACTACCGCGCGAGGGAAGTCGAATCGACCCGCAAGGCGCTCAACAAGTACATAGCGTCAATCCTCAAACTTGTCGAATTGAAGAAGACGGCAAGTGCGTCAAACAACAAGCCCGGCACCCAAAATTCCAGCGCATCGCAGTGGTTCCTCTCCAAATTCGAATCCGCCATCGCCCAGGGCACCAGGGCTTTGGAAGAACTGCGCCTTCGCGACTACATCCAAACTGCATTCTACGCCATGCAGAACGACTTCGACTATTTCGTCCGCCGCGCAAGCGCGCAGGAAATCGCCTCAGTGGCGCCGCTGGTTGCCGACCGCTGGATTGCCCTTCTCGCGCCCGTCATCCCCCACACTTGCGAGGAGCTCTGGGAAATTTCCGGGGGAGAGGGATTTGCCAGCTTGGCCCCGTGGCCCGCTTGCGATGCCAAGAAAATCGACCCCAAACTGGAGATTCAGGAAGACCTTGTCGTCGGGGTGATTGCAGACGCGCGCAAAATCGAGTCGCTACTCCGGAGGAAGCCGAAGAAAGTGAGCGTGATTGTCGCGTCGAAGGAAAAGCAGGACAAGTTGGCGGAGACAATCGCCCAAAACGATTCCCTCGAAACTGCGCTTGCAAAAACTTCCGACATCGTGATGAAGGCTTATCTGGAAAAGGAGTTTTATTCCCTCAAGTCCCGCGGGATGAATGAAATCGACGAGGCGGCGGTGCTTGCGGCCGCTTCGCAATTCATCTCAAAGGAACTCGCCTGCGAGGTCGCGGTCGAGCGGGAGGAAGCGAGCGCGAACGAAAGGAAGGCAAAGGCAATGCCGTTGCGGCCGGCGATTGTGCTGGAGTAGTTCTAGGCGCCACTTGTCGCAGGCTTGAGCCGGAATGGAGCAAACACGAATCGGGCCTTAGGTTTTGTTTCCTTCGCTCTCTTCGGGGGCTTTTGAATCTCGAAGCGCGTACGCTGAATCAGGGGAGCGTGCCACGAGGACCATTCCCTGATTTTTTCCCAACCTTCTTTTTTGGAGAGCGAAGGGTGCCTCAGCAGGATCAGGTTTCCCGCGTTATCCGCCATGCCGTAATGATAGTGTTGGAGAAGCTGCGGTGCATCCTGCCTTGCGAAGGGAGATTCCTCAGTCTCGCCAATTTCCCTGATTGTCCTGCCAATGCGCTTGGTGAGCACCGTCGTCGGGTAATATGGCGCAAGAATGCTGAAATAAACGAAACTGGTGTTGATAAGGTCATCAATAAGGTTTCTATACCTTCTTACAGGGATGCGGGGGATTGCGGTAATGATTCCCGTGGAAATTGCTAGGGGGTTCTGGTATTGAAGAAATTGGGAAATAGCGGCAACTCCAGCTGAATTGGTCACTATGGTTGCTCTGGCTACGTTAACCCGCTTGCGCAATTCATCAACCTTATCCTTGAGTTCTGGGTGCAACTGTTCGTATGGAATCACTTCATGCTCAAATGGCAGCGTTGTTCTCCCAAACCTGAAGTATAGCCTCGGCCGAGGGGGGGGCGGTTGGTTTCTGTTGGGGCTCCAAGTCCCCTTCGTGTTTTTGGGGTTTCGAGTCTTTCCCTGGTTTTTCCATCTCTGCGTTTTCCCCCGGTTTTTCCGGCCTTCCGCCCTCTTTTGGCGGTTGAGGTTCTTTCCTGCCAAATCGTTTCAGGTTCATTCCGCTCCCTTCCCACAGTTAACATCCTCCCGCTATTTTTATTACCAGCCCCTCCCTAATCCCCTCCAGCAAAAGGTGGCGTTCTCCCTATGGTCGGCGAGTCGGTTGTGAAGAGCGAGGGCGGCAAGCGCAGGCTTGTGATCAACTACAAGGGCAGTCCCTACGGGGCGGACATTGCGCAGTATCCCCAGGTGATGAAGGACGTTGTCGAGCGCCTGCAGATTGCCGACGTTAACGAGGTCGTGCTTTCGGAGTATTACGAGCGGATTTACGGCGAGGAGCAGACGCGCTACCTCAAGCAGATTGCGGACTTGATTTCGCGCCTGGAAAGCGACGCGGTGTGGAGCCCGAGCCACCTCGGCCTTTCCACGCAGACCAAGACCATCGCCCCTCGGCACGACGCGGTCCTCAACGTCCTGAACAACCTGCGTTCCGACCCTTTCAAGGCATACCTCTCCCTCCTTTCTGAAGTGAAGGCAGCCACCGCCCAATTTTCGGCTCTCTCGGGCGAGGACGCGGAGGACTTGCAGGTTTACCTCAAGACGCTTGAGTTCATGCGCTCTGAAGTTGAGAAGCTCGATCTTGTCAAGGCCATGCGCCAGTATGTCACGCAGCTGGGCAGGCTTCCGGCCGACCGGGGGATTTACCAGTCGTTTTTCGAGGTTTCCATCAAGCCCAGCTTCATCGGCTCGCGCATCTTCTTCACCGGAACTGAAAACCTCGAGCTTGTAGACCAGTATTCCGTGCTGGGGAGCAAGGTCTACATCTACAAGCACCCCGACAAGGTGGAATGCCTCTACTTCATCAACCCGCCCGAATACACACTTTCTCCCGAAAAATATTTTCTCCTTGAGAAGACCAAGGAAGTAGTCGCCGGCCACCGGCCCACGGGTGAGGGCGCGAGCTTTTTTGACATCGGTCAGGCGCGGCAATATTTCCACAAGATTTACGTAGCCACCATTTCCGACCTCGCGGCTAAAAACAAGATTTCCCTCACTGTGGAGGAGAAGGAGGAGCTTGCGGCAATCGTCTCGCGCTACACAATCGGCTATGGCGTGATGGAAGTCCTGCTTTCCGACAGGCAGCTCACCGACGTTTACGTCGACGCGCCCCTTGGGGTAAAGCCGATTTACCTCGTGCACGGCAAGTACGGCCAGTGCCAGACGAACATCGTCTTTTCCGACGAGGAGGCGCGCTCGCTCGTCTCGCGCTTCCGCGCTCTTTCCGGAAGGCCTTTTGACGAGGCGCACCCCATCCTCGACTTCGACCTCGAGGACCTCCAGACGCGCATCGCCGTCATCGGCAAGCCGCTTTCCCTTGACGGGATTGCATTCGCATTCCGCCTTCACAAGGAACAGCCTTGGACCCTGCCCCAATTCCTGGACGCGAAAATGATGACGCCCACTGCCGCGGGGCTCTTCTCGTTCTTCGTTGACGCTCAGGCGAGCATGCTCATAGTCGGCTCGAGAGGCTCTGGAAAAACCAGTCTGCTCCAGTCGCTCATGCAGGAGATTCCGCAGAATTTGAGGCTGATTGTGCAAGAAGACACGCAAGAACTCCCAATTCCCGCCCTCAAGCGCCTCGGGTTCAACATACAGAGAATGAAAACAAGGCCGCCGCTTGGAAAGCAGAGCGAGGCGGAAGTAAGCGCCGAGGACGCGTTGCGCACCGCGTTGCGCCTTGGTGACAGCGTGCTCATCGTCGGGGAAGTGCGCAGTTCAATCCGCGGCGACCAGGAAGTTCTTGTTATCGAGAATGGAATGACCAAGCGCATTCCGATAAGGGAGCTTGAAGGGAAGAACGTGGAGACTTTCAAGGTGCCCACACTCGGTTTTGACCTCAGGTGCAAAGTTTCAGCGCTTTCCGGATTCGTGAAGCATCCCGAACGCAGCAAGCTGGTGGAAATCACTACGAAGACCGGAAGGAAGGTTACCGTAACGCACGACCACTCCCTCTTCACTTCGACTCGGGATTTCAAGGTAGCGGCAATCGAATGCAAGGATCTCAGAGAAGGAGATCAATTGGTGATTCCGTCAACAATCCCCTGCGGGTTCAACGACGTGGAGTTCATCAACGTCTTTGACATGCTGCCGGAATTCAGGGTGCAGAATTTCGAGGAACCGATGAGGCGGGCTATTGCGAAAACAGGCTGGCGCGAGGCAACTAGAGTTGCGGAGGTCAAAACTGGCGACATCTACAATTATTACCGGACCAACCAAAAGTCATATCCGACCCTCGCCCAGTTTTCCAGCGTAATGCAGCTTGCCGGTGAGAAAATCGATTTCGGGCACCTGCAAGTAAGGCGCGGGTCGAGCAATCCGATTCCGGCAATAATTCCCGTCGATGAGGATTTCTGCAAGTTTTTAGGTTACTACGTCTCTGAAGGATATTACCGCCGCGAGAAAAAAGGAGGGGGCGCCGTCGTCCTCACCAATTCCAACGAAGTTCTTCTTGCGGACATGAAGGGGATGTCGCGCTTCGTTTTTGACGTTGAGCCTTTGGAACGCGAAGTGCACGGCGCAGGCACCAGCACTCAAGTCCAAATCAACAGCGCGCCTCTCATTGCCCTCGTGGAAAGACTCGGCGGGGGTAGGATATGCACGCAAAAGCGGGTGCCGCCGTTGATATTCGGCCTGAGCAAGCCTAAGATTGCCGCATTCCTGCGGGCGCTTTACAGTGGAGACGGCAACATCACCACAAGCTTGCGGTCTGGCAATGCCATCAGTTATTTCACCACCTCGCAAAAACTCGCCGAGGACGTGGCGTATCTCCTTATGGTTTTCGGGATAGTCGCGAGAATAAATTCCCGCCAGCCAAAGGTTGGCAACAGGCTATGGGTTGTGGAGTTCAAAGACCGCCAGATGGTGGAGCGGTTCATGTCCGAAATAGGGTTCGTGCAGAAAAACAAGCCGTTGGTTAAGATGGCTTGGGCGCACACCCGGTCGAGCACGGTGTATTTCGAGAAAGACGCGCTTAGAAAGCATCTTACTAAATATCCCAGGGAGCACCGCCACCTTTTCCGCTCCCTTAGGTGCAGCAAGAACTATCTGAAAAGGGTGGCGAACGACCCGCGCTGCGAAGTTTCTGACGAGCTCAAGCTTTTCGCAAATGGGGAGTTCTACCTCGATGAAATCATAGGCGTGAAGGAAATAGAGCTTGAGGCACCCGAGCCGGTTTACGACCTTAGCGTCTCGCCCTCGCAGAATTTCATAGGCGGTTTTGGCGGAATCCTCCTTCACAACACCGAGGCCAAGGCTCTCTATGAGGCCATGCGCGTCGGCGCGGTTGGCAACGTGGTGATGGGGACGATTCACGGCGAGAGCGCGTATAGCATCTGGGACAGGGTCGTCAACGACCTCGGCGTGCCCACGACTTCATTCAAGGCAACCGACTTCGCCATCGTCGGCGCGCCCATCCGCTTCAAGGGCAGCCTCAAGCGCAACCGCCGCATCATCGAAGTTACGGAAGTGAAGAAGCACTGGGAGAAAGACCCGGGGGCGGAGAACGGCTTTTTGCAGTGGATGCAGTTCGACGCCGAGAAGGACGCGCTGGAGTTTCTTGACGACAACCTCCGCCAGAGCGAGTGGGTGCAGCGCGTGCGCAAAATCCGCGGCCTCACCATCGAGGAGATTCTCGGCGAGGTGAATGCGCGCTCTGCGGCAAAACAATTCCTTGTCGACGCGGCCCGCGAGCATTCCGTCCCCAACTTCCTCGAGGCGACCTACACCATCCGCGCGCACAACAAGTACCTGCTCTTCGAGGAGAGGCAGCGAGAGGAGTTCGGAAGCGTGGACTTCAAGGAACTGATGGAATCGTACCGGCAGTGGGTTTCCTCAACCCTTTTGCGCGAGGCGATTGCACAGAAGAGTTCGGGTTAGGGCTTGACACTGGCGATAATCCGGAAGATTTCCTTTTTCTCCCACTTATATTTTTTCGCCTCTTCCTCCCCGTTTCGCTCGGCGAGTTCTGAAAGCACCTCGCCGTTTTGATTCACGCTGCGAACCCCCCGTCTGAAAGTCAGTTCAAGCGGCCGCCCGGATTCCTTTCCCGCCTCCTCGTTCCAGTCCTTAAGCGCCTCGGCCGCCAGCATCTTGAGTTTACGGATTCCGTATTCCCTTTCAAATGCAGGCAGGTTCACCACTACCAATTGCCCTTCGTTCGGGTTCCCACGGTCGGGGGGAATCCGGATGTGCCTTGAATCGTTCGCGCCGTAGTGGATGAGTTCGAGGAACGCTCTTGGCATGAATCAATTTTCCCACGCCTTGGAATAAATACCCTACCAATAAAAACCGCCGCCTCCTTCTCATTCCATGGCAAGAAGGGACGAGCCGCAGGGCCTCTACTCCGAAGCGGGAGGCAGGCAGAAGCGCGTAATTGCCAAGCCCGTCGAGGTTCCCGGCGGGTGGTTCGTGCCGTTCACCAAGCGCTTGGGCAAAAGCTTCCGCTCGTTCGGCAGGGGAAGCAAATTCTCTCCCGAGCAGCAGCAGGCAATCGACTTTTTGCGCTGGGACGTTGACGGACAGGACGTTTACGGCATCTACAAGGGCATCATTTTCGGCGGGGTGGCAATTGCCATCCTGCTTTCGCTCATCGTTTATCTCCAGCAGGAGGACATTCTTTTTGCAGGCGCGGCCGGGGGCTTCGTTGCAATCGCGGCGCTCGGCCTTTCCTACGCCTACCTCACCACGCCCACGCGCACTGCCGATGACGAGCGCAAGCAGGCGATCGCGTACATTCCCGAAATCGTCAATTACCTCGTGATGAACATGCGCCTCTCCCCCAACCTGGAGAAGGCCGTTGAATTCGCCGCAACGCACGGGAGGGGAAAAATCGCCGATGACCTGCGCAAGCTGATTTGGGACGTGCAGATCGGCGTCCATTCAAGCGTTGAGGAGGGGCTGGACGACCTCGCATACAGGTGGGGCGCTTACAACGATGATTTCAAGCACGCCCTCATGCTCATCCGCGCTTCCCTGCTGGAGGGCGAGGAGGCCAAGCGCGAGGAGATGCTTGCGCGCGCAAGCGCCGACGTGCTGGAAGGGAGCAAGGAGAAGATGGACGTCTACGCCCGGCAGCTCCACCAGCCGACGGTGTACCTCTATTACTTCGGCATCCTCCTCCCCCTCATGCTCGCTATTGTCCTGCCGATTGCAAGCGGGGTGGTCAAGGGCCTTCCCCTCCAGGGCGTGCTTCCCTTCATCCTCATTTACGACGTCGGCCTGCCGCTTTTCGTCTACGTCTTTGCAAAAAGCATCATCGGCTCGCGCCCCCCGACTTACGTGCCCCCCGAAATTCCCGAAAACTTCCCCGGCCTTCCCCCGTCGTGGGCGGTCCAAATCGGGAGGTTTCGCTTTCCCTACCTGCCCCTTGCACTCGGGCTTGTGGCACTTTCCCTTTTTGCCGGCGTGGTTCTGGACCAGCAGGCGATTGACGCCACAAAAGGCAACCTCGCCATTCTCGAGACCGACAAGGCCGTCGATGCCATCCCCCACGTCGTCATCCCCTTCATTGACTTGAAAGTCTATTCGTTCACCATCTTCGGCGCGCTGGTGGGCCTCTCGCTTTTCGTCAGCATCTATCTTCTCGGAAAATACCGCGCGCGCAAGAAGATGCAGGACGAGGTCCGCTCGATGGAAGTCGAGTTCAAGGACGCGATGTATGTCCTCGCCTCGCGCCTTGGCGAAAACCGGCCAATGGAGGACGCGCTGAAGCACTCGATCGAGTTCCTCCCAAAAAGCGCGGTTGCCAACCGGATTTTCAGGCGCGTCCTGGACAACATCACCCAGCTTGGAATGACGATGGACGGGGCGATTTTCGACCCCAACTACGGCGCCATCCGCGACATCCCATCCGACGTAATACGCGGGGGCATGCGCATCATGGTGGACAGCGTGCAGCTGGGAGTGAACGTCGCGGCCATTTCCCTCATCAACCTCGCGATGCAAATCCGCAACGCCCAGAAGATTGACGAGATGCTCAAGCGCCTGCTTGAGGACGTCACCACGATGCTCAAGACCATGGGCACCTTCATCGCGCCGATTGTGCTTGCCGTGGTCACATCACTGCAGCGCGTGATTCTCAATTCCCTCACGAGCAACTGCGGCGATTCGGCAAGCCAGGCCGTTTCCTCCACCGCGTCGCAGGCGGCAGGCGGCGCGCTGGGCAACACCGGAATCGCGCAGGTGTTCTGCAACATCGACCCCAAGACCACCGTCTCGACCGGGGAGTTCACCCTCGTGATGGGAGTCTACGTTCTGGAAATCGTCGTCCTCCTCACATACTTCAATTCGCAAATCGAGGACAGCAACAACAAGCTCCACTCCTACGTCAGCATCGCCTACTCGATGCCCGTTGCCGCCGCGCTCTTCAGCATCGTGGCGTACCTTGCAGGCTCGTTCCTTGCTGGCGCGGGAGGATAGCCGCACTTTTTCCGGCGCTTTGGGGTATCTTTAAAAACCACCATTGCGTAAAAGCCTAAGACGCTTTAGAGGTGTTTCCCATCATGAAGAAATTCGCCCGAGGACAGGCTTTCGAAACGATGATGCTTGTCGTTTCCGTAATCGTGGCGCTCGCCATCCTCGCGGTGCTTATGGGTATTCTGACAAACATCAATCCAAACATCCAAAACCAGCCTGACAAAGTAATGCACGATCAGCTTAAGGACATCGTCTCCAAAGGATATGGCTACTCCCAGCCGCAGAAAGTCGTAATCAACAAGGGAACCATAGTTGACAGCAAACAAGTAGTGGGAACGGACTTAGATTCAGTTAACGCCTCGGAGGTGCAGTTCCTTTTGGACGCAGGCATAACTTCAACCGACCTGCCCCGCTCCAAAACAAAGATCGGTCCCGCAGCTTCCAACATTGAAGTGTATATAGTCGTCTGCGGAGATGCGGCAGAAGGAGACCGGGGCAAGTATAGGATTGGATTGGCACGCTCTGCAACCAAAGCCAGTACCGCCTGCGCCATTCCAACCGGCTAAACTCTTCCTCTCGTTTTCCCCTTCTTTTTTATTCTCCCTCCCCTCTAGTGGTTAGGAGTGTTTTTGAAATGAAGCGTGGAAGCGACTGGTCGCCGGTGTACATGGTCATAGTCGCGGTCATCGCGCTGATTGTCATCGTGAGCCTGATAAAACCCATCTTCGCAAACTCGGCAAGCCAGGCGGCGGGCAACATCAACGCGGCATCTGATTTCGCGAGGGGCGCGATTTTCCCGTAAGGCGCGCTTAAGGGGTTTTTTTAAAACCAGTTTTCACTCCTGCAGGATTGCCTTCGCGATTAGGGCGTAAGTTTGCGCGTCACAGTACCAGCCGCTTGCAATCAGCCTGTCGAGCCACGTGATTCCTTCCCGCTGTGAAACGAGCTTTCTTCTCACGGCTTCTATGAGCAGTGCCGTTGAGTTTACCGTCTTTACTTGCCGCATTTGGGCAATCAGCCTGACTTCCCGGTCATCGGCTACCGCAATTGCCCGCAGTTCCTGCGCCAGATGGATTACGCTGGCGTCGGAGGCGCTTATTCCGTGGTGTTCTGGCGTTTTTCCCGAAAACGGCTTCACCCCGATTTTCCCGTTTTCGAAGGATTCTTTGAGAAGTTGGGCGCCGGGATGCAGGACGCCCTTGGGCAGCACTTCATCAACAACCTGAGGGGTGGTTACGAATTCGTGATTGAGCCTAAAGGCCGTTTGAAGAAAACCGGTTCTGGAGAAGTGAATCAACGGCGTTGAGTCAAGCACGAGCAGCACGGGCCCACCTCATTTCAGCCCACGAGGAGCTTCATTTCCTTTTCAAGCTCTTCCCGGCTGATTCGGATGTGTTCGACCTTGCGTTCCCGCACGAGGTCTATCATTTCCCACACTGAAACTCCGGCAAACCTAGCGGCGGCGCTTAGGGAAAGCCTGCCTTCCCGCAGTTCCGCCAGCGCCTCTTCCTTCCTCCACTCTGCAAGGCCCAACTCAAGAATCTTCCTGGTGGCGGAGGACTTGTCCAGCCCCTCCCTGTGCATCACTTGCCTGAGCTTGCGCTCGTCCCCCTCGGGAAGCCGCGCTGCAACCGTCACGAAAGCCAATCAGACCAACCCTGTTTGCGTTTCAATATAATCGTAAACGGCCGCCTATTTATCCGTTTCCTTCCAGACCGCTCCGCAGACCGGTGCAGCCGCCTGATTTCTTCAGTTTGCTATTTTAACCGCCGTCGCCTAATTGCTGCGAGTGCGCTTTATGGCAGTTAAAAGGCGGGGGCAGGCGTCGTGGGGCGTGATGGAAGTGCTAATCGCCGTCATCCTCCTTGGGATGAGCATGGCAATCGTCTTCTACGCCCTGCGAGAGTTTGACAAGACAAAGTGCGTAATCGAGCTGAAGTCCAATACCATAGAGTTGCAGAACGCATTGCTTGACGTCGCGCTGGGAGCGCCGCCCACCACGAGGCGGGTTGTCTACAAGCTGCCCGCCTGCGGCGACACGACCGTTGAGGGAATCCGCTTTGCCTACTACCCAACTTCCGCCTTCTGCCGCATCTGCCCCGGGCAGTTCAACGGCTGCTGGATTGCCGAGCCCACGGTTTACGACCGCAGACAGGACAAGTACTACCGGCTTGAGGACGCGTCGGTGTGCATCAACATGCCGGCGAACATCGACTTGATACCCAACGATGCGGGTGCGTGTAGGTACACGAACGATGGATTTCACTTCAACCAACTTCCATGCCCGCCTTACACGCTTGACCGTACTACGCCATATGACCCGGCCAGCTGTAAGAAAATGGCTCCCCTTCCGCAAACCACGGACTTCGCAGGAGTCTATGAAGGAACAAGCAATAGCGCGCATTTCTCCAGCTTCGGCAGGCTCAACAACGATCCGCGCGTGGTTTTCTTCACCTTCAGCAAATCCTCCCAGCCGGGGGTCAATCCGCAAATCAAGATTTGCGCCTCGGACAAGGTGGGCTAATGAGGCGCGAAGGAATGGAAATGGGAGTTGCCCGTGCGACACGCCGGCCGGGGGGAATGAGGCGCGGCGACGCGGCAATGTGGACGCTGACGAAAATCGCCATGATTTTTTTCATCGGCGCGCTTGCAGCCATCGTGATGGTCGCGGGGGGTTACGAGCGCACGGGATTGTGCAACGAGCAGGCGCGGCTGATAAGTTCGCGCGTTTCGGGCGCATTGAGCCAGCTTTTCGCATCGCCGCTGGAGGACGAGCGGAGGCTCATCAGCCTCGAGCCGTCGCTTGCGGTGGGAGAGGGGAAATACTCGCGGTATGCGGTTAAACTCGCCCGCCACATCGCCACCGCGCCTTCTTACAATTCGCTCATCGTCACGACGGTAAGCGACCTCGACCCCAATTGCGCGGGCAGCGCTTCGGTGACATATCCGAAAGTTTTTGACCAAGACCCGACCAAAGGCAGCCTGCTTCTCATTCCCGTATCCGCCCCTGCGGGCGTGCGTTCGGGAAATGGCCCCGCCCCTCTCAAGGACTGGATTGTGGCCAGGCCGTCCGTACTGAACCCTGATGTTTATGGCCCGCGCAGCACTTTCATCTCCATAGTGAAATGCACGGAAAAGAACACCAAGAAAACGGAGCATTACCTTATTCAGGATTGCAGCAATGACAAGGGCAAAGACTGCCTAAACTTGGACACTTCCCTTCCCGCAGAGTGCAAATTCAACTGAGGTTTCAAGAATGAGAAAAGGAGCAATTTCCCCCATTGCCGACGACATTCCCAGCATATTCCCAATCGTGGCGTCGGTCCTCCTCTTCCTCGGGGCGGTGGCCTACGCCGGCGGGGTGATTAACGAGCGCAACGACTACCTTGAAATCAGCAAGGCGGGGTTGGGGCTTTCCGACGTGGTGCTCGCCAAGGGGTATTTGGGCAATGACGATTTCAAGAGCCAGTGTTCCGTTTCCTACACCGAGTTTGCCAAGCGCAAATCGGTGAAGTTCTTCATCTCGCTCAAGAAATTCTGCAGGTACGTGGATTTCAGCAGCGCCCAGAATCCATTCGTGCCAGTCACTCGCTATAATGGCGTCCCCCCGAATGACTATAGCGTGACCGGGCTGGTTTGCCCAACAAGCGGCGTGGTGGGGCCGTCAGGGCCGCCAACCAAGAACTTCCAGTCGCTGGTGTTTCCCGTTGCGGTTGACTGCAAGGCTGACGGCTCGCAGAAAGGGTTGGGCGTGGTTACCATCGTGGTTTGGAGATGAGGCGGTTAGGTGAAGAGATTCGGCAGTGGGAATTCTGGAAAGTGAAACGGCAATTTGATGATGGCTGATGATATGGAGAAGAAAGATGGAACGAAGCCAAGCGGCATTGTTTGACGGCATCATGCTTCTGCTCTTCGCCTCGGCGTCAGTGGCGATGCTCTACTCGTTCCTCAACGGCTACGGCGTGGCGCAGGACAACGCGCTGCGCTCGGCGTACGTCTCGGCCTACCTTCAGGACGTGGGAAAGTCGATTTTCTACATCAACGCGGCGAGCCTTGCGGACGTGGCGCGCACGGACGTGCAGGTGACGATGTTGGAAACATTCAAGAAGGATTCCGAAGCCTCCAACCCCAATGTCCTGTGCAATCCCGCAAGCAAGGACGGCTGCCCCTACGCCGACCTCGCCACTCCCAGCCCGTCTTCAGATCAGGGCTGTGGAGTGCTGCGCAAGTTCGGCATTTCCTCGGTTGCGGATTTGCTCAAGAAGGACTTGGGGGACAAGGGAGGTGGTTTGGACATTATCCAAGGCGAGCCATTCACGATTCCACATCCAGACGGCAGCAGGCAAACCGAGCACCGGCCTAACGTCTGTTTCGACGACAAGTTCGGGCATCCGACACCAGTTGCGTTCCCCCAGAATTGCATCAGCCACGGGTCGGATCCCTCGCTCAAGGCCAGATGGGATGCGGTTCCCACCGTTCCCGGTAAGACGGCATTGCGCTGCGCAATGAAGGAACTGATGAAGCCGTTCGAGCAGGCGGGCTACAAGTATTTCGTCGATGTTCTTGACAACAGCGCCAATCCCGTGTATCAGCAGCTGGTTTCCGAAGGCGGCTACAGGATTACCAACCACTGGCAGGCGGACGCGGAAGGCTGGATTGATTGCCAGGACGCAATTAACAAGGGGCTGACCGACCGCCTGACTTCCGTCGCGATTCCCTTCCGCGTCACCGACTCCACGACGCTTTCAAGCCTCGACTCGTACCAGCTGCGCATCTGCATCTGGCCCGGCAGGAAATGAGTTATAGCGGAGAGCATTGATTTTGGAACTTTTACCGTAAGGTTCGGGGTTGATGTCGATAGGGCTAACGCCTTCAGGTATGCAGAAAAGTCCAATTATTTGAGCGTTCCGCTATAATGGCAAATAACAAAAATATTGGTACTTTTTAACGACCCTTCACGAGGTAGATGAAGTACAATTATTTTTGCAATCAGCTATAAGAGTTCATCCGTTTTTCTTGATGTCCACTTCCTCGTTGCAGTGGGGGCAGACGTAAGTGAGCTTGCCCGCGTCGGCCTTTATGCCGGCCGCGCAGCTGGCGCACATCGCCCCGCCGCAGTAGGGGCAGAAGACCGTGCGCTTGGTGGCCTTGCGGCAGTTGGGGCAGGCGGCATCTGAGGCGGTGGAAGCGGAAGGCGGATTTGCGGGCGCGGACGCTTGCGGGGAGGGCGGCTTTTCGCCTGCAGCCGCCTCGAGCTGGTCAAATAGGCTGTTTCCCTGGGATGGCAGTTGGGGTGCGTTCTCCCCCGCGGGCATTGAGGCAATTTCGCCGAAAAGCGATTTTTCTTCAGTTGCCGAGAGCTTGTTTTTTTCAGCGGTTTCCCTGCGTTCCGGCTCACGTTGCGATGGTTGCGGCTTCGGTTCAACTTGCCTTCCCTGCCTGCTTTCCTGCGCCTGCTGCGGGGGTTGGGCCGCGGGTTTCCGGTTTGCAATCTTTTGCTGCACGAGAAGCTCCTCGGCCATCAGGTCGACGTTGTCCTCGGGTTGGGGCTCCTCGGTTTTGGCGGGCTCCGCGACGGCTTCGGCCTGTTCGGCTGGCGGTTGGGCATGCGCTTCGCTTTCCGCAGGTGCGGCGCGCCTCTCCCTGTCGAGGTAGAGCCTGTGCTGGGGCCTTGAGTAGTCCACGAACTTTTTCTGCGATTCCGTCTTCACTTCGGGAAGGGAGGTTTCGGAAGGCGGCCGGTTATCCCTCTCAATTTCGGGTTGTTCATTGTCTTTCCCAGCGTCGGGCGGTTGGCTGTTTGCCGAGGATTCCGGCGGCGTTTCCGCCTGCGTTGTTTGGGTTGTGGCGGTTGCGGAGTCGTTCTCTTGTGCCGGGGTTGCCTGCAGGGCGGTTGTCGGATTATTTCCTTGCGCAGGGGGGGTTTGATTGTTGTACGGCGGCGAGGGAGGCCTGGGGATGGGTGGGATGATTCCCCTCATTCCCCTTCCCTCTTGGGATTGCGCAGGAGGGTTGAGCGCGCCGCGGTTGATGGTGAACTGCGCGGGCCGGTCATCTTGTTTTGTTCGTTCTCGCATTTCCCCCTGCCCGTCGGCATTCTGCGCCTTGAGGGCAAGCAGCCTTTTTTTCACTTCATCCATCGATTGCGAATCAAGGGGCATTTGCAAGGCTCACCGAAAATGTCACTTGATTCCCATTTCGTCCATTATTTCCTCGAACGTCTTCCTTCTCACGGGGCCCGCAACTGGCAGTTCCTTTGCGGGTTTTTTTGAGGCCGGTGAAACGTTCCGGATGTCGGGAGGCGCAATCCCGTCCATGCTCTTCCCGCGCGGAACGTTGGGAATTCCGGTTGCCTCAAGCGTGCTTGGAGATTTCAAAGGGGACTGCCATTCCCGCTGATTTGAAGATGCGAATGCCAGTTCTTCCTGCGGTTTCCTGATTGTCTGCGGGACGGTTGCGGGGCGCACTGCGCCGCCGGCTCTTACGACCTTCACTTCAGGTTCCGGGGCAACAGGCGCGGCGGGACGGGCGGGAGTGCGCGTTTTCGGCCAAACCGAATCAAATGCCCTCAGTGCGAGGGCCGCAATTGTGCAGAAGGCAAGAAGCAAGGCGGCGAACTCACCGGAAGAGGAGAGCGCGGCTTGGCGGCCTGAAACAACAAGGTCAATTCCGAATGCAGCCAGCACGGCAACTATCCCCACAACCGCCCCGTAGCCCATCTTGGATGCAGCGTCCCATTCCCGCGAGCGTTTAACCCCAAGCCTCACCAGGGGATAGCCTATTGAGAATGCCCCCGCCATGAAGGCGAGGTAGAATGCGCCCGTTGATACCGCGTCGGCCATGTTGATGAGTAGAAGAGAGCTAGGCAATAAAAAGGTTGGCGGCGTAATGCCTTGGCGCGTATTTCATGCCTGCGGACCTCATTACCGAAGCTTGGCTCGTACTGCTGCTTTCCCTAGTGCTCTCCGGCCTCGCCCTCCCGTTCGTGTTCGTCTTCTCCTTCGTGCAGTCTTATTTCGAAAGCCGCAACCCGAAGGCCCCCCGCGTGCTCCTCATGGCACTCACCACTTTCCTCGCCGTCCTGTGCGCAGTGGCGCTTCTGGAGATTTACCTCGGCTACACAATCGGCGACCTCGCCGGCGCCCTTGCGCCAAAATAAGCCCCCTCCTCCCGCAAACCCTCTCCGCAAGGGATTTCACACTTTTTTTCGCAGGCGGGCAGGCGACCTTTTTCATCCCAGGCCGCCAGGCGGCATTCTTGTGTTTTGGCCATTGACACGAAAGGAAACTTATTTATCCCAGTATGAACAATCATACTGCTATGACCAATCGTATGCGGACCGTAATCCTCAACGACCGGGGGCAGATTGTCATTCCGGAGGAAGTGAGGGAGGGAATGGGCCTCAAGCCCGGCGAGGCGCTCGTGCTTCTTGAGGTGGGCAAGGAAATCCTCCTTAGGAAAGAGGCGTCGGTGGTCAGGGACCTGGTGGAGATTGAGGGCGAACGGCGCTTCTGGAGGGCATTGTCGGAAAAGTCGCTTGAACGGGCGTGGGACCGCGAGGATGAGGCTTGGGAAAAGCACGCCCCGGCAAGAGGGTGATTGCGATGCGCCAGGCGGACGTTTATTGGCTAAGTTTTCCTTATTCCGACCTCGGCGGGGAAAAGCACCGCCCCGCACTCGTCATTTCCAACGACGGCTACAACCGCCAGGGCGATGACATTTTCGTCTGCGCGATTACGACGAACCTCTCCAAAAGGCCCTTTTCCGTCCCTCTGGAGCCGAAGGACTTTTCCGAAGGCAGTTTGCCCCTTCCCAGCCGGGTGAGGTGCGACAAGATAATGAGCGTGGAAAAGGGATTGCTCTACAAGAAGGCAGGCCGCGTTTCCGACGCAAAGTTCGGCCAAGTCGGGAGGCAATTGGCCCTGCTCATCGCCCGTTAGCCATCCGTGATTTGCTCTCAAATCCGCTTGTTATTTAAATTCCGCGATGCTATTCTAAACCTTAGGATGCGCCCTGCCCACTTCACGGTTTTCGTCTTCATCCTCCTAGCCGCGGAAATCGTTTCTCCCTTCGCTTTTGCCCAGCAATCCCCCTCTCCGACGGAGAGTTCGCGTTCCATCCCAATAGCTTCGAGCTTTCCCGCCTCACCGCCCCAAGACGCGCAAGGCGCTTCCCCCTTCACGGGCCTTCAGGTGGCGGGCCAAGCGGGAGGCTCAAGCGGGTTAACCTCAAGCGGCGCAGCATCTTCCGGCGTACCATCGACTTCCTCTTCATCAGCCCCAGCTTCCGCCATTCCCCCCTCAACCGCGCCAGTCCAAGTCGGCGCTTGCGTGATTAGCGAACTCACCCCCCAGCAGTCGCTCAACTTCCTCAATGCCGTGAGCGGATTCACGGGAAAGGAAGTTACCGACCGCAGCGACGCCTCCCTGCGCAAGAACGCAACCACGAGCCCCACGCAAATCGTGAATGTCTACAACTTTCCCGTAGAGGACAGTGCGAGCTTCATGAAGCTGGGCCAACTTGCCCAAATCACCGGCAGGGGCGCAAAGGAACTTGCCGACGAGCTGGGCGTGGATGACGATAAGGACGCCGACGGCAAGGTGACAACGCCTGCCGCGGATAAGGAAGTCACCGTCGCGCAGGCAAGCGCGCTCGTGCAGAAGGACCCCAAGCTCTCCGGCCTGTTGGGGCAAATCCGCGCGGCGGCGCAGACGAAAAAAAACGTCGCCACCGGCCCGGGTTTTGAGGACCTCAAAGTCACTCTCCCAAACGGGAAGGAAGTGCAGCTTTCCGAGATGTTCAAGCTTCAGAAGCTGCGCGCCAGCCCGGGGCAGAAAAACTCCTGCCTTGTCGACAACGCCGACATCCGCGGCAAACTCACCTACAACGCGCTGCTGGACAAGAGCTTAATCATGGGAGCTCTCAAGTCCAACCTGAGTTCGGATGAATACGACAACTCCAACACCGACCATTTGGGCACTGATTACATCCGGGCGGGCATCAACAGTTACGACGGCAACATCGTAATTCCGCACGAATACGAGCGTGCAGTGATGGAAATGGGTTCATGGGTAGGTTGGGACATCATTCTCTCCTCCGCACTTGCAATAGGCTCATTTTACGACGTGAAATTCGCGGAGAAAAACCTCGCGAACACCGAAAAGCAGATTGAGGCCAGCAAGGAGACGGCAGACACGTTCAGGTACATCCTCAGCCAGCAGGGAAGCAGGACGCCCACGGGCGACGCTATAGGCCAGCGCATCAGGCAGGCTTACGGCCGGGCGGGAATCGGAAACCTCGCAAGGATGACCGAGGGAGAGGTGACTGAAATCAAGGCGCCGATCAAGGCGTTTCTTGAAGATAAGCTAGCCACGGGGGCTGGAAAGACCGAACTCGCAACGCTTTTTGAATCGAAGGGATGGGACAAGAGCAAAATAGAGGCCGTAACTGCCGGTTCGGCTTCACCTTCGGAAATTGAGGAATTAAGCAAGGAAGTTTCTGGCAACATCGCGGGCCAGAAAGACATCGCATCGCAAGTGAGTTCGATTTACGATTTCGTGCCGAAAAAAAGCGCGGTGGAAGGGCTCACAAAGCAGGTCAGCAATATCGACGAGTCGCTGGTGGAACTGGGTTCTTCCACCGTGAACAAGCTTTCTCTTGAAAACAAGCTGAAGGCAAGCGGTATGGAAGAGCAGGTGAAATCCGTTTTTGGCAAGCCGACCATTTCCGACGCTATTACGGAGGCACTTAGCGCCCCTGCGGAAACCGGCAAGCTGGAGAAGCTGCTTAAGGACGGCAGGCTTGAAACGCAAAACCGCATTTCATTTCTGGACCAATACGGCATTTCTTCGGGCGAGGAGGCAATCCAGTCCAAGCTCGGAAAGCAGGCGGGGCTTGAGGACGCGCAGGCGCGGCTGCAGAGCGAGCAGGCGATTGCGGAGAAGGCATTTTCACTGGGCAAGCGGCGCGCGTGGACCAACATCGTGATGGGCACGCTCTGGCTTGGTCCGGGCAGGCTGGGGCTCGAGTTGGCTGGCGTGATTACGCTCTCAAGCGTCGGGAAGCCGTCGGAGCGCACGGGCGATTACCTGAAGATTTTTGCCAACAGCAAGCCCGCCGAGGCGTTCAGGAAGGGCACGGACGTTCTTCTCATCGGCCATTTTCTTGAAACCATTTCCAACTTCCTTCCAATCACCGCGCCTTCCAAAGTCTATCAGATGGATGACGTGGTTTTCACCCAAGTGCCCGGCGATACCGGCAAGGAGACCCAAGCTTTCACCTCCATACGGCAAGTCCAAGGAGATTGGAATGTCAACACCAACTGGCCCGGCGATTCAACCTCAACCGCATTTGAGGACGTGCGGGACGGCAAGGCCGTGACTACGATGGCGGTTGCGACCAACAACCTCGCAATCGGAGGGACATTCAAGCGCAAGGCGGAAGGGACGGAGTATTACAAGAGCCTCCTTTACATCGCGCCGCTTTTGGGCTGGCGGCTGCTTGGGGACAAGACCGCCGAAATCAGGGGCTTGCAGACTATTCTTCAGATTGAGGGGCTGCAGTATTACATAGAGAAAATCGTCGACCCGTCCGCGTTTAGCGGCAAGGACGCATGTTCTGACGAGCAGCTTGACTCTTACGTCAACGGTTTCAAGGCTGCCACTACCGCCACAATTGCGGAGCAGGTGATTTTCTTCTCGCCATTCTCGCCCGAATTCGCGCCTGTTGTAACATTACTCAAGACCATAGGTCCCATCAATGCAGTTTCGAAAAGCTGGCCGGGGTTGGCGCTTTCAAAAGCCGGCACCATTTATTCAAGGGTGGGTCCGTTTGTCGACCCGTTCGAGGCGTGGAAGCAGACCGCGCAGTCGCGCGTGTACAACTACGCCCTCAATTGCAAAGACTCCGCCTACAAGATTCTCTCCTATCAGAACATCCCCCAAAAGAGCGCGAAGGCCAACGTGCTGCAGTCCATCCAGAAGAAGGTATCCGACCCTCTCGGCGTTCCGCAAATCACAAAGAGCCTCAACATCGGCGAGGCGTTCAAGGGCATCGGGGCGCAGGTGAGGGCAAAGGACCTCAAGGAAATCCTCAATGTCAAGGTGCTCCTGCAAAACCAGAACGGCCTCCTGCGGCCGTCGGAGCTTTACTACCTCCACCTCGACCCGGAGGGTGCTGACATGCAGTGGTGGGGCGTGTTTGAAAACCAGTGCTTCCGGCGCTGCCAGGTGCAGGCGGACGGCACGTTCATCTGCGCGGACAACACCGGGGTGTACCGCGAGAAGGACGGCAAGCGCGAATACCTCACCGACAGCGACCACGCCCTGTTTTCGCAGCTGATTCCGGGATTGGGCCAGGTCATTCCCAACAAGATCATTTCAACGCCGCTTTCCTGCGGGGCCAAGCCCGTCTTTGCCGCAAGCGGGGACGGCAAGTTCAAAATCATTCCCGGAGGGTGCACCGCAACCGAGTGCGCCATCAGGGCGCTTTCAATCGTGAGCGGGCAGAACGTTGGGAATGATTTGGACAAGGTGCTCGGCCCCACGCAGGCCATCCACACCACGCAGGGCACTGCGGTGATTGCAGACGGGGGCATTCGGTTCTTCAGGACAACGGGCGTGAAGGTGAGCGAGCGCAACACCGTTCTGGGCTATATCCCGACAATAGGCTCCAAAGACGCTATTAACGGAGAGCAGCAGAAGGCGAACGCAAGCGGCTTTTACCAACAGCAGCAGAGCCTCGCGGGGAGGGAATACCGGTTTTCAACACTTGAGTTTCTCGGCGACGGAACGGTTCGCGTGGCGGGCAGCGACAAGCCCGAAGAGCAGTTCGGCGAGCTTCTCACCGTCCAGTCGCAAAATGCCGTGATGCACTTCGACCGCGCCACCCGCAGGCTCGTGATCGGGCTGCAGCTTTTTGCCGACCCCGTGGCGGCGCACGACATTACCGGCATCGCCACTTCCGCCGCGACGGTCACGGGAGGAAAGTCCGACCTCCTCGCGCTCGAGCGCCAGCTTGCCGACCTCAATTCCAAACTCGCGTCGGGACAGCAGCTGAATGCCCAGCAGCTTGAACTTCTCCGCAAATCAATTGAGAAAAACTCCGCCCCGGCGCAGGCGGGCTTCACGCAGGCTGAAAGGGATTTGCTCAAGCAGGCGCTTGCCGACAAGAACGCGGGCAAGCCGCTTTCGCAAGCGGAGGCGGACATCGTCACCAAATCACAGCAACAGCAGCCCTACCCCGGCGTGATCATCGTGTCCCTGCCTTCTGCCGAAAAGATTGACAAGGCCGCTTCCGACGCAGGAGTGGGCGATTCCGTCAAGGGAGCGACGAACAAAATGCGCGACAGCCTGCCCGTCAGCGTTGATGACAAGAACGCCGTGAACGCCGCGCTGGACAAGGCGGTTGCGGCGAACAAACTTACGGCAGCAGACGCCGCCCAGCTTAAGACTCAAGTGCAGCAGGCAGTCCCTCCCGCGGAAAAGGCGCGGGAAATCACCGCCGCAATCGCATCGGGCGCCGACCTCACTCCCGAGCGGAAGCTGCTTGCGCAGCAGGCGGTTGCGCAGGAGAAGGCGTCGGTGGGCCAGCAGGCCGCCACCGCCACTGGCGGCCAGATTCCCGCAATCCAGTTGGGCGGCGTGACGAGCAAGGTCGGCGCGGAGCAGAGTGCACAGGGCCTCAACCGCGCTCTTGAGAAACTCGGCGGGCTTACTCAATTCGATTCCGAAAACAGGCGCGTTGTGATTGTTGACGACGGAAAGGGCGGCGCGGTGGTGCGGGTGACGGACAAGACCGGTGCAACGTCCGCGCAGGAACTCAAGGTCACGGGCGCGCCCACAAAAGACGCCAACGGCGCGGTTTCGATTCCCACGGACAAGGGGCCGGTGAGCATTGCGGTGAACGTCAATCCTTCAACGGGCCAGCCTGTGTTCAACCTCAACGGCCCCGGCGGCATCAGCGCACCCGCCACGCCACTCATCTTCGCGCAGGGGCCGAATGGCTACCTGTGGTTCGACCCCAAGACGGGCACTTGGCGCACGGGCAACGGCATGGTAATTCCCGACGACCCGAATTTCGGCAAGAACGGCATCAGCTTTTACGGCGGCCAGGACGGCACGACGGGGCTTGCGGACCAGAACCGGTTTGCCAACCCGCGCCAGCAGCAAATCAGCCCCTACGCCAGCAACAACCCCCTCCTCTCACTGCCAAGCGTGCCGGATTACGGGAGGGAGCCGCTTGCTGCAATGGCGATGCTCATCGCGCTGCTGTTGGGAGTGGCGTTCGTGCGCTCAAGGGAAGTTTCACCAAAAGGTATTTAGCCCACTCCGGACTGAATTTGTTCTAATCGCTACCCGCCCCTTTAGGAGATTGCAAAACAAATGGCCGAAGGAACTTTTTCCCGCATGAAAAGCTGGTGGAAGGGCATCATCCTGGGCAATGTCGTCACCTCAAACTGGCGGCGCTATGTAGCCGACCCTTGGCGACGGGGGTTGTGGTATCTTGGTGCGACGAGGCTGGGCACGACGGGCAAGTGGGACGCGGGCGAGATGGTGATGCGAGGCGGCATGTGGTACCGTTTTCACTACAACCAGGCGGCAGCTTTCCATGCGTACAGACAAGTGGGCGAAGGCGGGAGTGCGATGGGGATTAATATGTCCTTCCCCACGGCTGGCAATCCCAACAGCAACCTGGTGATGGTCCCCGCCCAGAGGCCGCATTTCCTGGCGTGGATGTGGATGGCGATGTTCAACCGTAATGCACTCCAGCCAATTGGCATCCAGGCGCCCAACTGGACGCCCGGGGACATCATGCGCTATTTCCGCGAATGGCGCTACTACGGTTACACGCCCGCTGCGGACATTCCCAACGAATTGCGTGGGCTTTACCTTGACGGCGTGGGGCTCAGCTACGGAAAGACAAAGGAGGAGGCCGCCGGGGATTTGGGCAAGTGGCTCACCGACCCGGCCGGCCAGACCGTTTCACTCCAGTTCCTCAAGGAAATCTTCGTAAAGCGGTTCAGGGCCAACGGCGTTTTCGCAATCACTTCCGACATCCTCGCGGACGCCCTGAGCAAGCACACGATTTACGACGACGACGTTGTAGGCGGGGGCTACACGGAGGACGGTTCGTATGTGGAGCCGCCGGTAAAGTCGCGTTTCGTTCCGGGAAGTGGATTTGCCGGCTACCCGCAGGGAGAGCCGGTTTCCCGCTCCCAGCAAGAATTGAGGGACGAGTTCAACCGCGTGAGGACCCGTTGCGATGAAATCACCAAGCAAATGGCAAAGATGGGCAAGGACTTTGAAAACAACCGCGCGGCCCTGGAAAAGCTCGACGATAAGGAAAGACTGATTGATGAAGAGGAGGAGTTCAAAAAGAAGACTTTGGAACTTGCCCGCGAGAAGGCGGACTTGGTGCGGGGTTTCAAGGAAAAGCGCGACGCGGCCTGTGCCACGTCCCGCGCAAGGCTATACCAGCTGGACGAGCTTTCCCCCGAGCAGGTAATCAAGCTTTACAACTATTTTCTCGAGAACACCATGCTTGACGCGCGCCGGGAGCTGAACAAGGAAGAGGAGTACAACGATTATCTCTTCCAGAAATACCTTGGGGGAAAGAAGATTGGTGACGTTTACGAGTTTGCAGTCCACGGCCTCACTGGCGCGGCCACGCTCGAATCCCACAATCTCCCCCTCGGGAAATGGCGGGGGATGCGCAACCTCATGCGCAACAGCATGGGAATCGTCGGGTTCGGCTGGCAGAACCTTCCCGCCGAGGTGGGCGGGAATGCGAAAATCGAATTTGCCATGGGCCGGGACTTCTGGCCCACTCTCACGCCGGTTTACATGAGCAAGGCGCGGCGCTTTCTCGCAACGCTTAACGAGAAGGACGGCCGCATAACCGACTGGGCCATCAAGTCAGGCTGGGACGTGGCGAGCGTGCTGGAGTGGTACCGCCAGTCGATAAAGGGCAACGGCTACCGCTGGCTGCGCAAGGGGATTCTCGACGACTACCAGGACATTGCGGCGAAGTTTGCCGACATCATGGGCGTGCCCGACATGGTCACCGACATCCAGCTTAACCTGCACACCTACTCAAACCACGATTCAGGAGAGGAGTGGGACGCCATGCGCCGCTCGCTTGCCGCATTCAAGGGGGACTTGGAGCTTACCCTGCCTCAATACGTGATTGAGGGATATCCCGGTGGCGGGTCGAGATACATCGCAAAGCGCCTAACCAAGCGGTTCAACCTCATGCAGAGCGCCGTTGCAATGCTGGCGCAGATGCAGAAGTCGGCAGATCAGGAGAAAAAGTTCGACGCGATGAAGTTGCTTATGACGCAGGACTTGCAGGCAACAAAAAGGGAGGACCTCGACATGATTGAGCGGGAGGCCGCGGCGCGGGGCGGTAGCACGCGGGAAAGGAACAAGTTCAAAGCGCATTTGGAGGCAATGTATAGCCGGCACTGGCTTTCAAAGGATGAAACTGGAGTGAATCCGGAAGATCAGGCATCCCAGATGATAGCGCTTGTGGAGCGGTACCGCGACCTTTGGAAGCTCTTCGCACTTCCCGCCCTTCACGCCGACTTCCTCACTCCCGGAGGGGAGATTCCCTACGCGACTGCCGCAAAGCGCGGCCAGCCCATGCCCCACAATTGAAACTTGGTGAGATGTGTCAAGATGGTTTTGGACATTGCGGCGATGTTGGGCCCCGAAATTAGCGGAGCGGTTACCGGATTCCTCAACGGGTGGGCTGGAAACATCAGGAAGGATGTGGAGCAGCGGCTCGACGAGGTCGGCGCCAAGGTCGCCCCCCAGATAATCCAGCACGAGATTGAGGAGGAGAAGGCCAAATACGTGCCGTTGTTGAAGACCGTGACCGTATTTGAAAAACTCAACCGCCACTGGCTTCTGCGTTCCGTGGGGTTTGACCGTCCGGTTGACAATTTCGCAAGGGCATTGGCGGCAAAGGCGGTGGAGAAGGCCAGTGCGAAAAGAGCGATGTCGCCAGGCGTTGAAAGAAGGCAGCGGGATGCCTATCGGACTTATTTCAGGAACTACCTCCATAAGGTGATGATGGGCTACGACGAGCCCCACCAGAGCCCCAAGGAATACCTCATTGAGCAGTGGGGGGACATCGACCCGCAATGGAGGCTCTTTACCAAAAAGGAATTCGGGGAAATCCTGCTTGACGACGATTTTGAGAAGGTGAGGGCCCCTTATCTCACCATCCTCTCCAAAGGGCCGGGTTATTTCCAGTTCAGCAGGCGCCTCGATGATGCCGAAGGGGCCATTCGCGGCTCGCCGCTTCCTGCAGCCGCTAAAAGGGAATTGCGCTGGGTGGGCGGAAGCATAAGCAATGCAACGCTGAGGCTTTCGGGACATCCCGGCCACGGGTTCCGCTTCGGCGACCAAGTCAGACAGGAAATCCTCAATCACCAGCACGAGCATGCCGACGCGATAGTGACGCGAATCCTAAGGCGCGCAGGCTCCGTGCACCACTAGTTTTTAGAGTAATCGGCTTTGGGTTGCACGGTCGTCCACATGGCGTTTGGCTTCCCGTGCCCAAGAATGCCAAGCTTGGCAATTTCCCTCTGGAGGTTGCGCACCATCTGCGCCCCGCCATTTCCTTCAAAAAGTGGAAGGTCGCTTCCCATCGGATAAGTAATGCCAATTGTCCGGTCCTGCGCCGTGATTGTGGGGCGGAATTCGGGGTCGTACTCGACCGGAATGAGAAGCTCCGTGCGGACAACGTCGGGATTGATTTCAACCGGCCGGGGGCCAAGCCCAATGAGCCTGCCCAAACTGAATTTCTTTTGGCTTTCTTGGATAATCGGCTTGTGGGCGCGAGAGATGGCTGCGGCAATCATGTCCAGGGCCTTATTCGCTTTCATGAGCTCTTTGGGGTCGCCGGCATTGTGGGGATTGCCGTAAATCATTTTCGTGGGAAAGCGCAGGCCCACGCGGTTGCCATAACGCGAAATCTCCACGAAGCTGCCAGGGGAAACTTCCAGGCGGTGGGTTTCCTCGGGGGCTTCTCCCCTGTTGGCGGGGGAGTAAAGCTCTTCCTTCAGGTTTGCGGGCTTTACGGGTTCTATCCTTGTGCGGGTGGTTTTGAGGTTCATACGATTAAGAGCTTCTGCACGCACGCTCTTAAAGTTTTCTAGAGGAGGCGGGCCAGTCTGGGGCGTTGGCGCCATCCGCAAAACTTAATATACGCACGCCGCAACTAATTGCAAGAACGTGATTGTGATGAATCTGAAGCCCCGGCGCGAGGAGGCATTGTGGACAGACGAGTTCGACCTCAGGTACTCCGCGCCCGTGAAGAGGGCAGTCCTCAAGGCCCATCAAGGAATTGTCGGTCCGCCTTCCCCTCCGGATGATTTGAAGGCTCTTGCGCACAGGATGATTGACGAAGGGGTTTCCCTCGGGTATTACCGCTCGGACGCACCCGCGGACGAGCACATCGAAAGGCGGAAAGCGCAGGACAGGCGGAAGACCGTAATTCCCGCTCCCGTTCCCGGCGACCGGAGGGTGGGTGACCAGCGCTCGGCCGTTCCCCCCTCCATTCCCGAAGCTGACCTTCTCAAGGCCGCCGCTGCGTTGCGCATCAACGAGATTCTGGCAGGTACGGCCAATCACGGGAAAAGGGAGAAGGAAATGCTTGAGCATTTCCTGCAATACTACAAACGCGCGTACGACCTCGGGAAGGAAAACGCGCCTTAGGAGGTAATCTTTTTGTACGGTCATCCAACTGAGCAGATGGAAGGCGCTGAGAAGCAGGTGAAGGCCCATCCGGGCTTTAGGCTGCCTTGGTATGTAAGGTTTGCCCACGCCGTGGGGCTTCGCGGGTGGGCGGAACGGAAGGCGGAGAAGCATTTTCAGAACTATTCCAAGCTCATCGCATACAAAGTTTCCCAATTCAGCCAAGCCCTCGATAAAATTGGCAAGGTGGAAGAGCTGCACAATTCCTATTCAGCAACCAAGACCGAGCTTGAAAAGGAAGCGGAAGGGTTCAGCGCCAAAACCAGAGATTCGGCGCTAACTTACGACGAACTTGAGGAAATGCACCACCGGGCCGCGGAAAAGTTTGGAGTTCTGCAGAAAAACGCCCAGAAACTCGTACAGCTTGGCAATACCCTCTCCTCGGTGAAGGTCTACCTTCAAGAAGAGCACGAGCGGATTAACTCGCTTCATTTAATCGCGAGCAATTACGCCCTCTCCCAAATGGAAGCATCCAACAAGCTCCGCGCGCAGGTTGAGGAGTTGGACGGAATGACCGCGGACTTCGAGGCCAAGGAAATCTCCCAATCGGCCCTTGAGGAAGAGCTAAGCGAACTTTCAAAAAAGGTGGAGCGGATGAAAGACCTTCTGAAAAGGCGGGAGCCGGCATCCCCAACTGGCGCGACCAGTCCGGTTTCGGCCTCGCCTTCCGGCTCTTCAGGAAGGGGTGGCGCCACCCGGGAAAAAGACGCGGACCTGCGGGACCGGTACGGCCGCTTCGAACATCTGGAACTTTAGCCTTCCGCCTTAGTTTTGTTGTCCCTTATCTTCTCAATGGGCGAAGCCTCTGCATTTGCACGGGAGCGGCTTGGGCAATGTGAAATCTTTTGAGGGTTCCCATTGCACTATGCACTTCGGGGGGCATTCTTCCTCCCTCTTGCGCCAACCCCGCATCAAAAGTTTCCACGTGCCCCAAGTGCTCTCTAAATGTCGCGTAGCAGTTCGCCTATCTTTTATGGCAGCCCCTTGCAAGCCTTATGATTGCCAAATCTGAAGTTCCTCTTGTACCGGCCATTCAAATCACCGCAGTAATTTTTGGGGGCTTTGAAAAAACAGAGCCTCGGACGAGAATCGGACTCGCAACCTCCTGCTTACCATGCAGGCGCTCTGCCACTGAGCTACCGAGGCGTAGGAAGAACTTGCCAGCAAAGACTTTGATAGTTGAGCCTCGCCGTTGGTTCCTTATTTATCCTTAGCTCCCAATATTCTTTTATAATCAGTTTGCACGGCTAAAGCTGGTCTTGGTTGTCATTATGGAACCGCAATTAGAGCAAATCAAGACTGAGATAGTGACTTTCATCTCCAGTACCGTGGGGGATGCCGGTGCAAATGGGGTTGTGGTGGGCCTCAGCGGGGGCATTGATTCCTCCTTAGTCGCCACTTTGTGCGTGCGGGCGCTGGGGAAGGAAAAGGTGCTGGGACTCATCATGCCAGAGGAGCACCAAAAGGACGGCGGGCACACTATGAACGCAGTCGCGCTTGCCGAAAAGCTCGGGATTGAGCACAAGCTCATCGTCATTTCCCCAATGGTGGCCGAGTTAGAAAAGCATCTTCCCAAAAATGCCGGCGAACTTTCCAAAGCCAACATCCGGCCTCGCGTGAGGATGGCCCTCCTTTACGAACATTCAAACGCCCTTAACCTCCTCGTTGCAGGGACGGGGAACAAGAGCGAAGAAACGATTGGGTATTTCACAAAGTGGGGCGACGGGGGAGTTGATTTTCTCCCAATTGGGAATTTGTACAAGACTCACGTGCGCGCGTTGGCAAGGCAGGTGGGCGTGCCGCAGGGAATAATCGACGCCCCGCCCACCGCAGGCTTGTGGCATGGCCAGACGGACGAGGGCGAAATGGGCGTGAGCTACGAGAAGCTCGACAGGATTCTCTACTGCCTCGTTGAGCTGAAGCTTACGGAAAAAGGGGCGGCCGAAAAATCGGGCGAGGAGTTTGAGACGGTGCGCAAGGTTGCGGGCATGATGCGCAAGGCGGGGCATAAATTGCGCGTGCCGCCCGTTTGCAAGGTCCGGGCCCCTCGGCTTTTGTAATCTTGCGCCATTTTCCGCCTTGGCGAAAGGCTAAAATAGCACCTCTTGTCTATGAAAGTATAGGTTTCATAAAATGGATTTTGTGAATGAAGCACTTCTGCAGAATCCGCATTGGGAGAATGGAGTTCTGGAGTTCCCCCGCTTGGCCGGGCCGCTGGTTGAGCGGGACATCTTCCCCTCAGTGGCCAGGAGCGTTTCAAGGAAATTCATAACCATCCTGCGCGGCCTGCGGCGGGTGGGCAAGTCGGTTCTGGCAAGGCAGGTTGCTTTCCGGAAAATCAAGGCATCAGGCAACCCCACGGACGTAGCCTGGTTTGAGTTTGACCGGGCAATGGGCGCAAAGCCTGAGGACATGGACCTCCTGCTGAATTTTTTCCGTTCAAGAGGCGCCTCGATGGTGATTCTGGACGAGATTGCATTCGTCCCGAAATGGCAGGACGTGCTCAAGCGGCACTATGACCGCACAGACACCAAGTTCCTCGCAACCGGAAGTTCCGCAATCGACTTGGACAGGAGGACCGCAGAGAGCCTGGCCGGGAGGACGGAGACGGTTGAAGTGCGGCCCTTCTCAATTTCCGAACGGATGAGGCTTGTGGGGGAAATCCCTCCGAGTTCGCCGCTTGAGTTATCACGCCAAAGGGCGGAGATGCTTTCGCAAGCAGGCCAATATCTCGTTTGCGGGGGGTTGCCCGAAATAACTTCCGACGCCGACTTCACCCAGCGGCAGGCTTATGTCAAAAATTCCCTGCTCGACCCCCTGTTTTACAAGGATTTCCCTGCTGCATTCCCCCAAGCAAATCCCGACCTTCTGCGCAAGACTTTGGAGCTGCTCTCCGGGACTTCTGGAGGCACCTTCCAGCTTCAAAGCATTGCGGAAGCGCTTGGCTGCAGCCACACCACTGCTGGAACGCAGCTGGAGCTCTTGGAAAAAACCCTACTGGTAAGGACTTTATACAATTCCACCCCCTCGATAGCTAAGCAAAAGCGCACGGCAAAGAAAATAGTGTTTGCCGACAATGGCATTCTTGCAGCCCTTAACCCGGAACTCCCTCCCGGCGTTCTTGCGGAAAACGCGGCACTGGAGGCACTCGGGTCAAAGTTGTTCTGGCGCGACGGCGAAGGCAGGGAGATTGACGCGATCCTTCCCGAGTCCAAAACCGCCGTTGAAGTTAAGTACCAAAACAGCCTCACCACCCGGGATGAAAAAAACATTGGCTATTTTCTCGAGAGAAAACGCGGATGGCGGGGGGTGTTGATAACCAAAAGTGATTCGGATTCGGGCGACATTGCGCGCGTCCCGCTATGGCGGGTTTTGCTCAACCCGGATTTAATCGCACGCCACTTTTCCCGGATAAAATCGTAACAGTTGAAGGGAATGAGCCGAAAATGCTTCACACCCCCTTTTCTGGAGCAAGTTGCGACTTTCATTCTATGGGCCAAGTAGAGCGCCCACCTGTAATCTAGTTTTTCGACTGTTCCCGGTGCGTCTTGAGCAACTTCCTCATCAAACCCTCGGCATTCATCCGCTCAAGGTAATGGGCAATCTTGGGGCTTACCCGTCCCTTCCATTCGCCGCCGGTTGCCATCGCGTGCCTGATGTGCTTTCCCTCAAGCACGTCCCGGTCTATGAGGCCGGGATAGGGAATTTCCTCAAGCGCGCCCTTGAGGCAGCGTCTCACCCAGTCGTTGTCGGAAACGAAGCGGCTGAATTCCCCAAGTGAAATGACATGCTCGGCCCACAGCCGGTCGTGGTGCTTGTCGTCAATGCGCACGATGCGCACTTTTTCCCCCAGGTCGCCGAGGGCAATCGCGAGCATTTCCTTTCGCTCTTCAAGAGTGAAGGGATTGCGCAGCAGGCCGCTTTCATTCGCGCTGCCTATGCCTACGGTCAAAGTCCCGTACCGTTCCACCAGGTTGCGTATGACCTGCTCGTGGCCGTTGTGGAAAGGCTGGAACCTCCCGATGAAAATCACGGAATGGGGCTTGTCGGGCGCATGCTGTTGTGTTCCGGCCATCGTTCTCATCATTGCAGTTAAAAAGCTTTCAGCACCAAATACTCTCTAATCAGAGCTTATTCGGGTAAAAGCGTTATTAGCATAACCAAACGGGAGTTCAAGTTCAAATGGGCAAGTTTCCTATAGCGGACAAGGCCGTGCTCAAGATGCGCATCTGCCTCAAGTGCAAGGCGCGCAACCCCCCTGGCGCAACCAGCTGCCGCAAGTGCAACTACGGCTACTTACGGCCCAAGAAGGCAAGGAAGAAGGAAACGAAGTAATTTCCCCCCGTCTTCTCCCACCTTTTTATTAAAACCATCAGTGCAAACGCTATTGAAAATTGCAGGAGTGGCAGAGCCTGGAAAATGCGGGGGCCTTAAGAGCCCCTCCCTCAGGGGTTCGCCGGTCCAAACAAACCTTTTCTTTCTTTGCTCGTCGGCGTTGCGACGCCTCCTCGTCAAAGAAAGAAAAGCTTTGATGGAAAAGAAAGAAACGGTTTTAGGGAATCCGGCCTCCTGCACTTTTTTTTAGGTTCTCCAAGTTGGAAAGTCAGCTTTCAAGAAGCCATTTCCATAGGGGAGTGAACGTTATCAACGTGTATTTCTCCTTTAGTTCTTTCTCTTCATCCCAAGTAAGTATAGTTCCTTTCTTTAAATTGAGTTCTTGCATCCCTCTGCGCAAGGCTTCCAGTTCGCGCTGTAGCGTAAAAGGGTTGGAAGCGTCGTGGCAAACTTGGATTAGTTGCGTGGGCTTCCCTTTCTCAAGCGCCACGAAGTCGACTTCCCTGCCGGAGTGGTCTTTCCAATAGCAGAATTCGCCCGTCCCTTCAAGCGAACTGCGGCGCAGCAGTTCCACCGCAACGAGCGTTTCGATCAGCCGGCCTTTTCCGCTTGACGAAAGGGGGGCTATTGAGGAGACGAGCCCGGAATCTATGCAGTAAACCTTCTTTGGCGCCATCAGCTGCTCCTTAAGCTTGTATGAAAACCGCTTTACCATGAAGATCAGAAACGCGTTTTCAAGGTATGAGGCGTATTTCTTGACTGTGTGTGCGCTCTCCAGCCCCAACACATTCCTGAGTTTATTGAAGCTGACTTCGAGTCCGGAGTTGGACACGAGCAGTCTTGCAAGGTCCTTGAGTGCTTGGGGGCGCTTCGGCCTGAATCTTGAGAGAATGTCCTTCTGAAGAACGTCCGAATAGAGCGAGAGGTGGAAACCCGGCTCGCCCTTGTACGCCAGCGGGTAGCCGCCTTCAATGAGGTACCGTTCGAGAAAAGACTTTGTTTTGGCTATGGATGAGGTAAGGTTGGAATCAGGCGAATGCCCGCGGTAATTCAGGTACTCCCCAAACGAAAACGGGAAGACGCGTACGTCGGTGTGGCGACCTGTAAGATACGTTGCAAGCTCGCCGCTAAGCAGGTTGGAATTGGAGCCGGTGATGATTACTTTCCTGTTTTGTGAGATTCTCGAGATGAACCGCTCCCAACCGGCAATGTTCTGGATTTCATCAAAGACCCACGCTTGAGCATGCGGGTAAAGCGACAGGAACGCTTCAGCCACGCTGTTGAGTTCCCTACCATCCAGACTTACTCGCTCGTCGTCGAAATTGATGTACGCATGCGGCTTGTCTTTCACGCATAAAAGGCAGAATGTGGTTTTGCCAGCCCGCCGTGGGCCGGTGACGACGGTAATCAAATCAGTTTGGGGATTGCAGGAAATGCGTTCCCGCGGCACAATTCGGCCTGAAGAAAGCCTTGATTCGTATTGTTCACGCTGGTCGGCAATAATGCGCTTGAGCTCCCGGCTTTCCATGCAAAAATTACCCCGCCCAACAATATAAATGTTTGCGTTCCAAATGCATAGTTTTGGCAAATATCTGCATTTGAAATGCATACTCAGCTGGGAAGCGTCTGTTGTGGCAGGTGGCGCGCGAAAGGCTTAGGCGGAACGCCCCAAAAGCCCCTGTCGGTTTTCCAACGGTTCTGTTCACGCAGTCAGCGCGCTTCCCCGCCTGCATTCAAGAAGCGTGCAGGGGTCGATGATGGCGCTTCCAAGCCTGATTTCGAAATGCAGGTGGGGCGGGGTGTCGTGGGCGTTGCCGGTTTTTCCCATCGTTCCGAGCCGCTGGCCTTTTGAGATTCGCTGGCCTTGCGAAACGGCTACAGTATCGAGGTGGCAGTAGATTGAGCGCCTGCCGTCGGGGTGCTTCACGCTCACTTCCTTCCCGCACAGGCCGCTTCCCGCATTGTTGGCAATCACAACCACTCCTGCCTCAAACGCGACCACGGGAGTGCCAACCTTGTTGAAAATGTCGATTCCCTGGTGGGAGTGGCCATCGCGCGGGTCGCCGATGATGCTTCCCACCGTTCCCGTAGTGGGATCTCCTATGGCAGTTGATGACGCCGTGATTTCGTTGATGTGGAGTATGCACACGCCTTGGAACGATTGCGAGTCGCACGAGGCGGTTTGGGCCGAAATGAAATTGACTGCCAGAAAGAGAGTTAGTGCGGCCAACGGGATTTTTCTAAGCATTAGGCAGAACACCAAAAATAATTTTTCAGACGAAACGCCAGTCGGCATAGCCCTTGCCGTCGATTCCCAATTTCAATGCCAAGTCCCGCGTGACGTCCAAGGACGCGCCAGTGGATTTCCACTTGCCATTGCAGCCAGAGTTTAGTTTTGAAAGCAACACGCCGATGTTCTTCTCCGCAAAAGGCCTGCTGGTTCCGAAAACATACGCGTCATCGTCGCCATTTTTGGTGATTCCGCAGAATGGGCCGACGTCGGTGACGGTAGTTGTTACCGTCCTGCCGTTTCTCCCGCGGATTTCTATAGTCCTGCCCTTTGCTTTCGAAGATGGTAGTGCCGCACCATAGGGCTTGTCGGAGAACACCGTAGTGATGATGTTGGTGTGCCACCCTCCACCCCCGCTGGGTGCCTGCGTGTCGGGAGCGACGGTATTGAGATGGAGTATGCACACTCCTTGAAACGTTTGGGCGTCGCAAGTTGCCGCCTGCGCCGCGGAGTAGATGGCCAAGCCTGCAACCAAAAGGACAATCGCCAAAGCCAGTTTGCGGGCCACAACTAGAGAATGGCTTGGTTTGTTTTAATCCTTTGGCTCGGAAGATTCAACGGCTGGTTTTTCGCCAGCCGAAGGAATTTCATTTGCCGAATGCACGGCAGCGGCACTTTCGGTCTTGTAAGCGCGTCCGCCTGGGGGCTTGCGCAAAAATGCAAGAAAGACAGTATGGGTCAGCCCGGTGGTTGCGGGCCTGCAGCCGTTTTCCCTAACGAGCCACTCGCGCTCAATCACTTCAATCGTGCTCTCGTGGGTAAAGCCGAGCTTCACCGCATCGAGGACGAACTTCCTCACCTGCTCGACGTTGGGAAGAAGCCCCACGCACGCCCCGCCCTGCTTGAGCGCCGCAAGCGCGTGGGGCAATGCGCGCTCGCTGTTGGCCATGTCAAGCGTTATGATGTCGACTTCGTTTTCGTCGATTCCGAGAAAAATGTCCTGAACTTTCACCGTCACGAAGCCATCCATTCCCGCGGCCTCAATGTTTTTAGACGCGAGCTTGGCGAATTCCTCGCGGCTTTCGTAGGCGGTGACCTTTCCCGACGGCCCCACGACCGCGCCGAGGCGGATGGAGAGAAAGCCGCTTCCCACTCCCGCGTCAACCACCTTGTCCCCGGCTTGCAGGCCAGAGTGCGCCACGATTGCGCCCGCGTCCTTGGGAAGCACTACCTGCGGCCCGCGCTTGAATTTCCTGAAGAGGTTTGGCCGGAGCATTTTCATTCACGCATGGAGATGATTAGGCGGAAGGTAGGATAAATAATCGAAAGAAGGAAAGGAGGAATCGGCCGGCTTAGCTTCGGAAATATGTGAAGTACATGCTCGGGTAGCTGCCGCGGTAATTGCCGTAAGCGTAGGCGTACGGAGCGTAGTTGAATGCCGCATAGCCTCCGTACATTCCGTAGCTCCCGTAGGAATAGGGGTATGCCGATGAGTATGCGGAACTGGCGCTTGAGGAATAGCTGTTGTAGCTGTTGTCGATGTTGGTGTTGTAGGAGTCCTTCACGATTGTAGCGCCGTAATACTTGCCGAAGTCGCCTGAGCCGTAACTTGAGGAGTAGCCGGAACTCGAAGAGCCCGCACCTGGCCAGTTGACATTGGTGTTGTAGGAGTTGTAGCTGTTATCCGACTGATAAGCGCCGCCGTAGGTGCCGTAGTCGGACGCGCGGTCTTCGGTGTACGAGCCGCCGTAAGTCCCATAAGACTGGTAGGGCTTGTAGCCGCCTGAAAAGTCAGGGGTTGCCGAAGTTGAGGGCACGCTTGCCTGCGAACCGTAAGTGTGCTGGAAGACCCAGCCGTATTCCGTATTCCCGTTGGTCGGGTTGGTGTACGACCCCTGATAGTAATAGCCGGGGCCGGCGTATTTGGAATATTGGCTCGCGCCGTAAGTGGGGGTGTTGGTGTTGAGGTAGTCGTATTCCCTCTGGTTGAGCGCGGGGGTTTGGAAGGCCACGTCGTTGCTGTTCTGCACGGTTTGGGCGTTGCCCCAGTTCACTCCGTATTGGTAGTCGTAACCAGACGCGAACACGGACGCGGCGATGAGTGCGATTCCCGCGAGCAAAAGGCCTATCTTCAAAACAACCACCAGTAGTTTTATTTGTAACTACTATTCAGTTACAAACTACTATTTATGGCTTGCTCTGCGCACGATTTTGGCCAATCGGGGGGTTGCTGAAGCTGATGGTTAAAATCATTTGGCTGGCTCAATACTTTGCCGGAGTAGCTCAGCCTGGTAGAGCGATTGCCTTGTAAGCAGTAGGCCGTGGGTTCAAATCCCATCCCCGGCTCTCATAGTTATATTTCTGCTCCGCATAACTACAGTCATGCCCAGTTTGCCTATAGAGGAGCAGGTGGCCAAGGAGTTCGCCTCGAAGTACGGCTACCTCCCGGGGCAGGCCAAGCAGCTTTCGGCGTTTGTCAAGTCCATCCACCACTTCTCCCAATACATCGCCTCGAACAAGTATTTCTCCACCGAGCTCAACCGCCTCATTGCCGTCCTGATGCTCGACTGCGACATCCTTTCGCTGAAGGCCGAGCGCGTGCGGATGGTGGCGGAAGACTTCTACTCCGAAGTGGAGCTGGCAGTCCTCGCCAAGAGAAAGCCGCTTCTGCAAAAGCCCGAGGTGGACAAGTTCAGGGCGGAGCTCAAGGCGCTAAACGCCGAGGCGCTCGAAACCTACTCGCGCACGCTGAGCCTGATGGAGGAGATAAAGCGCGAGTACCAGCAGAGGCTGGGTTAGGCCTCTCATCGTTACTGGCTGATTATTTCTGCAAGAGCCGCGGACCATCCTTCTGGGTGTTGCGCCAGTTCAGCGATCGGCAAGAGCTTTACCTTGGGATATTTACGCCCTATGAGTTGCTTGAGGCCCGCGCCCAACTTCCGGTCCAATAAGACCAGGTGAGTGGCATCTGCGAGCTTGTCGTGTTCAATGCGGTTGGTCATGAGATCCCACCTTGCCATTACCTTGGTGGGAGGAACATTTTGGCGAGAACTTGCGTATATGCCCGCGTGCAACCTGGCATTGGCGAGGTGTTCGCTGACAAAAATGATGTTGGCCTCTTTCATCCATTCGTTTACTTTACAACAACTTAATAACTTTTCCCGGAATCAAGCAATGCCGCCATCCCCGAAAATCTCCCCTCTCCTTCCTCCGTTTGGGAAAACTGCACTGTCCGCGTGCTTTTTGCCCTGAAAGCGGAACGCCGGCGGGAAAGCCTTTTATAGCTTCTCTTCCCAATGTTAGTGTGCTCGAAGTGTAACGCACAATGGCCTTCCTATTTGGCGACCAGTTGCTTTGGTACGTAATCGCCTTTGCAGGCGCGGCGTGGGTCGCGTCGAGGGTTGCGGGAAGGGATGTTCCCCTCGTGCCGCTTGCGATTTTGGGAATCGTCGGCGCGGTTTTCCTCAGCGATCTGGGAACGTTCCTCTCGGGCGATTTTACCGCGGGCATAGTCATCCTGGCGCTATTCGCCCTCGTGGCGCAGGCGCTTGTCGAAGTCACCCTGGTGCAGGGAGTCGCCGTGGCGCTGCTGGCGTGGATTGTCGGAAGCGCCGTAATCGCTTTCGTCTGAGTTTGATTCGGGGTTTGTCCCAATGGCTTCGTACGTTTGCTGGAAGTGCAGGAAGAAATTCGACTCGGCTGAAATAGCCACCGGAATCCGGTGCCCCTATTGCGGGAACAAGATCCTCTTCAAGGAAACCCCGCCCGTTCTCAAGAAAATCAGCACGGATTGAAACTGGAATCGTTTTCTGCAATTGTCGTCTGGCACCACTAAGGACAATTAAGGTTGTGAGAACATGGGAAAGAAAAGCCCGCGCCGCGGTTCGCTTGCGTATTGGCACCGCGGCCGCGCGAAGAGGATGGTCCCCCGCATCAGAAGCTGGAACTCCAGGGGTGCCGCAGGCCTGGCGGGATTCGCTGGCTACAAGGCGGGCATGGCAAGCGTGCTCATGGTAGATGACACCGGTTCCCCCACCGACGGCGCGCAGGTCGTTTCCCCAGTTACCGTAATCGAGGTTCCCCCTCTTTACATTTATTCAATAGAGGCGTTCGCGCCAACCCCCGTGGGTCTCAAGAAGGTCGGCGAACTCACCGCGCCAAACGCGCCCAAGCAACTTCACCGTTCCATCACCTCGGCAAAGAAGCCCAAAACCCTTCCGGATGTTTTCGTGAAGCTGAGCGCAAGCGAATACCGCATTGTCGCGGCGTGCCAGCCGTGGAAGTCCGGTCTTGGGAAGAAGACTCCTGAAATGGTTGAAATTGCCATTTCCGGAAACGCCCAGGAACAGCTCAACTACGCCAAAGGCGTTCTGGGAAAGGAAATTCCGGCTTCAGAAGTGCTTAAGGCAGGGGACTTTATCGACGCTGTCGCAGTCACCATCGGCCGCGGATGGCAGGGAGTGGTGAAGCGCAGGGGCGTTTCCCTATCGACGCACAAGTCCACCGGCGCGCGAAGGCACGGCGGAAGCATCGGCGGCGAGAGGCAGGCAAAGGTCTTCTACACCATCCCCCGCGCCGGGCAGCACGGGTTCCACCGCCGCACCGACGCGAACAAGCGCGTTTTGCTCACCGGCAATTCCGCGGATTCCGCCTTCTCAAAAACCCAGTTCCTCCGCTACGGCACGCTCAAATCGGCATTCATCGCAGTGCGCGGCAGCGTGCCCGGACCGGCAAAGCGCTTCATCTGCCTGCGCAAGTCCCTTGAGAAGAACTCGGCGAAAGTGCCGCAAATAATCCAGGCCATTCAGCGTTAGGCTAAATCATTGCGAAAGATTATTCCAGAACAAAAATCATTTTTAAAAAAAACAAGCAATAAATCATTCTCAAAAAATCCAGACACACATTCGCAAAGCGGTTTTGAAAAAAATGGCCAATAACGCAAGCGTGCTTGATTTTTCGGGAAAGAGCGAGGGGCAGGTGGCCCTGCCTCCGCAGTTTGACGAGCCTGTCAGGCCCGACCTCATTTCCCGCGCCGCGCACGCGCAGTTCACCCTCACGCTGCAGCCAAAGGGCGCGTTCCCGCTTGCGGGCATGGCGACTTCCGCCGAGTACTTCGGCCGCAGGCACGAGCCCCGCCAGACGATCAACACCGGCCGCTCCCGCCTTCCCCGCGAGAAGCTCGCCGACAACCGCCTTGGCCGCGTGAGGCAAGTGCCCCATTCGGTAACCGGGAGGCGCGCGCACCCCCCAAAGCCCTACACTGTCCTCGTGGAGAAGATCAACTTCAAGGAAAAGATGAAGGCCATCCGCTCGGCAATCGCCGCCACTGCCGATGACGGCACGGTCCGCAAACGCGGGCACAAGTTTTCCTGCGCACTCCCGATTGTGGTGGATTCCAATTTCGAGTCAATCAAGAAATCAGGCGAATCGAGAAATGCGCTCGAGGGCCTGGGGCTTTCCGAAGACCTCAGGCGCGCACGCGAGGGAAGGAGGATGCGCTCGGGCCGCGCGAGGCTGCGCAAGGGAGGCTACCGCTCCACAAGCAGCGTCCTTATCGTCTACGGCAAGGACTCCGGCGTCTGGCGCGCCACCCGCAACATTCCCGGAGTGGATGCGGTGGCCGTGGAGAAGCTCGATGTCGGCCTGCTCGCGCCGGGCGGAGTGCCCGGAAGGCTCACCGTATGGACGAGGGGCGCGATTGAAAAACTCGGGAAGGAAAGGCTTTACCTCTAAAAAACAAGTGGACGAAGATGGCTTCAATAATCCTTTACGCACTGTCGACCGAACGCGCAATTTCATCAATTGAACGGCGCAACACCCTCACGCTCGTCGTTTCGCGCACAGCCACGAAAAAGCAGATTAAGCAAGAGGTAGAAAAGCAATTCAACGCCAAGGTCTCGGCAGTTTCAACCTTGATCACCCCCACGGGAAAGAAGAAGGCATTCGTGCGCTTCGCAAAGGCGGGAGAGGCGGCGGACGTGGCGTCGAAACTCAAGATTATCTAAATGCGCTCATGAATGTTAGGAAAGTGACTTGAAATGGGAAAGCCTCTGATAAACCAACGCCGCGGCAAGGGATCCAGCACCTTCAGGCGCCCCGACCACCGTTTTCTCGCGCCCATTTTCTATCCCCACTTCATCTATTCCCCAGCCGGCATCGTTGGGCAGGTGACGGCCATCCTTGACGACATCGCCCGCAGCACGCCCGTGGTCGAAGTCGCCCTCGAGGACGGCAGGCGTTTTCTTTCGCTCGCCTGCGAAGGCATCGCAATCGGCGACAAGCTTCCCATCGGGAAGGCGGAAAGGCCCGCGCTCGGCGCCATCCTCCCGCTTGGCGCGATTCCGGACGGCACTCCGGTTTTCGACGTTGAGTTCTCCCCCCGCGACGGCGGGAAAATCGCCCGCACGAGCGGCACGAGCGCACTCGTCATAGCCCACGAGGAGGAAACGGGCGCGGTGATGATGCAGCTTTCCTCCAAAAAGACGGTTTCACTTTCCCCCAACTGCTTCGCAACCGTCGGCGTTGCCGCAGGCGGCGGGAGGCTCGAAAAGCCCCTGCTCAAGGCGGGCAACGCCTCGAAGGCCGCCCGCGCGCGCGGAAGGTATTACCCCATCGTTCGCGGCACGGCGATGAGCGCCTACGACCATCCCCACGGGGGACGCAGCTTCGGCAAGAGCACCACCATCGCGCGCACCTCGCCGCCGGGGCAGAAGGTCGGATTGCTCGCAGCGCGCACTTCGGGCCGCAGGAAGGGAAGGAAGTCGCAGGGTTCGGAAGGCACAGGCGGTTAAATAAAAAAATCAGGAGACTAAAAAAAATGGCAAGAAAATTCTCTTTTCACGGACGGACTGCGGAGGAAGTGAAGACACTCACGCTTGACGAGTTCCTCAAGCTCATCCCCTCGAAGGTGCGCCGCACGATGCGCCGCATGCCGATGCAGGTGAGGAAGTTCATCGAGAAATTCCGCGACGACAGGAAGAAGGGAAAGCAGTTCAAGACCACCATCCGGGAGATGGTCATCCTTCCCGAGATGGTCGACTCCCACGTTTTTGTCTACAACGGCAATTCCTACGTTGATGTTTTCGTCACTCCCGACATGCTCGGCAAGAGGCTGGGCGAGTTTTCCCACACCACCAAGATGGTGCGCCACAGCGGCCCCGGAATCGGGGCAACGCGCGGGTCCAAGACCGTCGAACTGAAGTAAGTGATTTGGCCCCATGAGTTTCTACAAGTACTCGCTCGAATTCGACCCGGCAAAATCGGGGCGCAGCCAGGGCTACGACATTGACGCGTCGTACAAGGACCTCGCGCAGGCGTGCAAGGCGATGGAAGGCCGCAGCGTCTCCGCCGCCCGCAAGCTGCTCGAGGAGGCCATCGAGCTGAAGAAGCCGATACGCTTCTACAAGTTCAACAAGGGGATGGGCCACCGCTCCCAGCTCGGGGGCAAGAAGGGAAAGTTCCCCCGCAAGGAATGCCGGCTGCTTCTTAAGATACTCGCCAACGCATATTCCAACGCCCTTTCCAACGGCGTTGAGGGGAAGGACGCCGTCGTCCTTCACGCCATTGCTTACAAGCAGAACGCATTCCCCCGCTACAGGCGTTTTTTCGTCAGCAGCCACACCATCGGATACGGCAAGCAGGCCATCCGCTCGGATTACGTCACCGCCCGAGTGGAGATGGTGGTGGGCGAGAAGGGGACAAAGCGCGCGCCCGCCCTGACAACCGCGCAGAAGGCTTCGCTCAAGAAGAAAATGAAACAGGAAAGGAATGCGGCGCAAGAGGCAATGAAGAAGGCGGACGAGAAGAAGGCCGGGAAGAAGCAGGAAACGAAGGCCGAACCCAAGAGCGAAGCGAAGAATGAAGAGAAGGCTGAAGTGAAGAGGGACACGATGCGCGAAGCCGATTCTAAGCACGAAGCGAAACAGGAAACGGGACGCGAATCCAAAAGCGAAGTCAAGCACGAACTCAAACCCGAAGTCAAGCCCGAAACAGGACTCGGACTCAAACTCGAAGTTAGGGCGGAATCAGGACGCGAGTCCAAGCCAGAATCAAAAGTAGAAGTCAAGGCCGAATTGGGGCACGGCCAAAAATAGTTTTTTCCGTTAAAATTTTTTCAGCATCTGAAAGGGAGAAATTGAAATTGCTTGGCAACTGAAAAGAAATTCATCCAAAAGGCGTTTGCGGACTTCGGCATCAAGGAGTTTTTGGGCAAGTACCTCGACCGCGCGGGCGTTTCGAAGGTCACCGTAGCAAAGACGCCCATCGCAACCCGAATCACCATCGAGGTGCAGCGCCCTGGGATCGTGGTGGGCAAGGGCGGCGAGTCCATCACCCGCGTCTCCCGCGAGCTCAAGGTCCGTTTCGGGATTGAAAACCCGCAGATTGAAGTCGTCGAGGTTCCCGTCCCTTCGCTTGACGCGAAGCTGGTTGCAGAAAGGATAGGTCGGCAGATTGAGCTGCGGGGCAATGTCAAGCAGGCGCTGCGCATAGCGCTTCGCGAAATCATGGATGCCGGCGCAGTGGGCGCAGAAATCCGCGTTGCCGGAAAGATTGTCGGCAAGGGCGGGAAGGCAAAGGCGCTTACGGTAAGGCAGGGTTACCTCAAGAAATCGGGGGACACCATCAAGCTCGTCCGCGAAGGCAGGTACACCGCATACCCCAAGGCAGGCGCAATCGGCGTTTCAGTGAAGATTCTCCCACCCGGCACAAAATTTGACGACAAGCCCAGCCTCCTCAAGCTCCGGGCGCTTGGCAAGGAGATGGAAGCCAAGAAGGCGGCTGAAACGGCGTTGGCACAGCCTTCGGAAGCGGCAGTTGAGGCCAATGAAGAGGGCGCCGCCCAAGGCGGGGCGGAGAATGCCCCGCAACAGGCGGAAGAAAAGCCCGTTGAGGGGAAGGCTGAAGTGAAAGTGAAGACGCCCAAGCGCAACAGGAGAAAGAAGGAAAAGGACGCCGAAGGGGAGAGCGGGGGCGTTGAACTGCCTCCAGAAGACGGGCCTGCCGGCGAGCCCGCCGCAGAGTGAGATTACAAGTTGTAAGATTGGCCATACTGCCAGTTGGCAAGTCGCAAAGTAAATTTTGAATTTGGGAAGTGCGTTTGAAAAGTCGCAATAAGCAGAATTTGGGAAGTGCATATTACCACATGGCCATAATCAAGAAATCGCAGATTCGGGAAATGGGTGCGGAAGAGATCTCCAAAAAAGAGCAGGAGCTTGACGCGGAGATTGTAAGGGAGAACATGTCCAAACACTCCACGGGCAAGCCGTCCAACCCCGGCAGGCTCCGCGCGCTTCGCCGCATGCGCGCCACTCTCCTCACCATTCTTGCGCAGAAGAAAAAGCCCGTGGCAAAAGAAGCGGCCAAGGCTGCCGCAAGCCAATCCCCCAAGATTCCCGCGGCACCGGCCCCGACGGCAAAAAAGGCCTGAAAGCAAGAACGGGGCGCGCCGGGGGGATAGGCGGGGAGAGGGCGCAAGCCATTAAATACCCGGTTTTCCATAACAATGGTTCAGTCATAAAGGAGGATTAACCCTAGTTGCCAGAAATCTGTGACATTTGCGGACTGCCCAAGGACATCTGCGCCTGCGACACTATAGAGAAGCAGACGACGCAGAGGCTCAAGATCTACACTGTTTCGAAGAAGTTCAAGAAGCTCGTCACCATCGTCGACGGGCTCAAGGGCGAGGAGCTTTCCTCAACCACGAAATTCCTCAAGCACAAGCTGGCCTGCGGCGGGTCCCACAAGGAAGGCGTGGTGGAGCTGCAGGGAAACCACAAGGACAAGGTCAAGGCCCACCTCATCGAGATGGGATACCCCGCCGAAGCGATAAGCGTGGTTTAGAAAAAGCACGAAAAACTAATTTTTCCGCAACTACAATCAGGCGGGCATTGGAATTTCAAGCGTGGCCGTAAGGCGCGTTCCCTGCCTCTTTCTGATTTCCCCGAGTTCCCTCGGGAGTGAGGCATTCCAAATGCAATTCGAGAGCTTCCTTAAGGTTGGCGAGAGCCCCCTCGACGGTATCGCCCTGCGACGCCACGTCCAGGTCGGGGGACCAGGCGGAGAATGAATTCCCCTCATGGATTACGACCACTGAGAATCCAAGGAGCTGCATGATTAGTTCTTGTTTCTGGCGGCTTATGTTTGTTTGTCGCCTTCTTCTATTTCAAAGGCGCTTCCTGATGTCGTTGCCTGTAGTTTAGGGAAAGGAGGTTGTGAAAGCATTGGTAAAGCAGGGCTTCTCAATCCAGCGCCAGAAGGGAAGCCGCGTCCATCTGTTTAAAACCGCTGAAAGGGAACGCCTGCGGGTGACCGTTCCGGTTCATGGCAACCGCGACTTGAATCCTTTTGTTTTATCCTTTTGTTTTCCGTTCGATAGCGAGGCAGGCCGGATATTCGCCCGAGGAGTTTTCGGATTTGTTCTAGGCCCTTCGCCTCATACGCTTTTAAAAGCATATTCCCACAAGAACAGTAATGGACAAGTTCACGGACGGGCAGAGGGAATTCCTGCTCGGGGAGTTCATCGGTTCGGCCGTCAGGGTCGCGAGGAGTTCCCACCGCGAGTACCTTTCGATTGAAGGCCGCGTCGTTGATGAGACGGCGCGGACGTTTGAAGTGCATACCGGGAAGGGCATCAGGCGAGTGCCTAAGAATTGCTGCCACTTCGCCTTTCCCGATGCGAACCTCGTCGTGGACGGAAGGCTCCTGATAGGGAAGCCCGAAGACCGCACGAAAAGGCTTTACGGGAAGCTGTAAAGGCCCAATTGAAGCGCATTTGGTTTTGCGCATTTAGGCGCATGCATCTTTGCGCTTAGAGCCTGAAGAGTGTTTTTGGTTGATGGGAACAATGCACGCAAAAACTCCCGAAGTTTCCTGCAACGACGCGCGCTGCCCAATGCACGGGGGGCTAAAGACGCGCGGCGCGGTGAGAAACGGCGCGGTAGAGAGCCTCAAGGCCCGCAAGACCGCAGTCATCAAGCTTTCCTACATACGCAAGGTCCCCAAGTACGAAAGGACCGAAAAGCGCAGGGGGAAGATCCACGCCCACGTGCCCGAGTGCCTCCACCTCAAGGTCGGGGACGCGGTGGAGTTTGCGGAATGCCGCAAGCTCTCCAAGACCAAGGCGCACGTGGTTACCAAAGTCCTCGCGCCTTCCGGCTTGTGGGCTAAGAAGGAATGATTCTGAACAAGTGAAACGCACATGGCCCTCGGAATTCCCGCACGCATGACCCGCGGCATAATGTCCGGCACGCAGCTTGTCTGCGACGACAACTCCGGGGCCAAAATCGTCGAGGTCATCGAGGTCCTGGGCCGCAGGGGCAGGTTGCGCAGGCAGCCCAGCGCTGGCGTTGCCGACATCGTCATTGTCGCCGTGAAGAAGGGCAAGCCGGAAATGGTGAAGAAGAAGGAGCGCGCGGTGATAATCCGGCAGAAGCGCGAGTTCGCCCGCGGCAAGGAGCGCGTGCGCTTTACCGAAAACGCCTGCGCGATCATCGACGAGAAGGGCCTGCCGAAAAGCACGGAAATCAAGGGGTGCGTCGCGAGGGAAATCGCCGACAAGTTCCCCAAGGTCATCGGCCTCGCCTCAAGCGTAGTCTAAAATTAGAGAAAACCAGCGGTTATTGAAATGAAGTTTCTCAAGGCACTTTCGTCCCAACCCCGCAAGCAGAGGAAGGCCGCCTACAACGCGCCCCTCCACCGGGCGGCAAAGTCGCTTCACGCCCACCTCAGCCGCGAGTTGAGGAAGGCCCACGGCCGCAGGAGCGCCCGCGTGCGCAAGGGCGACAGGGTGAAGGTCCTCTCCGGAGGGCACAGGGGCGCGGTGGGAACCGTTTCGCGCGTATTTGCCCAAGAGGGGAAGGTGGCGCTTGAAGGCGCGGTTGCAAGGAAGCAGGCGGGCCGCGAAGTTCCGGCGTCCATTCCCGCCAGTTCGTTAGTGATTACGCAACTTGCGGAAAAGCACTTCATCAGGAAGGAGAAATAACCCAGAATGACTCTTCCCAAAATTTCCGGGCAATAAATCCGCAAAACAAGACATCTCAAAAAAACAAAGCCCATCTAGGATTCAATATCAAGAAACCAATCAAATCCAATAATCCGGAATGCATCGCAATTCATCCCGAAAAACATCTCCAGAATCGTGGTTTCACATGGCAGGTCATGGAAGGAAAAGGCATTTCAAGCGCCTGGCGGCGCCGAAGCTTGTGTCGATTGGCCGCAAGAAGGCCCGCTATCTCCGCGCGCCGTTTGCCGGCAGGCACAAGAAGGGCGAGGCATTCTCGCTTCTGGTCCTTTTGCGCGACGTCCTCAAACTTGCGCGGGACCGCGGCGAGGCAAAGCGCGTCCTCTCTGGCGGCATGGTCCTCGTTGACGGCGCTGCCCGCAGGGACGAGGCGTTTCCGGTAGGCCTCATGGACACCGTTTCCATCCCCGAGCAGGGGCTTCATTTCCGCATCGTCGTCGCCAACGGCAAGCTCTCCCCCGCCGTGATTTCCGAGAAGGAAGCTGGCGTGAAGCTCTGCAAGGTCGTGGGCAAGAGCCTCGTCCGCGGGGGCAAGATACAGCTTTCGTTCCACGACGGCCGCAGCCACATTATCGAGAGGGAGGAAGACCGCTTTTCCCTCGGCGACACGGTGAAGCTTTCCATCCCCGGCCAAAAGATTTCCGGTTTCATCAAGCTGGAGAAGGGCGCGCGCTGCTACATCCACCTCGGCAAGCACGCGGGCAAGCTCGCCAAGCTCGACGGGCTGCTCGAGCGCGCGGGAAGCACCGCCACCGACGCGAGCCTCACCGCCGACGCCGGGGAGAAGCTCATCACCAGGAAGAATTACGTTTTTGCAGTCGAGGACGATTTCAAGCTTTAGGCAACAAGTGGTTTTCATACATGGCCGAAGTGAAGAAGGAAAAAAGCGGCGGCAACCCCATGCTCGGGGTCAGGGTGGAGAAGGTCACGCTCAACATAGGCGTGGGAGAGGGCGGGGATAAGCTGCAGAACGCGAAGCTCCTCCTTGAGCGGTTGAGCGGCGCGAAGGCCGTGCTGACCAAGGCCCACAACCGCGCTCCCGAGTTCAAGATCCGCCAGGGCGACCCGATTGGCACGAAGGTGACCTTGCGGCACGCCGCCGCAGTGGAGTTTCTCAGGAATGCCCTTGACGCGGTTGACTTCCGCATCCTTCCCCGTTCTATAGACTCGTCGGGAAACGTCTCTTTCGGCGTGAAGGAGTACATTGACTTTCCCAATGCAAAGTACGACCCGAAAATCGGGATGCTGGGTTTTGACGTTTGCGTCACGCTCTCCAAGCCCGGCAGGAAGGTCGCGCTAAGGAAAATCAGGCGCGGCAAGCTCGGCATCCGCCAGCGCGTGAGCGCCCAGGAGGCCAAGGCGTTCATGGAATCGCTCGGCGCAAACCTCAGCGAGGAAGAATCGGAAGAGTAAGCAACCCTTTCTTCGCTTTTCTCGTCGCGCTTGGTTGCGCTCCTCGAGAAAGCTCGAAAGCGTTGACGGAAATTGGGAAAGAGAAAGCAGGTGAATGCAAGTTGCAGAAGCTCGAAACTACAATGAAGCACCGAGGCAACAGGAAATGCCGTTTTTGCGGCAACGTGCGCGGACTAGTCAGGAAGTACGGGCTTTACATCTGCCGCAAGTGCTTCCGCGAGCGCGCGGTTGAGCTGGGCTTCAAGAAATACGGTTGAAAAATTTAGGGACTGTGCAAGAACATGGATACACTTTCAGGGGCGCTAAACTCCCTCAAGATGGCGGAATTCCGAGGGAAAAGCCAGTGCAAGATTTCCCCGGCTTCCAAGGTAATCCGCGAGGTGCTGCTCATACTGCAGTCCAACGGCTACGTCGGCGAGTTTGAATTCGTCGACGACGGCAAGGGCGGCTATTTCATCGTCAACCTGACGGGCCGCATCAACGACTGCGGCGTGGTCAAGCCGCGCTTTGCAGTGAAGAAGAGCGAGTGGGAGAAGTACGAGAGCCGCTTCCTTCCCGCAAGGGGCGTCGGCCTTCTCATTGCCTCCACGCCGCAGGGCATCACCACCCACGGCTCGGCAAAGGAGAGGGGCGCGGGCGGCAGGCTCCTGTGCTTCGCGTATTAGGATTTGGTAGAATCTGGATTGTGTGTCGTGATGAAAATCGCTTCAGGCGTTTCCGTTTCCGTTTCGGGCCGGGCCATTGCCGTCAGCGGGCCGAAGGGCGCGGTTTTCCGGCAGTTCAATCCCGTCGACGTGGTGGTTGCCGTCAGCGGCGACGAGGTGGACGTGAGGATGCCGGAGGGGAAGAAGGAAGACCGCCGTGCAAAGGCGATGGTCAACGCAATTGCCGCCCACGTGCGCAACATGATGGAAGGAGTGCAGAAGGGCTATGAGAAAAAACTCACCCTCGTTTACGCGCATTTTCCCGTCACCGTCACGGAGAAGGGCGGCGTGATTACCGTGAAGAATTTCTTCGGGGAGAAAAGCCCCCGCACCACCCGCGTCGTTGGCAAGGAGACGAAGGTCAAGGTGGACAAGCAGGAAGTGACCATAAGCGGCATTGACAAGGAGGCGGTCGCGCAGACTGCGGCGAACCTCATGTCCGCGACGCAAATCACCAAGCGCGACAGGCGCGTCTTCCAGGACGGGCTTTACCTTACGCCTTAAGGGAGAGGAATGCGCCAACGGCCCGCCGGCAAAAAAATCAGGATCACGATTGAATATGGAATCCGAACCCGTTTCGAAAACTTCGGCAAAGCCGCCCGGACAGCCCAAGAAGGTTGCCAAGAAAGTCCCGCGCTTCGTGCGCCAGAATTCGGCGCTGAAGAAAAGGGTCCGCCAGCCTTGGCGCTATCCCCGCGGGATTGACAACAAGCAGAGGATGCAGATGAGGGGCACGGGCGTGATGCCTTCAATAGGCTACCGCACGCCCAGGGCCCAGCGCCACATGCATCCAAGCGGCGTTTTTGAAAGGCTGGTGCAGAATGTCGGAGAGCTCCAAGCCGCGTCGAAAAGCGCGGGGATGGCCGTGCGCATCGGCGGCGGCGTGGGAAAGCGGAAGAGGACGGAAATCCGCATCCTCGCGAGAAAACTCGGAGTGAAGGTGCTAAACTGAAATGAGCCTCAAGACGGTCAAGCGCGTCGCTTGCCGCATTTTCGGCTGCGGAGAGTCCCGCGTGGTCATAGCGGACGCCAAGAAGGCATCAGAGGCCCTCAGCGCCGACGACGTCCGCGAGCTGTTCAAGAGCGGCGCGATGAGGATTTCCCCCGTTATTGGAGTGGGCCGCGGGAAGGCGCGCAAGAACAAGAACGCCCGGCACGCGGGCCGCGGAAGGGGAGTGGGAAGCAGGCGCGGTTCGCCCAATGCGGTCCTCAGCCTCAAGACGCGCTGGATTGCAAAAGTCCGCTCGCTCCGCGCGGCACTGCGCGCTTCGAAACACTCGCTGGCAAACAAGGATTACGCCAAGCTCTACCGCATGGTGAAGGGAAACGCTTTCGCCTCGAGGCGGCAGCTTCGCGAGCACATCAACGCGATGGCATCCTCTGCAAGCGCCGGCGCGGCCGAAGCGGGGCAAAAGGGAGCCAAGAAAGCTTAGGGCAGAAATAGGATTTTACGTAAGGGTTTGGGAAAGGCAGAACAAGATCACAAAAATAATTTGGCTGAATTGGATTTTTAAAAAAATAATTGTATTCGAAAAAAATGATTTATTTCCAGGAAGGTAGTTTTTGACTTGACAAAGGCAACAGGGCCGATTTTCGACGTGCATTTCAGGCGCAGGCGCGAGGGCGTGACGGACTACGCCAAGCGGCTCAGGCTTCTTAAGGGCAGGCTGCCCCGCCTCGTGGTCCGCAGGACCGGCCGCCATGTAATTGCGCAGGTGGTGGAATTCGCAGGCGACGGGGACAAGACGGTTGCGTCGGCGTCTTCAAAGGACATTGGCAAGCTCGGTTTTGCCAAGTTTTCCAAGTGCAACGCGCCCTCCGCATACCTTGCAGGAAGGCTCGCCGCGAGGCGCGCCGTGAAGAAAGGCGTGAAGAAAGCGGTGCTCGACCTCGGAAGGCAGGACGCGACGAAGGGAAGCATACTTTTCGCGGCCGCCAAGGGCGCCAACGACGGCGGGGTCGAAGTGCCGCTTGACGATTCGGTAGTCCCCTCAAAAGACAGGCTCGAGGGAAAGCACCTCAAGGGAGCGGATGGCGAGTTCGCTTCGGCAGTTGCCAAGATAGACACATCATGATAAGTATCCTCGCGCGGCATAATGCATTTGCGACGGTGAAAAAACCACAATGGCTTTCAAGCGACAACGGGACAGGCGGCCTTACGAGGACAGGACCCCCAAGGCGGAATGGGCCCCCCGCACTGATTTGGGCCGCAAGGTGCTTGCGGGTGAAGTGACTTCCCTTTCAGACGTGATGCTCGCGGGAACGAAGATACTCGAGCCCGAAATCATCGACCATCTGGTTCCGGACCTGCGCGAGGAAGTGCTTGAGGTCACCAGCACCCAGAGGATGACGGCATACGGCCGCAAGCAGCAGATGCGGGCGGTGGCAGTGCTTGGGAACGGCGCGGGAGTCGTGGGCGCGGGCATCGGCAAGGCGCTCGAAACGCGCGATGCAATTTCCGAGGCGGTCAAGGACGCAAAGAAGCACTTGGTAATGGTGCAATTGGGCTGCAGCTCGTGGGAGTGCGGATGCGGCACCGGCCACTCGGTCATCCGCGAGTGCACGGGCCAGAACTCATCCACCCAGATTACGGTCAAGCCAGCGCCCCGCGGCGTGGGGCTCGTGGCGAACGAAACGGCCAAGAAGGTCCTCACCCTCGCGGGAGTGAAGGACGCATGGACATTCAGCAAGGGACGCACGCGCAACGTGCTCAACATGGTTCTCGCCACGATTCACGCCCTCGACTCGCTCAACAGCCTCAAGCAGGGGACGAATTCCGAGGAGGAAGCCGCGGCGCCCGAGGCGCAGGAAGCGGCGGCAACAACGGCATGAGCCGCGGGGGATGCATTTGCAATTGATTCGCAATTCAGCAGTGATTGAAAATGGCACAAACTGAAAAGGACAGTTCCGCAAAAGGCAAGGTTCGGCCGGAGCAGACTGAAAAGAACGGTTCCGCAAAAGCCGGGGCTCCCGCCGGGAAGGCGAAGGGCAAGAGCGCCTCGCAAGGCGCCAAGCTCATCGTGGCAATACGGGTCAGGGGCCTTCGCGGAGTGCGGTGGGCTGCGGAAACCACGCTCAACCAACTTGGCGGCGGGGGGTTGCGCCGCAACCACGGGTGCGTTCTTGTGGCAAATTCGCCTTCGGCACAGGGAATGCTGCGCGAGGCGAAGGACTACATCGCCTGGGGCGAGGCCGACGCTTCCGTCGTCGAGAAGCTTCTGGAGAAGCGCGGGAATGCCGATTCAATCTCAAAATCAGGTTTCACTTCGGCAAAGGAACTCGCAACTGCGCTTGCGGAAGGAAAGGTCTCCCCCTCCGAAGTGCGCAGGAAAGGCGTCAGCACCATCTTCACCCTCCACCCGCCCCGCGACGGCTTCGGCAGCTCAATCAAGGGCCAGTACGACGCCAAAGAGGGACGCGGGGTTTTGGGAGACCGGGGCGGGAAGATTTCCAGCCTCGTGACGCAAATGCTTTAATTCGGGATTAGAAAAAGGGAAAGAAGGTCTTGAAACTATGGCACGAAGAGTGAAGAGCAGGATGAGGAAGCATTACGCCAACCGCACTTTCGGCGGCGGCAATGCCAAGAACCGCAGGGGCAAGGGCAACAAGGGAGGCAAGGGCCGCGCGGGCTTCCACAAGCACAAGTGGCTGCAGACCATTGTCCGGGGCGAGCACAAGAACCGCAAGTACGGGTTCCACTCCGCACGCACGCATTCGCAGACCGTCACGCTCGACCAGCTCAACCGGATGATTGCGACCGCCGCTCCCGAAGCGAAGGAACTCGTTCTCAAGAACATGCGCGTGGTTGCCAAGGGCAGGATTAGCGCCGCGATGACAATCAAGGCAGAAGGATTCTCCGCAGGCGCGCGGAAAGCAATCGAATCAGCGGGCGGCAAGGCAATCGCCCTGCACATCCAGAAGAAAAAGGCCGAAGGGAAGGGCAAGATGCCCAAGGCCGCAAAGGCGGATGCTCCGGCGGCAAAGGCGTGAGATATTCGCAAACAGCCCCCAAAAAGGCCGCAAAAAAAACGAAAGGCTCCCCTGAACAAATCCGCAAAAAAAATCAGGTGCCGCCCGAAAATGCCAAGGCCCCTCTAAAAAGCAGGGTTCGCCAGAAAAGGCGAGGCAACCCTTGAATTCCCGGAATCGCGTTCAGATGGCGTAATTAAATAAACTCTGCATCCTAATTCATTGCAACTCTTACCCTTGGACATTAACGGGCTTTGACATGGGCGCAATCATCGACGCACTTACCCCACTTTTCAAGCTTCTTCCCGAAGTCAAGCGCCCCGACCGCGCCCCGGGCTTGCGGGAAAAGCTCGCCTGGACCGCCGGCGCCCTCGTGATTTTTTTCATCCTCGGCCAGATTTACCCCGCGGGCGTTGACGCCTCCCGCCTCGTGGGTTTCGAACGGCTTGAAATCCTTCTGGGCAGCAGGATTGGCACGCTCATCACCGCGGGAATCGGCCCCATCGTCTTGGCAAGCATCTTCCTCCAGCTTGGAGTGGGCTCTGGGTTGGTAAACCTCGACTTGAGCGAGCCGGAGAACAAGAAGAAGTTCCAGGGGCTGCAGAAATTCCTTTCAATCGCCCTGAGCTTTCTCGAGGCGGGCATCTATGTCTTCTCCGGCTACGTGGGGGTGAACACCGCCGCCCCGATTTTCGGCAACGTGTTTGCCGCGCAGCTTTTCGTCGGCTTCCAGCTTGCCCTCGGCTCCCTAATCCTGCTCTATCTAGACGAAGTGGTGCAAAAGTACGGAATCGGAAGCGGCATTTCCCTCTTCATCGCCGCGGGCGTTTCGCAGGCGGTGTTTCTCGGCGCGTTCAGCCTGGGGACGAGCGCAACCGGGGTGTTTTACGGCCTCATTCCCAAGGCACTCCAGACCGCCGCCGGGGGGGACTTCATCACCGCCCTGTGGTACCTGCCTCCCATCCTCTTCACCATCGTCATCTTCATGATGGTGGTTTACGTAGAGGGAATGCGCATCGAGCTTCCCCTCGCCTACGGCAAGGCGCGGGGTTTGGGAGCGCGCTATCCCATCAAGTTCATGTACGTAAGCAACATCCCAGTCATCCTCGCAAGCGCCGTGCTTCTCAACGTCCAGCTCTTGGGGCTGGTCTTCGCGCGCGCGGGTTTTTCCATCCTCGGCGATTACCGAGGGGGCAACCAGCCCGTGAGCGGGTTGGCATACCTCACCTCCGCGCCGCCCTCGCCGCTTCTCGGCGTGTTTGACGGCAATTACTACACCTACCTCCAGTTCATCCTCCAGCCTTCCGAACTGCTTCACATCCTCGTCTACGGAATCGCCCTTACTTTCCTTTGCGTGGTGTTCGGGTGGTTCTGGATCGAAAGCACCGGAATGAGCGCGCGCGACGTTGCGAGGCAGCTCGAGCGCGTGGGCCTTCAGATTCCCGGCTTCCGCGCCGACCCGCGCGTTATTGAAAGCGTGCTCGCGCGCTACATCCCCGTGATCACCGTTCTCGGAAGCATTTTCGTGGGCATTCTCGCGTGGTTTGCCGACATCACCGGCGCGCTTGGAACGGGAACTGGAATCCTGCTTACCGTGGGAATCCTCTACAAGTTTTACGAGGACCTCGCCCAGCAGCAGCTTTTCGAAATGTATCCCGCGCTCAAGTCGTTCGTCTCCTAAAGCCCTTTTCTTTCTTTAGCTCCTCGCGCTTTACGGCGCTTCGTCGCGTAAAGAAAGAAAAGCCCTTGGGGAAAAGAAAGAATAAAAAAGAAAGAAACTCCTTTCCCCCCCGCATCTTCCCAGAAACGCAAAAACCATTCAAGTCGTGATTTCCCATGACGGGCTCTCTCGCTTGGCTCTACATCCTTCTCGCGGCATTAGCTTACGCCCTCTTTACCGTCACGCTCAACAAGGCAATGGGAATCCGCGACAGGCAGAAGTTCCTGCAGAGGGAGGTGAACGCCTACCAGAGGGAGCTGGGGGAGATTGCCAAGACCAACGACGAGAAGCGGCTCGAAATCCTCAAGACGCGCGAGAAGGACGTCCAAGGCTACATGTTCGAGATGATGCTCCTCCCGTGGAAGTCGTTCATTTTCATCATTCCCGTCTTTTTCCTCCTCATCGGCACGAACGGGTTTTTGGGGCTGTATTTCAGCGGTCTGCTCAACGGGTGGTTTTCCGACTTCGTCACCACGCTTCCCATCGGCCTTCACCTCAACGAGATTCTCTCGCTGCGCATCCTATCCCCCAGCGTGTACGGCCCCCGCGGCTTTTTCATCGTGTGCGTCATTTTCGCCGGCCTGCTCATAGAGGCGGTTTTCTCCAGGGTCGAAAAGCGGCTGGAGGCGGCAATCGGCTCGGCCAAAAGCGCCATTGCGGGAAAGAAGGAATCCGCGTCCCCTCCTGCAGCTTAGGCCCGCGTCCCCTCCGCCCCAAATAACAAGCAATAAAACTGTTTTGAGGGCTTAATCCTATTTTATCTAAAATATTATTCAGGTGGAATTGATGGTAAATCCGGCAAAGCGTCATTCGAAGAAAGTCACCCGGCGCTCGCCTTCGGGCAAGCGCGTGGTCCTTTACGGGGCTAAGAAGCCCTCCGCCGCGTCGTGCGCGCTCTGCGGTGGCAAGCTCCAGGCCGTCCCGAGGCGCAGCGCCAGCGGAATGCGCGCGCTAGCCAAGACCGAGAAGCGGCCGCAGCGGATTTTCGGCGGCGTGCTCTGTTTTGGATGCACTTCAAAGGTTCTCAAAGAAAGGGCGCGGCTCTCAAGCGGTTCGCTCACCCGGGCGGAAGTGGACTTCACGCACCTTCCGTACATAAGCATGCTCAGGAACCAGGACGCTGCAAAGGCCAAATAGGCACATGTGGGAAGAAAATGAAAATCGCGATTTCCGGCCTTACGGGATGCGGAAACAGCACCGCGACGAACAATGTTGCCAGTGCCCTCGGCCTGCCGGTGGTCAATTACACCATGCACAACATGGCGGCCGAAAGTGGGATGGATTTTGAAGAGTTCCACGCGATGGCGCAGAAGAGCGACGCGGTGGACATTGAGCTTGACTCGAAAATAATTGAGCTTGCGCAGAAGGCAGATGAGCAAAGCGGCGGTTGCGTGGTTGGCACGCGGCTTGCCGGCTGGCTCCTCCAGGACGCGGATTTGCGCGTGTGGCTCCACGCCTCGCTTGAAGTGCGCGCGAGGCGCGTGGCAAGCCGCGAGGGCCTTCCCTACGCCGAGGTTCTCCAGAGGGTGAGTGCGCGGGACGATGCCGACATTTCGCGTTACAAGCGCATTTACGGCGTGGACATCAACGACCACGAGGGGTTCGACCTCATCGTCAACACGGAATACCTCACGGCCGAACAGGCCGCTTCCCTCATCGTGGCGGCGGAAAAGCTCGCGAAGCAGAACCGGCTGAAAAAGCCCATCAAGCTCGCCAGGCACATCCGCGACGTGATTGAAGGGAAGAAAAGGGAATTGGGCGTGAAGGATTAGGGTTGCGGGAAGTTTGAAGATTTGGAATTGGGCTTGTAGGGTTAGGGATTGGGGAAGAAACGGATTTGTGTTTTTGAGTTCCAAAAAGCATAAGCGCTGTTGATTTTGAAAAGCAATTTTTGAAGGTGGTTTTGTCTCATGGCAGTGATTTCGGTTGGAAGGAAGTGCGTGAAGCTCGCGGGCAACGACGCGGGAAGCACGGTGACGGTGACGAAGGTAATCGACGCCAACTTCGTCGAAGTGACCGACGCGAAGGGAAAGGCAAAGAGATGCAACGTCAAGCATTTGGAACCAGTCTGATTGTTCGCCATTCTTGTTCCATTTCGATTCTTTCGCATCCCACTCTTTCTTCACACTACCACCTTTAAGTTTGTGCCAGCCTAATTCATTCCATAAATGCCGCTTACCGTCCTGCACAAGGGAAAGTACGAATTTGGAGTTGCTCCGTCACAGCGTAGCTTGGACGCTCTTTTCGGGTACGGCGTGGCGCTTGTTGACAAGCCAAAGGGCCCGTCAAGCCACGAGGTTTCAAGCTTCGTGAGAAAAATGCTGGGCATCAAAAAGGCGGGCCACTCCGGGACGCTGGACCCCGAGGTGAGCGGAGTGCTTCCCGTGCTTCTGCAGAACAGCTGCAAGCTCGCGCCGCTCCTTATGGGAAGCGTGAAGGAATACGTTTGCGTCATGGACTGCGCCAAGGAATTTTCAAGGGAGGAGCTTGACGCCGCGCTTGAGAATTTCAGGGGGAAAATCTTCCAGACCCCGCCGCTTGCAAGCGCCGTTGCCAAGAGGCTGCGCGTCCGAACCGTCTACAAGCTCGAGATTCTCGAGGTGCGGGGAAGAAGCGTGCTTTTCCACTCGCGCGTGCAGGGCGGGACCTACATCCGCAAGCTCGTTGAGGACGCGGGCAGGGTGCTTGGCGCCGGCACGACGATGGCCGACTTGCGCCGCACGCTCGCGGCGGGGATTGCGGAAAAGGACTGCGTTACCCTCCAGGAGCTCAGCGACCGCCTCTGGCTCGCACGCGAGCAGGGGAATGAAAAGCCCATCCGCGAGTGCGTGAGGCCCATTGAGGAAGTGGTGAAGGTCAAGCGCGTAGTTGTCGGCGACGGGATGCTCGTCCCGCTTTCAAGCGGCTCGAACCTCGCCTGCGGCGGGGTGGACGCGCTTGACGGGAAGATTGGGGCGGGCGATGTCGTGGGAATCTTCACCGGAAAAGGCGAGTTGCACTCCATCGCGCGCGCGTCGCTTGGCACGAATGAAATTGCGGAAAAGAAGAACGAGAGGGAAATGGCGTTTGACGTGATGCGGGTTGTGCAAAGCGTGAAGTGAAACGAGGCGCGCCTGCGAATTAGGGGTTTCCGCGTGGTTTCATTCAATCGGATTTCTCTTCTTCATTCCGGCAACAAACTCCTCGCAGATTCGCCCAATGTCACTGATAGCAAATCGCATTAATTCTGGAACTTTAGAAGTGCGATTTGCAACTAGCGGATTGCTGGCAATGTTTCATTATTTATGCAATCCGCTATTACTGAGCCGGCGGATAAAACCTCGTCATTGAGCGCTTTGGCCTCCTTGTTCATCATCCCGCGGGTTGTTGCGATAGTCTTGCCGTCATTCCAAATTCCTTGCGGAACCCCTTTCGGATAATCTTCTCCGTGCAGGTATTTCCACAGTTCTATTCCCTTGTTTGTCTTTACTATTGCGGCGTGTTGGGTGATTCCCTTTCGCCAAAATCTTTCTGGCCTTAGGGTAAGGTGGAGAGTTGCCATGCAATCACTGCCGAGGGATGTTTGACTCCGCAACCCTTTAAATGCCTTTTCCTTTCACAATTATGTTGCGCATAGTCGCTACATCGTGCCAAGCTGGAGTCTTGATGCGCGTATTGGATTGCGCCAAGTGAAGAATCAGCTTGACACGATGATGTGCCGGGATGCCTGAGCGGTTAAGGGGCTAGCCTGGAACCAGCGCCGATTTAGGCATAAAAGATCGGCCTTTTCCTCCGAAAGCTAGTGGCTTCACAGCCTCCTGGGTTCGAAACAAAATCCCTGCCGGGGTCAAAGAGAGTTTTTCCGGCCGGTTGCCTAAAAACGCTGTTTCTTTCAATGCGGTTGCGCGTTTTTAACGCCCCGCGTCTGGAAAAGAAGCTCGGCAGTGTTTTGGCGTAACTCCCAGTCCCGGCGTTTAAAATTCATCCGAAAGCCGTTTAGCAAAAGTTGGTGAAAAAGTTTTTGGCCGACATTCCCCAGTCCAACGGCGTTCCCTCCAAGCCCGTGGCTCAGGCCCCGCAGCCTTCATCCCCGGTTCAGGCAAGGCCAGCGGCATCGCCTGCCGGTTCCGCCCCTTCCCATCCGCCCCAACCTATTTCAAGGCCCGTTTCCCCCTCTTCCCAAGCCCCCAAGCCCGCTTCCGACGTGGGCAAGGAAACGCGCGGAATCGTCCGCATCCTCGGCAAGGACCTCAAGGGAGGCGTGAAGCTCGACCGCGCGCTGGGGCTGGTGCGCGGAGTGGGCCGCAACCTGGCGCGCGCCCTTTCAATCGTCATCCAAAAGGCGCTTTCCATCTCCCCCGCGACTCACGTGGGAGACCTTACCGACAAGCAGATTCTCTCCATCGAGGAGCTCATCAGGGACCCGGTGAAGTTCGGCGTTCCGGCATTCCTTCTCAACAGGCAGAAGAACCGCAGTTCGGGCCGCAACTCCCACCTCGCGCAGACGGACCTGCAGTTCGCAGTCAGGCAGGACGTCGAGCTTGAGAAGGCATTGCGTTCCTGGAGGGGATGGCGCAGCAGCCTCAACCAGCGCGTGCGCGGCCAGCACAACCGCACTACGGGCCGCACTGGAATGACCGTGGGAGTCCTCAAGAAGGCCATCAAGTCGCAGAAGGCTGCGGCCGCAACCTCGGCGCAGGAAAAGGCGCCCGAGAAGAAGGCGGAGAAGAAGTAATTTTTACAAAGTGATCAATCCATGGGAGCACCCAGGCGTTTAAGGAAGCTTTACGAGAAGCCCAAGAAATTGTGGGACGCGTCCAGGCTCGAGCAGGAGCGCAAGCTCATTGACGAGTACGGCCTGAAGAACATGCGCGAGCTTTGGAGGATACAGACGGTTCTGCGCAAGGAGCGCCGCGAGGCCCGCAGGCTTCTTGCCGCACGGGGCGTTGGCGTCGAAGGGAGCGCCGAAAGGCTCCTTGCCCACGTAAGGCAGTTCCTCCTGCGCAAGGACGGCGCAACGCTTGACGACATTCTCGCACTTAGCGTCCGTGACATTCTCGAGCGCAGGCTGCAGACGGTGGTGTTGCGCAAGGGGTTCGCCCAGACGACCGCGCAGGCGAGGCAGTTCGTGGCCCACGGCCACATTTCAATCAACGGTGCGAAGAGCACCTCGCCCTCGAGGCTCGTGCTTTTTGCCGAGGAGCCCCAATTGGGCTGGTACGGAAAGCCTATCGTCCTTGAAGAGGCGAAGGAAGGGGAGAAGGCGGAAGACGATTCCGGGGCAAAGGCCGAACACGAAGGAAAGCAGGCGGAAGAGCCTGCGCAGAAGAATGTTGACGCGGCAAAAGTCGAACAAAAGGAAAAACCTGCAGATGGGCATTTGCAGAAGGTTGATGTTGCGGCAAAGGCCGAGCACAAGCAAAATCCCGCAGAAGAGCAGCATCCGCAGAAGGCGGTTGAGGCGGAAACGAGCGTTGCAGCCGCAGCAGCGGCATAGGTAACGGTTGATTGAAAATGGCAGACGAAAAAACAGCGGCGGCCCAATCGGTTGCGAAGCCCGCGGAAGAGGCCAAGCCTCCAGTTGAGGCCCAGAGGCGCTCCGACTACATCCCCCCCAAGGACGGGAAGTGGGGAATCGCGTTCATCTTCTCGTCGAAGAACAACACCATCATCACCATTACGGACTTAAGCGGCGCCGAGACGATTGCCGTCGGGAGCGGCGGCATGATAGTCAAGGCGGACCGCGAGGAAGGCAGCCCCTACGCGGCAATGCAGGCGGCATTCCGCGCTTCGGACAAGGCCAAGGAGCGCGGCATCATCGGCGTGCACATCCGCGTGCGCGCACCCGGCGGGCACAAGAGCAAGACTCCCGGAAGCGGCGCGCAGGCGGCCATCCGAGCCCTTGCGAGAAGCGGCCTGCGCATAGGCAAGATTGAGGACGTCACTCCCATTCCCACCGACACGACCAAGAGGCCGGGCGGGAAGCGCGGGAGAAGGGTATAAGTTTGCCGGTCGGCTTAAGTGTTAATGGTGTTGAAAATGCAGTTTGAGGTTCTTGAGCGCGAGGGCGATTCGAAGCTTGTGCTTCACGTGAGGAAGGCAAGCGTAGCTTGGGCCAACGCGCTGCGCCGCACCATCATCGGCGGGCTGCCTTCGTTCGCGATTGACGAGGTTGACTTTTACGAGAACAACTCCCCGTTCTTCAACGAGTTCATCGCAAACAGGCTGGGGCTCATCCCCCTCACTTTTGACGAGTTGGTCCCCGCCGACGCGAAGATTTCCATCTCTTGCAACGCGTCCGGCCCCCTGCGCGTGTACTCCAAGGACCTGGTGAGTGCGGACGAGCGCGTCGGCCCCACGGCCGAAACGTTCCCGATTGTCGACTTGGGCGAGGGGCAGGTGCTGCGTTTGGAAGGCTGGGCCGTGATGGGCGTTGCGAAGAAGCACGCCAAGTTCCAGTGCGCCCACGCGTCTTACGGCCATTATCCCGTCTTCAAGGTGAAGAAGAACTCGCCGAAGCTCAAGGAATTCATTGACGCGCTTCCCGCAGCCTGCAAGGACTCGAAGGGAGAGCCGGTTGCATACAAGTGCGACGCACTCGAGCATTTCGCGCAGGAAAACACCGACATCGCGGAATTTTCGTTCAAGGAAGACGAGTTCGTCTTCAGGATAGAGTCCTACAACAACGTTCCCGCAAAGGAGCACCTCGTGAGGGCCCTTGAAACAATAAAGGAAGAGGCGAAGGAAGCCAGGAAATTGCTTTAGATGTGGGGGTGGCAGAGCCTGGTCAAAACCCTTTTCGAAAGAAAAGGGAAACAAGCAACGCATGACAAGGTCGCCCTCAAAACCCGCAAACGGGTTCCAACAGAGCGCCTGTAATTTGCTTTTCGTTGGCCAAATGCGCAGGATTGAGGCTCCTGTTCCTTAGGGATGCCTGGGTTCAAATCCCAGCCCCCACACTCGCGATTAATTCGGACGGTCCAAAGCCATAAACTAAAATCCAGTGATTCCAAAAATGAAACGCGGTTCGGACAATTCAGTGATGCTTAGGACCATTGCGTCGTGCGAGAAGGCGGGCCGCAAGAACCACGCAGCGGCGTACGAGCGCGTGGCGGAACTTCTCAAGCGCCCCAGCCGAAAACGCCCCGGCGTGAACCTCTACAAGATTTCAATGCACGCCAAGGACGGCGAGACCGTCGTCGTGCCCGGCAAGGTGCTCGCAGTGGGGACGCTCGGGAAGAAAATCACCCTCGCGTCGTTCGGCACTACCGGCGCTGCCGTGGGGAAGGTCGCGAAGTCCGGTTCGAAGCTCATCTCCATCCAGAAGCTCGTTGAGGAGAATCCATCGGGAAAGGGCGTGAAGATAATCGTTTGAGGATTTTGGCGATTGAGCCATTTATTTGTTAAGTGGATTAGTGGTTGAAATGGGCGAAAAGAAGAAGGAGCAGTTGGTTTTCGACGCTGCAGGCTGCGTGGCGGGCAGGGTCGCCTCGCGTGCGATGAAGGAAGCGCTTTCTGGAAAGAACGTAGTCATCCTCAATGCCGAGAGCGCAATCATCTCCGGCTCGCCCGTCCTTCTCAAAGCGACATTCCTCGCCAGGCGGGCGGTGCAGCAGAAGGCGAATCCTGACCACTCCCCGGTGTGGCCGCGCAGGGCCGACCTGCTCTTCAAGAAGATAATCGCCGGCATGGCTCCCAAGAAGAAGGCGCGCGGGGGAAATGCAATCAAGGCGATAATGGTGCACCTCGGCGTGCCCAAGGAATTCGAGGGCGCCAAGGCGGAGAAGTATGCGGAAAAGCTTTCGTTCAAGCGCGTGAAGGCCACGACGCTGGGGCAGCTCTGCGTCCTTCTCGGAAGGCCCGCGCAGGCAAGCGCGTAAATTTCCATTGACAAAATCAGCTATGCAGGTGTTTCTCAAAAATGGCTTCTGAAAATGTCGGCACTGCCCCAAAAGAGCGCAAGAGGAGAAGGAAGGTCGTCGTCGCGCGCGGCAAGCGCAAGGAAGCTGTCGCGCGCGCAACCGTGAAGGACGGCAGCGGCCTCTTTGCCTACAACGGCAAGCCCCTTGCGCTGATGAGCGACGCCCTCCTGCGGCAGGTGGTGCGCGAGCCCCTGCGCTTTGTCGACCCCTCCAAGTTTGACGTTTCAATCAACGTGGGCGGAGGCGGTGTGATGGGCCAGGCGCAAGCCGCCCGCACCGCGCTTTCAAAAGCCCTTGTCGCAATCGGCAAGGACGAGACGCTCAAAGAGCGCATGCTTGATGCGGACCGCAGCCTGCTGGTCGAAGACCCCCGCCGCGTCGAGCCCAAGAAATTCAAGGGGCCCAAGGCAAGGGCAAGGTTTACCAAGTCATACCGTTAGGTTAAGTGCGGGAGAAACAAAATCTCTGGTGAGAAAAAAATGATCGTTCCCATCCGCTGCTTCAGTTGCGGCAAGCCAATCGGCGACAAGTACGACGAATTCAGGGAATCCACGGAAGCCGGCAGGCCCGTTGCCGACGTGCTCACATCGCTGGGAATGGACCGCTACTGCTGCCGCAGGATGTTCGTGGCGCAGGTTGACCTCACCGACGAAATCAAGAAATACCCGCGGTTCTAAAACGGCCGCAGTTTCTTTTATTTGCTTAGCGTGACGCATCCTTGGCCGCGCGGCTAGCTTATCGTGTCCAGGAATTTCTTCGCGAGGGCAGGAACGTCGCTTTGCGAATCAAGCCCGGTCCACTCCTGGCCGGGTTCGACCACGTTGACAACCACTATGTTGGCGCCGTTGAAGCTGGCAGTCTGCGCCTGCTTGAGGTCAACCACGCCTGCCGCGCTGATGATGACGTCGAACTTGCTTTTCACCCGCTTGACGTGGCGGTATTCGATGACCTTCCCTCGGGTGGTCTCCTCGTCCCTGCCTTTGTGAAGCTCGACCACGTCGGGCTGGTTGCGCACAAGGGGCATGAGCACCCGCAGCGGGTCGGCAACGCCAATCATGTCGATGATGGAATCAATCTCGCTTTCCCTGCACGCGGTTATGAACCTGCCGAGCGTTTCGGAAGGCGCGTTTCCAAGCGCGGTAATGCCGTTGGCGCCCGCAGACGCGACAATCTCCACCTCCTGCGCGCCGCCGTCAGTAGTCTTCATGTCCGCAACGACATAACCTCCCCACGCTCGCTTGAGGCCGCTGATGCCTCCCGCCCCGTAGCGCTTGATGAACGGAGTGCCCGCCTCCACGAGAATGCGGTCGCTGCGGGGCAGCCGGCGGATGACTGAAATTGCAGCGTTGAAATTGCCGTTGAACGCAACTTGGAGGTAACGCTCGTGTTCATCCAGCTTTCCCCCGCCTGCGTTCATCGCGGCGCGGAGGGCCGAAACAATGCCGCCAAGCCCTTTGGCTTCCTCCAGTTCATCCCCAGTTTGCCAGCCCATCTCCGCCCGCCTCACTTTTTGGGCGCGAGAAGCTGCGCCGCAGCCCCCGCAAAGTCGCTTGGCACGAGGATGATTATCTTCTCGCTCGGGTCCGCCGCAATGTCGGTAATCGTCTGCAGCGTGCGCAAGTGCAGCGCGCCCCCCGATTTGGAGAGCATCGCCCGCCGCCTTGCTGAGGTTTTCCGAGGCGCTCAGTTCGCCCTGGCTCTTGATTATCATGGCGCGGCGTTCGCGCTCGCTCTCCGCCTGCTTTGCCATCGCGCGCTTCATCTCCGCGGGCAGTTCGATTTCCTGGATGTTGATTCCGGTGATGTCCACGCCCCATTCGTTGGTGTCCTTGTCAACCACGTCCTTGATCGCCTCGGCAATCTTATCGGGCTGCGTGAGCACGGAGTCAAGTTCGTAGTTGCCAATCACGTTGCGCAGGGCGGCCTGGGTGAGCTGCGCCACGGCGAACGAGTAGTCCTGGATCTCGATTACCGCGTCCTCCGGAACCTTGACCTTGAAATAGACAACGGCATTGACCAGCAAGGGCACATTGTCCTTGGTCATGATTTCCTGCTTGGCGACGTCAGTCGTGCGGATGCGCATGTCCACCCTGATGAAAGTCTGCAGGATGGGAATGGTGAAATTGACTCCCGGTTCCATCGTGGAGGAATATTTCCCCATCGTAAGCACCACTCCCCGCTCCCACTGGTTCACGATTTTCACGGACCACAGGGCCAGGATGACCGCGACGGGAAGGACGAAGAAAACAACGCTGGCCAGGATTGCGCCAATCAGTTCAAGAACCATCTTCCAACACCATCCGCATAACTTTCCAAGTGTGTTGTCCTGAATTAAGTTCCCCTCTGTGCTTGCAGAGGGTATGGAGAAGTTGAAACGGTGGCAAATCGATTGGATTTGCATGGAGATGAATGTTGGCCAGCTTAGCGTTTGGCGTATTGCTAAGCGGGTTGGTGTTAC
>JACQBR010000025.1 GCA_016194335.1 Microcaldota archaeon
AACACCAACCCGCTTAGCAATACGCCAAACGCTAAGCTGGCCAACATTCATCTCCATGCAAATCCAATCGATTTGCCACCGTTTCAACTTCTCCATACCCTCTGCAAGCACAGAGGGGAACTTAATTCAGGACAACACAGTCGAATTGTCGCTTTTCAAAATCACTCGCCCATCTGCAGCTGGCAGTGGCACGCCATCGCCGCGGTGGCCACTTTTGCGAAAGAGGCGCAGAGGATGAAGAACGCCATTGCGGCAACCATCAGGATTGCGGTGAGTGCAAGCAGCCATCCCGAAAGCGCGCCTTGCAGGAAAGCGCCCGTTCCTATCAGCACGAGGGCGACGCCGGGAATGGCGCCAACTGCAATCGCGGCAATAGAGACTGCCGCCTCGACGGCAATGAGGATGAGGCACTGCAGGGGATTGCGAGAGAGAATCCCTACGCCCTGCCCGAACGAATCGAAGATGCCCGCGTCGCGCAGGATGATGCGGTAGGGCACGAAGAGCAGGGCCATCCCGAGGAGAAGCGAGAGGAGGAAATGCACCACCGGCGCGACGAGGCCGCCCAGGGGAAACAGCGCGATTGGGTCGGTGGCGAAAGAAAGCGCGAAACTCAGCACGGCGCCGATTATCGCCACCGCGGCCACTGCGGGAAGCTTTGAGTTGGCTTTCGAAACGGAGTCGGAGTGGCTTACCCTTCCGCGCGTGAAGCTCTGGGCCGAGGAGTCGATGATGTTGATGTCCACCCACACGCCGATTGCGAAAAGCGCAAGGCCGAAAACCAGCCCCGCGCCAACGAGGGCGAGCACCGCGCCGCCGAGGGAGAGGAGGGAAGCGCCGGCGAAAAGCTGGTTGGAAGCGAAGAGGAGAAAGCCGGCAAACAGGGCGAACCCCACGGTGAGAAACGCGCCGTAATATGCAAAGATGAGCTTGAGTGAACCCCATTCCTTCGCGTAGGCAATGGCGGCGGAAAACGCCGGGGAGACTGAAAACCGCCCCGAAGGCCGGGCCGGATTTTGGGAAAGCCCATTGGCTCTTGCAGGCAGATGGGGGGAGGCGGAAAACTGCCTTGGAGGGGTTTTGTCAACCGAATGGCTGGAGCGGGAGGGGCTTGCGCCTGCGCGAATTGGCTGGGACGGACTTCCTCCTGCGCTTCGCGAAACTCTCTTCCCCATCGAACCTGAAGTTTTTTTCTCCATTGAAAACCAACTCTCCAAATTTTAAGAACGCGCTTGAAATTCTCTTGAAAACCAAAATTGCTTGAAATCCGGAATGGCTCCTCACGGCTTTTCGCCGTTGTAAATCGTCTGGATGTCGCGAAGCGGCAGCGCGCGGTCGTAAAGCCTCAACTCGTCAATCTCGCCGCGGAATGCCCCGGGAGGGCCGTAGCCGATTGTGACGTTTGAGGAGCTTGGCGCCGCGGAGGGGAACGACATCGACGTCTCGTCCGTCTTCACGCCGTTGAGGTACCACGCAATCGTGCTGGCGGCGGCATTGCGCACCAGCGCTACGTGGGACCACGCGCCCTGCTGGAGGGGATTGTGCATTGAGAACGCCTGGTAAGGCGGGCATTCCCCGCCGCACGTGCCGTAGTAGTAATTGAGCGTGCCGTCGCTTTCCAATTCTATCGCGCCCTCGCCGCCTTTTGCCTTCCACACCACCCCGCTGGTGGAAAAGCTGGAAGGCTTGACCCAGAATTCAATCGTCTCGCTCGAGGTGAGCTGCAGCGCAGGGGCGTTGGGGGAGAAGAAGTAGAACGAGCCATCGAAGTTGAAGCACCCGCCCACGACGCAACGGGGGTCGTAAATCGGGGTCGAGCCCGTGGTGCCCACGAAATTCCCGCCGGGGCTCTCGTCGTGCACCTCGCCGTTGTCAAAACTCACGCTAAGGGCGGAAATGAAGGCAAAGTGCCTGCGGATTTCGGCAAACGATGCTGATTCGTACTTCCCGCCAATCTGGCCGGTGAAGGTGTGGTTGATCCCGCTCCGTGCGTCGACATACCAGCCGCGCACCTGCGAGGTGAACTGGTCGCCCTGCACTCCCGACTGGAGCACTCCCGCGGCAAAGCACGTCACGTTACCCCCGGGCCCCACCGAGGTGGGAGTGCAGGAGGAGGCCGCGCCGAAAAGGCCAATCTGGCTTATCCGGCCGCCCATGCGGTTGAGAAGCACGACAGTAAGGTCGCCCATGCTGTTGACCTTGATGTCGCCGCAGGCGAGGTCGAGGTAGATGTCGCATTTCTTCGCCGCGTTGTAGTCGGTGACGCTGAAAAAAAGGAAGTACCAAACCACCGCACCGACCAGGGCGATGACGAGGATGACCCAGCCGTAGGTGACGAGATACTCCAACGCCGACTGGCCGCGATTCATCCCCACGCCCTCACGCACCAAAACTCCCACGCATCCCCAACGCACTAAACGCCAATAGGACAATAATCTTGGTGAATAAAAAACGCGAGGGTTGGGCAAAAGCAAGGCGGAAACGGGTTGCGGAAACGAAAAAGCGGCTCAAGACGGCCTTGAATTCCTTGCGGCGGTTCTTATTGCGCGATTGAGCCTCACGCTCGCCGCATGCGTCTGGTTGTACGGAACCGGCCTTTTAACGCCAAACCTCCTGACAAGAATGCCCTGCTGGATGGGGGTGAGGGCGAGCCGCTCCGGCGCAGGAGGCCGGGAAGTGGAATTTTTGGGAAAGAAATTAGCGTAATTGCCGCCGGCCCGTGGCACCATCACCGCCATGCGCTTCATAAGCCTTGTCTCAAAACCCGTGGGCGGGGCCCTGAATCCCGGAGAGACCTTCCTCAATAACCACTCGGCAAGCCACGATGGGACGGGAGTTGCGGCCTGCGACAACGCGTAAGCCCCATAGGCATAAGGATGGCGGCTTCCAATCTCCCAGTGGCTCTTGAAGTTGCCGGCAATTTCTTTCACTACTGATGGCGATTGGGAGCTTGATTGCAAATTGGAATCGCGAAAAGTTTGCGGGCGCATCCCTGAAGGCGGGTACGGGCGGTGGAACGCGGGGTTGGCCATCACCACCGCGGCCATGAGCATGAGGAAATGCCTTCCAAAACGGCTTTTGCTTCCAAAAAGCTGCATGAGTAACCACTAATGCCGGAGGTTGATTTAATACCTGACGCTCAACCCTCCGCTTTGCTGCGCGGTGATGTCGATTGGGCTGCCAATCATCGAAGAAGTTCGTCCAGCCGCCCGCGGTCAATCCCGGCCTGCCTGAGAATGGCCAAAAGAGTTCCCTTTGCGATCTCGGGATGGGAGCGGCACCGTCAGCCTTGCGTGCGGAGGGTTTACATTGCGAAGAATCGCGTGGCTCCCGGCAGTGTGGTCGAGTTGAAAACCGATCTTGCCAAATGCCTTGACCAGCTCTTGGCCCGAAACCACGGGGAGTTTCAAACGCTCACCGGAAGGTCGACATAATGGCGTTCCTTCAACTGGGGCAGCGGTTCGCCGTGTTTCTTGAGGCTTTCGATATAGCCGTCAACTGCCTCGCGGATGTTACCCAAAGCTTCCTGCTCGCTCTTGCCTTGAGAAACGCAGCCGGGAAGATCCAGGCATTCGGCAACGTAAAAACCATCCCCGTCCGGCGTTATCACGATTCGCAACACGATCTGTTCCATGCCTAAGTGATATGGGCCGCCGTTGCTTAAAACCGTTGCGCGGTTCTATGGATGCAGCCGCCGTAAGTGTCGGGAAGGATGACCCCCCGTGGGCACGTGGAGGTCGAAATGGACTTCAAACTATCCTGAATGCCTTTGCATTCCGGATGAATTCAGGATCGTGCCTGGCTGAAGCTATCACCAAGTGAGGCGCAAGCCCCCGCGCGAGTATCTTCACCAGCGCGCTCCACGTCTCGTCGTAGGCCCTTTGGTAACTGAGGCGGCGTTTGGGAAGTATAAGCACGTCGAAATCGCTTTCCATTGCAACGGCGCCGTGGACGGCGGAGCCGAATACGTAAGCTTCCTTTGCAATTGGCTCGAGCCTCGCCTTGAGGAGGACCAACTCCAACTCGAGGTCTTTTACGTAAACGGTCTTCATTGGGGTTCCGCCGGAAACCGGATTGGGATGTTGATTCTCAACGTTAGGCAATCCTTAACCCGTGCTTGAGCGCGTGGCTCACGATATTGACCCCGCGGGACCTTTCTGCAAACTCGCTTGGGGTGAAACAGAGAAGATCAACCGGCACGCCCAAGTCCCACGCAAGGTGAAGCCTTCCGGGACGTTCATGGAACTTCTTGCCCGCAAAATCTTCAGAAACGACAATGAGGTCAATGTCGCTGTCCTTGCCCGCGCGGCCTTCGGCGGCAGAGCCGAAGAGAATGACCTGCTGGAAGTGAAAGTCCCGCGACATCTGCTTGAAAAAGACCTTTAGGCGCCTGATTAGGCCTTCGTCCTTGCCCATTTGATCACCTCATTCGCAGTCTGGACGGCATTTTCCACATCTTCGCGCGAAAAGTCCCCGCCAAAGCCGGGATAGCGCGATTCTGCGTAAAACGGGTCGATCTTCGAGCATTTTTCCGCCAATGCCCCGTCAAGCCCGACTTCTTTTGCAAGGAATACCAAATCGTGGACCTTTTTCAGCTTCCCTGTTTTTCGGATATATGCATACTTAAGGGCCTTTTCCGCAGCCTGTTGGGCGTGAAAGGCAGCCCCTTCCAAAAATCCGCCATCAAGCAGATAAACTGCGGCCTTGATGTCCTTCTCAGCCTTCAAAATCCACTCTTTGACATCGTCAGTGGCCATAAGAGGATAATGCTGCTGGCGGTTTAATACCCTATCGCAGATGGGGCGTAAAGCGGCTGAGAATCAACCCCCGCTTTGCTGCGCGGTGATGTCGATATAGCCGCCGTAAGTGCCGGGAAGGATGCCGCTTGGCACGTGCAGGTTGAGATAGTTTCAGGCTATCCTGATGCCGTGCTTGAGCGCGTGGCTCACGATTGTAATCCCTCGGGATTTCTTGTCAAACTCTTCAGGAGTGTAGCACAGGAAATCGACTGGAGCGTGGAGCGTCCAATGGTCATAGGCAATAGCGGCTCTTTTGAAGAAATCACGCCCGTCAAAACCTTCAGAAACTATTATCAGGTCAATATCGCTCCCGGGCCCTGCAGTGCCATCAGCGTTTGAACCGAATAGAATCATGCGGCTGATTCCTATGGCCTTGTCCAAATCCCTCTTGAAACCTTTGAGTTCCTCAATCAAATCCGGCTTTCTACCCATGCGATCACCTCCTTAGCGTAGGCTAGGAAAAGCCCCGATGTTTTTTCCATATCCGTGACTTCCTCAATATCGGGATATCGAGTGTAGATGAACGCGGGGCCTACCTCTTTGCAATAGTCCACCAGTTTTTGTGGAACACCCAACTCATTTGCCAAGAAGACAAGGTCGTGGGTCTTTGTCAGCTTGCTGAATTTCTTGAGGTAAAGGGCTTTGAGTGCCTTTTCGACAGCCTGCTGGCACAAGAAAGCGGCAACGTCAAATTCGCCGCCCTTGAAGTTGTATTCAGCGGCGTGCAAGTCTTCCCGCGCCTTTTCAAACCATTTCAGATGCTCGTTTCCCATGCAAATAGTATGCAGGCTGGAGGTATAAAACGATGCACAACGAACCCCCCTCACCCTCCGCTTTGCTGCGCGGTGATGTCGATGTAGCCGCCGTAAGTGCCGGGAAGGATGCCGCTTGGCACGTGCAGGTCGAAGAAGTGCGTGCGGTTGGCCTGGGCGTTGGCGTTCGCCGCGGGGCCGAGGCCGTAGGTGGTGTTGAACGAGCCCGAACCGCGCAGGGTCATCACCGTCTCGCCGGAAGGATGCATTCCAGGCCCCCAGCCGTAGTAAACGTTGTCGAAAGTGATGTTGCGGAAGTTGGGCGAGGCGCCCGTGAGGTTGGTCCCTTCGAGCTTCACGTCGAACTTGACGTTGCCCCAGTTGGTGACATTGAAGCTCTGGACCGACGAGTTGTCAAGCGGCCGCAGGGTGGAGCCGAAGTTGACGGTTGAAGGCGCGACCGTGAAGGAAAGCAGGGTGTTCACCGTCGAGACGCCCGACTGGTTTGCAGAAGTGAGCGAAGTGGAGTCGGTGGCGTTTATCGTGCACGCCCACGGCCCCGGCGGGGAGTTGAATGGAATGGAAAAGCTGCAGTTGGAAGTGACGGCGTTGCCCGAGGGGCTCAAGAGAGAGCAGGTGGTGTTGAAGGCAGTGTTGTTCTGCAGGGGATAGCCCACGGTGAGGCTCACGTTCTGCAGGAACGCCGAGTAGTTGGAAGAGCCGCTGGAGTTGAACGACGCGCGGAATTGCACAATCTTGCCCACCACGTTCTGCACCGAGGCGTTCCCGCCGTAATACTCGGAAGTGAAGGAAGTCCAGTTGGTTTCGTTCCCGGTTGCGTTGGTGGGGTTGCCCGCGTTGTAAAGCGCGGTAATCTCGCTTTGCGAGAGCGTGCGGTTCCAAATCTTGAAGTCATCCAGAAGCCCTTGGAACACCTCGCTGTTGTAATTCGTGTTCTTGCCAATCACCATCATTCCCACCGGCGGCACTAACGACGGGAGGGAACCGCCGGTGTAGTTCGAGCCGTAATAAACGCCGTTGATGAACCACGAAGTGTTGAAACTGGTGGAATTGACTTTCTGCGCGGTGATTGAATAGAGCGCCCAGGCGTTTGCGAAACTGTTCGCGGGCGCCCCGAAGTATTGGGGTTGTCCCGGAACCCCGCCAAAGTAGATTTCGTAGCGGTTGCCGGTAATGGCCCACTGCCAGCCGCTGCCGAGGGTGCCGGAGCCGTAGGTTTCCGCGAGGGTGTAGGTCCCTCCAGTGGCTGAAACGAACGCCCACGCGCTCATCGTCCAGTTTGCCAGGCCGTCAATAGGGGCGGAAATGTTGCCGAAGGCATTCACGCCGTTAGAGACATTGAAACCCCCGCCTCCCGACTTGCTGACGTTGTAGCAATTCCCAATCACGCAAACCCCCGCGCCGCTCACGCTCACGAGCAGGGGAAGGCTGCCGCCCCCAGCCCCGCTTTTCGCCGCCACTGCGTTCCAGCCGTTGCCCGACAAGTCGAGGCTCCTGCCCGTGGCATTCTCATTGTCCGTCGAGTCGCCCAAATCCCACCACCCGACGAGGCCGGAATCGTTGAAAGAATAGTTCTTCGCGCGGAACGCGAGGGAAACGTTGGTGAAATTGTTGATGAAACCGGAGTTGCCCCTGCCCGTGGAGTTGTATTCCCAAGAGTAAAGCTGCGCTACTTCAGACGCGGAGAGCGAGCGGTTCCAGACGTGCAGCTCGTCGATGGTGCCGTTCCAGGCGTAAGTGCCGGCCTGAAGGCCCGAGCCGATTACGAGGTTGGCCGAGTTAACGCCAATCCCGCCGCTGTACGCCGACATTGCCTGCTGGACGCCGTTGACATAGACGGTAAGGTGCGTCGTGTTGTAAGTGCCTACGACGTGATAGCGCGAGCCGGTCGCGCTTGGCGTGGCGCAAGCCCTGCTCGTGTAGACCTTGCTGAAAAAACACAGCCCTCCGGCCGCGGCATTGTAAAACAGCCCGTAACCGTCGCTCCACGTGGAATCCGTCACTTTCATCAAGGCCCCGGCGTAAGCGTTGAGAAAAGTGGTGTTGGTGAGCCAGGCTGAAACGGACATCGAGCCCGTGGCGGGAGGCTGGATGGTTGCCGAATGGGGGATGGTAATGAGGTTGTTCGCGTCGTTGCTACCGTTGAAGTTAAAGCAATTCCCGACTTGGCACTGAACCATGGTGACTCCGGAGCCGAAATTGGCCACGCTCCCGCTGTTGTTGAACCGGCTCGCGTCTTTCGTGTCATTCTCGAAATGCAAGTCAAGCACGACCGTGTCGTTGCCCAAGTTGCTTCCCGTCTGGTCGCGCGTAAGCCCTGCGCTTTCAAACCAACTCCAATTCGCCGTGAGGATGGTCTGGTTGTTGTTCGAACGGTTGATGATGATGGGAGTGCTGTAGAAAGTGCCGTTGGAAACGAAGCTGCTGGCCGCCCAACTGCCGTACACGCTGGCGCTCTGGGTGGATTGCGTGTTGTTAAACGCGCCGAGGGAGTAGTTGGTCGGGCCGAAGTGGTCGTTGCGGTTGGACGCGGTGGCGAGCTGGTAGAGCGAAGCGCCGGAAGTGGATACGTCAGGGGCGCCGTTGAAGTCTGTGACGGATGCCGTGCAGAAGACCGTGGTGTTGGATGGCCCTGGCGTGAGGTCGATAGTCGCCGGGGCGATAATGGAAGCGCCGACTATGGGCGCGTAAGCCTGCAGTGCCGATACTATAGAAACGTTCTGCAAAAACGCCGAGTAGTTCGCGCTTGAGGAGTTGAACGAAGCGCGGTACTGCACGAGCTTGCCCACCAAGTTGGAAACCGAGGCGTTCCCGCCGTAATACTCCGAAGTAAAGGCAGTCCAGTTGCCCTCCTGCCCAGTTGAGTTGGTGGGGTTGCCCGCGTTGTAAAGCGCGGTAATCTCGCTTGCGGAGAGAGCGCGGTTCCAGATTTTGGTGTCGTCTATTTTTCCGCTGAAGAACGACGAGCCCACTCCCGAGCCGATTGACAGTTTGGCCGTGAAGGGCGAGGAGCGCGACGCGAGAACCGTCGCGTTGA
>JACQBR010000026.1 GCA_016194335.1 Microcaldota archaeon
TAAACGCGTCAGACAGATTCACGCAAACGATTTTTCGGCTACCATCCAAGGGTCAACCGAACGAGCCTAGAGCTAAATGTCAAACATGGGTAAATGGTATTGAAACGAGTTTCTATTCTGTTCGTACCGTTTTGAAGGAGGCGGATGTGCTTGGCGTGGCGCCTCCGCGTAAGAAACGCCAGTATGGCCGTTACGAACGGCCGTTGCCCAACCACCTATGGCAGGCGGATTTTACCCTCTTGGATGACGATACTTGGATGTTCGCGTTGGAAGACGATTACTCTCGGTATGCTATAGGTGCGATGGAATTTGAAGAAGCGTCTGCAGAAAACGCGTTGTTCGTGCTACGCCGTGCAGTAGCGCAGCACGGCGTTCCCTACCAGCTGCTTACCGATCACGGCACGCAATTCTACGACAACACCGGCAAGAAACCCAACGCATTCGGAGAGATAGTCAGCACGTGGGGCATCGAACACATTCTCGCAGGAGTGAAACGCCCGCAAACCAACGGCAAAATCGAACGATGGTTTAGAACCTACAAAGACAGCATACCACGATTCAAAGACCTGCAACACTACCTCTACTACTACAACTACCACCGACCCCACGGCGGCATCTACTACAGAAAACCATATCAACGATACTTCGCATACAGACTATGAAAAAGTGTTACTCAGTTATCGTGAAATACACCCGTCCATTAGGCCGTTCTTGGTTTAAAATGGATGTTTTACGGCGTCGGGGGGGTGTTTCAGCAGGCGTAATCGTTGGCGACTTCAGCAGGGGTAAGCGCGCGGTTGTACACCACTATCTCGTCAAGCGTCCCGCTGAAGCGTTGAGGCCACGACTGCGCCGTTGACAAACAGCCTCAATCCGTTTCCAGCATCCCACGTCGTCGCCAGGTGGTACCACGTACCCGGCGTTGCTGCCGAGGGCGAGGTGACTGAAACGAGCGCGTTGTTCCAGCTGTTGGACACGAACCTTCCCGTTGCGCTCATTGTCAAAAACGGCAGGCACCACCCTCCCCACCCATTTGCATTTTGCGACACGTGCACTATGTTCTGCGCGTTTGCGGAAGCTGGCTTGACCCAAGCTTCTATGGTGTAAGGCCTGTTGGGCGCCCCGAGGTTGGAGAACCCTCCAGCGCTGGAGTATTGGCCCAGGCCGTTGAACTGCAGGCACGCCGATTTCTTGCAGCTCGCCCCGCTCTGCCACGCCGGGCTGTTGATAAGCGCGGCGTTCCTGCCGTTGCCGCTGGAGTCTGCCGCGGTCGGGCCGCTTCCGTCGTCCGCGTGCCACAATGCATCCACGCTGGGAGCGTCGGTGCTGTACGTGCAGGGGGTCGGAGGTGGCGTTGGTGTCGGCGTTGGTGTGGAGCCCGTGCTCGCTTCAATCTTGCCCTGCACAAAACCGGTCAGGCTGTGGGTTATCCCGCTGCGCGAGTCGGTGTAACTGATTTTGACCGGCGTTTTCTGCATGTATGTCCCTGCGTTGGCGGGGGCGGTGAGGTTGTATATCGCGCAAGTGAGGTTGCTTCCGGCCGCCACGGCTGAAGGGCTGCACGTGCCCGAACCGCCGGTTATCGTCACTCCAGATATCTAGTTTCCCAATCCGTTGCCGAGCGTTATCACCGCATTGCCTCTGGAGTCGATTGCAAAGTCCTGGCAGACAAGGCCGCGCCGATGATGACGATTGCCAAGATTGCCCAGCCGTAAGTGACGAGGTATTCGAGGGCGGACTGGCCGCGGCTATGCAAATCTGCACCGAATGTATGCGTCCGGCACATTGGCAAGGTATTACCGGAATACGGTAACGCAGCATCGGTTAAAAAATCGAGCGTATTCCACCTGCGTGGTTGGAAGAAGAATCCGGCTAAAAAATCAATGCCGGCTTCCGTACAAACGAACCACCAAGCCCGAGTCACAAAATCGCTGGTGACAATAGCGGACTTGGCGGTTCGCCCCTGTTGGAGGCAATGAGCGGGAAAGAAAGGAAAATGAAGAAAGGGAGGTTGGGGGTTTCTCCTAAAAAATCCATTGGCGGGCTTTGGCATTTCCCCGTTGCTTTCCTCAAAGGGCGTCAAAACGTGTTTGGCGGCGTTTTGCCCTTTTCACCGGCAGGAAATGCTTTCGGCCCGCAATGTTTTTTCCTAGAAGCTAATCGACCTCACTCCGACGCTCTCGACGGCCGTCCTCTTGGCGTTGGCCGCAAACTCGTTGTGCCCGAGGATGTGCGGGCTGGTCACTCCGGTCACTATGGCCGTGACGATTATCTTGTCGCCAAGCTCGGGGTTGAGCCTCGCTCCCCACTTGACGTAGGCGTTCTTGTCGAAGTTCTCCGTAATCCCTTCGCCAATCTTGACCGCCTCGCCCAGCGTGAGGTTGCTCCCTCCGGTGATGAGGATGAGCGCGCCCTTGCTTCCGGCGTACTCGACATCGAGCAGCGGGTGTTCGCACGTGCTCTTCACCGCCTGCTGCACGCGGTCTGCGCCCTGCGACTCCCCGATGCTGATTGCGGCGACTCCGGCGTTGCCCATTATCATGCGAAGGTCGGCAAAGTCGATGTTCATCAGCGACGGGAGCATCACCGTGTCGGCAATGCCCTTCACAGCCCGCGCCACGAGCGTGTCTGCAACGGCGAACGCCTGGTTCATCGGCAGGTTGGGCACGTACGAGACGAGGCGGTTGTTGTCGATTACCACGACGGTGTCGCACGCGTCGCGAAGCGCGTCAAGGCCCCAGTCGGCCTTGTCCAGCCTCGCGCGCTCTAGGGCGAAGGGATAGGTGACCATGGCGACGGTGATTGCGCCCGCTTCCTTTGCGATTTTCGCAACGACGGGAGCGGCTCCGGTTCCGGTGCCTCCTCCCATTCCGGCGCAGACGAAGACGAGTTCAGCGCCTTCAATCATCTTCTTGAGGTCCTCGCGGCTGGCTTCAGCCGCCTTCTGCCCCACTTCGGGAAAACCGCCCGCGCCAAGGCCCTTGGTCATCGTCTTGCCAAGCAGCACCCTGCGGTCCGCCTCGACCATCCTGAGGTGGTTCACGTCGGTGTTGAGTGCGATTGTCTCGGCGCTCTTGATTCCCATCTTGTGCAGTCTGGAGACTGTGTTGGTTCCCGCCCCTCCCACTCCCACGACGAGGATGCGGATTTTTTCCGCCTCGAATGACTTCGCGGGTGCGCTGGGGGTTTCATTTCCGTATTTGATGGCGTCTGCCACAAGGCTGTCCATTGTTTCTCATTCCTCCAAATTTCCAAGGGTTTTTTTCTCTTATCAAAACTATTTTCGTCGGGCCAAATCCGGCCCATAAAAGCGATTCAGTTCCTCCTCAGCGTGGCTACGGAGAAGAACGACCTTTCGATTGCCTCTTTCTCTTCCTGCGGAATGTCGCGCTCGACCAAGCACACCGCCTCGCCAAGCGAAGACGAGTGTTGGATGGCGTTTCCCAAAAGCCTGCCGAGCACGACGCACCTGCCGAAGTCAACTACATACGCATCACCCTCCTCGGTGGATGCGATGCAATGCTCTCCGGCGCGGATCCTAACTCTCTCCAACAGGCTGATTTTCCACTGCACCTTTTTTTTATGAACGGAAGGGGACGGGCTGGGAACCGCAGTTTGGGGGGCGAGCCTAATCAAGGCTAGTCGATTCCCAGCCGCCATAACCGGCGCACGCAAAGGGGGGTTCGCGTGGTTCGGGCTTGCCGGAACTGATTCTCTATTCGTTTCTCCCCTTGTCGGGGACGCTTTTTTTGTGGGTTGCTATCATCAACAATCGCTTATATAAAAAGCTTTCCGTTCCACTAATGCCACAATCGGCGAATTGCGGAAGTGGGGGGGGGGTTGGCGGCAACGAATTAATGCAACTGCACCCCTAATTGGTTGCAAAGTGATTGCACTGCATCGGCTTCCAAAAGAATTATTCCAAAAACAAGTACACCCGCGCGCAAGCATTGGCTCAACCCCACCGTCATCGGCGCGTCCGTAACGTCCTTCTTTTCGGACTTGAGCCACGAGATGGTGACGGTGATGCTCCCAGAGTTTCTCATCACGCTTGGCGCTCCCGCGTACGCGCTGGGCCTCATCGAGGGGGTGAGCGACGGGCTCTCTTCAATCTCCAAACTACTTTCTGGCTATTACTCCGACAGGATTGGGAAGGAGGAAGGAAATTGCCACTTTGGGCTATGTCGCGACTGGATTGTTCCCGGCAGTGGTGGCAATCGCACTCTCGTGGCCATTCGTGCTTCTCGCGCGCGGCCTTGCGTGGATGGGCAGGGGGGCGAGGGGACATCCCCGCAATGCAATCATGGCCACAAGTCCGTAGGGAAAAGGGATTGGGGAAAGGCATTCGGCTTCGGCGCGGGGTTTGCCTACTCCGCAGTGCTCGCCCTCGCGGGGACCGTTGCGCTGGTGTGGATGGCGAAGAAGTAAATTAGGACTCCTTTATTTCCTCTTCTTTTTCTGCTTTCGGTTGGTTCTTCCCATCTGCTTGGCTGCCGCAACTGTCCCCAGCATCCCCCCCAGCCCCATCGTTTCGACTGCGCTTGAGGGGACGATTACCAGCGCGCCTTTTTCCTTGAGCGATTCGTAAAGCATGTTCATGGCGCGGAGGTGAAGCGCGGTTGGGTCGCCTTGGTACATTTCCGCCGCGTCCTTGAACTTCTGCGCCACCTGCCTTTCCGAGTCCCCGAGGATGATGCGTGCCTGCCTTTCCCGCTCCGCCTGCGCCTGCCTGCTCATCGCCTCCTGCAGGTCGGGCGGGATTATCACGTCGCGGATTTCCACGCTGGTCACTTTCACGCCCCACGGCGTTGTTCGCGCGTCAATGACTTTCTGCAGTTGCTGGTCAAGAGACTCGCGGCTGGAAAGCATTTCCGCAAGCATCGTGCGGCCAATCACGTCGCGCAATGCGGTTTGGCTCGCGAGGTTCACGGCGTTCTGGTAGTCCTCCACTTCCAAGGCGGCTTTCTGCGGGTCGACGACCTTCCAGAAAAGCACCGCGTCCACGTTGACCGGCACCGTGTCTTTGGTGAGCGTCTGCTCGGCCTTGAAGCTGGTGGTGATTGTGCGGAGGTCAAGCCAGTACGCGACGGAATCGAGGACAGGCACGATAAAAAACAGCCCCGGCCCCCGTATCCCTTCGAACTTCCCCAGCCTCAATACTACCGCCCGCTCCCACTGCGAGGCCATCTTGGCGGACGACGCGGCGATGATGGCGAGCAAAAAGCCGATTATGAGAAATGGAAACCCACCCGCGAGGCTGAGCATGCCAAACACGCCCATGATGATGAGAAACACCACTATGGAAACGGAATTTACGTCGGCCATGGTTCCCGCCTAAAATAATCACTGCACTTGCGAGTTAATAATACCTCAAGAAAACGCTTTCGCCCTCTCGCCCCACCAAACCTCCGGCCGTGCAGCGCATCCTGCCCGACTCTATGCATTTTTAAGCCTTCAACCCCCAAAGTAACAGTGAGGGCTCGTAGCTCAGCTTGGACTAGAGCGTTCGACTGATAAGACCCCTTTTCTTCCTGAGTCCACTCGTCATCCATCATCCGGGCTTGACTCGCTCGTCAGGGGAAGGGAGGAGTTTGCGGAAAAGAAAAAGCCTTGTGCGTCAAAGCTTTCTTTTCGTAAGCACTCGGGTTTTCCGAAATCGAAAGGCCCTGGGTTCAAATCCCAGCGGGCCCACTCAGCCCTTTCTTCGCAAGCTCGTCACAGTCAGCCGGTCTGATTTCTTATTCCTCCTGCGGAAAATTCCTGCCACCGCGTCAGCCGCATTTGCCGCTGACGTTTTTGCATTTTCAAGCGTCTTTCCAACAGCATCACGGGTTTTCTGCCTTCTTGCGTGTGCGTGGCCGTGCATTTCTTCCGCGCCGGTTTTTGCCAGCCGTTTTCGGCTGAGCGTGAGGGCTGCTATCAGCGTGAGGGCCGCGAGGGCTGCGAGTGCGTAGTAGAAGAGCGGGTCGCCGGGCAGGGTGATGCTTGCGATGTTTGTGACCGGTGCGGTTCTTGTTTTCTTGTTCTGGGCGATGAGGTCGCGGCAGGAGTTTAGCGAGAGGTCGATGAGTCTTTTTGCCCGGGTGTAGTTGCTTTGGTTGAGTGCCTGGCCTGCCTGGCGGAGGAATTCGGAGAGTTCGAGGCAGTCGGGGTTTTGCTTGAAGAGGTCGCGGGCGAAGTTGATTGCCTTTGCCAGCTCGACCTTGAGCGCCCCGCCTTTTTCCACGAGGTTGAGCAGGATGGGCGTCGTGTCTTCAATGGGGGGGTCATGCACGCTGAGGTTTACCGTGATGTTGTAATAACCCGGCGGGGAGAACGTTCTTATAGTGAGGTTTACGATTTGGCCGGTGCCTGGCGGCAGTTCGGCAAAGAACGTCCGGCTGAGGTTGAGGCCCACGTGTTGAGGCGAGTCGCTCGTCGCCCGGAGCGTGAGGTTGCGGAACGTCACGTTCTCATCATTGCTGAGCTGGATTGGCACGTTAATCCGGTTGTCGCTCTCGAGAACCACGCTTCCCGGCGCGGTGAGCACGCGTATGGGCTTGAGCACCGGGATTTTCACGTCGACGGTCACGTTCTTTTCGATCGTTTCTGTCTTGAGGATGGGTCCGCCCCCTCCGGAAACCGTCACCGTGCGGTCGACGGTCACCGTGTTGGTGATGGTGGCTATGTTTCCGGTGGTGTTTTCTACGAGCATGAAGACGCTGAAGCTGCTTACGTTGAAGAAGATCGTCTTGTTGTTCTGGAAGGTTATTGCGTTTAGGTTGGCGTAGTTGCAGTTGGTGGTGTTCGTGCATTTTACCACCAGAAGGGCTGATTCATTCCCTATTGTCGGGGCGACGTCGGAGTAGTCTATCATGATTCTGGCGGTCGTGTAGTTGAGCGTGTTGTTCACGTCGATTTGGAATTCCTTCACCCGCCGCGTGTTGTTCGGCGGGGTGGTGGCGTTGGTGAGGGTGGTGAAGTTTATTGCGTTGGTGATGTTGGGCGTGGCGGTGAGGTTGACTCCGACAAGGATGAGCGTGACGGAACTAGTGTTTGCTTTGATGTTGAAGATTCCGTCGGGGATGGTTGTGCTAATCCGGCTTGTGTTTGTTGCGATGTTGTTTGCGAAGTTGCACGTGTCTTGGATTGAGATTGTTTGAAGGCCGGTTGCCGATATGTTGATGGCCGTTGCGGTTGTTGTGATGGTGAAGTTCGTTGTGAACGTGCCGGCTTGCCCTTCCATGTCCGTCACGCGTGCGTTGATGGTGTAGTTTCCGGTTTGCGTGGGGGTGTAGGTGTAGTTGTGCAGTTGGGCATAGCCGTTGGTGCTGGTTTCGATTGCCGTCAGGTTTGTTGAAGTGCCGTTTGGCAGGGTGAGGGTGAGGCTGGTTGAGTCGAGCAGGGTGTCGAGCAGGGCGTATTGGATGATTTTTATGGGCGTGTTGTTGATTGCGTAGGTTGAGTTTGCGCAGGAGTAGTTGAGTGCGGGTGTTTGCGTGCCGTTCTCTGCCCTTCCTAGGCGTACGGTTTTCGAGTCGGTGATGAAGATTGTCGGGTCGTTCATCGTCTGGTTGTAGCCGCGTGCTTGGATGGTGAGTATTTGCGGCGTGTAGGTTGGCACGGTCCATGTTGCGGTCCAGTTGGGGTTTCCTGTAAGTTGGGTTTGCGTGCCGTTCACGAGGACGGTGGCGTTGTTGATCCAGTCGCCTCCGAGGAGTTCGGTGATGTTGACGGTAGTGTTTTGGCCGGGGCGGACAATCGAGTTGATGTTGGGGGCGGAGATGTTGATTTGCGCTTTGATGACCGTGAAGCTTGAGTAGTTGTTAAACGCGTTCAGCCCCACTGCGTCGCGGGCGCGCACTCGCCAGTATTGCGTTTCGACCACTCCCTGCATTGTTATTGTCTGGTTTGGAAGTTGGTTGGTGACTATTTGCACTGCGGTGATTCCGGTGATGTTGAGCGTGGTGTTTTTGGTTTCAAAGCCGGTTGAGTTGCTTGCCTGTATTTCGTAGGTGAGCGAGTCGTTGTCCGGGTCGGTGGAGGTCGTCCAGTTGAATGTGACGTTGTTGTACATTGCCGTGGAGGAGTTGATTGGGCCGGTGGGGTTGGGTGGCGAGGCTAGGCCGATGTTCTGCGTCATGAATGTGAAGAGGGCGGTGGAGTTGGTGTTGCCTGCAGAGTCGTTTGCCCAGAATTTCCAGCCAACTATCCTTTGGTTGGTGATGTTGGCAAAAGTTGAGTTGTACCTGTTTCCGTTGGTGATATTGGCTACTGAATAGTTGGCTGTTGTTCCCGTGGCGTTCGTTTCCACCCATACTTGTGCAATTGCGAAGTTGTCTGTAATGTTGGCTTCCAGTACGACCGTGTCGTTCACGTACGACGGCGAGGGCGTCTTGCTTTCGCCCGTGAAGTTTGGCGGGTTGGTGTCGATGGTGGCGAACACTCCTGAGTAGTTTGCGCAGTTGTTGGCGTAGTCGCAGAGTTGGGTGGTGAGGTTGTATTTGCCTTCGGGCAGGCTGGCGAATCCCGTGACGAGTAGCGTGCCGTTGGTGGCGGTGGTGTTTGTGACGCTGGCTGCGAAGGTGCCGTTGGTGTTGATTGCCCATACTGTCGTGTTGGCAATTCCGTTGAGCGCGTCTCCGGGCGTG
>JACQBR010000027.1 GCA_016194335.1 Microcaldota archaeon
CCATTGGGCGTCGGTCAACAGACGACCGTATCGCGCCATCGGGCCTCCTTCGGCGCTGCTGCCCCCTTTTATCTCGCATTTTCGGCAACCTAACTATCATTGGCTCAGATCGTTGTACCCAGTTTTGAAATAGCTTCTAGTCTGGCTCTTCGAGCTTTGTGCGCGTGGCCATCCAGATGTCGAAGAAGCATGTCGAGCCGTTTGGGCACCCCACGCCCAGGTTGCCAGGACGTTGTGCCGCATGGAAATACAGGGCCTTGCCGTCGAACGAGAGTGCTGGGCCTCCATCGTGCCTTCCAGTATTGACCCCGAGGAGCCCCAATGGGTCCACGTTCACTGGCTGTGACCACGGGTCAGGAGTGGAGACACGCGTTGAAACCCACAGGTCGAAGCTGGGCAACCCCTGCGCGTTGAGGATTGATCCTGGCCGGTTGGACAAGAAGATGAGTTCCAGTCCGTCCCGCCGGATGGTTACCGATCGATCCTCGGAGGAAGTGCTCAGCTCTAGCACGGGCGCGGCCGGCCCGAAGGTTTCGTCGGGCTGGAGCGTGCTGGCGTAAATGTCGTCGCCGCCCATCCCGCCCGGGCGTTTCGAAGTGAAGTAAAGGGTGATAATCCCAGTATCGTCGTCTTCGAAGATGCAGGGCTGATTCTCATTTGCATCGGTGTTGACTCCGCTGCCTAGATTCTCTGGGTCTTGCCAGCCGAAATCGTCGCGCTTGTTGTGGCGTCGAGAAACATAGATGTCGCCGGCTCCGAAGCCTCCGAGGCGGTTGCTATTGAAATACAACCGGTGGCCGTCTACAGACAGGGCTGGAGAGCCTTCGTCAAACGAAGTATTTACCTTGGGTCCCAGGTTTTGTGGAGGCCCCCAGGGGTCATTTTCGCTGGCACGCTGGGAAACGTAAATATCTCGGCCACCGAATCCGCCGGGGCAGCCGTTGCAGGCGAAGTAGAGGCTAAGGCCGTCCTTGGAGATGAATGGGTCGGTCTCCTCAAGAACTGAGTTCACGGGGGAACCGAGGTTCAGCGGTGCCGACCAAGGGGTGAACTGCAGGACATCCTCGTCATCACGCGCTGCACTGCCTGACGCCACCAGCCCCGTCGTACAAACCAGCAAGGGAACGATCCAAACTGCTCTTCGAAGGAAGTTTCGAAACTTCATGGGTTTCCTCCTTTGCGTTTAACTCGTTGTAGGGGATCTTCAGCGGGGTAGCTGTCTCAGGCTGATGGGGGAAAGGGAACGGGGCCGCCGTGGAAGCGCCTTCGACAGTGCTCGCTGTAAACGGCGCCTTCCCCGACAGAGCGAGTCAGAAATCTCACGGGAGGAACGGCGCGGTCTTAGAAATTCGGTTCCCTGCAGCGCAAAAAGGTTTGTTACTCCACCCAAACAGCGTTGTCAGTGACGCAGGAACGCTTCCATGTGACCTGGAGCACACCGATAAACCGCCGCCCGCGCGGGTGCCCCATACGCGAATTGAAGCTGTGAAAAAACCTGGATGGAGAAGCGCATTGGGTATTGAGTGTGAGTTTCCTGGATTGTTGACTTGCTACTTCCGAACAGTGTCTCGGTCCTTCTCCCTGCTTTCTTGCTTCTTCAGCCAGCCGCTGGTGTTGC
>JACQBR010000004.1 GCA_016194335.1 Microcaldota archaeon
GGTGCGTTCTTTAAGAATAGCTGTAGTGAAATAGAAGAGAGATTGGACGATTTGTCTAGCTGCGGTTTGTAAGTTCAAACCCGGAACGGAGGAAGAGGCAATCGTCTTTTGTACAGACCACATGCTTACTATAGGTTCTGAAAACGACGAACTTGGAGAATTCGAGCAGTCAATTGAAAAATTCAAGCGAATTTCGGAAGACCGCGTTAGTCTTCTTTCTGGAGACCCGCTATTGGCTGACCGAATTTATCGCAATGTAAATCAAGCAATAGATTTAGAGACTGTTGCCAGGCAAGTTTACGAGAATATGGTTGCATTAAGAGTTGAAGGAATAAAACGAAGACTAGCTCTAATGAATCTCCAAATTGATGATGTTCGCCAAATGCTTTCTTCAGAAATCAAAAATCAATTTGCAGGCGACCTCCTAGAATTCTACAACAAGTACACTATTCAAACTGGAGTTCTACTTCTAGGTTTTTGTAACGAAAACAAAGGCCATATTTACCATATAACTGAGCGAGCTTTCGATGACCATCGAGAAATGAATTTTGCTCGCGGAGTCGGTCATGAAACTGACTTGATGGTATTGAGCAAGTCAATCCCAAGTAAGGTTAAGAAGCTTGACGATGGTAGCCTCAAAATCCTCGGAACTATCTATGATGAAGAAGTTTCAATGGGTAAGAACCACAAAGAATTAGTCAAACTGGTCGGAGGTAATGAAAATGAACCAAAACTACAATGCAAATGCAAGATACTTTTACCCCGCCAACGTAAGTGACTCACTCGCGATATATGAGAAATACCTTAAGAGCGAAGCGAAAGTTCAAGAACTAATTGATAAAATTAAAAAGGGAGAACTGGGCGCGCCCAAAGGTTAACCGGACATGATTTAACGGCCCCGTCGAAGACTGCGCCCTCTCCTCATATCGCCTTCAGCACGGCGCGACCAACGCCCCGCTAAGGAGGCATCACGCTAGGAATAAACAGAACTTAGCCTACTATGAGACGGAAATTCCGTTCCAGTCCACTCGCCCCGTTTACCAATAAGGCGGCGTGAGGAGGACCTTGAGGTAGAAGAGCGGCGAGACGTATCTCTTTCTCGAGCTGGTGTCGGTGAGCGTGCCTGCAATCATGTCGCGGAACTCTGCGTTTGATGCCGCCTTGTGCATGAAGAGGTTGAGCAGGAACTTGTTCGTCCCGCGCTTCTGCAGCTTGTAGCTCGTCTGGAGTTCGGGGTCGAACTCCGCGCGCATCACCTTCTCGTAGCCTGAAAGCTGCGATTCTGTAAAGTCGTTCCTGCTGCACGCCTCGTTGATTGCGGACGCGGCGAGCTTTCCGGAAACAAGGGCGTTTCCGATGCCCTCGCCGGTGAAGGGGTCGACAAGCGAGGCCGCGTCGCCGATAAGCACCCAGCCGTTGCCGTGCGCCTTCCAGTGCTTGCTCCCGAACGGCAGGTTCCACCCCTTGAGCGTGTTGGGAACCATCTTCGCGTCCTTGAAGCGCTCCTTTACCAGCGGGTTTGATTCAATCGCCCTGAACATCGCGTCCTTGAGGGAGATTTTCTTCCTCTGCATGTCCCGCATGATCATGCCCGCCCCGATGTTGGCCATCCCGTTCTCAAGGGGAAAAATCCAGAAATAGCCGGGGAGAAGCTCGTTGAAAAAGTGAAGCTCGATGTTGCCCTTCATTCCCGCAACGCCGTTGTAATAGCACCGGATTGCCGAACAGAGGTGGGCGGCGTCCGTTTCCTTCACGCCAACCTTGGCTGCAACCACGCTGTTTGCGCCATCCGCACCTACCACCACATTGCCGCGGAATTCCATCTCGCCGCCTGTTTTGGCCGTCCCCTTAACACCCACGACCCTGGCGCCCGTCCCTTCCCCTTCCCAAACCAGGTCGGTGACGGTAAAACCTTCCAGCGTCCGGGTGGCGAGCTTCTTGGCATTTTCGAACAGTATGGCGTCGAAAACCTCGCGCCGCGCGCAGTAGCCGTACTCAATCTTCTCAGGGTTGGATTCCGTGCTCTTTGAAAGGGGAATGTCGATTACCGTCCCGTCGGGAGAGGAGAAAGTCACGCCCGTAATCTTGCCGTGCGGGGCCCTTTCAATCCTGTCGGTTACGCCAAGCTCCTTGAGCGCGCGCAGGCTCTTGCCGCTGATGCCGTCGCCGCAGGTCTTGTCGCGGGGGAAGTTCGCCTTGTCCAGAAGAAGCACTTTCCTCCCCATTTGCGAAAGGAACGCGGCGCACGAGCTTCCGCCCGGTCCCCCGCCAACGATGATTGCGTCGAAATCGCCAGCCATTTCAAATTCCCCCCGGTGAAGGTTTTTTGGTAAAACGCAAAGGAAAACACTAATCTTCAGCCCCAGAAATGTAAATAAAACTTTACTTTTGTGCGTTTCCCAAGCGGCATCGCGGGATTATAAAAGCCGCAAGGCTCACTAATCTCAAGACGGGGTGATTCCAGTTAATTGGCCCAATGGTACCGGGTCGCTTCAGTAGGCGACGTTGGGGAAGGCGCGGCAATTGCCGTTAAAGCCGGGTTTGCCCAGATTGCCCTTTACAAAAGTTCGGGACAGTTTTACGCCATTGACGGCGTCTGCGCGCACAAGGGCGGGCCGATGGGCGAGGGGTTTGTCCAAGACGGCTGCGCCACGTGCCCCTGGCACGGCTGGCAGTACGACCTACAGACCGGCGCGTGCGCCACCACGCCAGGAGTGAAGCTCAAATCCTACGCCGTTAAAGTCGAGGGCAATGAAGTCTTTGTCGAGGTATGAATGAAGTTTATGCAATCTTGAGGCATGAAAATGAAAATCCACGACATCACGCTGAAAATCCACGGCGGCATGGCAGTCTATCCCGGCAACGCGCCGCCCGGCCTGCGTGTCTACCGCGCCATTCCGGACGGCACTTCAAACTTGAGCGAGCTGGCTCTTGGCGTTCACACCGGGACGCACGTCGACGCGCCCAGCCACATCAGGACCGGCGGCCTTGGGACCGAAAGCCTTTCGAGTGAATCGTTCGTGGGAAAATGCAGGGTGCTTGACCTGACCAATGTGCAGGAGGGCGTGACGGCAAATGATTTGGAGCCGTTTTCAATCAAGAAAGGGGAAATCATCCTCTTCAAGACGCAGAATTCCATAATAGGATTCGACAAGTTCCGCGAGGACTTCATTTACATCGAGGCAAGCGGCGCGGAACTCCTCGCAAGGGCGGGAATCAAGACGCTTGGGGTGGATTACCTTTCGGTGCAGAAATTCCATTCGGGAAATTCCATCGTCCACGGCCTCATTCTCGATGCGGGCATCACGCTTTTTGAGGGGCTTGACCTCAGCCGGGTAAAGCCCGGCAGCTACTTTTTCTGCGGCCTCCCCCTTCGAATCAACTCCGACGGCTCGCCTGCGAGGGCGATTCTCATTGAGGGAATGGAATAGGCGGGCATCGAACGCGCCACTCTGCCCATGACCAAAACTCCCAACGCCCAAGTGCAGGGGGAGCAACTCAAGAAAGATGCTAGAGTCTTTGAGGTTATCTACTTACTGCTTGGTCAAAGCCCTTCAGGACTTTTTGCAAACGACTTTTCTTGATGAAACCAAGTTCATCCGCCAAACGGCGGACGCTCCAGTGCGTCGCGTTCTTCGGCGTCATGCATGCGACTTCAGCAATCTTGAGCATTTGGTCGTGCG
>JACQBR010000005.1 GCA_016194335.1 Microcaldota archaeon
CAGTTTTGACAATGGCGTCGGGTCTTTCACCAACGACTCGAACCAGGGCTTCACAAGCTACATTAACGTAACAAGCACCGTCAAGACACTCACTTCCGCCATCGGTGCTAATGTGCGTTGGCGTGTTTATGCCAAGGACGGCGTGGGCCAGTGGAACGCCACGCCTGTTTACTCGTTCACGACGGTAAACTGCGGGGTTGCCGACACGCAGCCGCCGCAATGGTCTTCGAATTCCACAAGTTCTGTCTGCACGGGCTCTGCAAGCGTCCTCTCTTCCTTCTGGACTGACAACGTCCAGCTCTCGTCGTACGTGCTTCAGTTCGACAACGGAAGCGGAGCGTGGGTGAACGATTCTTCCGTAGCTGTTGGAGGGGCGTCTGCGTGGGTGAACGTGACAAAGGGCCTCAACAACACGGTCCTCTCCACCATCCGCTGGCGCGTTTACGCCAACGACATTTCCGGAAACATGAACGCCACGCCCGTCCAGCAGTTCGACTCGCGCGACTGCGAGCTTCCAAAGTTCTTCGACGCGCAGGCCAACAGCACCTGCGTGGGCGAGGCAGTCAACCTCTCGGCAAGATGGACTGACAACAACCGGCTTTACGGCTTCATAATGAGTTACGACAACGGCAACGGCACGTTTGTGAATGATTCCGCCGTGGGGCTTAGTGGAGTGCAGGACTGGAGCAACGCGACTAAAGTGATAACAGGACCGGTGGGCAGCACCGTGCGCTGGCAGGTGTTCGGCCAGGACTATTGGAACAATTGGAACAACACGCCAGTCTATTCCTTCACCGCGAGGGATTGCTACGCGCCCGGTTGGTTTGATTACTCGTCGAACAACACCTGCGTGGGCAACCTAACTTCGTTCACCGCGCGCTGGAGCCACAACCTTGCGCTCTCCAGCTACACCTTCAGCTTCGACAACGGCACGGGAACGTTCGCCAACGACTCGGCCGTGCAGTTCAGCGGCATTTCCAACTTCAGCAACTCCACCAAATACATAAACCAGACCATAGGCGCGGCAATCAGGTGGAGATATTTCGCTTCCGACGCCTACGGCAATTCCAACGCCACTCCAATAGCGTCGTTCCAGACGGTCGATTGCCGCATTCCCGACGTGCAGCCGCCACAGTGGTCAAACAACCAGACCACCGGCACGCAATGCGGCGGGAGCCAGTCGGTCTTCTCCTCGTTCTGGCAGGACAACATGCAGCTTTCCGGCTATGTCCTGCAGTACGACTCCGGAAACGGGGTTTTCGCCAATGATTCGTTCGTCCCCCTCAACGCCCAGAACGCGTGGGTCAACATCACCAAGCAGCTCAACTCAACTTCAAACTCGCTCGTGCGCTGGCGCGTTTTCGCCAACGACACTTCCAACAACTGGAACGCGACTGGAATAAACTCGTTCTACACCAGGGATTGCGAGCCGCCCAAGTGGTTTGAGAACTACACCAGCGCCATTTGCGCGGGACAGCCGGCAACGCTTGGGATGCGCTGGACGGACAATTACGCCCTTTACGGTCACATCTTCAGCTTCGACAACGGCTCGGGCGTTTTCGCCAACGATTCCGCAACGGGAATGTCTGGAGTGCAGGACTGGAGCAATGCAACCAAAGCCCTCAACGCCACGGTGGGTGCAAACATCCGCTGGCGCGTTTACGCCCAGGACGCGTACGACAATTGGAACTCAACTCCCGTAATGTCGTTCCAGACGGTTTCGTGCGGCGGCGGGGGCGACACCCAGCCTCCCACCTATTCCAACAACCAGACCACGGGCACCTGCTCCGGCTCGACTTCAGTCCTCTCTTCCTACTGGACCGACAACGTCCAGCTTTACGGCTACATATTAAGTTTTGATAATGGAAGCGGCATGTTTTCCAACGATTCAATAGTTCCCCTTGGCGCTCCAACCGCATGGGTGAATATTTCAAGAGGCATCAACACCACTCCAGGTACAACGATTCGGTGGAGGGTGTTTGCAAACGACACTTCCAACAACTGGAACGCAACCGGAATAAACTCAATCTCCACGCGCGACTGCGAGGCGGGAAAGTGGTTTGCCAACTCCACCAACAGCACGTGCTTCAACACCGCCGCCCGCCTTTCGCTTGGATGGACTGACAATTACGCCCTTTACGGCTACATCTTCAGCTACGACGAGGGCAACGGCGCGTTTGTCAACGACTCCCCCGCCCTCCTTTCGGGCACTCTCAACTGGACCAACTCCACCCGCCTCCTCTCCTCGCCTGCAGGCAGCCGGGTGAGGTGGAAGGTCTACACGCAGGACTTCTGGAGCAACTGGAACGCCACTCCCGTCTTTTCCTTCACCATCAGCGACTGCGCCGCCCCGCATTGGTCCGGCGCCTCTTCGAACAACACCTGCACGGGAAACCTCACGTCATTCTCGATGCTCTGGGCCGATGACAACGCGCTTGCCAATTCGGTGTTCAGCTTCGACAACGGGACGGGGACTTTTTCTGACGACCCCGCACAAACCATGGCCGGGACGCAGGACTGGAGCAACGCCACGAAGTTCATCAACCAAACGCCGGGTTCCGCCATCCGCTGGCGCGTGAGGGCGTACGACGCCTCGGGCAATTCCAACCTCTCCTCCACCTCGGCATTCAATGCCGTTGACTGCCGGATTCCCGACACTTCCGCCCCCGCCTACTCGAACCTGCAGCAAAGCACCATGTGCTCCTCCTCAACCTCGCTCCTCTCATCGCTCTGGAGCGACAACGTTGAAATTGCAGGCTTCATCTTCAGTTTCGACAACGGCACCGGCTCTTTCGCAAACGACTCGTGGGCCCCGGTGGGATTGCAGTCGGCGTGGCTCAACGTCTCCAAACTCCTCAACAACAGCGTCTCTTCAGCCATCCGATGGCGCGTTTACGCAAACGACACGTCCGGCAACTGGAACGCCACTCCCATCCAGCAGTTCACCTCGCGCGACTGCTCGGCGCCCCAGTGGTTTGACAACTTCACCAACTCCAGCTGCGCCGGGCAGGCCGCCACGCTGGGCGCGAGGTGGGCTGACAATTACGCGCTTTACAGCTTCATCTTCAGCTGGGACAACGGCACGGGCGCATTCACAAACAACTCCGCAGTTGCAATGGCCGGGACGCAGGACTGGAGCAATTTCACCCTCCTGCTCAACCCCGCTGCCGGCTCCACCATCCGCTGGCGCGCCTTTGCGAGGGATTCCGCCAACAACTGGGCCGCCACCCCGTTAAGCACGTTCCAGACGGTGAATTGCGCCGTTCCCGACACCACGCCCCCCGCCTATTCCAACAACCAGACGATAGGAATGTGCTCCGGCTCGGCCGCCATCCTCTCGTCATTCTGGACCGACAACGTCCAGCTTTCCTCCTACATCCTCAGTTTCGACAACGGCTCGGGGACTTTCGCCAACGACTCTCTCGCCTCCATCGGCGGGCAGGGCGCGTGGGTGAACGTGACAAAGGCGCTCAACACCACTGTCCTCTCCACCATCCGCTGGCGCGTCTTCACTTCCGACGCTTCCAACAACTGGAACGCCACTCCAGTGCAGCAGTTCTCCACACTCGATTGCGAATCGCCCAAGTGGCTCTCCCAATCAAGGAACAACTCGTGCTCCGGGGTCCCGACGAAGTTTTCCACTCTTTGGACGGACAACAACCGCCTCTACGGCTACATCTTCAGCATCGACAACGGCAACGGCACTTTCGCCAATGAGAGCGCAGCCGGCCTCAACGGCGTGGCGGACTGGGCCAACGCCACCGAACTTCTCAACGCCACTCCGGGCGCCACCGTCCGCTGGCAGGTCTACGCGCAGGACTTCTGGAACAACTGGAACGCGTCGCCAGTCTCCTCCTTCCAACTCACGGACTGCCAGGCGCCCAAGTTCGGAATGAACGCCTCGAGCAGCGCGTGCGCCGCCACCTACACGACTTTCCGGCTGCCGTGGACTGATAACGGCGGGCTTGCAAGCTACGTGGCGCAGTTCGACAACGGCACGGGCTCGTTCGTTTCCGACCCCCCGATGGCGTTCGGCGGGGCCGTTAACTGGAGCAACTTCACCAAGCTCGCAAGCACCACCCCCGGCGCCGTCATCCGCTGGCGCGTGAGCGCAACCGACGCCTCGGCCAATTCCAACACTTCCAACACGTATTCATACTCCACCCTCGACTGCCGCGCGGACAACACCCCGCCACTCTATTACTTCCCGAGCTGGAGTTCCACGATTGCCGGCCTGCCCTCCAGCCACAACCTCTTCTGGACCGACGATTACAGCCTCTCGGGATTCATCTTCAGCTTCGACAACGGCACGGGCATTTTCGTCAACGACAGCTGGAGGCAGTTCGATTCCTTCAACAACAGCTGGAGCAACATCACCAAGACCCTTCCGCCCGTTGTCGGCGTAACAGTAAGGTGGATCGTGTATGCCAACGATTCCAACAACAACTGGAACGCCTCTCCCGCATATGCCTACCTCACCACCGACGAGCCGCCCAAATATTTCGAGAACGCAGTGAACTCAACTGTCGCAGGGAAGCCCGCCTCGTTCTTCGTGCGCTGGACGGACAACCTCGCCCTTAACGGCTCGATATTCTCCTTCGACAACGGCAACGGGGTGTTCGCCAACGACTCCTTCGCGCCCTTCGGCGGCCGGTGGAACTACACCAACGCCACCAAGACCCTCAACCCGCGTGTCGGCGCGGTGATCCGCTGGCGCGTGTGGGCCAACGACTCGGGCAGCCTCGGCAACTTCACCCAGATCTATTCATTCACCACCGCCGCCGATTCGGGCGTGCCTTCGCTCATTTCGATGGGCGTGAACTCCACCTGCACTGGCGAGGCGGTGAGCTTCTCCACACTCTGGAGCGACCCGAACGGGTTCGGCTTCTTCATCTTCAGCGTCGACGAGGGCGACGGGTTTGCCAACTACTCTCCCACCCACGCGCCCGGCCACACGCTGGTTGCCGCAGAATTGGTAAAGCGCATCACCGACCAGGAGGGCAGTGCCGTGAGCTGGCGCGTTTACGCAACCAACGCCGTTGGACGCTCGAACGCCACGCCGGTGCAGACCTTCACCACCGCATCGTGCGCAGGACGGGGGTACGGCCCAGCCGGCGGCATCAGCGGAGGCGGCGGGGCAGGGAACAGCATCCCGGCGGGGCTTGAGGGCATCGACGACCGAACGCTTCTGGGGCCCGAAGTTTACCGCCTCCACCTCGCCTGCCCGTACGCCGTGGTGAACGCATCCGGGGAATTCACCGCCACGCACATTGCGGCCGGCCGGTTCTCCTGCAGCGGCGTAACGCTCAGCGCCGCCCGCACGGACGGGCTGCAGGTCGACCCCGGCGCCATCGCCGATTCGGGCTGCGTGGGCACGAGGCCCAAATTCGTAGTCACATTCCCGGCAAGCGGCGATTACATCATCACCGCCTCCAGCAGCGCGAGGCCAGGCCTTTCCACAAGCTGCATCGTGAACTATCAGGCAATCCGGCTCACGCCTGTAAAAGTCCCCGAGTTCAGCCTCCTGCTCCTCCCGCTAATTGCAATGCTGGCAGTGGGACTGATGAGAATCCGGAATAGGCGGAAAGAAAGCATGCGGAAAATGGGGTAATAGGGGCTTTGGCCTGCCACTGCATTCCTTAAAAAGCCGGGCACTGCGCAGCCATGGGAAAGGCCGGCTTGGCGGCTTCCGCATAACGTCAACCTTTGCGCGCATGAGCCCGCAGGTTCGATACCATTTCATTGGCATCAAGGCAATGCACGGGTTTCCCTTCAAATTCAGTAGTCCTTTTACCGAAGGACTTGGCGAAGATTGCGTAGTGCTCTTTCCGCTTGCCGTTGTTCCACTCCACCTTTGCGGCTTTTCCGGCAAGTCCGGCAACCAGTTCTCCAGCGTTGACCCGCTCAGACCACTTGCATTCCGCAAGGAGAATGGTCTTAGTGCGTTCATCGAGGGTGACTATGTCTATCTCCTCCACAACCCGCGTCCCCTCCTTTTTTACGTGCCCCCACCACTTGCCCACCTTATTGTAGGGGATTTCCCCCTGCCGTGAGAGATATTGGGCGCACACCTGCTCGAAGGCGAGGCCTACGAACGGATTGAGGTCGCGCCCGATTTTCGGCAGGACGTCCTGAATGCGGCCCGCCTCCAACTCGCTCCTATGCGGGTAGACGAACTTGAACCAGAACGCGAAGAAATTGTCGTCGATAAAGTAGAGGCTCTTCTTGGAGTTCCTTTCAGTCACGGGGTTTATCTTGCGCACGAGCTGGAGTTCCTCGAGCGTTTTGAGGTACTTCGGCATGTCCTTGGCGTTCACGCGGGCCGCATTGGCGATGTCGGTGAGCTTGGCATTGCTGGCCATCGCTTGCAGGATTGAGAGGTAGGTTGGCGGCTCGCGCAATTCCTCCCGCAGCAGCACTTCGGGTTCGTTGTACAAAGTTTCCCCTTTTGAGAGGATGCGGTCCTGGATGCTCCTCAAAACATCCCTGCCGTCAAACTTCGCGGCGTAAGCTGGGATGCCGCCAAAAACGGCGTACGCGGCAACCGCCTCGGCCATGGGCGCGCGGGGGTAGAAACCGCGTGCTTCAAAAAACGTCATGGGCTTGACCAGCCAATCGCCCGTGCGCCTGCCGTAAAGCGGGCTTTCGTAGCTTAGCGCCCCCCTGAACATCATCGACATGCTCGAACCGCATAAGATGAGGAGGAGGTTTGAACCCTTCACTATCTGGTCGACAATCCTCTGGAAGAAGGACGGGACGGCGGAATCCTTTTCCACGAGGTAGGAAAACTCGTCAAGAACCACGACGAGCTTGCCCTTGCCAGCTGCATTTTGGGCAATGCGGTTCCCCAGGTACGCGAAAGCGTCCTCGAAATTCAATGCCTTTGGAGTAAGGTCCTCAAAGCGGGCTGCGCATGCCTCTGCAAAACGCTGGGCATTGGCCTGCGTGCCTCCCTTGTCCGCCAGGAAATAAATCCCATCCTTCCCTTCGGTAAAGTGGTTGATCAACTCGGTTTTTCCCACCCTGCGGCGCCCGTAGAGCACTGCAACCTGCAGTCCCGGCCTGCGGTATAGCCCTTCCAGGAAAGCCAGTTCCCCAAGCCTATTGACAAAAGGATTTGCCGGATGCATAAGATTATCTTTGTAATCCTAATAATTTAAGGTTTTGGGTTGTGCTTTCGGGAGGTTGAATAGGGAGCGAAAAAAGAGGCGGAACGGCCTTTAGGAACAAGACTGGCTGAAAATCAGGAAAACCCAAAAGGATGGATTCAAGAGACCAAAAAAAGAAGATAAAAAACAGGAGAATCGGGAAGCGAGGGACGAAAAATAAGAAAAGAAAATTAAGAAGGGAAAGAGGGAAGTTCAGCCGAAGAGGGCCGCGAGGCCCGCCGCCGCTTCCTCTTCCTTTGCGGCTTCGGTCTTCTCGTCCTCCTTCTTCTCTTCCTTCTTGCCCTCGCCCGCCGCGGGAGCCGCGACGGAGGCGACTGCGGCCTGCTTCACCGCCTCGTCTATGTCCACGCCCTGCAGCGCGGCAACGAGCTGCTTGACCTTGAGCTCGTCAACGGCCGCGCCGGTTGCGCCGAGCACCTTCTTCACGCGCTCCTCGTCGACGGGCTGCTTTGCAGAGTGCAGAAGCATTGCCGAGTAAATGTATTCCATGTTCCTGTCAACACCCCTATTGTTTTACATTAGTTTTCTGGCTGGAAAAAATATTTAAACCGCCGTTTGTCCAGCATTTATCCCGCTGCGGGGGATGCTTGGGCTGAAGGAACTCCCGCAGTTTCCTGCGCTGAAGCTTCGGGAGCCGCTCCGCCGGCCGAAGCGCCTTCCATTGCCGGCTGCGCCTCTGCGCCTGATTTTGAATCCACGGCGGCCTTGACCGCGTTTGCCGCGCGGGACGCCTTGCCGATGATGAGCGGCGTGGTCGCAGCATTGAATATCTCAGCAAACACCCCCACGTTGAGGGCCTGCCTGTGCGCAAGCTGGATTTTGGCGATGAAGGTTGGCTGGTCCACGTCGAGGATTTCAGCGGGGTAGACAGTCCCATTTTCAAAAGCGCTCAGCACGGTGAGGCCGATTTCCATCGGCTGCACCCCGAGCTTGGCAAGAATCTTGGCAGCCGTCTCGTTGATTACCGCGTCCTTCTTCACCACCGTGGAGTCCCTGTCAATCACTACCTTGGGGCCCTGGATCTTCGCGGAAATGCCAGCCTGCTTCAGTTCGGTGAGCACGGGACCGGGCGCGAGGCTGGTCTCGCCAGCGGGCACGACGAGGTCGAAAGGCGCGATTTGCCCCGGTTTTGCCGCGGTTTTGGAACGGTTCTGCTTAATCGCCGCAAAGAGGCTGAAGGGATTGAGGTCGCTGACAATGAGCGCGGTGCTGCCCTTGAAGGAGGCGGCAAGCGGCTCGAGTTCGGGCCTGCCTTCCTTGATTGCCTTCTGCAGAAGGGTGGCGCGCGCCACTATGATTGATGCCTTGCCGCGGAGCATCTTCTTTATTGCGTTGTACTGCCGGGAGGGGAGGTTCTGCAGGGTGGCGACTGCCACTACGGGATGCTTTGAAAGCGCATCCTTGATTTCCGCAACCTTCGCTTCCTTCTTCTCTTTGCTCAAGACCATATTTCTTCAACTTCAGTGATTGCCGTGCGGGCGTGATTATTGTAATTTTTTTCAAGCCAAATCCTTACATCAGCTTGAATGCCGGGCCCATCGTGAGCTTGACGTAGGCGCTTGCGATGTTCGTCTCTGGAATCTTCCTGATTACCGCGTCGAGGACCAGGATTATGTTGTCGGAAATCTGCTCGGGAGTCTGCGTCTCCTTGCCCACGAGGCAGTTGACAGTCGGGAGGTATTTTCCCTTGCTCTTCACCGTGACGCTGGAGCGCGTGCGGGAAATGAGTTCCTTGAGGTTGGCGTTTGGGAGGATGGGCTTTGGCGTCTTGCCTTTGGCCGAAAGCGCCTGCCCGAGGGTCTTGCCCACCTGCGCGATGAGCTGGGGGCTTGAGAGAACGGCACTTGAAAGAACGAGGTCGCGCTTGGCCGCGTCGGAGGCCAGGCCCGCAATTTCAAGGCCGGTGACGACGATGTCCGCACCAGCGTTCTTCGCCTCGAGGGCAAGCTGGCCGTCGGCAAACACCGCCACCTTCGACTGGCGCGGGGGAAAGGGGAGGTTGACGTCGACATTAAGCCTATTTTCGGGCTTCTTGAAATCCACTTCGCGGAAGTTGATGGCCAAGTCAACGCTCTGGGAGAACTTCTTCCTGCCCTTCCCAGCATCGAGCGCTTTCTGGACTGCGTCTTCAACCTGCTTTCTTGCGACCATGTGGATAAACCCATAAATTGAGGTAACCGGACCGGCTCAAATCCATTTTCCCGCAAAGGGATTGAAGGAGCACAAAGAGGATTTCTTTTGCGTCCCCTCCTGCAAGTTGCAGTCAAGCGGGAAAACGAGCTTTTGATTTTAATTGCAAATTAATTACTCGTGGAAAACCATTAAAAAGGCCTGCTAGCCCCTAGAACTCCTTGTCAAACTTGCCCTCGTCGATGAGCTTCATCACTTCCTTGGGGCTCTTCCCTTCAACGGTTGCGCCGAGGCTGAGGCACGTTCCGCACACTTCCTTAACGGCGCCTTTGGCGTCGTGCGCGAGAATCGAGCTGCCTTTCATCGAGGCGATTTTTTTCACCTGCGCAATCGTGAGGTTGCCTATGGCCTTCTTTCCCTTCACGCCCGCCTCTTCCTTCACGGGCGCGGCGAGCCCGAGTTCCTTCTTCACAAGAGCGCTGGTGGGCGGGGTGCCTACGGTAATCTCGAATGCCTTGGAGCCCTTCTCGAACTCGACCTTGACGGGCACCTGCATTCCCGCAAAGTCCTTTGTCTTCTCGTTGATTTTCGCAATCACGTCGTTGATCGGCAGGCCGCTGGGGCCGAGTGCCGGGCCGAGTGGCGGGGCTGCGCTTGCCTTGCCGCCCTCCACCATTGCCGCAATAGTCGTCTTGGCCATTGTGTTCAAAACACGCCCGTAGCTTGATGCAGTTTGAATGACTTAGAAATAGTTCAAACAGGAATAGATTACGCCGAGAAATTACTTAAAAGCCTATCGCTATTTATCTCCCAACCGCCTAATGCCAACTTGATATTCGCACAATGTCCCAGGACTCGGACAAGCCATTCTACAAACGCGGCGATGCGCGCGCATTCGCCATCACGGTCCTAATCGGGATTCTTCTCTTCCTCCTCCTTTCCGGAAGTGAAGGCGCGGGCAAAAACAAGATCAAACCATCGCCCGCACCCAATCCTCCCGCAATATCAAACAGCGTTTCCCAAAACTTTCTCGCCAACCAAACCCCGATTTCCCTCTTCCGGAACGCCACGCTCTCTCCCGACGGAAACAAGTCCGCTTATAGCGACGAGATTCTCCTCACCAATTCCGGCAACAGTTCCATCCTCGCGGGGCTGATTGCCATCTTTCCCAAGGGGGCTGACGAGTCCGGCGCGAGCGCGGTTGAGATTTCTGCAGGCCCGAATTCCAACGTCACCTTCCTCTCCCCCAACCCCCTGGCCTACGCGAGCGAATCCAACCTCCATCCGGGCGAAAGCGGCTCGCTCAAAATCGTTTCGCAAAACTATCCGTTCAGCCGCCCTCCGGCAATACTGCTCGCCTCCCCGCCCCTCACCGCGGGCGAGACCGTAATGCTTGGGGCGTTTCTGGAGTCGGCTTCTAGATTGGAACTCGATTTCCCCGCATCGAGCGCGTTTTCAGAGATGGCTTCCGAAATCCTCTTCTCGCCCCTGCCGTTCGAACGGAAAATCCCCTTAGCGAACGTTCTGGCAACCTCATTCTCCACGTCAACCTTTCTTTCAAGCGACGCGGACCGCAAAATTGCAGAGAAGACGCTGGCCAAAATCGCTTCATCAGGCGGTCCGCTTTCAGAAAGAATTGACGACGCGGCGCTCTTCGCGTCTTTCCTTAGGCGCGCGGCGTACTATTCCCAAAAGACCGGGAATTCCGCAAGTGGGATTATCCTGAAGTCGGAATCGATTCTCCTCTCGCCAACCCTTGGGCTGCAGGAAAAGTTTTCCTCCCTCGACGAGGCCATTTCGCCCCTTGAGCAAAAGGCGGGAATCGCCCCTGGGAGATCCCTGCTTTCAAGCGCTGGCAATGGCGCAGGGCCATCCGATGCAAATCCAAGCGCCAGCGGCAACAACCCCCCGCCAACCGCCTCAGGCAACACGCAGTCCAGCGGCGGCAATTACGCCAACGGCCTCTTTCCCGCCATTCCCCCAAGGATGGATTTCACAGTAAGTGAAATGCAGCCGAGAAGCGAGAAGGAACTTTCCCTTGTTTCAAGCGTCGGGCTTGGCTATCCCGTGGTCGGGTTCACGGGCGAATCGCCACAATCGTTCAGCTCGCGGGCAACCGCAGCGGGGCTGAGGGAAAACAGGTTCGCAATTGCGGCGGACATTTCCCAAGAGGCAATCAATGACGACGGCGTGGTCGGGTTCGACTCCAAGAATGCCGATTTGCAGCTGAAATACTTCTCCCTCCCCGACAAGACGGGAACCGTCCCCCTTTCCGCGGCAGTGCGGCACCAGAGCCTGCAACCCGCGCTCGATTACTATGGAATCGATTTTGGGGACAGCGAACCTACCGTGGGCGAGGCGCTCGCGGCAATCAACGAGGCAAGGCAGTGCAACCCTCTGGGAACTCTGGCGTACGCGGGAATAAAGGAATACTCGACAACTTCCGCCGATGCCAACGGGCTTTTCTGCCCCGTTGTGGGGAGAATCACTTCCGGCTTCGGCCCGCGTTCCAAACCCTGCGCCACGTGCAGCGGCAACCACCAGGGGCTGGACATCGCGGCGTCGGAAGGGACGCCCGTGAAAGCGCCCGTTGACGGCGTGGTGACGCAGGAATTCCACGACAAGTACTGCGGCAACGGGCTGAAAATAAGCCACGGCAGCGATTCGCAAGGCCGCTCTTTTGCCACTGGCTATTGCCACCTGTCGAAGATAATCGCCCGTGCCGGAACGCAGGTGAAAAAAGGCGATGTTGTGGGGCTGGCCGGAAGCACGGGCTCGGCAACGGGCCCGCATCTGCACTGGATCGTCTACATAAACGGGAAGAAGAATGACCCCGCGCCGTATTACAGACCGTGCACCACTGCGGTTGCGGCTTCAAGCACTCCGGCCGTTCCAGCCGCATCATCCAACTCCGCCCTCCAGCCGCCTTCAAGCGCCCCAGCCGCTGCCCCTGCGCCCGCATCGGCCTCAAGCCCCAACGCTCCCGCCCAATCTCCCCCCTCGGCCGAAGCATCATCCCAACCTCCAGGCCAACCGCAAACCCTTTCAACCGGCCTTGACCAGAACGGGTGCGTCACCAAGGATTTCTTCTACGGCCAAGACATTTCCAACACCACGGCAGGAAGCACGTCCCTCCGGGGCTTCCCGAGCATTTCGCAAAAGACTGTGGAAAGCATTATTGGCCATTACGGTTCTCCGGCACTCTTAGAGCCGGGATTCCCTCAGTGCGTAATGAGCGCGGGCGCCAACGCCCAGATGGACCCAGTCTTTTTTCTCGCATGGTCGCTGCATGAAACCGCGCTGGGAAATACCGGAGTGGGAACGCCTGAGAAGGCAAAGAACATGGGCGGGCTGAGCAAGGGCATTGCCGACGCTCCCGGAATCGCCACGACGCTCTACTACGCGCCGAAACACGCTTACAAGAAGTATTCGAGTTACTGCGATTATGCCAAAGACTGGTTTGCATATATGAATCGAATGTACGTGAACAAGGGCCAGGGAACTGTCGAGCAAATCATCCCCATCTATGCCCCTTCAAGTGATGGGAACGACGTGGACGGATACGTAAAGACGATACGGGCAGTAGTTGCGAGATGGCGTTTGCAGGAGCAGAATTCCAAAACGGCCTGATTTTCATTCCCCCGCGAAAATCTCAAGGGCAGCGCAGGGGGCCTGCAGCCCGAAATTCGCAAGCACTTCCGGGTGCACTTCGCCAACGACGCCGGCTTTCTTCGCGTCAATCCACACTTCGGCACACCTGCCGGGAATGAATTGCGGCGAGGTGAATTTGCCAAGCGCAAAGCTTTTTCCCAACCGCTTGGCAAGCTCCATCCCCGCGCTGGCGGCTTCAGTCATCGAGGCGGCGGCGTGCGCGGCGACAATGCAGGCGTGCAGCCTCGTCTCCATCTTTTCGTGCAGCTTGGGGTTGGGCACTACGACCTCGCCCACCTCGAAAACCCTCTGGGGGTAGTCGTTGTGCGTGTTTTGCGAAAGCACCTCGAGAAGGTTGGGCAATAGCGTCCCGCGCATGGCGGAATAGTCTCGGCTCACGGGGTTGAGCACTTCCACGAGCTCCTCGCCGCTTTTTGCCTTCCTTATTTTCTCCCCGTTGGTGAGCACATAGGTTGAGAGTTCCAGATAGCCCGCCCCGGTGAAAAAGTCGCGCAGAATCTGCTCGTGGAGCGTCTGGGGCGCGAGGCTGCCCTTGGTGAATGCGGTTGGCGCAAGAGGCTCGAAATTGTCGTAACCGTTGCCTATCGCAACCTCCTCCACCAAATCGGCAGGGTGCAGGAAATCCGCCCTGTAGGCAGGAATTTCGCAATGCACGAAATCGCCCTCCACCCTGGCGTCAATGCGCTGTTTTGCAAGGCACGCAACGACGTGGGCAGGGGAAAACTGCACTCCCAGCATTTTGTTCACCTGCGAAACCGACACCTTCATCCCATCGCTTTTGGTGTCCGGGGTGAAGACATTCCTCCCGTCGGGGTAGCTTACCTCGCACCGCGTGACCTTCGCCCCGGCCTCGGCAAAATCCTGGCAGAACATCGCGAGGCTGGCGTTGCACGAGTGCCAGTCGGTCCCCTCGTTCTCAATGAGCAGCCGCGTGGTATTCTCGGTAACCGCCGAGGTCGCCTCGTTGATGATGGGAATGAGCCCGAGCACCAGCCCGTCAGCGCCCTGGAGCACCGGGAGGTTCTTGTGCCCCTCAACGAGCTTGGCGTATTCCATTCCTTTCGGAATCGTCTCGACCATCTGCCTCAGCGTCATTGGGGAGGTGGCCTTGAGCGGGACGAACTTGGTCTTCTCAGCATCCGCCGTCCTGAACCTGATTGGGAACGCGACCTTGTCCGCGTCGTAAAGCCCGAAGCTCACGCGCTTGCGGTTGCGCCCGATTGTGGCGTTGATTTTTTCCTGCGTCTCGAAAAGCGACGCGACGTCATCGTGGGAGAACTTCAACCCTTCAACCACCGCGCCCACCATCACCGGCCGAATGGCCGCGGCATCCTTCTCCACAATTATCTTGTGCCCGGACGAATCGGAAATGCGGGTCTTCGGCGAGCCCGCTTCAATCCCGAGCGTCCCCTTCAACGCTCGCGCCACGCCGTAGGCGCTGAGGAGGTCGGGCCGGTCGGGAGTGATTTCAAGCGTGAGGCCGTCGGTCTTCTCGTCATGGCTTTCAAGCACGACCTTGGCAAGCTCGAGCCTGTAGCCCAGCTCGTCGAGGTCCTTGAATTTCACCCCATTGCCCAAAAGGGCCACGAGCTGTTTTTTCCTTACCGTTATGGTGACCATTTTTGCGTTGTGCCTTCCTGATGAATTTTTTACCTGCTCCTGAGAAAGTCAATCTTGTGCGAATTGAGCTCGCGGATGTCGGTAATCCCGAGGGTGAGCATCGCGAGCCTGTCGATTCCCAAGCCCCACGCGATGACGGGGTGCTTCACGCCGAGGGCGCAGAGCATCTCCGGCCTGAACATCCCCGCCCCGCCGACTTCCGCCCATCCCTTGCCGGGAATCTCTACGTTGAGCGTCACGCTCGGTTCTGTGAATGGATAATAGGTGGGCAGGAAGCGCACTCCCTTGGCGCCGAACACCTCCACCGCGAATGTCTTGAGGTATCCCAGCATCTCCCTAAAGCTCATGCTTTCGTCCGTGACGTAACCGCCGAGCTGGTTGAACTCGATGAAGTGCTTCCAGTCTATCTCGTCGGGGCGGAAAACGTGGGCGAAGAAAAACACGCGGTCAGGCGAGCGGAAGTCGTAGAAGAGGTTGCGCGCGCTGATGCCCGTGTCGTGCGAGCGGAGGATGAGCGATTGGGAAACGGACTTGCTCATCGGATAGCGCCATCCCCTGCTTCCCGTCGAGTCGCCTCCCTTGTGCGCGGAGTACACGGCCTTGAAAACCTCCTCATCGGGAATCTCGCCCTCGCGCGGCTGCCTGATTTTGAAAACGTCGTGAATGTCCCTCGCCGGGTGATCCTGCGGCATGAAAAGCGCGTCCATGTTCCAGAATTCCATTTCCACCAGCGAGCCGCGCACCTCGCGGAATCCCATTCCCACGAGCTTGGTCTTCATCCTCTCGAGAAATTCCCTATAAACGTGCTTGCGCGCAAGCTGGGGCAATGGCGCGGCCACCGTTTCGAGGCCGTACTCCCTGAACCTGGCGTTCCTCCACGAGCCGTCCTTGAGCATCTGCGGCGTGAGCTGCCCCAAAAGCGCCGCGTTCTCTTCCAGAGCCTTTTTCGCTGGAGGCAGCGCCTTAAGCGAAACGCTCTTCTCTACCTTTTCCGAAACCAGCCCCCTCTGGCGCAGGATGGCCTCGAGGGACGCGTCAGCGGCGCCCAGATGCTTTCCGCGCAAGAGCGCCTGAAGCAGCAGCTCCTCCCTCGTTTCAACTGCGGGCGCGCCAAGCGAAAGAACCGCGCGCCCGTCGTTTCCCCTTCCGTTTTTGACCCACTTGTTGCGGAACGCCCACTGCAGCGCGATTTTCTTTTCATTCCCATCCAGCCCCGCATTGGCTGAAACTTCCTCAAGCGGCGCTTCCTTCAATTCCCTAAGCGCCTTGACGAGCCTCCGTTCGGGAGTGCCTTGCCTCGCATAGCGCTCGCCCTCCTTTGAAAGCGAAATTAATTTCTTCTCCTCCCGCCTCACTTCCGCAAGCTTCATTTTCTCAAGCGTGACGAGGGCACTCTGCACTGCCGACACTTCAAGCCCGCTTTCCCGCGCCGCCTGCCCGGCGCTGAGGTAGCCGTGCGCATCGAGGAGCGCCTTGAGAACCTTGAGTTCGTTGTCGTTCAAGAAGAAACACCAAAATCATTTCTTGTATCCGAACTTCCGCAAAAGCCCGCGCCTTTCGGTCTTGTCCGCATCAGTCTCTATTCCCCGGGTGGGGCTGCCGTCAATCACTCCCACAATCCCGCGGCCCTGTCCCGTCCGGGCGATTATCACCTGCAGGGGGTTGGCCGTTGCCGCGAATATGCACGTCACCTCGCTCACCAACTTGATGCGGTTGAGCACGCTGACGGGAAAGGCGTCGCGGAGGAAGATGACGAACGTGTGGCCGCAGCCGAGCTTGAGCGCCTCGCCCTCGGCCGCCCGCACCAACTCCGCGTCGTTGCCTTCCGAACGCACGAGGCACTTCCCGCTCGCCTCGCAAAACGCGACTCCAAACTTGATTTGCGGCGAGCTTTCAGCCAAAGTTTCGTAAATGTCCTCAGCCGTCTTGATGAAGTGCGTCCCGCCCAGAATGGCGTTCGCGCCCTCGGGAATTGAGATTGTTTGAACGACCAATTCGGGCGGTTGCTGTTCCAGTGCCATCTGTGTAAACCATCACTTTGATGAATCTGAATTCGAGGCAGTTGCCGCCAGCGCCCACTTGAACACCCCGCGGAGCCTTGCGGAATTGACAAGAAGCCACTCGTCACTCCCGCTTACCTCGACCCTGTCGGAAAGCGGCCGGACGCAGTTGCACCCGGCCTCGACCACGACGACCTGGGGCTGCAGGCACGCTACCGTCTTCCTGTCAGCATCGACGCAATGCGGCTTGTCCCCGCCGCCTTCGACGTAACCTTGCACCGTGACGTTCCTTCCCGAAGTGCTCAGTGCCGATGCGATCTCGGCCATTGCCGCGCTCTGCCCCGGGATGGATTGGTTGACGTCCTCCACCTGGCCGCGGAGCACGATCTTTTGCCGTGAGAGGATTGCCGCCATCTCCCCGTGGGCGTTGGCGCCGGCTTGCACGCGCAGGCCGTTGACGAAAATGTCGTTGGGCCCGACAAACGCCCTCATCCCCAGGTAGACGATTGCGAATGCCGCAACGGCGATGATGATGAGAACGGAGTTCTCCCGCAGGAACTTGAGCAACCCCTTGGATTCTTTCTTATCAGCCATCGTCCAACCCGCCATTTGCGTTTTTGCAGGAATCATTCTTTGGCGAAAATCAGATTAAAATCTCCATGCCTTCCCGCCCCACTTCGCTGTTGGCGAAAACCCCCTTCGCCTCTGCAAGCATCCCGCCCCTGTCTTCGTACCTGTTGGAGACGTGGAGGAGCAGGAGCCTTTTTGCGTCCGCCTTTCTCGCAATTGCCGCCGCCTGCCCCGCGGTGGAGTGCCTCTTCTCCCTCGCGACGGCCCCCTCGGCCTCCATGAAAGTCGCCTCGTGGATGAGCAGGTCGCATTCCTTGGCGTGCTTCTCAACTGCCTTGCACGGGAGCGTGTCGCCGGAATAGACTATAGTCTTCCCCTTCTGCAAATAAGTGACATCCTCGTACTTCACGACATTCTCCCCAACCTGCGCCACTCCCTTTTCCTGTATGAATGTGAAGAGATGGCCGCGGATGCCCGCCTCCCTTGCCTTCTTCTCATCAAACCTGCGGTAGGAATGCGTCTGGAGGGCGAAGCCCAGCGCCTTGGCCGAGTGCTCCACGGAAAATGCCTTCACTTCAAACAAGTCGTTCTTGAAGACCTTTCCCGCCCGCGCAACTTCCTTGAACTTGATTTTATACCCCTGGGGGGCAAGCACGCGCGTGGAAAAGAGCGTTTCGAAAAACTGCCTGGTCCCCGTCGGCCCGACGATGAGCATCTCGTCCGTGCGCCCCTGGAGGTTCATCGTCTGAATCAGGCCGGGAATGCCGAGGAAATGGTCGGCGTGAAGGTGGGAGAGGAAAATCGCCTTGACCTGCATCATCGAAACGCCGTAGCGCATCATCCGCTGCTGAACGCCCTCGCTCGCGTCGAAGAGGTAGACCCCCCCGTGCTTGACCGCAAAGCAGGTGGGCGAGTGGTCCTTGGAAGGGAGCGCCGCGCTCGAGCCCAGGATGACGAGCTTGATCATGCGATGAACTTAATTAACGGGCGGAGGGTTAAAATACGATGGGAAGTAGACGAGGGAAGGCGGCCGAATTTGATAAAGGAAAAAATCCCAGCCAGGCAGGTTTTGGCGCGGGTGATTGAAGGCGAAGGGCTTAAGCAGACGCCCCACCCTCTCCGCACCTTCTCCAGAGACTTCAATGGATTCCAGAAAACGGAATTTCCGCAAGCAGGCCTTCGGGTTATTTTCACCAAAAGCAGGGCAAGGCGCGAATGGGCCCAATTCCCTTTGCATGATGGGGGAAACGCTTGAGGCCCTGAGGAAATTGGCCGAGGAAGAGATGGCCCATGCGGGAAACCCAATCCTTTCGAGGGCAGAAACAGGCAAGAGCCCGCCCAACCTCCCGTTCAAGTCGCTTGAGCCCAAGGAAGACCAATTCGGCATTGCCTTCGATTCAAAGGGAAACCCTCGCGTGATGGCGAGCTATTCCATGCGCCTCGAGAGGAACGAGCCTTTATGGAGGGGGGGCCCTGCGCGGGCCGGAAGACGTCACGCTGTACTAATGGCTCACGCTTGGAAAGAAGAGGGAGGCCGAAGTGCTCAACGGGATTGCGGGCAAATGCGGTTTGAGCGCAAAGCTGCAGAAGGGCAGGATTGTCGTTGAAGGAGAACGCCTTACTCGCTGCGGCCGGCGAACGAACCCCTCCTGCGGCCGATGGGCAGGCGCACCGGAAGCCAGGCAGAACCGCAAACCCTCCTGCGCCCCCGAGGCAACGAAAATCCGCGCATCACCCTGTGGAGGCCTCAGGATTATTACGGCGGGAAGCGGCGGCGGAAATAGCCAGTGGGGCTGCGGGCCTCATTCTTATAATTGCGCCTGCGCTTAATATCAATCAGCGATTTTAATGGCCAGGAAGGCTTCCTCGGTGGGTGCAAAGGCTATTTCCCCAGCCAAGGCCATGCGCCTTGAAGCGGCAGGCAAGCCCGCAAAATTCGTCCGCGGCCACGCGCCCAGAAGCAGGTTCAAGACCGGAAAGGCAAGCCCGCAGGACGGCGCGAAGGAATCGGAAATAGAGGCGAAGGAAGAAAGGAAATACGAGCCCAAGTTCGAGAATGTGAAGAGCACCGCGGAAGTCGAGGTCCCCAAGGCGCTTGTCGAGCAGGTCATCGGCCAGGAGAGGGCGGTGAAAATCATCCGCAAGGCCGCGATGCAGAAGAGGAACGTGCTGCTCGTCGGCTCTCCGGGCACGGGAAAGAGCCTCCTCGCGCAGGCAATGGCGGAATTGCTTCCCGTGGGCGAACTCGAGGACGTCCTTGTCGCGGCCAACCTCGAGGACGAGAACCAGCCGAAGATAAAAGTCGTGCGCGCGGGGGAGGGAAGGAAAATCCTCCAGCAGGAACGCATGCGCGGGGCGATTCCCGGCTCGAACAACAACCTCCTCCTAATCGCCATTCTCTTCATCTCCTCCTTCCTTCTCCTCACTTACGGCCGGAAGCAGCTGGGCGACATCATCACCGCCGCGCTGCTCATAGGCCTGCTCATCATGGGCGCGATGGTGATGTTCGCCTCGTCAATGGGAAAGCGCGGCCTCTTCACGCAGACTTTCGACGGGGTGAAGCTCCTCATCGACAACGCCAACAGGAAGAAAGCGCCGTTCATCGAAGCTACGGGCACGAGGGCGGGCGCATTACTCGGCGATTGCAGGCACGATCCACTTCAGACATTTTGGCCCTACTCGACAGTACTCAAAAAGGAGGGCGAAATGTTTGTTCCGATCGTGATGAAGCGTTTGGTTGACTCATTACTCGAAAAATATCCTGATTTAGTGGATAGGAGCACGCCGGGTTATGACGGGTTGGTAATTCCAGAATCGGAAGAAATTTACGTTGCAGGCTACTCGGACGCCAAGATAGTTCCAGTTAGGCTTTTGTGCGTGAACAGAAAGGCATACTGCAATCCAATGAGAGTAGTTGCCTCAAATGGCCAAAGACTCATAGTCACCCCCGAGCACAAGGTCTTTTCCGACGGGCAATTCGTAGAAGCTGCCGACCTGCCCGAAACCCCCCGGCTGTTGGCATTCAAGCCTGAGGTAATCTCGGACGAAGACGTTCTTAAAACATTCTCTCAAAGAGATGTTGCCTCCGCAAGGAAGTATTGCGAATTTTTGAGGGAAAAAGCAAACCACCCCGAATTCGGCTACAAGCGCTTCTCTAAAATCCTCCAAATCAAGGAAGGATGCACTCGATGGTGGCACACTGCAGGCTCCAAACCCGGCCCAGTAAAGACTGTGGAATTCCTCAAAAACCGCAATCTATTGCCCCTCTCGCAGGATGACGCCCGCATCCCTGCGATAGCAAGGGTGCTTGGAACCGCTTTTGGCGACGGCGGCATAGCCGGCAACCTCAACAACATGTTCCTTTCCTCGGCCGAAGAAAGTTCCCTTGATGGTTTCAGGAGAGATTTGACTGAAATTTTCGGGGAGGAAATCCAGAATAACTTCTCTACCATCAAGAGCGGGGTTAACGGCACAGGCCGTTGCATCAGGAATTCAAATCGGGCGGTCGTAAGGTTCTTCGCAGCCCTAGGCGCTCCAATCGGGAGAAAGAACGCGAACCTCGCCATTCCCCCGTGGATTTACCTGAATGAAGACGCTTTGAAAGAATTCTTCGGGGCATACTTGGGCAACGAGTTTTGCAGCCCTGCCTTCAGGTCCGATGGCCACTGCCTGAGTTCATTCGACGTAGCTATGTGCGGAACGGAAAAAACCAGGGCCAACAGGTTGGCTTTCCTCAAGGAGTTGGCGGACTATCTCAGAAGCTACGGAGTGAAGAGCACCTCAATTTCCGAACACGAATACAGGCCGGGCCGCCTCATGTGGAGGCTGCTCATTTCAAGAGAGTTGGAAAACGTGCTTAAATTCCAGAAACTCATCCCCGTTCGCTACTCGAATGACAAAGTTGCCAGGTTGAACAGTGCAGTCGCAGCGATGTCAGAGCTCAAACTGGCAAAATACTCCGAACTGCGTTCCCGGGGAAAAGGTAATCAGTACATCCTCAACCACCTCAGGTCGCCGGCGGTAATGCTGGAAATGATGCGGGAAAAGGAAGGCCTTCACTTGGATGCGTCTTCGGAAATATTCTACGACGGGACTATCTACAACGTAACGACCGAGTCGGGCAACGTGTTCGCCAACGGAATCCTCGCAAGCAACTCCGGCGGCCTGGGCACTCCCCCCCACATGCGCGTTGAAGTGGGGATGATCCACCGAGCGAACAAGGGAGTTCTTTTCGTTGATGAGATAGCGACCCTTTCCGCCCGCTCGCAGCAGGAACTGCTTACCGCCATGCAGGAGAAGAAATATTCCATCACGGGGCAGAGCGAGGCTTCAAGCGGCGCGCTGGTGAAGACCGAACCCGTCCCCACGGATTTCATCCTCGTCGCAAGCGGCAACTACCAGGACGTGAACAAGGTGCATCCCGCGCTGCGCTCGCGCATCCGCGGCTACGGCTACGAGGTGTACATGGAGGACAGCCTTGCAGACACTGCCCAAAACCGCAACCTGCTCGTGCAGTTCATCGCGCAGGAAGTGGTGAAGGACGGCCGCATCCCGCATTTCGACCGCAGCGCCATTGACGAGATAATCAGCGAGGCGCGAAGGCGGGCGGGGAGGAAGAACCGCCTTACCGCAAAATTGCGCGAGCTCGGCGGCCTCATACGCGCGGCTGGGGATGTTGCGAAGGAAAGGCAGCTTGCGCTCGTGACGGCCGTGGAGGTCGTGGAGGCGAAGAAAATCGCCCAGACTCTCGAGCAGCAGGCGGCGCAGCAGATTATCGACGTGCGCAAGGAATACCGCGTGTTCGCCACTGGCGGATTCCAGACAGGCAGGGTCAACGGGATGGCGGTGATGGGCGACAGCGGAATCATCCTGCCAATCGTTGCGGAAGTCGCGCCCGCCGCGTCGCGCGACGAAAGCCGCATAATCGCAACCGGCAAGCTGGGGAGCATCGCGAAGGAAGCGGTTGAAAACGTTTCTGCAATCATCAAGAAACACACCGGCAAGGACACTTACAGCTTTGACATCCACATCCAGTTCCTCCAGACTTACGAAGGCGTGGAGGGCGACAGCGCAAGCATCTCGGTCGCAACCGCCGTCATCAGCGCCCTTGAAGGAGTGGGAGTGGACCAGTCTGTCGGGATGACCGGCTCGCTTTCAGTCAGGGGCGAAGTGCTCCCCGTCGGCGGCGTGACGCAGAAAGTAGAGGCGGCGGTGGAAACCGGCCTCACCACCGTGCTGATTCCCAAGGCGAACCTCGGCGACCTCTACCTCGACGGCGAAAAGGCCAAGAAAATCAAGGTCATTCCCGTGAGCAACATCTACGAAGTGCTCGAGCACTCCCTAAAGGACGGCAGCGCGAAGGAAAAACTCCTCTCCAAAATCAGTAAGGAATTTGCAGGATAGGCCGCAAACAATCCCCCGCGTTTTCCAAGCCCGCATCCCAGCTTCCACGGAACTCCCTCCAGTTTAGCATCCCCACTTCCACTGAATCCCCCCTGTTTATATACTTGCGCTGCGTGGTCGTAGCAATAACAGGGCAGCCAGACGCAACTGCCGCAAAAGAGCATTCAAACCCGCCGCAATAAAGCAGCAAATCAAAGCGAAAAAATCAACCCGCCCACTTCGGAAGAGGGCGAAGTTAGCTTTAAAAGATTATTGCCGCGGAAATTAGAATCGCCCCCGGAAAAAAACGGGAATTTGCAACAACGATTTTTGAAAAAAAATGGCAAGATGGTGATACGACGATGAAACGACTCAGCGAAATTCCCGGCTTGGACATATACGCCGACAACGCCAAGAACCTCGGGAAGGCCCACGACCTGGTAATCGACCTGCAGAAGGGCGAGGTTGCGCGCATCACCCTCCAGCCCATCGAGTCGCTCCTGGGCGCTTCGCAGCAGTGGATAAAGGAAAACACCGTTTCCTACAAGAACGTGACCAGCGTCGGCGACATCATAGTGGTCTCAAGCAAGCCCCGCACCGAAGACCCGATGGACGAAACGCCGGCATCCACGCAGGCAAGGCCCGCGAAATACTCCTTCGTCGCCAACCGCGCGCCGATGTACAAGTAAATGCAAGTAAGACACTTCAAACCCCAACGAGGCGATTAGAGACATGGGCTTTCTGGACAGGCTTTTCGGATCCGGCGCAGGCGCTCCGGTAGACGTGGAGGGCGCGATGAACTCCCTAGAGGACGAGGACATCGATTTGCTCCACGAACCCGCCCAATACTACGTCAAGCCCCTCTCGCTCGAGAACGACGGCGACATCGCCATCGTGGAAGGCGAGCTGAAGGCGAAGAACGTCGTGCTTCTCAACATCGCGCCCATCGCGCGCAACCCCGCGAGGCTCCAGGAGGCCATGGGGCGCCTGAGGAGCACCGCGTCGGCCCTTGACGGCGACATCGCGCGCATCAGCGAGGACAAGGTCATCATCACCCCGGCAATGATGAAAATCGTGAAAAGCACCAAGAAGCACTGACGAAGCATTGAAGGAGCTATAACCAAGAAGGCACTTACGAAACATCCAGAGGCTCTGAAGGAGCTAACCAAGAAGCACTGGGGAAAAGCCGGTGTGAAGCCGGTTCGCGATAATGGCAGTTAATGGCAAAAACCCTGTTTTGATCGGAGGTCGTTTGGCATGTTGGAAGACATTGTGAAGAGCGCGATGAACTCGCCGAGGCAGTCGGTGCACGACAGTGCGGATGAGGAGATCAAGATAAGCGTAATCGGGGTGGGCGGCGGCGGGAACAACACGATCAACCGCCTCAGGCGACTGGGGGTGAAGGGCGCGCAACTAATTGCGATGAACGCCGACAGGCAGCACCTTTCAATGATTGACGAGGGCATCACAAAGATGCTCATAGGCAAGAGCGTCACCCGCGGCCTTGGCTGCGGAGGCTTTCCCGAAGTGGGGGCCAAGTGCGCCGAGGTCGACCGCAAGCAGATTGAGGAGCTGGTCGGCGGCAGCCACCTCGTGTTCATCTGCGCCGGAATGGGAGGCGGCACCGGAACCGGAGCGGCTCCCGTGGTCGCGGAAGTGGCGCGCGCGCAGGGCGCAATCGTCATCGCCATGGTCACCTACCCATTCGCGCTCGAGAGGGCGCGCACCGTGAAGGCCGAGGAAGGCATCGCCCGGCTGCGCGAGATTGCCGACAGCACCATCATCCTTGACAACAACCGCCTCGTGCAGCTGGTTCCCAACCTGCCGATGAACCAGGCGTTTCTCGTCGCGGACGAGATTCTCGCCAAGGCAATCGACGGCCTCGTCTTCACCATCACCCAGCCCTCGCTTGTCAACATCGACTTTGCCGACGTGAAGGCCATCATGAGCCAAGGGGACGTGGGAATGATAGCTGTTGGAAGCGGGAAGGGCACGAACAAGGTCGAGGAGGCAGTCAACGGCGTGCGCACCAACCGCCTTCTTGACGTGGACTTCACCGGAGCCAAGGGCGCCCTCATCCACATCGCAGGCGGCCACGACCTCACCCTCGGGGACGCCATCCACGCGGGCGAGCGCATCACCGAAGAGATGGACGCGCACGCGAGCGTCAAGTGGGGCGCGAGGCTCGTTCCCGACTACGACGGCAAGCTCGAGATTACGGCCATCGTCACCGGCGTGAACTCGCCGCAAATCGCGGGCAAGACCCACACGATGACATCAAGCCACGGGATGGGCGGAAGGCACGGCGGCAAGGCAGCTGCCTCCGAAGAATTCGGCGGAATCGAAGTCATAGGTTAAACCCTTTCTTCGAGCACTCTCCTCACCTTCGGGCTCGTCGAGGTGCTCCTGAAAGCGTTTACGGAAAACGACTAACCAGCCGATTTTCCCTTTTCTCTTCCGGGAGGGCTTTTTTCCCCTCCAAACTTCTCCTCTTTCCACCCTTAAGCACTAGGCGGATAATAGCCCTAATGCGCTTCCAGCCCTTAGGCCTGAAAGTCGGCGATTATAATCCAGTTATTCCTGTCCAGAATCTGACAGTTTTCAACGAAAGGTTTAAATATGGGGTTGCGGATAAAATAGTTCCTCGGATTATGAAAAGAGTGGAGTCGAGAGGCTGCAGGGCTTGATCGGATTCTAACGGATTGCCTCCTTGGGGTTGCCTTGAAGCTCTCGTCCCACACCTCCAATTTCTTTTTCTTCGTTTCGTTTTCTCCCTTGTCTGGCTGTAGCCTCCTCCAGTCCTCCACCTCCGGGTTGCTATTATTTGCGCATAACTCCTATTTAAATATTCCCCTTCAGCATCCTCCGTTTGCCAAAAGAAGTATTCTTGTGCCTTATTCCGGTAAATAGAGCAAGCTAGTGGTAATTTATTTTTCGCACTGGCATCCGCTCTTGGGGGAGCATAAATGCCCTGGCGGGAAAAGCGCTTTTTTAACTGTTGGTCGGGTCCGTTTCTCAAAAGCACTTAGAGAACTTCATCCCCATCCCGCCTTGCCTTCATGGCGACGGTAATGACCGACGACATATAGGGCGCGCAGTTGAGGTTAAGGCCGCCGCTAAGGACGTGAAGAAGGATTTGCCACGCGGACGGCGTCGTTCTCATACGGGAAGAGTTTGCGCGCAGGTTGTTAATAAGGGTTTCTGCGGCCTCGGCTTTGCTAAACAATTCGTTTTTGTTAAATAATCGCCATTCTTGCTAATTAATTCGTGAAAGTCAAGTTTTTAAGCAGTTGACTCTTGTGGGTTTCGGCCAAGAGAACCAGCGAGCGTTAGCGAGCGGACTGGCTTTTAGGCAGTGGGGTGAATTGGCCGTAGTGGTAAGGGGTTTGTAAGGGGAGAAGCCAGTTTTTCCCCTTACTGCATTGTTTCTTCTCTGGGGTTAGCGTGATGTCTCCAGCCGGGGCTTTGTCGGGCCGGACCGGCTGGAGACGATGTGTTATGGAGGTAGTGTGAGCTTTGTTCGGGGCGCGGCGCATTCGCGCGGGTTTGCAGCGTGGTTTCTTACTTGGAATACGAAGTACCGGTATAAGATGCTTGCGAAGAGAGGGCATTTCGTTGCGTGCGAGGCGATTTTACAGCGGGTTTGCCGCAGCATGGTTTTCAGTTGCTTGCAGTGTCGGTGATGCCGACGACCGTGCAGTTGGTGGTGGTCGGGCCACACACTTTGAGCGCGAGCGTATACGCATTTTTGCTGAAGGGTGCGAGCGCTCACGAGTTGTGCGAGTTCGAGCCGCGGTTTCACTTGCGGTATCCGCAGGGCCACTTTTGGGCGCGTGGTTTTGACGCCTAAGCCCGTCAGCCCGCTCGATGTGCAAAAAGCAGTTGACTACGTGCGCGCGCCGCACAATGACCCACGGCAAACCACCCTTAGCTGACTGGACTGGGCAGCAGGAAACCGCGAGCCGCCCGAGCCACGACAGCGAGGGCGGCCTGCGAGCCTAACCCAAAAGGCGAGCGGCCTTTAGGTCGCGGAGGAGGTCGTTGTGAGCTTGCCGGCTGCGGGATTGCAGTTGGCGTCTCGCGGTTTCCCATAATCTGCTGGATCGCCTGCCGCATGGGAAAGTATTAATTCAAGTATGACAAATTACTATTGGTGGTAATAATGACTTACGTCACCGTTCACGTCAACGAGAAGGGGCAGGTGGTAATCCCCAAATTCCTCCGTGAGGCTTACGGGATTGAACCCAACAGCGAGGTTCTTATCGGGGAGAAGGAGGACTCTCTGGTCATAGAACGAAAGCTCAGCGTCAAGGAGTTCGCCTCGGCACTTGATTCCTTCCCCAAACGAACGGGAGTCAAGGTTGACAGCGATGCGGATTACGCCGAAGAGATGGAATCCAGATGAACTACGTTGACGCAAACGTCATCATCTACGCGTTGACCGACAGGGAGACTAAAGGAAGAAAATCGCGGGAACTGCTTGCCAACCAAAGGCTCTGCACAAGCATCCTGTCACTTGACGAGGTTGCCTACAAACTCTCCAAACGCTCAAAGAAGGACGCGATTGCAGCCGTGGACATTCTCAGCCACTCTCCAACCCTGTTGCTTGTTCCGTTTCTGCCCCAAGACGTTGATCAGTTCAAGTCGCTGCTTGAAGGGTTTGATCCGCGGGATGCGATTCACGCACTCACCGCAACCAAAATGCGGGCTTCAATAATCTACTCTGAAGACCCTGATTTTGACCAGCTTGCCATCGCGAGAAAAACCCCGTGGTGAAAGATCGTCAAGCGTAAAAAACAGTTTTTCGCAACTATCTTCTCTTCCCTGATTTTTTCCCCGCCTGGGGGATTGCCGGCTGCGGGGAGGCCGTTCCCTGCCGGTTTCCCATAATCTGCCTCACCGCCTGCTGCTTTGCGGAAAGCGCTCCGTCAAGGGCGTCGCGAAGCTGCTTGAGGGCGTCCCTTCCCAGGTTGCCGGAGAAGATTGGCGAGCCGTCGCGGCTGATGTCGAAGTGGATGAATTCCGAGACGAAGTCGCGCGAGTCCCGGTCCACGACCTTGGGGTATTGCAGGGGGGTGAGGGAGAAGCCAATCATCCCTCCCTCGCCGACTGCCGGCGTGTGCCTGTGGCCCGACGCCTCCAGCACCTCCTCCGCGGCTTGGGGCGAAAGCTGGCGCAGCACGAGAAAGAGCAGCGTGTTGAGCGCCAAGACTCCGGCCGCAAAGAGCAGGAACGAAGCGTCGCGCCTCAAGAGCGTGAGGCCGATTGCCAAGACGCCCGTCCAGAAAAGCGCGTTTGCAGCCGAGCTCCGCACGAAATCCAAGACTGAAGCCATAAAAAAAATCCCCCAATGCGTTATGCGGCTCCAGCCTATTAATCCATTCGTTTTTGTTGAGGGGAGTATAGGGCTAATCCGACCGCGGTGCGAACTGCGTGTTATCGGGGGGTTTTTCCGGATTAATATCTTATGATTACCTTGTCGCCCACGTTGGCGATGTGGTTGAAGTCAAGGTCGATTCGCGAGCCTGAATCCGTTTCAATCACGAACGAGTCCTTGCGCTTGTTCACTCCCACCACCTTGCCCAGGAGCGTGCCCAGTTCGGTGTAGACGGCCTTGCCTTCCAGTTGCAGGCCGGAGACGATGTCCTTGCGGAATTCGCGGGAGAGGAATATGACGAGGAAAAGCACGCCCACGATGAGGAGGAGCACGAGGAAGAACTCTGGGAAGGAAATCGCGCCGAGCACCCAGTCGGACGCCGAGTTGAAAAGCACCCAGAAGAGGACGATGGCGCTGGCGTTGACCATGAAGTTGGGGTAGAGGAAGTTCTTCTTCTCCACGTACGCCTCGAGAAACTGGCCGGTCACCGTGAGGAGGAGTGCCACCACCAAAAGCGAAAGCTCCTTTAGGAACACGGCGGCGATCTTGAGCAGTTCCGTGCCGTGGTACGCCGACGCCTTGGAATAGCCAATCGCGATTGCAACCACGGCAAGGGGGATGGCGGCGAAGTAGAAAACCGAACTCACGCGGTCGAAGGAGAACCTCGCCGACTCCAGGCCGCGCGCCACCCACTCCTCAATGCCGGTTGCCTTGATGATGAGGTACGCGCCAAGCAGCCCGAGGAACACGCGAAGGCCCTGTCCGCCGAAGAGGTAATAGAGTCCGAGAGCCACGCCGGGAATGCCGAAGACGATGCGCGCGAACTGCGGTTCCTTCAGCTTGTCGATGATGACGAAATAGGTCTTTTCCAAATCCTTGTTCTGCTTGATGTAGACGGACTTGACGCTCACGATTTTCAGGCGGCTTTGGATAAGCGGCATCACCCTCTCGTCGCTCGCGCCGTCGGAGACGAACACGCACGCCTCGGGGTGGAAGTCGCTGATCACCTTCTCCACCTGGTTGACGATTTCTCTGTCGGCCGCGTATCCAAGCGAGCGGCTGCCGGTGAGGACCGCAATCTCCACCGTGTGCTCGCCGGAAAGCTCGTCGTAAGTCTTCACGGCCTGGAACATGGTGTTGGCGTCCGACTCCTCCGGGTCTGCTAGCGCGAGCTTTGCTGCGGCGTCGCCCACGGCCTTCCGCCCCACTACCGGCCCGCGGATTTTCGCCTTTTCGAGCAAGTCGGCATCCACGTCGATTGCGAGGACGAGAAGGCGCTTGAAATCAGCCACTGCATCTCCACCGCATAACTAAAGTGAAAAGCCCTTAATTAATAGCGGATTGCATAAATAATGAAACATTGCCAGCAATCCGCTAGTTGCAAATCGCACTTCTAAAGTTCCAGAATTAATGCGATTTGCTATAAGAATCGAGTGGGGGCAGGCGTGACGGGCCTCATCAGCTAGAGCATGGCTGGCGCGAGGGCAAACCTAAATTTGGGAACCTTCGCCCTTTCGCGTTTGGGCGGTTTCTGGATTTCAAAGCGCGTCCGCTGCAACGGCTGCCCCCAATAAAACTGCTCGACAAACTTATCCCAACCCTGTTTCGCCGAGAGTGACGGGTGCCTAAGAAGCACGAGGTTGCCGGCGTTGTCAACTACGCCATAGTGAAAGCGTTCGAGCAACTGCCGCGAGTCGGGCCGCGAAAAGGGAGATTCGCCATTCCCTGCAATCTTTTTGATTGCCCCCCCCAGCTTGATGGTCCTTTTGTTTGGAAGATAATACGGGACGAAAAGGTTTTCGGCGCAATGCTGTGTTAGTTTAGTATACTTCAGGTCCGTGTCTGACATAAGGCTGGCCAGTATGCTTCCTAGTCCAATCAGTGGATTCAATAGTTCTGAGTCTGGGTTGGCTAAGGAATTTGCCCACCATGCAATACCCAGCCTTGACGCGAGGACAAAGCCGCGGATTTCATCAACTTTTTCCTTGAGTTCGGGGTGGAGCTCTTCATACTTCACGATTTCGTGTTCGTAGGGAACGCGGTTTTTCAGCCAGAGCTTCGGGTTTCCATCCTTCCGTTTCTCAAGAGCCATGCAAGACAAAAAGACAAGAACGCTTAAAAGCCCCCCCAATCACAATCACTACTGGTTGGTGGCAACTTAATGTCGGAAAGGCGCGTGGTGGTTTTCGTTACGGTGATAGCCGCGGCGCTGCTTCTCTTCTACGGCGCCGTGGGCTTTCTCAAGGCCTCCCCACTCCTAACGGGCGCGCTTCTTCTTTCAATCGCCGGCCTTTTCTTCCTCTCCCCCACGATTGCGAGCTTTCTCGAATACGAGCGCGGGGTGCGGTTCCGCTTCGGCCGTTTCAAGGACGTGCTGGGGCCCGGCTGGAAAATCGTCATCCCGCTTTACGACACTATCGTGCGGGTGGATTTGCGCGAGCAGGAAATCGACGTCCCCCCCGTGAAGGTCGTCACGAGCGACGACGTTGCCGTGAGCGTGGACACGATTTACCTCATGAGGATAAAGGACCCGGCAAAGAGCGTGATTGCCGTGCGGGATTACCGCAAGGCGGTTTCCGACCTCATCACCTCCGAAATCCGCACTGCGGTGAGCAAGATGCCGCTCAAAGACGTCCTCAACAGGCCCGAGGACATCAACACCGCCCTTACGAGGCAGCTGGAGGAGATTGACGGCGCGTGGGGAATCCAGACGACGAAATTCGAGGTCGAGGGAATCGTCCTTCCCGAGGAGCTCGTGGCCGCGATGACGAAACGGCAGGTGGCCTCCGAGGTCCAGCAGCGCACCACCATCGAGGCGGAAACGCGCAAGATTTCGATAAACGCAATCAACCAGGCGGCGAGCGCCCTGACGCAAAGGACGATGGCATTCCTCTACATCGACGCCCTCAAGCAGATTGGCCAAAGCAGGAGCACCAAAATCGTGCTTCCCTCCCAACTCGTTTCCCCCGACGCCCTGCGCGAGGGGATTGCCGAAGGGCTTGGCAGGGACTTCATTGAGGAGGCGAAATAGTTTTTGGGTGGTAGAGCAGTGCCGGATGTTTTTTCCCTCACACGAAGAAGCACAATGAGGGTTTGCGAAATTATAGCGGATTGCATAAATAATGAAACATTGCCAGCAATCCGCTAGTTGCAAATCGCACTTCTAATGTTCAAGAATTAATGCGATTTGCTATTAGTTTCTTTTGGGCTAGAACAGCTCCGGATGCCCTTCCCTCACCATCAGGATTGCCGCGACGTGGCCCGGCGTGACGATTTTTTTCTCCCTCACTAGCGTGAGCAATTCCTTCGGGGTTGAAAGCTCCACCTCTATCTCCTCCGTCCCGTCCAGATCCTGCCCGCGGGTTTTCTCCGCCCCCCTCGCGAAAAACGCGTGCGCGCGGTTGGCGCGCTGGGACGGTTCGGGGATGAACGTGAATATCTCCTCCATCCTCCCCTTCACCGCATAGCCCGTCTCCTCCCGCAGCTCCCGCCTTATTGCGTCCGCGGGCTTTTCGTCCGGCTCGCAGACGCCAGCGGGAAGTTCGAGCACAATCCTGCCCGCGCCGTGCTTGTACTGCCGGACGAGAGGCACCTTCCCGTTTCTGGTGAGTGCGAAAATCACGTTCCAGTCGCGGCTTTCGATGACGAAGTAGTCGCGTATCCTCCTCCCGTTGGGCAGGAGGCATTCGTCCGAACGCACGCGCAGGTAGGGGGAGTTGAAAACCCGCTTGCTTGAGAGCACCTTCCAGCTTTTCATGAGATAAGCTGAGGGCGTTGAACAAATTTAAGGCGCGATGATTGACTGGCTTTCGATAAAGGCGCCGATGGCGAGGAACACCGTCGCGAGGGCAGCGAGTTTCGCCACATCGTAAACCACGATGAAGAACGAGTCCGCAAGCTTGGCGCGCCGGATGAGTGCGCTGCTCATTATGCCCCCCGCAAGCGCCGCCGTGAGATAGGCGAGAAGCTCGAAAGAGCCGTGGGGCAAGATTCCCAATATCCCGCTGCCCAGTGCCGCAAGAGCGTCGTAGGAAGAGCCTCCCATCCCAGCTGCCTTGAAGGCAAGCGAGCCGAGGAACACGCCGATGATGCTGGAGTTCCACGAGAGGATTGCCACCGAGCCGGCGCTGAGGAAGATTGAGAACGCCAGGATTGCCAGGAGCACCTGGAAGTTGTGCAGGAAGAGGCCTTCAAAAAGCGCAACCTGCCTCTCCTCGCTTTGCGCCTGCGTAACGCGGCCGCTGAACGTGCTTTGGATAGCGCCAAGCTCCCAGACCTGCACGTCGAACACCGCGTTCCCCTGGCCTGAAGGCAGCGCGATGTAGGAAGCGGTGAAGCCAGCAACCAATCCCGTGAAAAGCCCGATGAGAACGATTACGACGGGAAAGTGGCGAGCGAGCGTGCGGCTGCCGAGGAAAGTCGCCTCTTCGTATCCCGACTCGTCGAAGTTGAACAGCTCGTAGACAAACGGGATGCACGCGATTGCGGCAATGGCCACCAGCGCCACGCCCTTGTCGTGCAGGCCTGAAAGGATGGAAAGCCACACCGCAACTGCCGCGAACACGAACGCAAGCAGGAATACCTTCCACGGCCGCGCCTCGGCCTCCTGCGGGGAAATCACCGACTCGAGCACCATGAGGGAAAAGAAGGGCGGGAATAGGGTTTTTAACCAGGGGGGAGAGGGCTCGGGAAGTGTCTTTCACGAAAACCTCTCTACACTTTTTCATAGTTTGAATGCGAAGTATTGTCCGTAGGGTTTTCGGCAGTCAGCCGTAACCCGTCTGGCGCGAAATCCTCAAAACTCGGCATAATCGCCGAGAATTCCCGTCATTCCGATGCAGAACCAAGTGCCGTTTCTTCCGCGCCAAATCCACCTCCAACCGCCCAGAATAAGTATGGCGAAAGTGTCAGCTAGTTTTCGTGAAAAACAGGCCCGTATTGCCCCCAACTTTCCTTGTAAATTACTGGAGTTTTGATTGAGCACAATAGGTGTATATTGCTCAATGAATTACGCAATATTAATATACTGGCGGCTTCATTTACCCTAGTAGATAGTCCGCTAATAAAGTTTAAATATTAATCTGCGTTTATTCTGGTGTGCCCCGTCCGCCAGTTCAAATTGAATTATCTCGTGACGAGCGAAAGCTTTTGGTTGAGAACACGAGACCGAGTGTACAGTATCGATTTGTTCAGCGGTCGCAGGTAGTTTTGTTGGCTGCGAACGGTTTGTCGAACGACGAGATTTCCAAACGCGTTGGATTGTCTTTCGTGTCAGTCAGCCAATGGCGTAATCGTTATGCCAAACACGGTATCGTAGGATTGAAGGACGAAACTGGGCGAGGTCGGAAGCGGCGGTTGTCGCACGACCAAATGCTCAAGATTGCTGAAGTCGCATGCATGACGCCGAAGAACGCGACGCACTGGAGCGTCCGCCGTTTGGCGGATGAACTTGGTTTCATCAAGAAAAGTCGTTTGCAAAAAGTCCTGAAGGGCTTTGACC
>JACQBR010000012.1 GCA_016194335.1 Microcaldota archaeon
CGTGATTCCTGCCCGAAAGAACCTCAACCGCACGCTCCGCAATCTCCGGGTTTGCCAGGGCGGCGATGAGGTTGTTTGAAGTTGCCTGCGTGGCGTGATTCCTGCCCGAAAGAACCTCAACCGCACGCTCCGCAATCTCCGGGTTTGCCAGGGCGGCGATGAGGTTGTTTGAAGTTGCCTGCGTGGCGTGATTCCTGCCCGAAAGAACCTCAACCGCACCACGAACCGACTGCGGGTTTGCCAAGGCGGCGATGAGGTTGTTTGCAGTGCCCTGGTGATTGGCGAATTGGCTTCTTCTCAGCAATTGCTTGATGGCCTTTGCCCTCTGCTCGCCGCCAGCCTTGCTTTTGTGGCCTACATTTAAACCGCCTATGAGGTGGGGATTGGTGAATTCCGGCCTCGAGTACAGGAGGGCTTGGAAAAAACGCTTGTCCCTGGGTGGCAAGTCTTCCTCCGCGAGGGCGTGGACCAGCGTTTTGACAATTTTCTCTGCCAGCCACTCGTGCTTGTCTCCGAATGTATTGAAGAATTGTTTGAGCGAGCGCCTCGTCGCCAGGCGGTCTTTCTTAATGTCCCGTTTGAGCTCATTGTAATCGGCGTAATTGTCAAGTCTCGTAATCTCGTGCATTGCCATTGCCTTAATGTGAATGAATTTATCAACCTATTCCTTCGTGCCGCACCGTTCCGGCAGTTGCGCGGGATGAGACGGATGGTGGGGCGGGCTAGTCTCTTTTCGCATCCTTGGGCAGTAAAATCCCCAGGCCGCTTATGGCTTTAAAAGCGGCAGTTGAGTAATAAATCCCGTTGAACGCACATGGCCCGCCCTGAAACTATTGAATCGCTCATTTCCGAAGTGCGCACGCTGGAGAGCAAGGTCGACCTGCTTTCGCAGAAGCTGGGCAACGTTGAGAAGAACGAGGAGGTCATAGGCAGGACGCTCATTGCGCTCAACGCCCGCATCAAGAGGCTCGAGGAGCAGTCGGGTGCCGGCGGGAGGGGCGCTGCGAGTGGGGAGCTGAAGAATTACGCGACGAAGCAGGAGCTGGCGCAGATACGGTATGTCATCGATTCCATCAACCCCCTCGAGTACGCCACGATTCCGCAGGTCAAGGCGCTTCTCAACGAAAGGCTGGAGAAATTCTCGCGCGAATCCGCGCCAAAATCCGAGCCGCGCGAAGAACGGTCCGCAGGTTCGGGAATCTCGAGGCTGTTCAAGAAACTTTAGCGCAATCCGCTTTTTCCCCTCCACCCGTGGCCTGAAAAATGCTTCCCGAATCGGTCCAAAGGCTTCGTGAACTGGTCCCGCCGCGCAGGGAGGGCGAGCTGTTCAAGTGGGGCCAGTCAAGGACAATTCCCGAACGTGATTTCCAAGCCGCATTCCACATGGCAATGGAAGCCAAGAGGGACGTTGAGCTTTGGAGGCAGGCGATGGAACCAGGCAGCTCGAACCAGCCAAGCATGGTCGCGCAACATCTCGAAAGTTTCATGCAGGAGTATTCCCCCGCCGCGCAGGTGGAGAAGGAATCGCGCCTCGGGCAGGTCGGGCTGTACTTTCAGGAGCTTGAGGAAACGCTTCGCGACGGTGCCTTGAGCACGCCCCGATTCAGGCTTTTCGCAGGGCTCGCGCGCAAAATCCACGAGGGAATCCCCTTAACCGCACCCGAAGCCAACAAAGTGCATCGGGAAACAGGAGTCCTCCTGCGCACCCGGTTCGGGGGGGAATTGCACCGGGTTGCCGGGGCGTGCGTTAATTTGGTTGCAAAGGCGGAGGACAGTGGCAAATTGGGCCGGGCGCACCTTGATGGAATGGTGGAATTCCTGGGTGCGCACAAGCTTGCGCAAAAGCGCGTCTTGGAAAAGAACCTTAGGCAGGCGCTGCTCTTCAACCTCAAGAACCTCAATGACGATTTGAAGGCGGATGTCCTGAGGGAACTCGGCCTTTAGGGCCTTGTTTCCGTGTAAGCCGGCCGTGGCCTGAAGCGGACTGGCTTTTCCCCCTCGGCAGTTGCGACCGCCTCATCGCCTATGATTTCAAGCTTGAGCGTGGGCGGGTTGAGCAGGTTGAGGTCAAGCTCGTGCTCCGCCTGTGTGACAAACGCGATGCCTCCGCCTTGCATCGAGTTTATCGTCTGCGCCACCGAGGCGGGCGCGCCGGCGAGGTCGGGCTCGATTGCCACCAACGCGCGGATGCCTCGCTGCGAGGGCTTGAGCGACTTCATCGCAATCCCGATGAGAAGCAGCCCCGCCTCGCGGCTGCATTTGGAAAGCCCGAGGTAGTACGCCTTCCCTATGTGCTCGGAAGACAGCCCTTCGATTGCCTTGGAGCCCTTTTTGGAGAACACGCCCGGATTGCGCCTCTCAATCACCCTCAGGATGCGCATTGCGCGCAGGGAGGAAAACGACGATTTCCCGTCCTTGCCAACGGCCTCCCGCACGTCAGGGAGGGATTTGCTCGCTTCCCACGCCTTGGCAATCCGCTTTTCCACGTCCGTATGCGCCAGGCCGAAGGCGTTGCAGAAATCCTCGGGGGAGATTTGCGAAATGTCAATCCCGATGTCTTCCCCCGGCTCGAGCTTCTTGATGGGAAAGCCCAGGGGCATTGGAGTCATCCTGAACTTCGGGAATTGCGAAACCCTTGCGGAAGGCCGTCCGAGCCCCTCGAGCGAGTCGGACGAGTCTATCACGAGGCAGGGAATGCCCGCAAGCAGCGCGCCTTCGCACGCCACCTGCATCAACCCGAGCCGTTGGGCCCTGCTTCCTCCGAGAATGACTGCCGATTGGAAGCTGCCGAGCCCGATTTTCATCGGCTCTTCTCCCAGGGAAGCCATTCCCAATTCGATCTCGCGGTGCCTTGAAATGTCCGTGGTGAGCACCGGCCTGTTGGAGAATGCGGCGAAAAGCGCAATCGGGTCGCCAAGCAGCGCCTGCACCTGGCCTTCGGGAAGCTGGGAAAGCTCGCGGACGGGAATGCGGTAGCTTGCGGAGAGCTCTCCCACCATTTTCGTCACTGCCTTCAGCTCGTCATACTGCCTGCCGAGCGCCCCGATGAGGCCCTCTCCGGAAAACGGGGCGTAAGCGGGAGTGGCCCCGACGATTGCGAACCGCGACTGGCCCGACGGCGACACCTTTTCAACGACGGTGATTTCCCTCCTCTGCGCCTGGGCCGCCTTTGAGAAGTCAAGGTCGGTGAGGAACGCCTTCTTAAGCTCCACGACCACGCCGGCGACCTTCTCCTCGTGCTTCTCGAAAATGAGGAACAGCATCAGCCCCTCGGAATTCTGGTAGATGCTCGTGGGGAAACCCATCCAATCCGCAGCGGCGATTTTCTTCCACGGGCCGTAAGGCAGGTCCAGATCCAAATTCAAGCAGCACCCTTTCGATTCAGGAGATTAGGAATGGAGCCATAAAAAGCGTTTCTACCTGACCCCTTTCTTCGCCAACAGCGCAAGCCAGCAGATGGACAACCGTCATTTCGATACTCTGGCTTGACGGTTCGTCGCTCACTTTGCTTCGCCCCGTTCGGCTCGCGGCAAACGCGCTGGCGGGAATTGGCGTTCTCCATGTTGCGTTGCAAGCACTTTAAATTGCCCGGTTGCGTAATTCCATGCGGTCTTATGGCCGACTTGAAGGCTGCCGTGGTTGAAATGCTGCGGCAGGGAATGAGCGAGCAGGAGGTTAAGTCCAGCCTTGAGGAGCTTGGCGTTGCCGACGCGGACGGGCTTTATGCCGAGGCAGTGGCGGGCATGGGAAACGCAAAAAAACAAGGTGCAAACGCCCAAACCCCTTCAGCCGCGTCCTTTCCCCAGCAACCGCAACGACAGGCGCAACCCGCACCAATCCCCCGGCCAAAGACGACCGGAATCCAGCCGCCATCCGCGCAGCCGCCTTCCTCCTCCGAGCCGGCAGTTGAGAGGGAGCTGCAGGAAATTCCGGAAGGCGACCCGGAAGTCTCGGCAAAGATTGACGACGCCATCGCGCTCCTGCGCGCAATACAGGAGATAAACCGCAAGATTCTCGAGACGAACAGGGACATACTCCTTAGGCTGAAGCAGTAGGAAAAGCAATCAACCCTCCGGCCATTGCTCAAGACGGGCTTGGATGGATTATTATCTTGTTGTCCTCCGAGGTCACGTAAACCCTTTCCTTGGGCTTGAGGTTGAGGGATTTCGCGATTCCGGCGGGGATGGGAACCGCCACTGAAGAGCCAATCTTCACCACGTGCCTCTCCTGTGCGACCTGGCGGTAGAGCGCCTCCACCTTCTCCATTACATTGCGGTCGTAACTCACGTGGCCTGCGTAGTCGCACTTGTACGCATCGACATGCACGCCTTTTGAGATTTCATCCGTGAACCTGTGGAGCCTGCCCTTGTCGCATACCCCGCAGGTTTTGCCTTCGAGATTCATTTTCGTCCCCCCCTGGTATTCCAGTACGCGGTTATGACGAAAAAATAATCCTCATACTCGCGGTATACGGCCGTCAATTCGCCCCGTTTGTATTTCTTCGCGGATTTGAACTTGTTCGGCTCCCCCTCATTTTCCCTGCGGCCGGTGTGGATGCATTCTATTGCAAGTTCCACTTCAATGTCCTTGTCCTCACGGTAGTGTTTGGAGAACAGGAACTCCTTGGCGTAATGTTTCAACCGCCTTCACCCGCCTTGAATACTTATAGATAAGTACGGATATATATTAATTTTCCGATTCCATCCTGCTCAAGCAGCAACCGGGATCGGGGTGGGCGTTTACCCTTTTCGCGAAATACTCTTCGCAAAGCCAAAACGGTAAATCTTCTTCTCAGCTTTTCCTGTCGCCCTTCACGAGCCACCTTGCCGCCGAGTATGCCATAGAGCCGAGTGCGGAGGCGAATGAGATTAATGCCTTGCCCGCCCCATTGGCTTCGGGCGAGCGGTGCGCGTGCTCTTCGCGCCGCCTCGTTTCCTGCTCGTGCCTCTTAGTCTCGGCGTGCCTGAGCCGAATCGCGTGCATCGCCTTCTGCACCTTCACTTCCTGCTCGTCGCGCACGAAAAGCGAGAGCACCGCAACCGTCTCCACGATGAACGCGAAGAAGACGAAGCCCTGGTCGAGGAGGAATAGGGCAACGAAAGAGAGGAGCAGGAAGAGGATGATTTTGTGGGAGGACATTTGAAACGCTTTGGCACCCCTTGGCAAGTCAGAAGAAATTGCGGATTATTTTCACTGCCACCTTAAACGGCCACGCGACTACCGTCGCGAGCCCCTTCCCGAACTCCTCCTCGGGATGGTCCTTGTCTTCCTCGGAAAGGTGGCCGCCGTCCTCCGCGCGGGAATGCGGCTTGCCGCCTTTGGACGCTTCAAGCCCTGAATCGGCCCGCCTCTTGTCGGTCTCGCGGCGAAGGCGGCGATGGCCTTGCCGCCTTGCCATCTCCTCCTCCGCCCTGACGTCGCCATGCCTTGAGGGAGGGAATTGCGAAATTACTTGTGCAAAAGGCGATTGCGAAACCGCCGAATCGGGCGAGTTGTGCGGATGGCCCTGCGACGGATTCAAGGAATGCTTGTGCAAGCTTTCTGAATGCTGGCCGGATGCGTGCGTATGTCCTGAGTGGTGCGACAACGCGGAGTCCTTCGCCCTTCCCACTCCCAGGGCCAGGACTGCAAGAAGGAGGAAGAATATGATGGAGATGAAGTAATCGCCTTCCGCGGCGAAAAACCACGCGATAAGCACGAGGGCAGCCGCAATCCAGTAATTCAATTTCATCCTTGAAGTGTCACCCATCACAAGCGCAAATTTCCGGATTCTAATAGCCCGCTCCCGGCGGGTACATTCCCGAAGGTCCCATTCCCGCCCCCTCGTCCCGCGTTGCGAGGATGATGAAGATTGCGAAAAGCCCGCCGAGGACCACCCAGCTGGTGATGTCGGCAAGCAGGCCGAGGTAGAGCAGGATGGAAATCACCGCGCCGATGCCGCCCGCGAGCATGAGGAACTTGTTTTTCGCCGTGAAAAGCGTCACGAGGACGAGGCCCGCGCCTATGACTGGGAGGTTGCTCTGGAACGCCAGCAGCGCGAGTATGATGAGGAAAAGAGAGGAAAAGTCGGCCATTTTTTTTACACCAGCAAGTTTTTTTCCAGGACGATTCAGCCAATTACCAGTCCCACGGCCGGAACGAGCCGAAGAACGCATAGAGGAAAAGCACGAAGAAAAGCAGCCAGGCGAACCACGGGTAGGGGATGAGCAGGAGGAAGGTTATTACCGTCGTGATGAAAAGGGCGATTGCCTTGGCTCCCACGATGCCGGGGTAGAACAGCCTGTAGAGCAGGACGAAATCGAGGATGAGGACGACGAGCCCCATTGCCTCGAAAAACTCCAGCACGGGCAGGGCAGGCAGCATGCTAATCGAGCTTACTTAAGGCCGCGGCGGCTTAAAAGAGTGACTCCCGCAAGGAGGGCGTTTTCTCTTGGCGGTGCGCGGCAAGCCTTTAAATAGTTGTAACTACTTATTAGTAGTAAGCAAATTGGTTAGTTGTAAGCGAATCGAATAGTAGTGAATAAATCGGAAGGATTTCACAATGGCCAGCACTGCGGATATCTGGAACAGCTTTGGCGAGGACGGGTGGGTTTTCTTCCTCTTCATCTCGGCGGCGCTCGCCGTCTACCTCGGGCTCATCCCCAGCTACGGTTCGGGCCTCCTAATCCAAACCTTGGGCAATATCGTGAGTATTCCACTCCAACTTGCGGAAATGGCGCTCGGGGCCAACCTCCTTTTGGGAATAGCCGTCGTAATACTGGCGCTGCTCTTCCTCCTCAACGGGGTGGGCGGCTATTTCGGGTTCGGCTTCCTCATAGCCTGCTTTTTCGGCTATTGGGTACTCACCATAGGCGCTTAGAAGGGGAAAAGGACTGTTCCTGAACCCCCGCTCAGCAGAACAGTAATTGGCCTTTTCGCAAGGCTTTCCTGTTGTGCTCTAATTCCTTCTTTTGGCTATCTCGATCTCCGCCTGGCTTTCCTCGCCTTCAGGGCAGCGGCGTGCCGCCTCTGCAACTCGGCGCTTATCTTCCCCATCGCCTCCCTCTCCGCGTGCTTGAGATGGCGGTAGAGGCCGATGATGAATTCCCCCTCGTACATCGCCGCTGCCGCCACTATCCCCAAGACGGTGCCCACGGCCATCCAATAGGCTATTTTCGCCTGCACGAAATCCAAGTCGAGGAATTGCGCCGGGTCGGCGGCAAACTGCGCCAGCAGCTTGCGCGAGATGAACTCGTTGAGCGAGAGCAGCACGCCCACGAGCGCGACGCTGAGAAAGAGCCTCCACCCCGCGCTGCGCCATCCCGCCCTTGCGAAATGCGCGCGCCGATAAATCGTCCAAAAGCCCTTCAGTTCACGCCTCACGCCCATAGTTCAACACTCTCCAGCAATTTCATTTCTTGCGCAGCATCCAGTAGAAGCCGGGAATCATGCCAAGCACGTAGAGGATCCCTCCCGTGACGACAATCCACCCGAAGATGCCCAGCGCGCCGATGAACGGATGCTCGATGACGAGAAAGTAGATGAGCAGCCCCGCCACCACCATGGTGAGGATGGGAGAAAAACCCACTTTCTCCCTCGTCCAGTTGTAAAGCCAGTACGCCATGTAGAGAAGGACGAGCCACCAGAGGAGCTGGCCGAAAAAGCCTATGTCGTCAAAAAAGCCCAGCGTGACAAGCGGAATGTGCAAAACCATTGAATCAACCGTTGATTATTTCGTCCTCTAACGCATCCTTCTCATTCCCACCTGGGAGGAATACGCAGACGCAAACTGCTGCATCTGCGCCTCCGCCATCTGCTGGCGCGCCTGGTACTGCGCCATGAACTGGCGGTCCTCCTCGCCCAGCTGCGCTCCCTTCTGCATCTGCATCTGCAGGCGCTGGGCGCGCTCGCCCTCCATGTGCGCCTCGTGGTCGATGTTCTCGCCCATGCTTCCCTTGCCCATCAACGGAAAGAGGCCGAACATCAGCGTCTGCTGTATGAACATTCCGCTCGTCATCAGCAGCACGACGATGGCGAGGGTGAGGATGACGGGGGAGTGGAAGATGATGAAATACGCAGCAATGAGGGAGACGAACCCGAGAATCATCTGGTTGTCCTGGAAGGTCATGTAAAGCCAGAAGAGGATGTAAACGAGGGCCATCAGCTTGATTGCAAAGCCGATCTCCCCCACGGCGCCCAAGGCGTCCTCGAAAAACGAGACGAGGGCGATGGGGGGAAGGAGCATGAGGCAAACCCGAGGGGCGATTTTGTTGCAACCATTACTCAAACTTTGTTTAAAACTCCTTGCAAAACGCGCGAACCGCATACCCCCGCGATTTATTTTCATCAGCACTACCGGCAATCTCACCCTGCCAGCGCGAGGCTGCTTGCATGCCTCGGCCCCAAAGCGGGCGGCGAAGGCAACTCACCTCACCAGGGCGAGGCGCGCGAGGTAGACGATGCAAAGCAGTAGAAGCCCCAGGCCGAAGTGGCGCGCGCTTGCGGAAAAGCCGCGGGAAAGCGCGGTGGGATCGCCACGGTAGTCTTCGAAAGACGCCTTGCTCAATTCGCTTGCAGCGAGGAAGGCGAAAATCTGGGGGAAGAAAAAGAGGTAGTCGAAAGGATGGACTGCAAACGCGGCGAACGAGGCGTATTTCGCGCCTTCCAGCACGCCAGCCGCCACCGAGCCCAGCCCGAAAAACAACAGCCCGGCGACGAAGGTGAAGGCATAGGCGGTAACCACGCTGGCAATGTCCGCCACGAAAGGCCCGCTGGGCCCCGTTGCGAAAAGCTGGTAGTGGTAGAACGGCGAGAACACGGGCAGCACCACGCCCACCGCCGGAAGCGCGACGTAAGCCGCGATGGTGGCGAAGAAACACGCCACGCCAAGGTAGAACGACCAGCCAGCCACGGAAATCCCCCAACTTCTCTTGTCCATCTGAAGCGCTCGAAGGGATAAATAAGTATGCGAAGGTGGGCAAATGCGCTGAAAAAGGCGAATGGGGGAAGGGGGGAACGGTCCACGGGCTCCGTGATGAAACCCAGCCAAACAAACATGAATATATAACTATACAAAGGGATAGATATCTATATAGGTGATGGGAATGGGTAACGTTATGGTGTCCTTGGATGAAAGGCACGAGTTGCTCCTAAGGACGATGGCGCGGGAAGTGAACGGCGGGAAGAAAGGCTCGTTAAGCAAGGTGATCGAGGCGGGCATTGATGAGCTTGCGAAAAGGGGGAAGCGCATAAGGGCGGCAAAAAGCCAGATTGCCATGATGAAAAAGGGCTTCAACTTGGGCCTTGGGGACAGGAAGATTTACGAAACGAGGGGCGAGCTTTACGACCGGCCGCATTCTCATTGACACAAACGTGCTTGCATACGCATACGAAAACACCAGCCCCAAGCACGCGGCGGCGGCAAATGCCCTGGAAAAGGCGATTGAGGAAGGGACGGGCGTGCTTAGCGTGCAGAACCTCGCGGAGTTCTGCAGCTTCGCAACCGAAAAACTCCAGCTTAGAATTCCCCACGACCAAGTCAGGACGATAGTGCTTGAGCTTTCCGAAAGCATGGAAGTGGCGACTTACGACTCCCGGACGGTTGCCAGCGCGCTAAGCCTCTCAAGCATCCACAAAATCCATTTCTTCGACGCGCTGTTGGCGGCGACGATGGAGAAGGAAGGCATCAGCGAGATAATGACGGAAAACGAGAGGGACTTCCGCAAAATCCCGTGGCTCACCGTAACCAACCCGTTCAAAAAATAGGCCTGCAGGCCCTCCCGAGGCGGATTCAGATATTATAGTACTGCAAGTGCGGCACGCCGCCTATTTTTTTCGCGTCGGAGAGCTTGACCGAAATCACCTTGCCCGCCGCGGCAATGGCCTTCCCTCCCACGAGGTTGACGCTGTCCACGCCCTCAAGCATTTCCCCCAGCCTCTTTGCGCTCACGCGCTCGCCCTTGTAGAACGGCGCGTAAGCCTTGAGGTCAAGCACCAGCCCCCCGCTTGAATAGGCCTTGCCAAGCAGTTCGGAATCGCACGCGGCGACTACCGTCCGGGTGACGCCCTGCAGCGTGCGCGTGTGGACCTTGGCGACAATGGGCATGAAACTCCAAGAGCTTAGGGAGGGCGATTATTTAAACGGAATGCGGGCAGGACACCCCCCGGCAAAGCTCTGCCCAACGATGTTATTAAAAGCCGCGGCGGCAATATTTGGGTTGATTAGATAATGGCACCTTATCAGAGCAGGAGAAAAATCGAATTGATTCCCGGAATCAATCCGAAAGATCTGGGAAACTATGCCGATGCTTACAACCGCGCAGGATTCTTTAAGCGCCGCCAAGTTAATGATCTTATTCGAAACGCCTCGGCGCACGGCTCAACCCCCGCGGAAATGGCTAAGGCGCTAGGTAAAGCAGGGCCTAAAGCGATTGCCCCAATTAATATAATCGGCTCTGATGCCGTGACAGCTTACGCCAAACTGGGGGAAAGAGCACTCAAACTCGTGCATGCAACGGGGGACAACTACAATGCCGCAGCTTTGGCAAAATATGGCGAGCGCGCTGCGCGCCCGATGGAAATGGCGAGCAACAACGGCAAGAACAAGGAGGCAGTGGAGAATGCGGCTGTAGTCATTCTCAACCACGACGTGAAGGGAATCAAGGCCTTGGAATCCCACCACGATTCGCTCAAACTCATTCTGCAGCACGGAGGGGCGCACGAGCCCGACATCGTGGAAATCCTCTCGAGCATGGGCAGGCCGGGCTTTATGGCCTTGCGCAATCACGGCGTGGAGGCAATCGACCCGCTTTTGAGGCTTCGCACGCCAGCGGCGGAAGTTCTTTCAAAAACCGGCGGGCACCGCCTCGACGCCATCAGGCAGGGGGGGATGCAGGCAATCAATTTCGGGAACGAGTTGGGCGAAGACGCGTTCCACATTGTAGCCGACCACGGCAGGGGCGTTATCAACCTCATCAAGAGGCTCAAGCCCGATGCGCAGGCGGACGCGGTGAAGGCGGCGCACTCCCACGGGGAGGACTTTCTTGCGCTTCTCAACAGGCACATCCGCTCGGGGTATGGCGAGCACGTTGCAAAGGCAGTGGCAAGCGACGGGCAGGCTGCCATCAACCACATCACTTCATTTGGCAGGGAGGCGGCAAAGGCAATTGCCGAAAACCCCCAGCGCGGCAGGGAGCTTCTGGACTTGTACGGCGAGGACGCGGCCCTTCCGATGGACAGGTTCGGCCCCGACGCCGGGGAATTCATTTTTGAAAAAGGGAGGCCCGCGGGAACGGTGCTCCGCCACGTGATGGCATTCGAGCCTGACGAGAGGATGGCTAGAAGAACCGCGGCTGACGTGATCAAACGCGTGCGCGGCGCACGCGGCGACGAGATTCTCCACCTTCTCAACACGCCAACCGCGCAGGAAAGCAAGGCCGTGCTCGATGCGATTCGCACTCACAAGGACAAGGCAATAGACTTCATGCTCGACCAGGGAACTTCAGCCGCCGCCGTGCTGCTCCACCCGCGCGCGAGGGAAATGATCCCGCTGATGAGGGAGCATTCCAACGCGGCTGATGCGTTCAGCCGGTTCACGCATGACAACGGCCTGCTCAGCGACGCCTTGGACATTGCGAAAAAATTCGGCTCGCGGAGCCTTGAAGTCTTGGCCAACCACGAGGTTCACGGCCTCAACGCGATTAAGAACCACGGGATGGACGCGCTGGGCTTGATTGAGCGTTTTCATAATATTGCACTCCCTTACGGCCGTGCCGTTGCCCAAACGATTTCCGAACGCGGCCAAGAGGGAATCGACTTCATCAACGCGCACGGCGAAGGGGGCGTGAGGCTGCTCTCAATGCACGGCTTTGAGCGGGCAAAGGAATTGATTGAAGAGCAGAGGCGGCAGGAAGAGGAGAGAAGACGGCAGGAGGAAGAGAGGCGGAGGCAGGCGGAAGATAGAAGGCGCTCTGCGGAGGAAGGCGCGAGGGAACGGGCTGAGCGAAGGCAACGCGCCGCGGAGGAAGATAAGAGAAGAAGGCAGGCGCGGCGCGGATACGCCGAAGAGCAAGAACAGGAGAGGTATACTCCAGACAATTTCAGAGGCCCCGTCAATGCTACCGAGCGGAAGATTCACGAGCAGTGGCTGGAGAACGCAGACCAACTTCGCCAGTTGGGCCTTCACATCATGCTTGGCCGCAGCGAGGCCGGCCCACGAAACGCAGTAACCACAATTGCCGACGGCATCTACTTCACCAAGATACACTCGCCCGAAGAGCTCAAGTTCCTTAGGACAGCCGTGAGAAAGGCGATGGTAGTATACCACCCCGACAGGCTTGAAAATGCCGAAAGGTTTGGGCCCGACGGGAAAAAGGAGGGGCAGAAACTCGCTACATACGTCTTCAAGAGGTTGAACGAGGTTTTCACCCGCCTAAAGAACGAGGGTTACTGACGATAATTGCCAACAGGTTTTGAGCCACGATGGCAGCAGGGGGATGGTGCCATCAACTATTTTTTCAGCACTTCACCGACTGCATAATAAGGTTGGCCAGCGGCAGGTCGGGAAGCAGCGCTTCGGGAACGGCTTCCGTAACTGCAATGGAATACTCCCTCCCGTCGGGCGTTTTGCACCCGTTGATGAACGCCTGCCTTCCGTAGAAAGGCCCGAGGCCCTCGATGTTTGGCGTGTGCTGGTAGAGGAGGAAAGCCTGCTTGCCGCCTATCGCAGTTTCCTGCTGGAGTTCAATCTCGTCCTTGCCGTAGGAAGAGGCGATTTGGGCAAAGTCATCCGCACTCACGCTTTGGGGCAGCGTGCGGATTTCGTAAGACTCGACTAGGTCACCAACGCCGCCGCGGATGACGATTGCCGTGCTGTCGTTGTAAGTGTACAAGTCGCGCTCGATGGAATAACCAGCGGGATAGGCGGCGGTAAAGCCGTAGTCGGAGTCCTTGTAATGAAGAAGCGTCGCTCCTCCGGTGGAGTTGAACTGCTCGGCGTTCTTCATAGCCTGGTTCTTGCCGAAAGTCATCTCCCGATATGACGGAGAATTGGCGGCATAGACGAACACCGCCGCCAATGCCGCAACCAGAACCAGCCCGATTATCGCGGGCGTTGACGATTTGCCTTTCTTGACTTCCATTTCAGTTCACTCTTTGAAAATTCATGTCGGGGAGATTGGAGTCACCGTAATCTTGCCAAAACCATTCGTAACGGGTGTGGGCGCGGGCTGGAAGACCGAGTTGTAAAGCGCGAGGGCCTCCTGGTCGGGCTTGGTCGGCTCTTCCTTCTTTGCCGCGGGTTTCGCTGCGGGCTTGTCCTCTGCGCTTGGCTTGAAAGTCGGGCGCTTGGCACTCGCCGCCGCTCCCGCCGTTGCGGGGGTTGTCTGCACGGGCTTGGAGTTGAACCCGAGCACGAGGGTGTAGCGCCCGTCGGCCTTCTGCACCATGTTCACGCACGCCTTGTTCCCGTCATCCGCCTTGCAGAAGTTTTCGTAAACCTGCGTCGTAATGCAGCCGCCCTGCGCGTTGCCCTCGCAATAGCGGTGGACGCTGGGCAGGCCGTTGGAAAGAGTGCCGCCCGGCGGGTTGTGAAGCACGACAATGTCGCTCACTCCCGCATACGCAAGCGCCTCGACGGGCTTGACGTTAGCGGAGACGCCCAACGCCGCGACAAACTGCGCAAGCGTCCCCACGCCCTTGAGGACGTTGACCAAGCGCTTGGCCTTGGCTGCTGCAATAACCCCTTCTGAAACGCCCACAACGGTTCCCTTGAGGGCATTTCTCTCCGCATTGATGAAAAGAACTTTGACATCGTTGTGCCACTTATCCAGCGTATCGATGATTTTCATATCCTTCTTTATGCCTGTGCTTTTCGCTTCGACTTCAGCAACGAATTCGGGCGTGAATACCTCCTCCAGCGTTTGAGTAGGAAATGCCTCCTTCAAACCCGGACCCCACTGAAGCGGCTTGCTTGCATCGCCCAGCTTGGAGCGTATGGCATCCAAACTCGCCTTGTCTTTGAAGATGCTCTTGCCCCCCGGAGGGAACTTAAGCTCCCCGAATTCCTTCGCCGCGGCCCTGCCGTAATTCCTTGCCGAAACCTCCAAAGCGGGCTTGATGGCGGTTTGGAAGCGAGTCATTTGGACGGAGTCAAAAACAATCTTGGAAGCTACTCCGGCGCCCAAACCGTACTTTAACGTCGGAGGTGCTACCCCTGGCCTTACGCTCATCACTTCCGACAGTGCATCTTTAATTGCGCGAGGGTCGTGAGGAAACTTCCCCCCGTCAACCTGCGCCTTCCATTCCTGAATAAATCCTTTTATGAACTCGTTCTTGTCGTCAAGCTTTGTTGATGCAAACTGGGCGTCGGTGAAGAATTCCCGCGATAACTGGCGGTAAAGAATGGCACTCGGCACTGCCGACTGTTCTATCGCCCTCCCCACCTGGAACGTCGCGCGCCTGCCGGCGACAAATGCGGGCGCGGCTTGCTCGCCAAAGAATGAGGAAGTGGCTTCGCCAGCTCCAATGAGCGCAACGTTTGGAATGCTAAGCGTCCCCTCCCTGCTCGCCTCGCTCACGATGTTCCTTCCCACCGATGCGAAGCTATTTGTGACTGCGGCCGCGCCCGTCGCGCCTTTTGCAACGGTAAAACCGCTTTGGGAAAGCCCGCCGAGGATGATGCTGGAGAAGACATTCTGCACGCAGGAATTTATCACGCGGCACTCACCTCCAGAAGCGCTGCCCGTATGGATTGTTGCGCCTGCTCCAGAAGGTATTAGGCTTATGCCGCAGGTAATCCCGCCGGACGCCAATGCCTTGCCGGTGTAAGTGGCGAACCAGCCTAACGCCCCCGCCAGCGGAAGCAATCCTGCTGCAGTAGCCGCGCCTGCGGCCGTGGTAAGCGCGGCTGTCACGGCCAAGCCGCCTCCGAACACCGTACCCAGCTGTGAGATGCCGTGCTGGGTGCAGAATCCGGGCCCGTCGTAGTAAGTGCTTTTCACAAACCCGAATTCGTCCCCGCGCGCCTGGACGTCCTGGTTGTACAGGGCGTTAAACGCGCTGATGGCCACGCGCTCGTCGTCCTTGCTGTCGTCCCCACCGTAAGGCCCGGTTTGGAACGCGCCGAGGAACGGCAGGATGCTTAGGGAACTGATGCTCTCAAGCCCCTTGCTGCCGAACCGGCTGGCCACTGCTATGGGACTCCAGCTTACCTGCTCCCTGCCCACTATAACTTCAGGGTCGGTGAGCTGGTCAGTCGCCCGCGGCTCGCCGGAAAGCAGCGCGAAGTTTGAAATCTTGCCGTCGCACGAGGCGACTTTCCTGATTTTTGAATTGAAGTTGACTGCATTGAGCCACGCAAAGTGGTCGTTAGCGCCCTGCTGGAAGAAGTTTGACGGCACGTCGGGCAGGTTCACGCGCGTCTCGATGAGGTAAATGCCGCAGGAACTCAAGTCCTCCCCATCCATCCTGACGCCGTTGCCTGCAGGCAGCCACTTCCCTCCGCTGAACGCTTCCCTCCCCGCTTTTGCCAAATCGTCTTTAGAAACGGCCGCGGGCCCGGCTTTTTGGACTACCAGCGTCTTTACCACGCTGCCGCCCACGCTCTTGGTGAAAGTCTCCGCGGCCTTGAGGTCGGTGGCGGTTGGAGAATGGCTTATGAAAACGCCGTCCATCGCGTCCCTAAGGGCGGAAATGTGCGACTTGAAAGTCTCGGCCACCTGCTCATTCGAGCAGAAGTATTCCTCGCACCGCGTGAAGTCGGCAGTGGAGGCCGAGGTGGAGCCTGCCGGAGTGCCCGTGTTGGCATTGACGGGAGTGGAGGATTGGAATTGGAGGACGGAAGTTCGTTTCCCTCCGCCATCCCCCTTAAGGCTTATTGCCGAAAGTTGGGAAAGCGAGTCGGCGTCCTGAACCAACCCGGCTTTCTTGGGGACGCAGGATTTCGTTGCCTTGTCGTAATCCATTGCAATTTTTGGATCAGTGCAGCAAATGTCGCGAGGGTGGAATGAATCCTTAGCGCCGTTGCCTTCGCAGAACATCGCCTTTTCCTTATTGTTAAGTTTGGCCGCGTCAGCGCCTTGAGCATCTGATGCGCAGTGGCCTCCCGGCACGGACAGCGCGGCTCCCGATTCGCTTGAGAACTGGCAATTCTCGTTGCCTTCTGCAACCGCCGCAGCCGGCTTCTGCTCCGCGCCTGAAGCGGGAGTTCCGGGCGTGATGGAAATGGATGGCTTGTTCTCCTGCGCATTTGCATTCGCGCCTGCGGGGGGCTCGCGCGTTACAATCGATTTTATTGTTGGTTGCGACCGAGTGAGGGCCGGGCAACTGAGAGAATTGACTGCCGTGGGACAGAGCGTCCCCTGCGGCGAGCCGGTTGCCTTGTAGAATGCGTAAGCCCCGTTCTGCGCGTCTGGCTTAAAGACGTTGAACCGCACGGTCACCACCGTCTTGTCGTCCGTCTTGGCACCACCAGCACCATCGTCTTTCAGGACGGTTCCGGTGATGGAAAGTTCGGCGTCGAAAATTTGCTGCTTGCCGTCGGCCATAGTCTTGGGCAACTCCGCGGCGGGAGAGCAGGCGGCGAGGGCGGATGTTCCTTTCTGGAGTTTTTGCCCGTCAATCTCCGGCCCCGCAAACGACGGGCCGATGCCTGCGTTGAGTTTGGAAATGTCGGTGGAATCGGGCACAATCCTGCATATGATGCCGCCGGCCTTGCCTTCAGGCCACTTTGCCGAAAGCGAGATTGGCGTGATGAGGTTGTTCACGATTGCGAAGTATTGCGTCTGGCCGGGTTCGGGCGTCTTGAAGAAAATCCCGCCTCCTTCCATCGTCTGGGTTTCAGTTGATGTATCTATCGAGCTTGCGTGCGTAACGTGAAAGCCGTTGAGCCGCAGGCGCCGGTTGAGTTCCGCGGCGTTCTCGCACTTGCCGGTGTCCTTCTTCACCTCAATCTTGATTTTCAGCTCGTTGGACTGCACGGCCGCGCCGGGCGTGGCGCCTGCCTGCTGCTTTCCCGAAAACTTCACCGTCCCTGTAATCGCGTTCTCGCCCGTGTGGTCCTGCGTGACGCAGCCGGTGACGGGGTCGGTGATTCCCGCATCCAGCGGGATGGTTGCAACGACGTCCACGAATCCTGGTTCGGTGCGCACGCCGGGAATGAACGGATCGCGCGCGTTCTTATCACTCCCGCCCGCCTTGAACCAAGCGATGTTCTTCACGTCAAACCAGCCTTGCGAACCGGCAGTCCCCGCGAATGCAGTCTGGTCGATAAGCAGGTTGACTCCCACTGCGCCGAGGTTGGTGAGTTTCGCCTTCATGCTCTGCGGCTTGAGGCCGTCAGTGCCGTCGGTGAAGGCGAATTGCAGCTCGTCGGGATGCTCGGTTGAATCCGCCTCGGCAAGCAGCTGCGGCGTCCCTTCGGCAGAGCCGGGGTTGACCTTCACAGTCCCCACTGAAGAGGGGTTGGCGCAAAGCGTGAAGACCACGGGCTTGCCGGTCTTCACGTCAACAGCGGGCTTGGTGTGGGCCTCGTGCGTCTTCTCGTGCTCAATCTCGAAATCGCGGCGGTCGTCCACGCACGCGTCGTTGCTCGGGCGCTTCTGGTCACAGCCGGCGGCGCCCACGTTCCCGAACTGCATTTTCTCCGTCCCGCCAACGAGGCCGAGGATTTCCTGCGAGCCGGCAAATTCGGAAACCTGCCTGCACTTTTCCTGATCGGGGAATGTCACCACTCCCGATGCGATGCTCGTGGGGCTTTCACCAACGGAGTCGAGCGGAAGGATGAACCGCGTGATGGTGGGGAAGAACATCGTGATTTGCCGCGCCGACTCGTCCGTGGGGTTGCAGGCGGCGAGGGTGATTTGTGCTCCGGAAGAAAATTCAATGAACTTGCGGTCGCCTGCGGCCAGGCTAGGCCGGACGCGGGCGTTGGTGACGGTAACCTGGATGCTTTGGGGAAGGATGGCGCGCCTGGTGGTTGCCGAAGTAGTTTCGAAAACCACAGGGCTGGCGCACGATTGCATCGTGGCAACTGCCGCGCCGCCCCTTTGTTCAACCGTTGCGCTTCCCACGTCAATGTAGCCCCTGAACGGCGCCTTGAGCACGAGCTGGCCGGGCCGCTCGCCCGTGAGGCTCACCAAGGAAGTTTCGGCAAAGGAAAATCTCACTGGAGTGCCTGCGGGGATGGAGAGTGAAAGCAACGACGACGCTGCGCTGCGGGTGGAAGGCGCGCCGAGGCCGGGGAGCGAAGCCGGGCCAAGGGCGGAGGGAGAGCCGCCCTGCTGGGAGGGGTTGGAAGAGCCGGACTGAAGCTGGCCGAAAGCGTTTTGCCCGCTGCCGCCCGAAAAGCCTGTGCTTGGAGAGAATTGGGCAAACCTGCTTGCAGCTTGCGCGCCCGCGGGGCCGATGCCGGGGATGAAGACATTCACGCCGTTTTCAAGCTTGAGGGCGTATTCGGCGCCCACTTTGGCGATTTGCGCCTTTGGCGAGTAGAAAATGTTCCACGCGAACGGGAAGATGAGGGAATAGCCGTCGGGCGTTGCGGAGGCCCACTCCTGCTGGATCAGGAAGTTTGAGCCTTCTTCCACTGAAATCATCTTGTCCGCGCCAAGGCGGGATGAAAACGGCGAATTGGATGGGCCTGTTGCCGAAGACGAGCCCAATCCCGCTCCGCCAGTTCCCGCAAATCCCGAAAGGCCCATCCCTCCCTGCGGGAATGCAATCCTGCCCCCTCCCCGCAGCTGGAAGATTGTCGCCTGGGTTTGCGGGTCGCTATACTGCCTCGCGCCAGGGAGGGAAAACTGCGCCTTTGCTGGAAACGACTTGATTTCCTGAAGCCCGTCGGTGCTGAAGTCTATTGGATGCAGTTCAATTGTGCTGAAGGCCGGAAGGGAGTAGGTTACCCTGTTGTTCCTCGCGTCAATCACGGGCCGCGCGTTCTTGGGAAGGAGAAGCTCGTCAAAATCGCCTGCAATCACATAACCCCGGTCTTCCGGCGCAACTGCCTTGCCCCCCGCCACGGTGAGGGTGAGGCCAAGTGGCAGGAGAAGCCTCCAGCCGCTTGCGTATGCTGAATTCTCGCGACGCAACTTGGATGCGGAATCCGCCCTTGCCGCAAGCGGGAGAAACATCGCGTAAGAGGGGCTTATCGAAACGCCTTGCGGCACGCTTACCGAGCGGGTCCCGCCGCCGAGTGAAGCAGCTGAAGCCGCGGCGGAAGCTGCGGTGATTGTGGAGGTTGCTGATTGGGAGCCTGCGAATGAGCCTGCGAATGAATTGGCTGAAGTCTGGGAGCCTGCGAATGAGCCTGCGAATGAATTGGCTGAATTGAGCGTGTTTCCGGCGCCGAAAATGATTCCCAGCCCGTCGCCGAGTTTCACCACAAGCGTGCCGTCGTTACCCGCCTGGAATACCTTGGCATTGTCGGGAATGGAGAACACCGCGTCGGCAGGGAGGAATACCGGCTCGAGGTTGCTTCCGATGCTTGCGTCAATCGGCTGCACCTGCACCAAAGCGCCTGCCGCGAGCTTGGATGCGAACCGCTCCTTGCCGGAGGCGTCCGCAGTTTTCTCAACGGGAATGATTTTCGGAATTATGAGTTCAGTCGCCCCCTCGAGAATCGACTTTGTCGAATCGGCATTGTCAATGGGGGAAGTGGATGAGGTGAGGATGATGTTCGCCGGCGCGGTGAACTTGAGCACGCGGAATTTCGTGCCCCTCGAATCGGCCGAGCTGGAAGTGGAGAGAAGCTCCTGCGAGGGGTAGAACACCGTGCCTGCGGGGAGGGAAATCCCTTCGGCCTTCACGGCCATGTCGGCGTTGAACGTAATCGTGCCGCGGGTGAATTGCACGATGAAAGTCCCGTCCTGCGCCTTGGGCAGCACGCGGGCAGTTGGAGGAATTTGGAGAAGCGCGTCAATGGGAAGCGAGAAGGCCACGCGGCCGCCTGCAGGCACTTGGCTGAGGATGAGGGGGATGACGGAAATCCTCCCGCCCGCCTGCACTGAATACACCTGCATCCCCTGGTCACCCTTTTCGCGAAGCGGCGGCGAAACGCCGGCAGGCAGGCGCAGCTCCGTGTCCGAAAGGATGACGCTTGTCGAGCCGTCGGCATTCGCGTATGCCTTCGCATCGCCGGGGACCTTGATTGTTGAAGGGACGGGAAGGGCGAGGGAATACGCGGGAAAGCCAGCGGAGCTCACAAGCGACTGCTCGCGCAGTGAAGCGGCGGAGGCCGGGAGTGGCGAGACGATTCCGGGGCTGAACGTGACCGTGTCGCCCTGCTGGATGAGCACTTCGCTGAGTTGCGGCCTCACGCCCTGCTGGCCGAACTGCACTTTCCTCGCGTCGACAATGAGGTCGCGGTCGAAAACCACCCGGCCGCCGTTGCCGAAATCAACCGTGCGCGAGCCGTCGGGAGCAAGGGGAAGCACCCTCGACGCGGCGCCAAGTTGCAGCGTGAGCTCAAAGGGAAGCGTAATGTGGTCGCCTGCAATCCTGCCGCTGTAAATGGGAAGCACGCGGACGGGCGCAAAGCCGGGGACGTAAAGCTGCTGCACGCCCACGCCACCTGAGAGTTGCGAAAGCGGCGCCGGGGAACTGCCCGGCGGGAAACGGATTTCCGTAGTTGCGTCAAAAACGCTCAGCGTCCCGTCGGGATTGTTGTAAAACGCGCTTTGCGAACGGACTACGGCCTTGAACGCTGCGGGGAGGGAAAACTCGTAGCTCGCAGCCTGGCCAAACGAAGACCACGAGTCGAAGGCAAGCGGGCGGTAGAGCTGGGGGGTGAGGACAATTTGGCTTGAGGAGGGGACGAGGAGAACGTTCGAACGCTGGGAGGCCGACGCTGCCAATGCGGAATAAGGCGATTGGTAGGGAATGCCGCCGGGGTTGGCGTAGGGCGATGCGAACTGCCCTGCGAAAGGCTGGAATGCGTTGAAGGTGTTGAATCCCGACGGGAAACCCAGCCCGCCCAACCCCCCGAATCCCCCCAGCCCCGCTGCGCCAACTGCCGTTGGGGTGGTGAGGGAAGCGCCTGAGAATTTTGCGCGCATTCCCCCTGCAAATTCCACTGCCAGCCCGCCTGGCGCGTTCTCGTCCACGAGGGCGTCGGGCGGCAGTTCCATCTGGATTTCAAACGGAAGGATAAGCGCAGGGCCGAGCACGTTGAGGCCGAAGGGCGCCGAAGTGATGCGGCCGCCTGCCGGAACGGTCGCAACGATTCCGCGCGCGTCGCGAGTGGGAACGCCGGCGCCCGTGAGGATAATCTGCGTCCCGAGGCCTTGGACCGTTGCAATGAGGGAACCTCCACGCCGGACGATTCTCGATTCCTGCGGGAGGATTACGGTTGCGGCAAAAGGCATCACCACCTCGCGCCCGCCGTTCTGCCTCTCGGCCACGAGGTTCGGCGGGAGAAGGGCGTTGGTGCCCTGCGGCCATTGGATAGTCCTGCTTGAGGACGCACCCGCCTTCTGCGCAGACGCGCCGGGGAATTGCGCCACGCTGCCGTCTGGGAGAAACACGGTCACCCCGCCGCCCTTTTCCACCACGCGGCCGCTTGGAGGGATTGAAAGCGTCACGTCAAGCGGCAGGCTCACCGCAACGTTGCCGTCGAAACTTATTTGCCCAAGGGGCTGCACCTGCACTTGAGTGTTGGGAGGGACTTCCGCAACGTTGCTGCCCGCGGACGGGACGAACTGCGTGATGCGCGGCAGGGTGATGACGAGGTTGGCATCCTGCAAGACCGCCTGGGAATGGCCCGTCTGGGTGGAGAGGATTTCCGCGTCAAGCGGCACGCCCAATTGCGAGCGCATTGGGAGGGAGAATGAAAACGCGCCGTTTGGAAGCGGCCTGAAGAAGTCTGGCGAGTCGGGCACTGAAACTTGCGTGCCTTGCGGCGCGACAACCGTGGCAATGCCGGTTGCCGAAGCGGGCGAGAGCTCCGCGGGAGTGGCGAAGGTGATGACCTCATCGCTTGAGAGCCACACGCCAATTATCCCTCCGGTGTCTTCCGGCTTGCTCACGCGCAGGGCGGGGGGCACGTCAATTGAAAGCTGGGCTGGAAGGACAAAGGCCCTGTTCGCCCTCGCGGCGAGATGAATCTCGTCAATGGGGTTGGGCGGCTTGGCTGTTTGCTCCACAACCTGCCCCACCTGCCCCGCCGGGACTCCCCCCACTGCAGCGTAGAAGTTGGTGACGGCATTTGCGGGCATGCTCGCGATGGAAATTCCCTTGTCGTCGGTGGTGATGCGGCCGGTGCGCGGGAATGCCACCACGATGTCCTTGAGCTCCAGAAGCGTCGTGCCGTCCTTCTGCACGGTGGTCTTGCCCGATGCGGGAAGGACGAACGAGTAGGGAGTGGGAAGGACGAAGCGGTAGTCCCGCACGGACGCCGAGAGGGAAGACGCGCGGATGGGAATGATGACGCCGGGGGTGAATACCACGGGCGTGTTTTCAGGCGCGCGGACTACGTTGCCCTGCAATACCGAGCCCGTGCCGAAAAGGCCCCGCGCGCCGGGAAACTCGGCGTACACCTGTCCGTCGGGACGCGTGCGCGAAAGCGCGCCTTGCGGAAGCGCCACTGCAAGCTCGAGGGGAAGCGTGCGCTCCTCTCCCAGGACAAAGAATTCCTTCGGCTCGATTGAAAGGGCCATTCCCGCCTGCAAGAGAGCGGTGCCGCCCTTTTCCCTGGGAGTGAGCTTCGCGCTTGAGGGGATGGTGGCCTTGAACGAATCGCCCACCAGCACGGTCGCCTTTTCCGCACGCAGCACCTGCACGCTCTCGTCAAATGAAATCACAAGCGCGTAGGGAAGGGTGGCTGAAACCGCGCCGTTTGCCCCACCAGCAGCCCCGCCTGCCACGCTGAACTTGCCGCCGGGAAGCAAAAGCGCGCTGCCCGCCGGAATGCGCACGAAGGAAGAGAATGCATTGGAGGCGGACGATGGGTTTGGTTGTGATTGTGCATTGGAAGTTCCAGGATTGGACGAACTTGCAGGGGCCAACGCTATTGAACCGATGGAATTCACGTCCTGCAGGGCAAGTTCGGCAGGCGCGGAGAACCCAACGGGCGTGCCGTCGGGAAGCAGGACCGCGACGCCTTGCGTGGTCTGTTTTGCACGCGCCTCAAAAGGCAGGGGGACGGTGGCGTCGAAAGGCAGCGTGAGCCGCGAGAGGCTCTCGAGCCTGATTTCGGGAACCGCACTGATGCGCGTACTGGCGGAAGGCGAGAGCGCGTCGGTGAAGAGGAGGCCGGGATACTGGCCCTTGGGCGTGAGGGCTGCTGATTTGGAAAGGTGCAGGTCGTAGGACGGCAGCGCGGCGACTTTTTCCGACTGGGCCTCGACGATTTTGGTCCCTGCCGGAATGCCGATTGAATAGGGCAGGGCCGGCCGGAGGACAAACCCGCCGTCTGAAGCATAGGTGATGTAACCCTGCGGGAATGATGCCTTGCTTGATGCGGGGATGAACGCCTGCCTCGAACCGTCCAACTCCTGACTGCCTACCGAAGCGTCGGGCGAGAGGGAAATCACCTCGCCGCTAAAGAGGGCGATTGTCTTTGCACCCCCGGCCTCCTCGTAACGCGCGTCGGGAGGGATGGAGAGGATGAGCGCAACCGGAAGGGAGTAAAACGAATTTCTTGAGGTTGCAGCCCGCAAGTCAATTGGGGTGAATGAGAACTGCGCGTTGGGTTGGATGGCCGCCACCCGCACGGACTCGCCTTGGGAAATTTGCGCGTCGGAGGGAAGCGAAAGGTCAAAACCGGGAAGGAACGCCACGATGCTTCCCGAGCGCTGGGCAAGCTGGATGTCGCGGTCAAGCTCAAGGGCAACGGGAATGGGAAACTTCAGCGAATAGCCTCCCGACGCGCCTGCGGACATCACTGAAGGCGGCAGGAGGAGGGGGGCGTTGGCCGGAAGGGAAACTTCAAGCGAACCGTCCGAATTTGCGGTTTGCCTCACCGCCTCGGCGGGAAAGCCGAAAACCGCGCCGCTTGGAAGCTGGGCCGAGAATGTCGAGTCGGGGTTGGATGAGGCGATGGTGTTGGCGGGAAGCGAAAGCCTCACGGGAATGGGAATGCGCGCCATTGCGTTGCCCCGCGTGTCGAGGCGGCCAAGCGGGCTTACTATAATGGGCGTGGAGGCGGGAATGGAGACGGTGCGGCCTTCCGACGCGCCGGGCGCGCCTGAAAACGATGCGCTTTGGGGGAGGGACACCTGCAGGCTTCCCAAAAGCACCACGCTTTTCCCGTTTGCATTAACCACTGCAACGTCGGCCGGAACCACCAATGACGACGCGACGGGAAGCGTGAGGGTGAGCACTTGCGTCGCGAGGTCCAACACCGCCTGCGGCGCCTCGACGATAATTTCCTTGCCGAAGGGAACCTCGATTTTCCTTCCCTGTCCCTGCACTACCGACTCGCTGGAGAACGCGATGAGGCTCCCGCTTGAAAGCTGCATTGCCGTGCTGCCGTCGTCATTCGGCCTTACCTTGGCATCGGCAGGCGCGGTTATGCGCAGCGTGAGTGGAAGCGTCACGCGAACGGGGTTGGGCGGCATGCAGGTGCCGCTCGCGCCAATCGTGAGCGAAACGGGGAGAGTGCGTTTTGAAGTGAGCCCCTGGAACGACGCCCATAGTGCGAGCGTGCCGCCCTGGCGGGACTCGTCGAAAATGCACGAGCCGGGATTGCGCGATGCGGGGTCGGCGGATGCCGTGAGGGTGAAAGAGCCGGACTGGCCCGGAGGAATTTCAAGCGAGAGCGGCTCGATGCGCAATCCCCTCAGGCTGCTCAACTCCTCGTTGACCAGAAGCGGGTGGGGCGCGTCGTTGCTTACGGTAACCAATTGCGAGCCGTCGGCCTTGAGGGGCGGGGAGAGCTTTATCTCAACGGATTGCACATCCACTCGCCACGAGGAATCAATGGGCTGTTGGGAAATCTTCGCGCTTGCCACAAACGGGATTTCAACCGCCTGGCGCACGCCGCCCGCGCTTGCCGAAACGCGCACCCTCCCGCGCACGGTTTCCTCCAGCTGGCCGCCCTTTTGCGAGAGGCCCAATACGAAATCGGAAATGCGCGCCTGCAGCAGGGCGTTGAACGCCCCCCTCGCGGGCACGCGGACCGACTCCTGCGGGAGTGCGGAAATGTCGAGAATCTTGGGGATGGAATCTTTCGAGACGCTGATGGAAAAGCCCACTTCGTTTTCAAGCAGGTTCTCAACCGTGACGGGCGCGCTTGCAACCTCGCCCTTTGCCGCCACGCTCAGCTCCACGCCCGCCTCCTTGGCAGCGATGAAGTTTTTCGCAGTGACGGGAATGCGCGTGCGTGAAATTGAAAAACCCGATGCCTCCGCCGAAAGCGCCACGCCCCCCACTGACGATGGCGAAATGGCATCGGCAACGTAAGTGCCCCGCTCGGCAGGGTCTTCAACGGCCTCGACCACCCGGCCGAGCGCGTCGTCCTGCACGCCGCCGAGCACCACGCGCGCCTTGCCCACGGGAATGCCGAGGGAATCCCTCACCTTCACCTTCACTTGCGAAGGCACGAGGGCGGTGAACGAAAGCGGTGCGTACTGCACGGAAAGCGACTGGACGCCCTGGGAATTCACGCGGACGAAAAACGTCTTTTGGTACGCCACGGTGCCGTCCTTCTTCAGGGTGAGGGCGAGGGCGGCGTTGTTCGACACCCTCTGGCTGCGCAGGGAGAACGAAACGCCGTTGCCCGAAATCGGGATGGAGGCAGTTGAGGAATCGTCATCGGCCTTCACCGGCGGCGACTGCACCCCCCCGGACTGCGCGTTTTCAACATTGATGGAAATGCCCGCGGACTGCAGCGCCGCTTCGGAAGTGCCGTTGGCGCCCAGCACGAGGACGCGGAGGTAAAACTGCTTTGCCACCTCGCTCTCGAACCCCGGCGCGGGCATTGCCGTGCCGTCCTGCTCGAACGAGGCGGCCACGCACAACCCGTTTTGGCAGATGCCCTCAAAACCGATGTTGGCCGATTCGGAAAGCGCGTTTGCCAGAAGCTCGCTTTTCTTCACTCCCGCGTCGGCATCGTCGGGATTGCGCAGCACCGTGGGCGCTTCGGTGCCTGCGCCCGCGACGTAGGCAGTGCGGTAATTGAGCGTTGCCTTGCCGGCAGTTACCTGCGCGGTTTGCACGATTACGGAAATTTCCCTCGTTCCGGAAAACTTGCCGAACACCGCCTCGACCCACGCGAGCTTGCCAGAGGCATCCTGGTTGGCGTTCTGCGTCGCGGCCTGGGCAGCTGCCTGCACCGAGGTTTGCACTACCGGCGGGAATGGGGATAGTTGGGATGCTGCCGATTGGCTTGTTGGGGATGGAGATGACGATGGGTTTTGCTGGCCCGTTGAAGATGGAGATTGCGCCGATGGGTTTGTTCCCGCTGCCCCGGCCGCCCCAAGGGAATCGGCTGCCGTTAAGGCCGCAAGCGCTGGAGGCACGAAATTCCTTGCAGCTTCGAAGTCCGCCCCGTAAAGCACGCGGCCCGCGCCAGGCGCGTCAAACCCCACAATCACGGCATTCTTGGAAGCGAGGGAATCGCCTGCACTTCCGATTGAGACGAACGCGTGCGCCTCGTCAAAATCGATTGGCGCGGCGCGGAGGATGAACCTCGCGCGGTATTGCGAAGCCGGCGCGAGGGTGCCAACCCTGTTTCCGGCAAGGTCGTAAAATCCCGCGAATTCCATTCTCGTCCCAGACGCGAGGGCCGAGGGAATGAGTTCCGCCCGCACTTTCGCCTCGGAATTTGCGGTGATTGCAAAGGAGCTGGTGAAGAAATCGTCATACCCCCCGGCTCGGACCACCGCCGTTGCGCCCTGGCCTTCCGGCGCGTCGATGAGGCAAGTGCCTGCCGAGTCGGTGACGCAGGTGAGCGAAGGGGCTTTGGAGGAAGCTGAAGACGGCGATGGACTGGAATACGCACCTGTTGGTGAGGTTGGGGATGAAGAGCCTGCGGAAGCTGTTGATGAAGCTTGGGCCGATGCGGTTGCCGAGGTTCCTGAAGTTGATGGAGCTGATTGGTATGGCAATCCCGCAATTGAAAGCGCCACCCTCGCTCCCGAAACGGGCTTGAGGCCGTAGTGGTCCAGCACGAGCAGCCGCGCCTTTCCCGTCCCGCGTGCGAGGGAAATTTCAACCGATGCGTTGCCCGATTGCATTGCAAACGCGGCCTCCCCCAAACGGCCTTGCACCGACGCGACTGCAACCAGCGCGGTTGCCGGAACGTCGTCAAAATACTGCACCCCGTCCGGGCCGGTGATTCTCTCGCCCGTTCCCAATGGGGTGCGGTCCTTGGAGTAGAGGGCGATGCTCGCGCCGCCCGCGTCGCTGCCGTCGTAATTCCCCGCGTGGGCCTTGAGCCTGCCGCTGTTCTGCGCCGTGGCCTTTGCCAACGCGATTTTTTTCTGCGGGCCTGAAACCGACGGGATGAACAGCGGGAGAAATCCCGGGGCGTACGCGCTTAGGGCGTAGGAAGACTTGGAATCGGCCTTGAAGTCGTAAGTGCCGTCAAACGGCTTTTCCTCGTCGGCAATGGAATACTGGCCCGAAGGCGTTTTGGAATAAAGCCTCAACAGCGGGTTTTCAACGAGCTTGGCACCGTCCGCGGCGGAGTCGTAAACCTCAACGTGAAGCGTGGAGGGGCCTTCCGCCTTGCGCACCTGCACTTCCACGGTAGTGTCGGCGGCAACGGTGATTGAATCGCTTGCGTTGGCGGCATACCCGTCCCTCGACGCCTTGAGCACAACCACCTGCCCAAGGTCGGTCTCGGAAGTTTGCGTCATTCCGTCGTCGGCAGTTGCGAGGTTGGCAACCATCGCCCTCGTCGCCGCGTCCCGCACTTCAACTTGCGCGGCCGGAACGGGCTTTCTCTTCCCGTCGGCAATTTCGAAAACAAACGCCTTTACCGTCCCGCGCTTTGCAGTTGGAATTGCCTGGAGCGCAATAGCGCCGAGGAACGAGTCGCCGGAGCCCGAAACCTGGTTGGTAAGCGTCTTGTCGGTGAATCCCGGCGCGCTAATCTTGACGTGGAAAGTGGCGTTGGCGTCGAGGGTGAAAGCGGGCTTGAATCCCTTTGCAGGTTCGAAAAGGGGATTCCAAAGCTCGTCGTAAAGGACGGTGGTTACCTTGTCGGGGTCTGTGGGGCCGGAAACCTCCATCGAAACGGTGACTTTCTTCAAAGCCACGGGCGCGGTTGATAGGGAAACTTCAGCGACCTTTCCGGCAGCGATGTCCTGGAAGGCGTCAGCGTTCTTGTAATCGGGATAGAACGCGCTCACGTGCACCTGCTCGGTTGAAGGCAGGCCGGAGAAAGTGACGACCCCCTGCGCGTCAGTCTGGCCGGTTTTTTGCGCAAACGACGAGCTGCCCGCAGTGCTCGTGACCTTCACCGTCGCGCCCTGGAGCGGAGTTCCGTCCGTGGCAGTGAGCGTCACCTTGAGGTCGCCCACCTTCGGCGCAAGAAGCGCCGGCGCTGCCATGAAATAGGCGCCTGCGAGAATGAGGAGAAGCAGCAGGGCGAAAAACGGCAGGCTGGGCACGCCCTTCCCCTCCAGCCAGTCGGCTGCGTCGCGAAGCGGCACTCCCCGCTCGGAGGCCCAATCCAGAAAATCTTCCCAGTTCTCCTGCAAGCCCACTTTGAGAAAAGCCCCCCACCAAGTTGGCGGCCCTTAACTCCCCTGGTGCAATCAATGCCGAAAACCCGGCATTTCCCCCTTTGGCACCCGCGCCGCCCTGACTTCTTTTAATTACTGATGACAGGCATTTAAACATGCTCTTTAAAACCCACGCTGTATGAGCGGGACGCGGAAGTTGGGAAGCGCGGGAGGGATAGATGCCCCTTTTTATTTGTTCGGGGGGCTTTGTAATTTGCGGCAATTGTCGGGCTGCAGGCTGGTTCGCCGCGTTGCCATACCAAGACTGAGGTTCTGCTCAAGCTGACGTTTTGTTACGCTGCCGTTTCCAATCTGAGGTTTTTGTTATCCGGCTGATGTTCTTGCGGTTTTGTCAGTTTGTTTGCATCGGTTTGTTTTAATTTGGTTATCTTGTTGGAGAGGTGCTTTGAAAAATGACTGACGGGGCGCATTCCGGTTTGGTGGAGCGGAACACTTTCTACATCGCAGTCGCACTCCTCGCGGTGCTTCTCATTGCGGCAAGCGCGTTTCTCTGGGTGCGCATTGCCAAGGTGGGCGCGCAGGTCGATTCGCTAAACGCCCCGGACACCGCGGCCCTTGCCGGCAGGATGGCGGCGCTGGAGGCGAAAGTGGCGGCACTTGACCAGAAGGTCAACCCCGCCATCAAGATGGCGATGCTTTACGACTCTTCCGACAATTTCTCATTCCCGGCAATGGCAAGCCAGCAGGAAATCCGCAACGCCCTCAAGCCGCAGAACATCGCGGTCGAGTTCAAGGACGTTGCGGGCAGGCAGGACCAATACCGCAAGGCGGGTTTCAACGCATACCCAATAATGTTCATCCCGCAGGACGCGATTGACTCCCACCCGCAGCTTGCCGCGATTGCCCCCACGCTCCCGCCAGCGACGCTTGACGGGGTGGACGGCCGCAGGTTCGAGGCAATGGGCTTTGTCACCAACGCAAAAACCCTTCTTGAAACCAGCTGCACCCAGTCAAACGGCCGCGTTTCTCTCTACGAGTTCGGCAGCCTCGACTGCTTCCAGTGCGGAAGGGCATACGCCGACGCCAAGACGGTGGGAGGCGAGTTGAACAACAGCGTGGACTTCGCGTTCAGGCACTACCCGAGGGAGGGAAGCAACTTCAGCTACATTGCGGCAGAGGCGGCCGAATGCGCCCGCGAGCAGGGCAAGTTCGACCAGTTCGTCTCCGAAGTATACTCCCGCCAGAACGCAAGCGATGCGCAAAACAGCTTCAGCCCAGAGATGCTCAACACGTCCGCAAAGTTCGTCGGGCTCGACTTGGGAAGCTTCAACGCCTGCATATCAAGCGGAAGCAAGCAGGCGCGCGTGAACGCAGACTCCACCGAGGCGGTCGTGTCCTACTACCTGCGCGTGCAGCCCGCGTTCGTCGTGGATTGCAAGTACGCATTCACCCCCGCAAGCCCCGCGCAACTCCGCCAGTCGATTTGCAGGGCAAGGCCGGACGCGTGCGGAAACTCCACCAAGCCGCCCTCGCCAGCCATTCCCATCGAGGTAATCAAGGCCCTGACAACCTCGCCAAACGGCTCGGCGGGAAACTCGGGCTGAGCGCCTCTTTTTTGTTTTGAGTTTCATTCCCTCTTTTCTTTTCATAATAGGCTCCGAACGCACAGCTATTTATAGAACAATCTATAGAAACCGTATTGGTGATTGCCTTGTACACCAGCATCCAAATCCTGCCACAAACCCGCCAGAAACTGGCCCAGCTCAAGGAAGGCCCGCGCGAGACTTACGACAATGTCCTGAACAAGCTGGTAGAACTCGTTCCCGCCCGGGACGACGAGGGGGAGTTCACAGACGAATTCCGCATCGGCCTTCTTAACGCCCGGCTTGAACTAAAGAGGGGCGGCGCCATTGGCCACGGCGAGCTGAAAAAACGTCTGGGGCTTTGACGGACCCCATGACTCCTTGGAGAATCAACTGGTCCTCGGATGCCGCGCGCTTCCTCAGCGGCATGGAGCGCGGGGAGGCAAGGCGCATCGTCGCGAAGCTGGAGGCCGCTTCAAGGGAGCCGCAACGCCATTTCTCAAGGCTCTCCGGCCATGACGATTACAAGCTCAGGGTGGGCGACTACCGCGTGATAGCGTTGCTAATGCACTCGGAAAAAACAATCTTCGTTGAAAAAATCAGCCACAGGAAGAACATCTACAAGAAATAGGAGGAACGGTTCGGCAATATGCAGAACTCCCCAAGGCAAATCTTTCCCGGCGTTTTCCTCATCCGGGGCCGCATTGCCACGGCCAGCCTCGCGCCGGGCTTCCGCGTCTATAACGAGGACACGGAAAAAATCGGCGGCGTGCAATACCGCCTGTGGAACGCGCGGAAAAGCAAGCTGGGCGCGGCCATCGTCAAGGGGCTCAAAAACCTCCCGATAACCCCCGGGGGGAGCGTGCTTTACATCGGGGCGGCAAGCGGCACCACCGCGTCCCACGTGAGCGACATCGTGACCGGGGAGGGGGTGGTTTTCTGCGTCGAGTTCGCCCCCCGCGCCGTGCGCGACCTCGTGAAGGTGTGCGAAAGGCGGGAGAACATGCTTCCCATTCCCGAAGACGCCAGGACGCCTGAAAACTACGCCGATGTCGTTGCGGAAGAGGCGCCGGACGGGGTTGACGCGGTTTTCCAGGACGTGGCCGACCCCGAACAGGTGCGCATCCTCAAAATCAACTGCGAACGCTTTCTCAAGAAAGGCGGCACCGCCCTCCTCGCTCTCAAGGCGCGAAGCATAAGCGGAACGGGCGACCCGCAGGAGATTTACGCCCGCGTGCTAAGGGAAGTGCAAACGGATTTTGAGGTGGTGCAGCGCATCGACCTGGCGCCCTACGACATCGACCACATGTTCCTCGCGCTGAGGAAAAAAAGCTGATTGGGGAAGAAAACTCATTCGTCACAACTTGGCCGCAAAGCCAAATCCCCTTTTTTACAGGCTCAACTCCATCACGGCCATTCCGGGCAAGTCAACCAATGCCGCCTTCCCCTCAAGAAGGGGGGGCAGCTTCACCAGTTTGGTTTTTCCCAGCGTCTGCGTCCCGCGCGCCTCGTGGATGTGGCCGCAGACGCAAAGCGCGGGCTGGAATTTGTTGATGGCGTCGAGAATGGATTTGCTCCCCACGTGCTTTCCGGCGGCCGTGAGGTCGGCGCACGTGCCCAACGGCGGGTTGTGCGGCGCGAAAATAGTTTTGGAATCAATCCCCGCATTTGCAAGCATTCCGGCAATTTCCCCTTCGGTGAATTCAACAGGCGTGCCGAAAGGCGTGGTGAGCGAGCCGCCCAGCCCGACGATGTTGAAATCGCCGACTTCAACCCTCCGGCAGTGGATGGAAATTCCCTTGCGCGACAGCCACGAGTGCACTTCCGGCGGGTCCATGTTCCCCCCAACGGCGAGTGCGCGGACGCCCGCCTCCTCGACAACCGCGATAAGCTCCTGCGCGTAGGAAAGCGGGCCGCGCGTGGTGAGGTCGCCGACTGCGAGGGCCAAGTCAGGCCGGGCGGATTGGATGAATTGGCCCAGGGCCCTTGGCGCCTGCCCGGCCAAATGGGCGTCCGAGAAGCAAAGCAGTTTCATCAATCGAAAGTAGGCCGGGGGGAATTGATTAGCCTTTTGCAGGAAGAATGAACGGGCGGAGGGATTGATTAATTGAACTGGAAACGAGAGATTTAAGCAATCACGGAGGAAGCCACTACTTCCCTAAGGTCTTGAGAATCCCCTTCAGTTGTGATTTCAGCTTGGGCAAATCGTCAGCAATCACCGCGTGGGTAAGTTCGAGGTCTATGCCGAAATAGTGATGCGCCAATTTGTCCCGAAGGCCGGCGATCTTGGCCCAAGGGAACTTCAGGATGACTGTTCCTGAATGCATCCGGAATGTTCTTTGTCGCCTCTCCGATTACCTCCAAGCGCCTCAGGACCGCATCCTGAAGCTGTCCACTGCGGAGAAAATCGTCCTTGTCGGAACTCTTGACGTACTGTTCTATCCGGTCAATGCTTTCAAGAATGTGCTTGAGAAAAATCTCGACATCCTTGCTCAAAATATTCCCACTTCCTCGCGCATGATGCGGTTTTTAAGAAGGGGATTCACCGAATCGTACGTAAGGAGGTCCACCGAAATTCCCACGGCCCTTTCAAGTTCATTCTCCAAGCCTATAAGGTCAAGCAGGCTTTTTTTAGAGCCATATTTCACGAGCATGTCAATGTCGCTTTTTCGCGTGGCCTTTCCGGCGGCAAAAGAGCCGAAAATCCCGGCCCTCACGATGCCATGCCTCTTGAGAATCGAGGTTAATGTGGGAATGATCTTTTTCATCTTGGCGTCCAATGTCGATGCACCCTTAAGCACATATGATGGAAAATGCGTTATTTAACTATAGCCCCTCCTGCCGGGGGGTATGCGCCTTCCTCTCCTTCCAGTACTCGTAAACCGCCGGGAGGAACGAGAGGAGCACGACTATCGCCACGACGAAATAGATGTTGCGCTCGATGTCGGGGATTTTCGTGCCAAGGTAGTAGCCCAAAAGCGTCATCGTGGCGACCCAGGCGATTGCTCCTGAAATGTTGAAAACCGCGAACCTGCGGTAGGGCATTTCCATCGCCCCCGCGACGACGGGCGCGAACGTTCGGACGACGGGGACGAAGCGCGCGAGGAAAATCGCCTTGCCGCCGTGCCTGTCGTAAAACGCCTTTGCACGCAGCAAGTGGCTCCTGCGGAAAATGAGGGAGTCCCTGCGCTCGAAGAGGAATTTCCCCGCCCTCTTGCCTATCGAATAGCTCACGAAATCGCCCACAATTGCAGCTGCCATCAGGAGGAAGTTGAGGAAAACGATGTCGAGGTCGCCCTTCGCCGCGAATATTCCGGCAGTGACGAGGAGGGAGTCGCCGGGGAGGAAAAACCCCACGAACAGGCCCGTTTCGGCAAAAATAATTGCCGCCATCACCAAGTAGCCGCCGGTCTTCACCAGCGCGGGTAGGTCGTAGAGCGAGTGGATGAGTTGGGAAAGTTGGTCGAGCATCGTTTGGTCACAAACCTCATTTATTGAAAGCTGCCGGCCTAGTTCAACCGGATTTTTTTTCAATCGTATACGTTCTTGCGGTGGCCCATGGCCGTTATGAAAACTTTCTTGCCGGTTTGGTCAATTAAGGCCAAAACCCTCCAGTCGCCAACCCTAAGCTTGTAGAGTTCGCTGCCTGCGAGGCGCTTGAAAAAATGAAGCGGATCCGCCGCAGACTGGCTTATTCTCACCGCAATCCTCCGTCCAACCGGACGGTCAACCCGCTCGATGATTGAAAGCGCTTCTTGCGAATACTCCACTTCGTAAGTCAAAGTCGGCCCATCCCCAGTCGTTTTAGCACTTCCTTCTGCGAGTGTGCCCTTCCTTTCTTTGCATCAAGAAGCCCTTGGAGGACGCTGGCCCGGAAGGCCGGGCGATATGCGCCTTCCTCGTCCCCTTCGGGCACGAGACTTACCAGCTTGGAAACCACCTCATCGTAACTCTCGCGGCGGTATTCCTTCAAGCCTGCGAGCTTGTCCCTGTTTGCAGTGCTCACGAGAATCGTAGTATAGCTCATTATAATCACCTATAGCAGCCTATGCGGTTCCGCATTAAAATGGCTTTCCATTGCGGCTGTAAAAGCCTGAAGGCTGCGGCCAGATGAATGCACCCTCAACCCTGCGCTGCCGTTAGGCCAGAACGCCCCTTCCGCAATCGCCTTTTGGCCGTGCGGGGCCTTTGCGCCCGCCTACCCCTGCGCCGCCGTGATGGTAAGCACGCCGCTGTAAGTGCCAATGCCGTGAAGCCATTCCGCACACGGGCCGAATTCCGGTTGTGCAAACTGTTATTATGCTTATTGCACATAATTCACTTGAGGTGCTTTGGATGACTAACGTCACTCTTGCCGTTCCCATCGGCATGAAAAAGGAAATGGATGAATTTCCCGTAATCAACTGGTCGGAAGTGGCGAGGCAGGCGTTTGCGGAAACGATTAAGGAATTGAAGCTGCTAAAGAAAATCACCGCCAAGAGCAGGCTAACCGAAGGGCAGGCGTTTGAGCTTGGAAGAAAAATCAACGCATCAATAGCCAGGAAGCATGGCGCATGATGACATGCCCCTTCTAGTGGTAGACACAAACGTAGTCCTCTCCGCCGCAATCGCGCGGAGCTACACGCTGGACCTTACTTTCAATCCGCAGCTGACGCTGATAGCCCCGGAATTCATCCACTCGGAAATCGAAGGCCACCTTGGAGAGATTGCCGGAAAATCCGGCTTGGATGAATCCGGGCTTCGGCAGTTGTTTGATTCGATATTCCGCAGGATTACAGTTCTCAGCGAAGTGGAGTACGAAAAGTTCAGGGACGCTGCAATGGCAGCCAGCCCGGACAAGGACGACTGGCCGTTCTTCGCCCTTGCGCTGAAGGAAAACTGCGGAATCTGGAGCAATGAAAAGCGGCTCAAGAAACAAGACGAAGTGAGAGTATCATCTACCCGGGAAATTGCCAGCCTCCTGCATTAAGCTTGAGGCCCACAGCTCACTCCTGCGCCGCCGTGATGGTGAGCACGCCGGAGTAAGTGCCGGACGGCTGGCCGGAGTCGATGGCAATGAGGAACCACGCCGTGCGGTTGGTTGCCGTCCCGTCGGCGCTGGGAGCGAAAATTCAAAAACAGGGCTAAACGGCATCCAGCCCTTCACGCAGGGCGCGCATGACCAGCGGGTTTTTCCCCGCCACCAGCCGCTTGAACTCTCTTGGGGTGTACGCAAGCGCGTCGACGCCAATGCTCCCGTCGCCCAAGCCGATAACCTTGCCAATCCGGTCGAAGAAGCGCTCCTCGAACTCGCCGACAACGAGGAAATCCGCGTCGCTGCCCTCGTGAAAATCGCCGCGCGCAAAGCTGCCGAAGAGCACGAGCCGCTGCGGCTTGAGTGCGGAGATTATCCTGTGGCAAAGCCGCCTTATCCTGCCGATTCTCTCGTCGCTGCCAAGACTCTTCCGGCATAGCTCACACACTTTTCCGCATCCTCCTTCTTGTAAAACTCGTGGGGCGAACCGTCCGGCAGGGGCCCTAAGGCTGCTTGGGAAGGATTTGCTTTGCCCAGTTGTGGAATCTTTGGGCCTGCTTGATTATTTGCCTGGCTTCGCTTTCAGACGGCTCGTCCGGCTCGTATTCGATCAATGTCTTCCGGTCAATGATGCTCAGGAACTGCCGGGCCTTCTCCTGCATTTCGGGGTTGTTGATTTTCTTCAGGAGGCTTGCGGCATCCTCGTGCCTTTGGCCTGCCGACCGCTCCCCCAGAAAGTAAGTCGTAACCGCGTCGCAGGAAGATATTGCGCAGTGGACGGCGGCCAGGCTGGCGCCATTCCAGTTCTCTTCCGCTTCGGCGGCCTCCATTGATTGAAAGAACGAGATTGCCTTGTGGAGGTATGCGGCGTACTTGTGCCCGTCTATTTTCCTGACCTGCACTTCCTTCAAAGGAATTCACCGTCGTAGATTACTATCCCGTCCTTGCTTATGTTCCGCATCAGCTCGGAGCCCTTCTTTTCCCTTGCCTCTTCACGGGTGTATACTACTGGCATCAGGGGGTTGCCCAGCACTTCAAGCAAACGGGATGACACGTCCAGGACCTTCTCGTGGACTGCGGCCTTGTGCCGGTGGTGCGAAACGATGACGAGGATGTCGACGTCGCTGGTCGGCCGCTCCTGCGCGCGCGCCACGGAACCAAACAGCACTATCCTGTCCACTTTGCCCCTCAGACCAATCTCCTCATCAAGTTCACGGCCTATAAGTGCCGGAATCTGCCGTTCGGCGCTTGACAGCGGAAGAAGCCACTTGATCACCACGTGCTGCAGGTTAGCCGACCAAACTACCGCCGAACCTGCCCGGATGGCCCTGACCATGCCGTATTGGTTCAGTTTTTCAAGGGCCTTGTTGGTCTGGGATTGCGATACCCGGGCTTTAAGCGCAAGCTGGCGCCCGGTATATCTTACTCCGGGAACATTGAGCAGGGTTTCGAGCACCCTGGCCTTAGAGCGGCTGCCGGCAACTTCCGACAAGACATTGTGAAACCTCATTTCCGGCATCCCCCGATAACGCACGCTCTACATCATCTCTAGCAATCAAACACATATATACTTTACCAAACACGTGTTTGATTTATAAAATACTGCCCCGGATGCTAGTCCGCCCAAATTTGGCAGCGGCCCCTTGCTGCTGACGGGCTGAACACGAGCTGAAAAGTGCCTGGCCGTGCGGGGCTTCTACCCCTGCGTTGCCGTGATTGTGAGCACGCCGGAGTAAGTGCCGGACGGCTGGCCGGAGTCGATGGCAATGAGGAACCACGCCGTCCGGTTGGTTGCCGTCCCGTCGGCGCTGGGGGCAAGGTCGTAAGTGGTGTTGTAAGTTGAAGCCGAGTTGGGAATCTGGAGAAAGTCGCTGCCAGCCCCGCCTGTGGAGAAGCTGTACCACTGGTTTGAGGCGTTGATGTCCTTCTTGCCTGACGAAGTGAGGTTGGTCGACTCGAACTTCGCGTCAACCTGCACGTTGCCCCAGTTCGTCACGTTGCTCACCTGCACAGACGAGTTTGAACCCGCGGCTATCGAGCCGTAGTTGATTGTGGAGGGACTGTGGCCGATTGCGATGAGCGAATTGACCGTGGCGGAGCTCTGGCGCGCGCCGTAGGCGTCAAGCGCGTCGGAGACTTTGAGCGCGCACACCCAGCCGCCCGACTCGAAGTAATACTGCAGCGCGAAACTGCAGTTGGCCGTCACGGTGTTGCCCGAAGAGCCTTGGAGCGAGCAGCTGTTGTTTGAAACCTGCGAGCCGATGATGCCGTAACCGGATTTCAGCGTGACGTTCTGGAGGAATGCCGAGTAGTTCGCCCCGGCGCTGGAGTTGAACGTCGCGCGGTACTGAACGATTTTGCCCACCACGCCCAGAACGGAAGCGTTGCCGCCGTAATACTCGGAAGTGAAGGAAGTCCAGTTGGTTTCGTTCCCGGTTGCGTTGGTGGGGTTGCCAGAGTTGTAAAGGTGCACGACTTCGTCGGCTGAGAGCGAGCGGTTCCAGATTTTAACGTCGTCAACCAGGCCGTCGAAAAACGCGCCGTTCGCGTCGTTCTGGCCGATGACGAGGTTCTGACCGTTAGTGGCCGGGTTGAGGGTAAGGACGCTTGTCTGCACCACCGTGCCGTTGACGTAAGTTGAAATTTGCGAGCCGTTCCACGTGACCACCACCTGCTGCCAGGCGTTTGCGCGCAGGGGGCTTGAAGTGGTGGTCTGGCTCTTGAACGCCGCGCCGTCGCCGAATCCAGTGTAGACCTCGGCACTCTGCTGGTAGAGGAAATACCCCGTGAACGTGCCGGACACCCCTTCCTTCGTCAGGATGACGTGGTTGCTGCCGGTGACGACGCGCGGGTTAATCCAGGCGGCAATGGTGTAGTTGGCGATGATGTTGAAGAGAGGGCTCGCTGTGACGTTGATGAACTGCGTGCCGCCGTTGAACTTCAGGCAGTTGCCAATGACGCAGGTGGAATTGACCGTCGGGGCCGTGCCTGAAGAAGAGTTGCCGAAAGTGCCGTTGGCGTTGTAGCCGCTGAGGTCAAGGGAACTTCCCGTCACCGTCTCGTTGCCCGTCGAGTCGCCCAAATCCCACCAGCCCACGAGGCCCGTGTCGTTGAAAGAAAAGTTTTTCGCGCGCAACGCGAGGGAAACGTTGGTGAAGTTGTTGATAAAACCGGAGTTGCCTCTCGTGGAATTCTTCTCCCAGGAGTAAAGCTGGGAAATTTCCGAGGCGCTCAAGGTGCGGTTCCAAAAGTGAACCTCGTCAATGCTGCCGTTGAAAAACCGTTGGAAACCGTCCTCGCTGCCAAGGGCAATCCGGTAATTTGCCGTGGAAACGCTTTCGTTTAACGACAGGCTGGCGTTGAGGGCGCCGTCAATGTAGAGCCGCATGGTTGAGTTGTCGTAAGACCCCGCCAAATGGTGCCAAGCATATTGCGAAACGCCTGAGGACGAAAGGAGTGTCTTCAACTGGTTGCTGGCGGTGAGCATCCTAAACCGGTAATCGGTTCCGCTGTATCCAGCGAGAACAATCTGGTCGGTTGCGCCCGAACCCTTGTCAAAAATGTATAAGGCGCTGTTATAGTCGTTCATCCAGAGGCTTACCGTAAAATTGCCGCTTGACGTGAAACCGTCAAGGGAACCCGAATCGGGAATGAAGACGTTGCTGTTGCCGGCGAAATTGTAGCAACCGCCAATCAGGCACGAAGAATTGAAAACTGGACTGCTTCCGGCAGTGCCATTTCCCAGACTCCCCGTATTGTTAAACCGGCTCGCGTCTTTCGTGTCGTTCTCAAAGTGAAGGTCGAGCACGACCGTGTCGTTGCCCAAGCCGTTGGCGTCCTTGGTGAGCCCGGCGGACTCGAACCAACTCCAATTCGCCTGCTGGAGGGTTTGCGTGCCGTTGGTGCGGTTGAGGACGATTGGTTGGGAGAAGTAAGTCCCGTTGCCTGCGAAGGTGTTGCTTGCGGAATACCACGCGGTGTAGACGCTTGCGCTCTGCGCGGTTAGGGTGTTGTTGAAAACGCCGAAAGAATTGTTGTTCACGCCGAAGTAGCTGAGGTTGTTGTTGGGAAACGAATAGGAATAGAGGCGGCCGGTTGCGTTAACCACGTCAACCGCGGTGTTGTTGTCGGTGGCAAGGGCCGAGCAGAAGACGGTGGTGGTTGACGGCCCGGGGTTGAGGTCGATCGTTGAAGGGAGGGTGGTGACGGCCGCGAGGTAGGGTGCCTTGTTGTTCACCGCCCCAGAGGTGGAGACCGTGCCGCTGCCGGCGGCGGAGGCGAATGGGACGGCATTAAGAATGAGGACGGCGAGCAGGATGCACGAGGCTGGAAGCAGGGGCAGATGTGCTTTCCCGCTGGATTTTCCTGACAAACTTCCTCTTTCCTCCCCCTCTTGCGCAATAGCGTTATTCTCACTCCGTGCGCGGTTAAAAGGCTTGCGAGGGCAGTAGACCGCGCATAAAGCATCGGGATAGATTCCGCAAAAAAAAAACGAAGACCGTCGTGTTTTTGAGCGCGCCGCCGGTTGAGAGGTTTTCTCCGAAAATGAAGGCGGCTAGGGCGTAGTTGTCCGTCCAGTAGGTGCTGATGTTGAGCGTGGGGTCGGTGAAGGGCAACGGGTGGGGGAGTTTGCCAGCGGCAAAAAGCTTAAATAGTTATCCAGCCATAGGATTATCCAGTGGTGGGATAATGAAGTTTTACGACCGGGATGGTGAGCTTGAGGCGCTGAAGAGGGCGTGCTCTGGCAAGGGCGCCGAGATGGTCGTGATAAGCGGCAGGAGGCGGGTTGGCAAAAGCAGGCTGGTGGAGGAGTTTCTCAAGGGGCGGCCGCACGCCCGCGTGCTGGTTGTTCCCAAGGAGGAGAAGCAGGTTGCGGAAGATTTCGCCAAGGCGCTGGCGGACGAGTACGCCCCTTCGTTCGGCACGGTGAGGGAGGCGCTGGAGTATTTTTTCACGAAGTCCGGCAAGCGGATTTTGCACGTCGACGAGTTTCCGAACTTGGCCGAAGTAAACCAGGCATTGCCTTACGAGTTCCAAAGCGCCTGGGAGAAGCACAAGGACGGTTCGTCGAAGGTTCTCATCTTTTCCGGTTCGTATGTCAGCATGATGGACAGGATTTTTACGCGCCAGAAAGCGCCCTTGTTCAACCGGGCGGGGTATTACCTCCTGCTGCAGCCCCTGCCAATCAAAATCGTGTGGAAAATCCAGGAGGACATAGGCGTGAAGAGCGTTTCTGGAAAGGTCGAGAATTACTGCGTGTTCGGCGGAATCCCTTTTTACTACGAGCTGATTGAAAAGGGGGGCGCCAGCAACGTGATTGACCGCCTTTTTTTCGACGTTGCCGCCACTTTGAAGGAGGAAGGCCAGAACCTGTTGAGGCAGGAGTTCGGCGCCGCGTACAAGAAATACTTCTCCATAATAGAGGCGATTGGCGCCGGCTTGGTTTCGGCAAACGAAATTGCAGGCAAGCTCGGCGTTTCGCAAACCACGCTGTCAAAATACCTGCTTTCCCTGCAGAGGGACTTTCGCCTCATAGAGAGGACGGTGCCGTTCGGCCAAAACCCTTCCCGAAGCAAGAAGGGAGTTTATTCCATCAAGGAGAATGTCATTGCCTTCTGGTTTGCCTGCGTAAACGGGAAGACCCGGCCGCCTTACGAAACCGAGTTTAACGAGTTCGTGGGCAGGCGGTTCGAGCCCTTCTGCCGCGAGTTTCTAGCCGAGCATCTCACGCGCCGGGGCGAGCAAGTTGTCAAAACCGGCAGGTGGTGGGGAAGTGCCGAGACGAAGCCGAAGGTTTTCGAGCAAAGGGAAATTGACGTCGTGGTTGAAACGCAGGATGCGCTTTACGTTGGGGAATGCAAGTGGACAAAGGAAAAGGCCGGCGGGAAGGAACTCGAACGCCTCAAGGAATCGGCCAAGGGCTTGAAAACGAAAAAACCCCTCAAGTTCGTCCTCTTTTCGAAAAACGGCTTCAACACCAGTGAAAACGCCGAATGCCTGTTTTTCGACTTGAAAACAATCGGCAGTGAAATAGGCAAGTTTCACTGAAATCGGCAGAGTTACCCAACGCCCATGACTGCACCATCTCGTTCCAACGGGAGAGAAACCCACAAACCCCCCCCCCGCCATTAGCTGTTGCATAACAGCGCATTGTCACATGACACTTAGCATTAGGCAATTCAATGCGCCGCCGCGGTGATGGTCAGCACGCCGGAATACGCCCCCGCCCTCACGCCCGAGTCCATCGCGATGATGAAATACTGCGTGGCGTTGCTCGTGGCGCCCGACGCGCTTGGGCCGAGGTTGTAGGTGGTGTTGAATGCCGAAGTGGAGTTTGGCACTTGCCGGTAGTCGCTGCCGGTTCCCAGCGTGGAGAAGCTGTACCACTGGTTGGATGCGTTGATGTCGGCAAGGCCGGACGAGGTGAGGTTGGTCGACTCGAACTTCGCGTCGAGGGCGACGTTGCCGAAGTTCGTCACGTTCACCGCCTGCGCCGACGAATTGCTCCCCGGGTCTATCGAACCGTAGTTGATTGAGGAAGGCGAGGCGGAAAGGGCGAGGAGGGAATTGACAACGGCGTTTGACGTGTAGTTTGAAAACGCCCCGCTCGCGTCAGTGGCGTTAACGGCGCACCAGGCCAGCCCCGCGGTAAAGTAATACGGAAGGGCGAAGGAACAGTTTGCAGTGACGTTATTGCCCGACGCCCCCTGAAGGGAGCAGGAAGAGTTCAGCAAATTCATCCCGACCACCCCGGTCCCGAGGTTGAGAGTCACGTTCTGCAGGAATGCGCTGTAGTTGCTCCCTCCGCTTGAGTTGAGCGACGCGCGGTACTGCACGAGCTTGCCCACCACGTTGGAAACCGAGGCGTTCCCGCCGTAATACTCCGAAGTGAACGCCGACCAGTTGCCTTCCTGCCCCGTTGAGTTCGTCGGATTGCCCGCGTTGTAAAGCGCGGTAATCTCGCTTGCAGAGAGCGTGCGGTTCCAAATCTTTATGTCGTCGATGGAACCGTTGAATCTCTCGTTTGACGTGGCAGCATCGCCGCCGATGTAAACAGGAATCGTGAGCGAAGGGGTAGTGCACATGGCGGCCAATGCGCCAACTACTGGGGCGTTACCGTCAAAATAGAAGGTTATGGTTGAAGCTGAAAGACTGCCGTTTATTGCAACCGCGAGATGATGCCAAACGTTTGCCGATGGCGAAATGCTGGAACTGACAGATTGAATACCGCAAACCGAATTGGATGTGTAATAGACTAACGTGCCGGTATCCAAGCGAATCAGGGAAACCAGATTCCCGCCAGCTACACTCAAGTAAACCGCGTAAAGTGGCTGAAGCCCTGAAGATGGATTGGATGGATTGAACCACGTGGAAATCGTTAAGTTTGTTTGCAACCCTTCCAGTGAGCCGGGGGTCCCTAAATTTACCAAGCCGCCAGTCCCGTCCAACTTCAGGCAATTCCCAACGGCGCAAGTCGTTGTGTTTAGAGTAACGCCGCCGACGAGTGCGCCGGTTATCCCATTCCCGCTCAAATCAAGCGTCTTGTTCGTCACGCTCTCGTTGCTTGACGAATCGCCCAAATCCCACCACCCCACGAGGCCAGAGTCGTTGAACGAATAGTTCTTCGCGCGGAACGCGAGGGAAACGTTCGTGAAATTGTTGATGAAACCGCCATTGCCCTTGCCGGTGGAGTTGTATTCCCAAGAGTAAAGCTGGTTCACCTCGCTTGCCGAGAGGGAACGGTTGAAAATGTGCACTTCGTCAATCAAGCCGTTGAAGAACTGTGCTGTTCCGGGATTATTTCCCGCCCCGACAACTATTCCTTCGGTACTGTAGGAGAGTTTGAGGGTTGTCGTCAGGTTGAGTGCCCCGTCTATGTATAGCTTGGCGTTGTTTGAAGGCGCGGCGGCATCAATATTGGAAAAAGTGAGTCCCACAAAATGCCAATCCCCATTGGCCAGATTTATGCCAGTTGACCGGTCTGCGCTATTTCCCCAATCATAAATTCCAAACAAATTACTGTTCAGAAACATCCCATAAGCTCCTTGCTTTACCACTATCCCCCGATAAGATGTGCCTGCGTTCGTAGTCTTAATCCATGCAAAAACGCTTCCGGTATTGATGTTTGTCGATGTTACCGGAGGTTCCGGCAAAGCAACATTGTCATCCCCGCCGTCAAACGTCAGGCACCCGCCCACCTGGCATCTGGAAGTCCACATCGCGCCAGTATTGTTGTTCACCACCGCCCCCGAATTGTTAAACCTGCTCGCGTCCTTCGTGTCATTCTCGAAATGAAGGTCGAGCACGACCGTGTCGTTGCCCAAGCCGTTGGCATCCTTGGTGAGCCCGGCGGACTCGAACCAGCTCCAATTCGCCTGCATGAGTGATTGGTTGGCGTTCGAGCGGTTCATCACCACGATTTGCGAGAAATACTGCCCCACGCCCGAGAAGGAATTGTTATTCGGAAAGAAGCCTGTAAAGACGCTTGCCGAGTCATTCAAATAAGTGCCGTTGAAACTCCCAAGCGAAAAGTTGCTCACGCCAAAGTGGCTGTAGGAAAAGTTGGGGACTGAATTGAGGAAGTAGAAAATGCCGTTGGCGCTTGAAACGTCCGCGGCGGTGTTGATGTCGGTCACGTTGGCGTAGCAGAAGACCGTCGTGTTGGAAGGCCCGGGGGAGAGGGTGATTGAGGATGGCGATACTGAAACGACGCCCATCGTGGGCGGGTTGTTCACGATGCCCGCGGAGGTAGTGGCGGAAGTGACCAGGCCGGTGAGGAGGGAAGGGGGATTTGACGCGGGGGAAATGCCCAACGCAGGAAAGCTGATTTTCAGCGCGGGGGAGGAGAGCAGCACGAGGAGGAACACGCAGAGGGTTAGCACAAGGGCGGCGGGGGTTGCCAAGGAATTCCCATCTTTAGCCACGGGCGGTCTCTTCTCCATCCAAATGTGCTTCAAGCTGAAGGTCATACTAATCACTTTAAGGGCGAATTTAAAGCCATCGCGGGGGCAGAGCTGGCAAGCAGCCTGAGTGCGCGGGGGCATTTACTGATGAACTGGAGTTTGGGGAAGCGTTTGGACGCGCAAGCATCAGGAAAAAAAAATGGCGGGAAATTTCCCTCCCGGGTTTCCAGCCTGCTCAGCTCACTATGGCGTCGAGCTTCTTTTTCCTCACCGCCTCCCTGATTTCCATCGCGATGCGCTGGCCCACCGAAACGGGCTTGCGCCAGTAGTAGCCCGTGTAGGGCGTCACGGCGGCGGTTTGGGCCCCGGAGGCGCAGAGGTGCGCGTCGAACGCGACGAACTCCTCGGAAGGCGGGCCGGGAACAATCACGCCTTCGAGCGAAAAAGGCCCGATGATGCCCGGGGGGTAGAGTTCCTTGGCCACCTTGGCGAATTTCTCGGCGGCCTCAAACCCCTTTTCGATTAGCGACTCGCGCAACGTGCTTGGGAAATAGCCGACGGAGGCGTACGACTGCCTCACCGCCCGCAGGACTTCCGACTGGTGCGCGCCCGGAAGCGAGAGGATGCCGTCGATGTTGGTCTGCCTCGGGACGTCCGCGCCGAGAAATTCGAGCTGCCCGTTCAGGGGGGAGCTGAAGAAATTGAGGTTCACGGCCGCGCCAACCACGAGTTCCTCAATCACCGCCTGCCTCACGATTGCCTCGGTGGAAATGCCCTGCCGCTCGAGGGCGGCAATGCCCCTCTCGTAATCGATGGAATTGCCCGCGATGAAGTACGGCGAATGGAGGCTGCCGGGCTTTTCCTCCAGGGGCTTGACCACGGCGGGGCGGTCTATCTCCTGCGGCCGGGTGAAAACGCGGGGCGTGCGGATTTTGGCGTAATTGAGCATGAAATACTTGTCCCGGCCTCCCGCCTGCGGCTCTTCCGCGGCGAAAAGCGACCTGTTGCCGAAAATCGGGACGCTGAACCTGTTGAGGAGGGCGTCCAGCCCCACGTATTCGAGAAAGGCGTGGTGGGGGACGAAAATCGAGTTGTTGCGGCGCAGGTAGCCAGTCGCCCCGCCTTCGGCAAGTTCGGTAAACCAGTTGAGCACGAGGGCGTCGTCAACCATCCCCGCATCGCGGCCGAAAGCCCGCCTGGACTTGAAATAGTTGGAGTAAGTCTTTTCCCTCCCCTTCGCGCACACTGCAATCGTGGGAAAGCCCTCGCGCTTCGCCCCGTCGAGAATGTCCAGCGCCGCGGAACTGCCGAGCGTGGAGATGGAAATCTTGCCGGGGGAATACTCGCTTACCAACTTTCGCCCGTCAATGGCCATAATTGCCTACCGGACTTAGAAAGGGAAAGCAGGCTTTAATTATAGCGGATTGCAAAAGTAATGCCAATGCCGCATTGCAATCCGCTAGTTGCAAACCAAGATAATAGCGGATTGCATAAATAATGAAACATTGCCAGCAATCCGCTAGTTGCAAATCGCACTTCTAAAGTTCCAGAATTAATGCGATTTGCTATAAGATTGCCGCAAGACTTTCTTGGTTTGCTATAGTTTGCAAAAAGAGGCGGCGGGGGAATAGACTTCACTCAATTTGCCAGGGCCTTTCCCAACTGCGGGTTTACCCAATGGAGGCAACCGCGTTTTGGTCGCCTTCGAAATCGATGAGCAGGTTATTGTTGACAAGCGCACGAAGGGCGGGCGAATCGTAGGGTTCTACACGCGTGAGCATCTGCCGGATTGCATTGTTGGCCCTTGCTTTCGACGCTTCAACGGCGTCCTTGACACGCGCGCCTTTGAGGAGCCGGTACGCCACTGCATTGGAAGCTTCAAGCACTGGCTTGGCGGACGGATCCCTAAGCGGCGTGGCCGCAAACTCGTTGACGCGCGGAATCCAGAAGTCGCCCCTGTAGCCAACCACGGCCTTGGCGCCTTTCTTCACAGCCGACCTGCCTATTCCGTTGAGGCAGCCGCATGCGCGGATGAACGAAACCGTGCCTTGCAAAAGCCCTGCGTTGGAAGAGTCAATCACCACTTCGTCCTTATGGCCGCACACTTCGTCTTCCGAACCGTGGCCGTTGAATACCGCCAACTGTGGCCCGTTAGACAACCGCGCAGTGACGTTATTGCGGCAGTCATCCCCGCCATCTGCTTTCTCCACTCTCCAGTTCCGGCGCTCTGCCTCGTCAATGATAGCTTGAGAATACGCGAACAAATAGCTGTTGCCTATGTCATGGCCGCTTCGGGCAATAAAGAGTTTCCGGCTCATAAGCTCAACTTGCGTGAAAGCTTGGGCATTTCCCGGAGGAAATTCAGCTCCATTTCAATGGCGGCCTTGCCCACGTTGCTCCCGCCCATAACTTCCCGAATCAACTGCTCTTTGGTAAAATCGCCGAAACGGCCTATGGAAAAGCTGGAATTGGGGGGCATTGACTGCAACCTGGTCACTACGAGCTTCATCAAGTAATCGTCATCCATAAAGGTCACTTCCCTTCGTCAACTGAAAGCAGGCCCAACTCATCCAGGTGCCGGAGAATCGAATCGCCGGTCTCGGTCCGTCCCTGAATCTCCAGAAAAGCGCTGTTCCAGTTGAACGGCCGCTCATCAACCAGAACCACTATCTCCTCGCGCAGTTTCGCCGGAACTGCGGCGTAGGTCCTTACAAACATGGAACGCAGCAACTCAAGGTCCGGCATATCCGTTCACCTTCAAATCCCTACAATGAAGACACAAACATATAGAAAACGACATTGGCTTTAATTAGTTTGCAAAAATAGGCGGGGGGAGAATAAACGGGTTCTTACGCCTTGCCCTTACCCCGCCTGATTTCCGCCAACCTTTCCTCAAGCTGTTCCTTCAGGAGGGGCGCGATGAAGTTGCCCGTGAAGCAGTCGGCCTTGGCGGCAATTGCGAGCTTGCCCGCGAGTGCGCGCGCGATTCTCCCCCTCTGGTCTTTCGGGGCGCTGCGCAGCAGGGGCGACTGGAAAATCAGGCCGTGCTTGGGCGGCGGCGAGCGACCGTGCGTTCGCAGGTGCTTGAAAAGCGACTTCTCAGCCCCGATGACCTGGATGGTTGACGAGGGCATTTCGGCAAGCTTTTCCAAACTCCCCGCGGCTGAAAGCAGGCGCGCCGCGACGAGGGCGTCGGAGAGGTGAGCGACGTTCTTGAGGACGGCGTCCGCCTCGGCCCCGACGAACTTCTCAAGCTGCCTGCGCGACTCTCCCAGCGCAATCACCGCGTGGGAAAGGTCGCGAAGCGCGTTGGCCTGCTGGATGGTGAGGGGAGAGCCGAAGCTTTCATTTGCGCGCGAAGCGAGAGTGGTTGCCTTTGCCTCTCCGGCGATTTCGGAGAGCTTCCCGAAATCGATTGACTCGCGGCTTCCGAAGTTGGAGACTATTTTGGCGTAAGTCTCCTCGCTCTCGATTGAGAATTCGGGGAAGTTGATCTTGAACCACTCGTCCATGCGGGTGAAGAGCAGACTCTTGGCGGAGTCAAGGTCGTCAATCGCGCGGATTGCCTGGATGAGGCTCGCGCCCTTGCCAGTGTAGGCCTCGCGCACCATTTCCTTCGCCTTTTTGAGAAGGAACAGCCTGTGGCCGACTTTCCGTCGGTCCCTCGACTGAATAGAGGCCTGGTTCACCGCCTCGCGAGGCTGGCCTCCTCCAGGCCGGGGGGAAAAGCCTGACGGCCTGCCTGAAGCGCTCCCGCCGGGCCTGCCGCCGAAACGCCTCGGGCCGCCGGGGCGGGAACTTGGGCCGCCCTTGCCCGGACCGCCGAAACGGCTTGAGGGGTGGAAATTCCTGTTTTTCAAAAGGGATTACCTGCCAGACTGATTATGTGCGAATTGATTATTCCGGCAGCATATTTATAGCCCTGCACCCCACTAAGGAAATCATCGTCAGGAATTTGGGCTTTTTGTTCCTAACTTTCTCTCAGTTATTAAGTATGGGAATTTGATGCACATGGCAAAAGGCAAGGAAGAAAGGAAAGGCGTGGACGAGCTCTCCGCAAAAGTGATCAACCTCGCGGGCAGGCGCTTCCTCATCGTGCCCAACAGCGAAATCTACGGCGGCGCTGCGGGCTTTTACGACTTCGTTGGATACGGCGCGAGAATCAAGCGCAATGTGGAGAACGCGTGGTGGGGCCGGTTCGTCTCCGGCAGGGACGACGTGGTCCCTATGGAGGGAAGCATCATCACCAACCCCAAAGTATGGAGGGCAAGCGGCCACCTCGAGTCTTTCAACGACCCGGCAATCGACTGCGCCAAGTGCAAGTCGCGCTTCAGGGCCGACCACCTCATTGAGGAGGAGCTTTCCCTAAGCGTGGACGGCGTGACGATGGAGCGCTTGGAGAAGATGATGCGGGAGAACAAGATTGCCTGCCCCAAGTGCGGAGGCGCGCTCAACCTCATCAAGACATTCAACCTGATGTTCAAGACTTCAATCGGCGCGGGCGAAGGCTCGGACGCCGAGGCGTACCTCCGCCCCGAGACCGCCCAGGTGATTTTCGCAAACTTCAAGGCAGGCCTTGGCGCGGGGAGGGCCGGCCCGCCGTTCGGCATTGCACAGGTTGGCAAGGCGTTCCGCAACGAGATTTCCCCACGCAACTTCGTCTTCCGAATGCGCGAATTCACTCAGATGGAACTGGAATACTTCGTCAACCCCGCCAAGCTCGACGACTGCCCTTCCCTAAGCGAGGCGCACCTCAAGCTCGAGATTCCCCTCCTCACTCCCGAAATGCACGAGAAGGGACAGCCTGCAAAAAAAACGGCGGTCGGCGACGCGCTCTCGCACAAAACCATCGGCACGAAGTGGCACGCGTACTGGCTGGCGGAATGCGTGATGTTCATCCAATCACTTGGCGTGAGGCCGGAAAACCTCAGGGCGAGGAAGCACTCGGCTTCCGAACTGTCGCACTACTCCAGCGAGACTTGGGATGTCGAATACAATTACCCCTGGGGATTTCGGGAACTGATGGGAGTGGCGAACAGGACCGACTTCGACCTCCGCCAGCACTCGGCGCACAGCGGCAAGGAACTCACCGCGTTTGACGAGGAGCGGAAATTGAAATACGCCCCCCACGTGTTCGAACCGTCGTTCGGCGTGGAGCGCCTCGTTTTCACCATCCTGCTTGACGCCTATTCCGAATCGGTTCAGAAGGAAGGAAGCACGGTCATCCTCAAGCTCTCCCCCAAAGTCGCCCCGCTGCACGCGGGCGTGTTTCCGCTGATGAAGAAGGACGGCCTCGCGCAGAAGGCGCGGGAAGTGGAGAAGGCCCTCAAGGCCGCGGGGCTCGATGTGGAGTACGACGACGCCGGAAGCATCGGCAAGCGCTACGCGCGGATGGACGAGGTGGGCGTCCCACTCTGCATCACAATCGATTACGACACGCTTTCAAACGACACGGTCACCGTGCGCGACCGCGACACCGCGGCGCAGGTGCGCGTGAAGATAAGCGAGCTTGCACAGAAGATCCGGGCCGGAAGCGCGTAGCCCTTTTTGGGAGGGGGGAGAATGGGCCGCCAGCTGATACCGGATGCAATCCTGCGGTAATTATAGCAAACCAAGAAAGTCTTGCGGCAATCTTATAGCAAATCGCATTAATTCTGGAACTTTAGAAGTGCGATTTGCAACTAGCGGATTGCAATGCGGCATTGGCATTACTTTTGCAATCCGCTATAACCGGTGAATCCATGAACCTCAAAGAGAAGGTGAGGGCGGAAATATCAGACCGGCTCTTGGGCCCGGACGGAATTCCAGCCGTTGAAAAATCGGTTGCTTTCTTAGCCCATGACTTGAACAAAAGAGGGCAGCTCCTCAATTCCTACCCCGGCGTATTGCTGCTGGGCGACTGGCATGGCGAGGAAGTGACGCTGGAATTTTTTGAAAGCGTGAAAGAAGAGCTTGTGCTCCACCATCACTGCAATGCCTTTACGCTAAACGACATCAAGGCAAAGATGGATGATGCAAGTGCGGATACCCCGGAGATAAGCACCGCCCAAATCAGGGACAAGGGGCTTGACGAGGCCGATATCGTGCTGTGGGTGGATGGGGATGGGAAAGGCACGGTTTCCGAAAGCTCGGTAATTTGCGGAAACCCCGGCTGGAACTCCAAATGCTTCCCTCTTGTGAAAGGAAAGCCGCAAGACCACGAAACCATCCTGGCCAGCAAGGACTACCTCAAGGATTTCGACAACGATATTATATACTATGATTCCATTGATGAATTGCGGGCCCTGCTGGTCCAGCGCGGGCAGCACGCTTCGAGAGTCTGGGTAAAAACCCAATTGGCGGGCGAGAGGACTGCGGATTGAAATCCTGCGGCGGATACGGAAAGGCTGCAAACGAATCGGCGGATGAGGGGAATGGACGACAGAATCTTGCGGAACTGGGGAACGGTCTTTTCTGACGTGGACTGCGTAAGGGTACTCTTATACCTGGCTAAATACAATCCCGACACCCAGCTGCAGGGCATACTGGACAAGCTGAAGCTTCCGAAGGAAAAGGTTGAAGCCGCGATAAACAAGCTCATTAGCGCACAGATGGTCGAGTTGAAGGATACCTCCTTCACGCTCAGGAAGCCGGCACTCATTGCCGTGGACAATTTCATTGAACTGACCGCCCTCACTGCATAGGCTGGCAAGCTTCAGCGGACCCGTAGAGTTGTTGACATGGTCGCCGAACTTCTCCTCATTCCCGCGTGGATTCTCGCAATCGTGGCGCTGCTTTTCGTCGCCGTCACCCTCTTCCTCGTCGCATCCGCGCGCAAGCTGCTTGAAAACACGGTCTTGGGCCTCATTGCGCTCCTTGTCATCAACCTGCTGGGAAAGTCCGTGGGGTTCACCATTGGAATCAACTTCGTCTCCATCGCCGTCACGGCAATCCTCGGCCTCGCGGGAGTGGGCCTGCTCATCCTCCTGCACATCGCGGGAATCAAGCCGTGAGTGGGGCAAATGAACTTTTCAGGCAATAAAATGAAAATGCCGATTCGCAAGATTCGTTCAACGCCTGCGGAAGCCGCGGGGCAATCGCAACGTCCCAGCGGGGCGAACAATGCGCGTCCGGCCTCGCGCCAAACCCCCTAGATAAAACCGCCCGCTTCCAACATTGGGGCGCTGCTATTGGCCCTCAAGACGCGGGAGAGGGTGCGGCTTGCCGAGGCAAGGGCGGGATGACGGCGCGGCCTTTTCCATTATCCCATTCCCATAACGGCACCCCCCCAAGCTATTTTTAAAACTCCATTGCCAATAAGTTAGCCGTGTCACTGCATTTTCTCGCCGCAATGAACAAATCAAGGACTGCGGAAGAATTCATCGAAAATCACCTCGTCCGGGGATTGGAGGGAGGGACTCCCCACCCGACGACGCAGCGCTCGTGCAGCAACAGGTACGTCAAAAAACTGGATGGGATGCTTCGCGACCCGGAGGGGCAGGGCAGGAAGTTGCGCGAGATAATGTTCATCAACAGGGAAACCGGGGGAAAATGCCTTTTCGGCATTGAGCGGACGGTGTGGCTGGACCCGGAAATCATACGGAACCACGACGGGGCGCGGCATACGCAGCCGTTCGTGAGGCTGTTTAACAACGTGCGGCTCAACATCCCTTCGATCGATTGGGAAAACTGCGCGAGGCACACGGGCATTTTGAGATACCCGCACGGGAACCTCAACCAATCTGGCGGGGAGAGGACGGCCGGGCGCGCAAGCGGCGGGGACTCCGGCCATCCCAAGAGCGTGTCGGAAGCGATTGCAATTCCCGCCGGCAACATCGCACACTGGCCCGGCGTGAGATTCAGCGCAAACCGCCCGGAACTTGCCATTGCCGAAGTCGGGGGAAGCGCATTCGAGAGGCTTAGGGAACTGGGAGAGCCGATGGACTTTCTGGCCATTTACCGCGATTCGATATCGCTGCTTGGAAAAAACCGCAGCGCGATAGGTTATGCCAGGTCCTTTGCGTTGCCCGAAGACGCAAAACATCTATTCGGCCCCTCGGGCGAACTCAAGAGGGGAATAGACCCGTTGGACTACTTCCTCAAACGCTACGCAAATTACGAAACGCTCGTCTCCCGGCTTGCCACGATCGCAACCAACCCCAAGTTCACGGAAAGGAAGAAAATCCGGATCATGGACACGGAACTGATGGTAGAAGACGTGTCGAAAGCCATCTCTGCCAACACTGGACTGAAGGGAGGCGGGGCTGACGCCGAGGCCAACAGGACATTCCCCCTGATGATAAGAAACGGGGGGGCCCACGCCAAGAAACTGGCTGAGAGGATCAAACAGCTGCTCAGAGCTTAGATGAACTCCGCCAAGCTCGCGGAAAATGCGCGCCGGGAAACCCCTATATGAACTCCGCCAGACTGACCTGCTTCTGCTCCTCGTTGTCGAAGATGCTCGCTATTTCCTTCTCGACAAGGACGAGGCGCTGGCGCAGGTAGTTGGGAAGCCCGTGCTTCTCCACCATCTGCTTTGAGATTCTGAGGTATTTCTCAATCCCGCCGCGGTTGATGGTGAGCAGGAGCTTGCCGTGGCACTTGAGGCACTTGCCAACGAGGGGCACGCGGCGGAATTTCGCGTTGCAGTCCACGCAGCGGAACGACTGGCGCGAGAACGAGCGCAGGTTGCCGTAGAGGTCGGGAAAGAAATGCGAAAGCAGAATCCTTTCAGCCGCGCCGGGGGCGTCAACCGCGCGGATGCGCTCCATCAGTTCGATTTCCTTCTCCACCTTCTCCGCCATGTTGCCAAGCGTGACGTAAGAGCTCTGCACGCACGCGCCCTCAAGCGACGCGGCGTGGGTGAAACCCAGCCCCTCGAACTGCGCTTCCGTGCCCAGCCGCGTTGAAACGGTGTCGAGCTTCACTTCGGAAGGCGATGCGAACCGCAGGCTCGCGCGGTAGAACTCGAGGGGATAGCTGAAGCAAACGTCCATCGCGTGGACCTCGTCATCCACCTCGGTGGGGTCAAGCTCGACGGTAAGCACGAGCGGCGCGTCCATCTTCCCCCCGCGCGATTCGGGAAGGTATGTCTTGGAAAAGTTGAGGAGCGCGTCGAGGGAAAGCATGACCGCCAATTCATCGCCGTCGCAATTACGCCGTGTTGCGCAATGCAAATACGGGTGGGCGATAAGCGCGCGCGCCTTGCAGAAGCCGATGAGGCGGCAGGCGATTGCAGCGCTCGTGTGGGGCGCGAGGGCCATCAGCTGGATTCCGACGAGGTCGGCGGCTGTTGACGCGTTGTAGAAGGCCGGGAGGCCGTAGAACTTTTCGAGAAGGTCGTCCACGAATTGCGAGAGGGAAAGGAAATACCCGGCGGCGGACTCGTTGAGGATGACGTCCTGGGGCCGCAGCTCGAAAACCTGGCTGGCGCCCACCAGGTCGTTTCCCAAGTAATCCTTCGCGTAGCCGAGCTCGCGGAGCTTCTCAACTGGCGTGCCGCAGTCGCGGGGCGTGAAGTGCGTTGCGGGAATTTCGGTTGCGTCAAAACGCCCCGTCCCGTCGCGGAACACCGTCACGCCGTGCTTCGCCCGCAGCACGCCCTTTTCCAGAGGTTCGGGGGTCTTGCTCAATGAAATGAGCCCCATCACGGCCTTCACTTCCTCCGGCCGGCAATTCACCGCGTCGCACGCGGCCTTGAACTCGCTCGGCAGGGCGACGGGCTGCATTCCCGCGGGCTCGCCCTTGCCCCCGCACTTGCACGACTCCTGGGAAAAGAGAAAGAGCGCGCCGCACTTGGAGCATTTCCTCGCGGGCAGGGTGTGCGCCCCGCATTGGATGCACCTGTTCTTCCAGTTTCCCGCGGCGCCGCACTTGCCGCACGCGCGGTAGTTCACTTCCACCTCGAGCTTTTCAGTCCCGTCGGAAATCATGCGCACCGCCTTGACCACGCTTCGGATTTTCCCGCCGTGAAGCCCTATTGGAAAGAGTGAGTTGACCGGCGGCTTCATCTTCCGGGGCTTGGCCTTCTCCGGCCGTCCCATGCTTGAGCCGATGTAAATGCCGGCCTTTGCCATCACCTTAATTCCGGAATGCTCGTTGGCGAAATCAAGCCCGCTTTTCTCCAATGCGGAGCCTGCGGAATCCACGGGCTTGATTGGAAAGATTTTCCTCTTCCCAACAATTTCCCTCCCAACAATCCCCTTCCCTCCAATTTCCTTCACTTCAATAGGCTCTTCACTCGCGGCGAGGCCCAGGCTGGCCAGAAGCGCGGCCGAATCGTCGCCGGAAAAGGAGATTTCCTCCCCGGCCACGGAATGGGGAATGCAAAGCGTTTCAAGAATCGTCTTGCAGGCGGGGTCGGAATTGGCAATCCTGAGGATGTTGGCGGGGGTGTCCAGACTGCCGTTTAGCGTGATGAAGTCTGCAACCTTTGCCGCGTCGAGGTAGGCAATGTCGTGCCAGAAGTAGGTGAAGCTGGGGGAAAGCGCAACGCCCGTCTTCCTGGAAAGTTCTATTGCCTCGTGCGCGGACATCGCGCGGACCTCCCCAACGCTTTTTTTCACCCCGAGGGCCTCAAGTTCCTGCGCGTGCCACTCTTCGCAATAGCCGCTTGGCACGAGGAGGTGGTTGGCCTTGGAGAAATCGCCGTAGTTGCAGAGGAGGTCGCCGAGGAAAAGTATTTTCGAGACGCTTCCAGCAAGCGAGCGCGCCTGGCCTATGCTCTCCACCCGCACGACGCTGCCGTCAAAAAGGCGGACAACCGGCGGCTCAAGCTCGGCGCACGGGGTGATGACGGCGCCCTTGCCGGGACGCTCGATTTTCAGTTGCGTCCCCACTGCGGGAAACTCGCCGAGAATTTCCATCGCCGCGGGGTGGATGGCCTTCGACGCGATTCCGGTAAGTGGCGTGCGGCCGTAGCGCAGACGGAAACCGCCGGGCCGCATGGGGTAGGAGAAGATTGGCCTGCCGGCGACAATCTCGTCCATGTATTTGGTGATTGGCTTTATCTCGGTTTTTTTCGAGTCCTGCTTGCTGACCTTGATGATTTTCTCAAGCCACGCCCAATCGAGGCCCTGCTTCCTGGAAATTTTCAGCACCTTCGCCGCCTTGAGGCAGAGGCCTTCGGACATCACCAGCGCCACTCCGCTGCGCACCTTGTTCGTCACCGTTTCCTGCACGACTTTCCCCGTCCCGTCCACCGTGCTGACCTTGAGGTCCTTTTTCACCGACACCTCATAGTCCTCGCTCGGCTCGCCGTCGATGCATACGGGGCAGTTGCTTGCGATGTGGCGGATTTCCTCCTCGGTCGGCACGTACTGGCCCGCGCGCGTCTTGCGCGAGTAGAGGAAAATCTCCTCAACATAGCGGTCGAGCTCGTCTTGGGTCGGGCGGTAATCGCCAATCCGGGCAATCTGGCGGCAGTAATCGGCAATGAGGAGCACCATCGCCTGTCCCGTGCCGCCAGCGCCGCGGATGGGCCCGGCAAAGCTCACGGCAAGGTAATCGCTCCCGTCGGGGTTTTTCCGAAGCGCAACGCGGCTCACGCCCTCGATGGGCGCGGACACCACCCCTTCGGTGACAATCGCGAGGCCCGTGCGCACGGCCTGGTCGAGGCGGGCGACTTTCTCCCTCGCGCCCGTCGACTCGCCCATCCTCACCTCGCCGGCAAGCATTATTTCCTTCGCGATTTCAAAAGCCGCCGCGTCGCGGGGCCTGATGGCGCACACTTCGCGAATCCGCTCCGCAATCCCCGGCGGGCCCACGAGCCCCTCCACCCGCGAGGCCACGTCGCGCGCCGGTGCGATTTCGACAAACTCCTCCGGGTCCAAACCCTGGCCGCGGGCCTTCTTCGCGACTTCGTAGGCAAGGTCGAAATTGGACTTCAGCTCGTCGAAATACGACCTGATGGCGGGGGAGGCGGGGTTGGGCATCGTAAATGAAATCACTTTTCGGCATTATTGCTTGCGGCAAGTTGGGAAACGAGGGCGTGGAGAAATCTTGCGTGCTGGTGCGATTCCGCAAGTGCAGTGCGGCGAATGGGCGAGGCCTGCAGGCCCATGATTTCCAGCTCCCCCACGCCCAGCGCCCGGAGGGCGTTCCAATGCTTTCCGGCAGACGGCGAATTGTAGCCGAAGGAGAATGGCAGGCGGACCGCAAGTCCATGGTGCGCCCCCGAGATTTTCGGCAACTTACTGCGGTTTTTCTGGATTTCCTCCAAGAATTCGGAAAACTTTTTGGGGTCCAACCCGCCGACAAGCGTGATTAACCCCCGGGGGGGAAGGAAAATCACGGGTTCCCCTGTTGCCTTCTGCGCCGATTCGACTATGTCCCGCATCTCCGCGGGTCCGACAACCAGCACGGGCTGGTTTGCCCTTTCCTTTTCGAATGCAAATACCTTCACGACGAATTGCGGGGCGTGGGGCAGGCCATCAATTGCGCCATCAATTGCCTTAAGGTCGGGATAAACCGTTTCACCCAGATTTTCCTTAACCGCCTTGCCCCACAATTGCCATTGGGAATCTGTCAGGTCGGGGTAGCCGGGGCGGTCCCTGGAAAGGATGGTAGAAATCTGCCCTCCAACGGCCCTGCCATCCCTCTTGCTGAAACCGGCAACATTCGCACTCCCTTCCTTAAGGCTCTCGGCCAGCCGCCTTACATCCTCCCACATTCTGCGAAGCGACCTGGGGTTTGCGGGAGAATAGCCGCTTAGAAAAGCCGCATTCCCGAAATGCCGGTGAAGGGGAGTGCCGTCAACCCGAGTTTCGAAAACCCTTTCCATAAGCTGGCTGCCGGCATTGTGGTCAACCCCCATCACCAGCACTTGCGGCTTGCGCCGCCCAAGCCTTCCCTCGATTTCTATTGGATGGGATACGTTGCGAAAATGCATCCGAGCCACCTTACCTCCCGATTGCGTCAAGCGCCTCGAACGCCCACTTGCGGGCCTCGCCGAAAATCTCGCTTTGGGGAATGGCAAGCAATTCTTCCCTTGAAAACCATTTAATCCCTGCCTCGCCGTGGCCCTCGGCATCAACAATTGCGTTGCCGCCCACAAGCTTTGCGAAATAGACCAAGTCGATGTGGTAGTGCGTCCCCTTCTCGATTTGCTCAAGCTGGATGTGGTGGGGCTGGGGGATGAGCAATGTCTCGTTTTCGGGCACGATGCGCCTCATTTCGTTGCCGCCCTCCAACTCCACCTCGAGGCCCGTCTCTTCCCTCACCTCGCGAATGGCGCACTCGTGGGGCAGTTCGTTCTCCTCCAGATGCCCGCCGGGAGGGAGCCACGACGGGATTTTCTTGTGGCGCAACAGAAGAACGCGCAGCTCGCCCCGCGAAGTGCCGACTATGTAAACGACCGTAACAAAGTGGCGCTGGACTTTGGTCCTGGGAATAAGTTCTTGACGCTGAACTGCGGCCATAGGAATAAGTTTTGGGGCGGAAGTGCTTTAAACGCCTGCCGCGCACAAAAAACCAGCCCTTGTTCCGGGAACGGAATATTCAGCCCTTCCCACTTCCGCGGAAAATGGGGTGCGCGCGAAAAGGCTGCAGGCACCCCCCGTGGACTGCAATCAACCTTTCTTTTCCGCCGCAAGGAACGCCTTTGAAATCACGGAAAGGGTTTCTTTCGAGTTTGCCGCAACCACGCTTGTTGAGCCGAACTGCCACGGCTTTCCGCGGGCGTCGCCCGTCACGCCGCCGGCCTCTTCGACAATCACCTTGGCCGCGGCAAAGTCCCACGGCGTGCTTGAGGGGTTGACGTACGCGGCTGTCCGGCCGCAGGCGACGTACGCCGCCTCGAGCGAAGTGGAGCCGAAAGAGCGGAAGCGCCGCACCTGCTGCTGAAGTTTCTTCACCACATCGAGCATGCGCATGGTCTTCTCGAAATTCTTGGAAAACGACATTCCTATCAGCGAATGGCGCAGCGGGCGTTCGGTCACGAAAATCCTCTTGCCGTTTAAGTAAGCGCCGCGGTTGCGCTCGGCGTAAAACATCTCGCCCAAAGTCGGGTCGTAAATCACGCCGACTTTCGGCTCGCCTCCCCGCGCGAGCGCGATTGAAACGCAGTAGGCGGGAATGCCGGCGACGTAATTCACCGTCCCGTCAAGGGGGTCCACAAGCCACTTGGCGCTCTTGCCAGTGTCGATTTCGTCCTTGAGCGCGCCTGACTCCTCGCCCAGGATGTCGTGCTTGGGAAAGTTCCTGCGGATTTCGCCGGTGATGAACTTCTGGGACGAAAAGTCGGCCTTCGTCACCACGTCGCGAAGCCCCTTGGGCCTCTCCCCAACGTCCTTGCGGAAGCTTTTCTTAAGCATCTCCCCCGCGTGCTGGGCAGTTGCGATTGCGAATTTAAGCTCGTCGGACATGGGAAATCAATCAACCTCATTCAAGATTATTTTTTCATCTTCCACGGAGATTCCATAGAGCTTAAAAACAAGCGAATCTATTCGCGATTCTGTTTTTTTAGTGTCAGCTCCAGCATCCCTCTTTTTAAGCTTAAGGATTTCTTTAACGGCATCTGAGATTTTATTTGCAATCGTAGCTTCTTCCTTATTTGTCGGGACCTTCATGGGAATTCTACTTAAAACTTTAGAGTTTAGTTGGAAATACCCCCCGCGCTTTTCAGGCGCAAGCCGTTTAACCGTAAAATTCACGAGTTTGGAATTTAGGACTCCAAGCGTAAAATAGTAGTCAAGCTTGGGCGAAACCCCAAAAACTCCCGCGGTCCCAAGTGCAAAGAGGACTTCCTTTTCGGCAGGAGCAAACCTTGCTTTGTTAGTCAATGCTGGCGTTACTATAAGCTTGTTTCTGGCTAAGTCGGCTTTGAAATACATATATGCAAACCAAGCGCCATGCAATTGTTCTGCAGTCTGTCCGTACCAAAGACGTTTCTCAAGAACCTGCTTTTTTCTAGAAAGATATTCGTACAGTTTAGGGGAGGCTGTCCGTAGCTCAATCTCGGTTGGCAGATAGTACCGGCCTTCCTTCCGGAAGTAGGGGAAAAGAGCTACGCGATCGCCGTATTCCACAAGATATCGCCTAACCTGCCTGCCCAACAAGAACGGCACTACTTGATGATGCTCAGACTTCACACTTTCGGCCCGAAGATTTACTGTAGTAAAAATTTCGCCGTCATTAGTCCTCCGCCCCAAAAAGAGCCCATCGGAGCCCGTTTGGGCACCAGATATTATATCAGCCACTTCCCCAAGAGGCTTGCAATTGAAGAAATATTCCTCCAGCTTTGCTATTCGGGGATTTTCCAGCATCCATTCGGAGTTCCCTAATCTTTCTAGGTCCAGGGTGAAACGGTCGATATTTCTGTTGGAAACTCCGCCTATAATCTCATTCAAAGTGCCTGATTCAGGGGCATTGACGGAGATTATTTCAGTAGCTTGCAGCGATTCAGTAGCCAGGATTATTATCGTCGGGTAATTAGTAGCGTCTTCAAAAACTCCCGAGTCCTTGAAATTGATTATCTGGCGGATATGCGAGTTCGAAATGATAAATTGCCGGAGTGCCCGTCCATAATCCCTTTTGAAGAACTGGTTGGAGCATATATAACCGAGCTTGCTGTTCTTATCCAAAAGTCTAATTCCCAATTCGATGAAAGGAACGTAAAGGTCATAATTGCCTTTGGCCGTTACATACGATTTCGAGTATGCCTCACGGCTCCTCCGGTCCAATTGCTGGATTCTAACGTACGGCGGGTTTCCGACTACGAAGTCGTATTTCTTTTTTTTCAGTTCGTCGGTGGCTTCCTTGTCTTTCGCGAGGCTTTTTCCGGTCGAGCCGTAGAATTGCGGGAGGTTCGTCTGGTCCGCGGGCATTTCAAGCGAGTCCGTCTCGTAGACCTTGAAGCGGGGGACTTTGAAGCCCCTGTTTTCCTTCACTGCCTTGGAGTAGAGGTCAATCACTTGGAAAAGAAGGTTCATTTCCGTAATGCTCACTGCAAACGGGTTGATGTCAAAACCGTGGAGGTGCATTGCGACCGAACTCACGATTTCCTCGCACTCCTTGGGAGTGAGGCGCGAGTAAACGTCATGCCATTTGCTGTTGTCCAAAGCTTCCTTGGGAGTTGCCTTGCCGAACTTCACCGCCTGCCTCGCAATCAAGCGCCGCGCCGCCCGGACGAGAAAACCGCCCGAACCGCACGCCGGATCTATCAAGTCTTTTCCCTCAATCGCCTTTTGAGGGACGTACTCCACCGCATCTAGAATGTAGTCTATGACCTCCTCCGGAGTGTAGAACTCTCCCAGTCTCTTCCTCTCTTCCTTCGGCAAATACTTCTCGTAAAGCTTGCCGAGAATGTCGCGGTCTACCTTTGAGAAATTGAACTGGTTGAGGCTCCAGAGGACGCGATTGAGCACTCGGTCAAGCTCGCCGTCGCCGCTCTCGTACCAATCAAGAGGGTTGTCCTTCTCGTAGAAGTGGTTGTAGATGCTCTTGGCCCCGCCGTATGAAAACTGGACTATCTGCTTGAACACGCCGGTGTCGCCAAGGACGGGTTCGGCAAGCTGCTCGCGCAGGCGTTCAATCCCGCCGTTGGAAATCTTCTTCCCCAAAAGCCCCTTGTCCTCGCAAATCCTTATGAAAAGAAGCCGGTTCAGAAGCAGGTATATAGACTCCTTACAGAAGACTTGCTTGTTTTCCTCCTCTTTCTCATCGGGCCTGTTTGAAATGGCTTTCCAGATGAAGTAACCCGAAAAATCGGCGTATTTCTTGAATTTCCCCTCCGTCTTCAATTCGAAACGCGCAATGTCTGCCGCCTGCCTTGCGTTCTTGCCATTCATTCTCTTAAGCTGCTCAAGCTCGTCCTTCGTTTGCCTGTACTGCGCGTATCCCGCGTAATACTCGTCAAAGGCAGAGTAGGTGTATTGCTTGAGCAACTCGTTCGAAAGGTAATTGAGCTGCCCGAGCAATTTGCCAAATCCATCTCCTTCACAAACGTCTATCTTGGCGTAATACTGGTCAAAATGGGAATATTTCTCCCCGCTGCAAACCTGCTCTCTTGAAATGTTTCTTAAAAACAGGATTTGCCCAGTCTCCTGCGTCGTGAGCTTGCCTTCGCTCGCCCGCTTGGATTCGATTATGACCCTGATATTCAAGTCAACCTTAAGCTGGCGGGAGCCTTCCCGCACTTCCCAGAGTAGCATGCGATAGCCGTTGGCCAAACCTACGAAAAGAGTTGACGAATCCGCATATTTCCCCGCTTGGCCGCGCCATTTTTCGGCATCCAAATCCTCCTTGGGCCGCTTGGTTTCTATCACGACAACACGCCTTCCATTCTCATCAAGAAGAGTGATGTCTGTCCTGCCCCGCTCGAAAATATATTCGTTGCCAGAGTAGCCAAGCACTTCCTTCACGAAATGTTCCACAAAACGAGGGCTGAAATCATGCTCGAGAGTGTCGGGCGTTATCTCTGAATAGGTCTTCTTGAAAGCCTGCATGACCCTCTCGACAAAACTGACTTCAGAATGAGCCAACCCAAAATCCCCCAGTAGTGATAGAAACGCGTTTTTATAAATATAGTCAGAGTGGCTTGCCGGCCGTTCACTTGAAGTTCAGCACGCTGATTTCGCCGGTCTTGCAGTGGTAGATGGGAAGCTGGCACGGCGTTGGGAGGTGCCCCTGCTTGAGCTGGTAGTCCGTGGTATCCTGCCAGGTGCCGCTGTTGATTATCGTCGTGCCGCGGTATGTGGCATAGCCGTTGTGGTGCACGTGGCCGAAGTGCATGATGTCGGGGACTTCGTTGATGAAGAGGTAGTCCTTGTGCTCGGGAACGATGGGGTTCTCGCCGTAGAGGGGGGAGAGGTGCCGGCGCCGCAGAAGTTCCACCCCCACTTTCTCGGGGTGGGTGGTCGAATCGCGCAGGCGGGGAATTGCCGAAGCCATCGAATAGTAGGAATCGCCGTGGAAGAGCATCGTCCTCAGGCCGTGCAGCTCGGCGATTGAAGGGTCGCCCGCAAAATGAACGTTGGAATACCCGTCGAGATAGCGCGTGAACTCGCGGGGGAGGCGGGGGCGCGGCTGGGCGATCCTCACCGCGTCGTGGTTGCCGGGAATGACGATAATCTCGATGTATTCGGGGATGTTCTTCACAAACTCGCTGAAAATCTCGTACTGCGTATAGACGTCCTTTGCCACGAGCTCCTTCTCCTGCGTGGGGTACACGCCGATGCCGTCAACGACATCCCCGGCAATCGCGAGGTATTTCACCTTCCCCGCAATCTCCCTCCCCTCGCCCTCGCCGGAAAGGAACGACAGGAATTTCGTGAACTGCTCGCGAAGGAAATAGCGGCTGCCTATCTGCAGGTCGCTCACCATAGCGATGGCCACGTCGTCTTGCGTCTTCCTCTTCTGCTTGAACGGGATGTCTGGCCAGATTATTTCCTTCACGATGAACAGCCCGCCGTTGGAGAGGTAGCCGCTTAGCGTAATCACCTCGTCAAGCACAATGTCGGCGGCCATTTCCCTCAATGCCGCTTCGGCGTCCTTGGGAACGAGGCACGGCTGGGTGCCCTCCTCGTCCTCCAGCTCGATGAGCGTGTGGCCGTTTTTAGTCACACGCTTGTCAAGGACGATTCCGACGATTGCGGCGTCCTTGCGCCCCGGCGTGGCGGCCTTTTGCAGCGAGCCCTTGAGCGCGGAACACTTGATGGGAGGGTTGGGCCGCTGGCGCATCAGGCTTGCCTCCCGCTCGAAACGGTCGCGGAAATACTCCACGAAATCCTCGACTTTTCCAGTGCAGTCGCTCTTGCCCGAAACGTCGGACTCCTCGTCCATTTTCACGCTTCCCACGATTTCCTTGGCGAATGGCTGGAACGCCGTCGTCCCCTTCACGACTGAAACCTGCATCGCCTTCTGCGCCTCGAAAATCTCCTCGGCAATTTCTTCAACGCGTTTTTTGGTGATGAATAATCCTCCCGGCGCTTCCACGGCCTTGCCTATAATCTCCCGGCAGTTCGTATGCTCCACCACGTGGGAAAGCGCGTCCGGCGTGATGAGGAGCTTGCGCTCGCGCAAAACCGAGATGACCTCCTCACGATCCATAAAACCCACGCTGCAAAACGGCCTGGAAAGCCGATGAACGATAGAAGAGAGAAGCGAATGGTTAAAATGGCGCTGGGCGTGGGGGTTTCCAAACTGCAAATGAGAAGCCGCAACGGGAGAAAGAATCAGGAGAAACGGCAGGATGGAAAAGAAAAAAGCGGCCAAAGGAATCATTTAAATAAATAAAAAAATAAAAAAATCGAAACGGGATTTTCAGTAATTATACCCCTCTTCCCCGTGCACGCTCACGTCGATTCCCGCCTTTTCCTCCTCGGCGGGGATGCGCAGGCCCATAAGCGCGTCGAGGACCTTGAGGATGACGAAGGTCGCGGCGAATGCGTAAATGGCGCTTGCGGCAACTGCCACAATCTGGGGGAACATCTGGGAGGGATTGCCGAACAGGAGGCCGTTGGCCCCCGCGGCATTGATTGCCTTTTCCGCAAACACGCCGGTGAGAAGCGCCCCCACCATCCCGCCAACGCCGTGGCAGGCGAACACGTCGAGGGAATCGTCAATCGAGGTGTGCCTCGAGCGGATCACGAGCGCGACGTAAGTTGCAATGCCTCCAAGCACGCCAATTGCGATTGCCGACATGGGTCCGACGAAGCCCGAAGCGGGGGTGATTGCGACAAGGCCCGCCACTGCCCCCGTCGCCGCTGCAAGCGCGCTGGGCTTGCCGAAGTCCGCCCAGCTCAGAATCATCCAAACGAGCGCTGCCGCGGCTGCAGCGAGATTGGTGGCTGTAAACGCGCTTGCCGCAAGGCCGTTGGCGGCGAGTGCGCTGCCGGCGTTGAACCCGAACCACCCGAACCAAAGCAACGCCGCGCCCAGAAGCGTCATGGGGACGTTGTGCGCCCCGCCAGTTGCGCCCCGCTTGTAATCGTGCCTCTTGCCCACGACAATCGCCGCGGCAAGCGCCGAGAAACCCGCGCTCACGTGCACTACCGTGCCGCCCGCGAAATCAAGCGCGCCCATTGAATGCAGCCAGCCGCCCGCGCCCCACACCCAGTGCGCAATCGGATCGTAGACGATGGTTGCCCACAGCGCGGTGAAGACCAGGAGCGTGCGGAATCGGATCCTGCTTGCAACCGCGCCGATGATGAGCGCGGGGGTGATTGCGGCAAACATCAGCTGGAAGAGCATGAAAACGGAGTGTGGAATCGTTGCGGCGTAATCGGCATTGGGCGCGGCGCCCACCCCGGAGAGCCCGAGGAAGTTGAGCCCGCCGATGATGCCCGAATAATCCCTGCCGAATGAAAGCGAATATCCGAGAATCACCCACTGGATTGAAACGAGCGCGAGAATCGCGATTGTCTGCTTGATGGTGGCGACCACGCTCTTGCGGCCCACCATCCCGCCGTAGAAAAGCCCCACTGCGGGAGTCATCAGCATCACAAGCGCGGCTGCGGTGAGGACCCAGGCGGTGTCGCCCGCGTTGAGGCCCGCAACATCCCTCTCGGCCGCAGCCTGCGTGCGGAAATAAAGGGCGCCCATTGAAAAAACAATCCCGATGACGAGAAGCATTGCAATCCAGGAATACAGCCGCGAGCTCAGCATTTTTCCAGCATCCCCCTCCACCACCTTTTTTGCCACTTTACAAAACTCCAACTCCGTTCACTCCACCACAACAACCAGCCCCCTCCACCCGCCCATCTCAACAAAACTCCCACTCCGCCTGCCCCTTTCTACAAAATTCATCTCCTTTCACTCCCCTTTACAACACTCCCCTCCCCTTGCTCCTGAAGCCCATTTGTTAAAACCCGGGAATTCATCGGCGCGAAAACGCAACCTCTTTCCCCGCGAAATTTGCCTCGCTTGGGATTCCTTCACTCTTGCATCAAAACATTTCAGCCACTACGCCATACGGACTTTGCCTCGCTTGGGATTGACTTGCTCTTTAGCTCCAGAACATCTGAAGTTCTATACGTCGAGATACGCCTGGAATTCGTACGGCGTGGGGCGGATGGCATTCTGCTTGTGCTCCTCCCTCTTGATTTCCGCGTACGCATCGACGAAGTCGCGGCTGAAGATGGGCTCGAGGAATTTCGAGTCCCCCTCCAGCGCCGCAAGCGCCTCTTCAAGCGAGCCGGGAAGCTCCCTCACGCCGTGCTCCCTCCTCTTCTCGTGCGTGAGGTGGTAGATGTTGGCGTCAACTGGCGAGCCGGGGTCGGCCTTGCGCTTGATGCCGTCCAAACCCGCCGAGGCCATGGCGGCGAATGCGATGTAGGGGTTTGCCGCCGGGTCGGGCGGGCGGTATTCAACGCGCTTTGGCTTCTCGCCGTCAAAGTAGGCGGGAATGCGCACTGCCGCCGAGCGGTTGCGCCTGCTCCACGCGAGGTAGACGGGCGCCTCGTAGCCGGGCACGAGGCGGTGGTAGGAGTTGGTCGTGGGCGAGACGAAGACGGACAAGGCGCGGCCGTGCTCGAGCAGCCCGCCGATGTAGTAGCGCGCGGCTTGCGAAAGCCCTGCGTATTTGTCCGTTGGGTCGTAAAACTTGTTTCGCCCGCCGTCCCACAGGCTCTGATGCACGTGCATCCCGCTTGCGTTGTCCCCAAAAACGGGCTTGGGCATAAACGTGGCGATTTTGCCCATCTGCGCCGCTACGTTCTTCACCACGTACTTGTATGAAACGAGGTTGTCCGCCATGTGGACCAGCGACTCGTAATGCATGTCGATTTCGCACTGGCCCGCGGTGGCGACCTCGTGGTGGTGTGCGTCGAGGGTGATGCCGAACGAATCCTCGAAAATTGTGGAGACCGTCCGGCGGAAGTCCTGGAGCGAATCGACGGGCGGCGCGGGGTAGTAGCCCTCCTTGAAACGGATGGGGAAGTTCGTGCCGTGGGACTGCCACGCGGCCTCGCTTGACTCGATGCTGTAGGACTGAGTCCTGTGGGCGTTGAGAGTGTCGAACTTCACCGAATCGAAGACGAAAAATTCCGGTTCCGGCCCCCAATACGAGACGTCAAAACCGTGCTGGGCCAGTTCCTTCTCCGCCCTCTCCGCGACGAAGCGCGAACAGCGGCTGAAACGCTCCCTGCCCCCCGATTCGTAAATGTCGCAGAAGACGCGGGCGGTCTGCGGCTCCCACGGGATTTTGCGGTAGGTCGACTGGTCGGGCATCAGCACCATGTCGCTTTCGAAAATCGCCTTGAACCCTTTGATACTGCTCCCGTCAAGCTTGCCGATGCCCTCCTGCAGCTCCCCCTCGCCAACCGCGTGGGAAGGGACGGTGATGTGCTGCAGGCTGCCGACGATGTCGACGAACTGGAGGTCGACCCACCTTATCGAATCGCGCTGCATCATTTCAATCATGTTGCCGCTTACCTTCTCCAACCAGACCACCTCTGAAAGCAATGGCGGAAAGACTCCCACCTTCCCTACGGTTGTTATTGCTGAGGCAAAAACAATATTAACCTTTCTTTCGAAAAGATTATACAAATGTTTGGTTGTAAGCTGGAAAATCAAACAATAGTTTGGAAAACCTGAAAACGGCGAAAACCGCCAGCAATGCGGGGGGATTTGGGACGATGGCAAAAGCTGAACGAATGTCAATCGGCAAAATGGGCGGGAGGGATTTGGGATGAGGGGAAAAACCGAACAAATGTCAATCGACGAGACGGATGGAAGGATTGTGCGGGAGCTTTCCCAAAACGGCCGCGACTCGTTCCGCACCATCGCCTCAAAGGTGGGCCTCTCCCCCGCAACGCTCATCGAGAGGGTGAAGCGGTTGGAGGGGGCGGGAATCGTCCTTGGCTACTCCGCGTGCATCAACCACTTCGAAATGGGATATTCCTTCGCGGCAATAATCGAGGTGACCATCCGCAAGGGCGCGCTGCTGGAGGTGCAGAAGAGAATCGCGGCGCTTCCCGGTGTTGTGAGCGTCTACGACGTGACCGGGGAATACGATTCAATCGTCGTCGCGCGCGTAAAATCAAGGACGGAATTCTCGCGGCTGGTGAAGAGAATCCTCGCGCTCGAGCACGTGGAGAGGACCAACACGCACGTGGTGCTCAACGTGGTGAAGGAGAACGAGAGGATGATGCCGAACCCGATTTCGGCCCACGAATGAGGCGGATGGGGAGAGAGGGCGCACGGGGTGAAAGCGCGTTTCCTTGCGCGCCCCGCAAAAAGACAGGAGCGGAAAACTACTCCTGCTCCCTTCCGGCATTGCCGTACTTGATTGCCTCGAGCTCGGAGAGGATGTTCCAAATCATCGTGCGCGCGTGCATGGGGAGGTTGATGTCGTTGCTCACCTCGTCAAGGGAGTAAATCGCTCCCGCGACCGCCTCGTTGGGATCGGGGTTTGCAAGCCTTTCCTTAGCGCGGCCGATTGCGGCCCTCACGTTCTTTGGCACGCTCGTGTCTTCAAGCAGCCCGTCGAGAAACGAGCCAATTTTCGACAAGTCAGCCATATCCGCATCAACCCCGTTGGGAAAGGAAAAACCCGTTCCAGCAAAACAAGAAAAACAAAACCGGCTTCAAACCAAAGTGCAAAACGAACAGACAAGTAGCTCTTATGCCTCATTGGGCTTAAAATCGTTTCGCATCAAAGGGAGCGACGAGGGAATTGCCGCGCTGAAACTATTTCTCCCACGGAAAGACGATGCGGCGTTCACCGGCCCTCATTTTGGCCCTCAACTCCTCAAACGCCGATTTGCTTTCCTCCTTCACCGCCTCGCGGTGCGCCACTATCATCCCCCTGAATTCGGCGTGAAGCTCCGGGGCGGACTTCATCCTCGGCTTCCCCTCCCGCCCCGAATGCCAGCCGATGCTTCCGCCGTGGGAGGAACGGCTCTTGAAAGCCGGCGTGAGGCGGATCCTTTCGGCCAGCCTGAACAGTTGCTCTTGCGTGCCGTCGAAATACTTCAGCCGGTCAAGAATATCCAATTCCTCACCGGTGAGGGGAACTTTCACTTCTCCCTCGACCTCCATCAAAAAGCGCAGTTCCCTCAATGCGTCTTCCGCTGACGCCTCGATGACATTCTTGACGATGGGCTTGCCCTGCCGGTCAAGGACCACCCCGCATTGCGGCTCGCCGTACTTCCTCCCCTTGGAATCGAGCAGCACGGGCCGGCCTCCCTTCCTGTCGGAAACCAGTTTTCCGTCAGGGCCGAATACGGCCATCGAATAATCCAAGCGCCCGGGTTTTTCCATTTTTATCCAATCCCTGAGGGGGCCATTGCAATAAAAGTTTTTTCAAACGCCCTTAAGCTCCTTCCTCGCGAGCATGAAGAGGTACTGCTCGCCCTCGTGCCAGAGGAACTCCGGCGGCTGGCCCGAAAGCATCGTGAGGCGCAAGTTCAGAAGCAAGCCAAAACAACTCCCGAATACGGTGTTTGGGGGAGGGGGGGAAGCTGATAAAAAACGGGCGGAGCTATTTTCGGAGAAGGTATTCAAGCTCCGGCGTGGTGAGTTTGCTGCGAGTGGGCGGAACTTGGCAAATGGGGGGATTCGATTCCGGAATCGCGCCTGCCGCAGGCACGGATGGAATGGCTTCGGCTTGCCTTCCCTTCCCGTTCATCCTGGCAAAAGCGTCGTACTCCAGCCCGTAGGAAATGAGGGCGGCAAAGAAGAGGATGACGGCCGGGGCTAAGAGCAGCACGCGCACCTCCCGCCTCCCCTCCAGCGCCATGTCGGTGAGGAGCGTGAAGAGGGCGATGGAGGCGAAAAGGTGGGGCTTGAGCAGAAAGAAGGCTCCGCTGAACTTCACGGAGTTATTCTGGGCGCCGGCGCTATTTGCGGCTTGTGCGCTTTCGGTAAGGGCGCGTAATTGCGTTGCCAATTCCCATGCTGTCGGGTATTTGCGGCTTGAGAGGGTAAGTATGGATATGGAGGGAGTATATACCCTGAAGGAAAGGAATATATTTTTTTAAGCGCAATAGTAACTTTGCCGTTGCAGCTGAATCCAGTTGTTGCCGAATCTGTTGCTGAATCGTTGTTGCCCAAGGTGCGAAAGTGATGAACTCCGTGCGCAGGAAGGTCCAGAGGACGGGAACGTCCACGCTTGCGGTTTCGCTGCCCAAGGCGTGGGCGAAAAAATACGGCATCAGGCAGGGCGCTGAACTCTTCATCCGCGAGAACGGCGACGGAATGCTTTCCCTGAGCCCAACGGACCTCTCGGCGGCAAGCCAGCCGAAAACCGACCTCTGCGTCGACGACTACAAGGACATCGACTCGCTGAGGAGGAAATTCCTCGCCGCCTACCTCAACGGCTTCACCATCATCCGCCTCCACTCCAAAGGGAAATTCCCTTCAAACATGCGGCGCGCGATTATCGAGGAGGCGCACAAGCTCATCGGGGTGGAAGCGACGGAAGAGACGCCGACCACTCTGGTGGTGCAGGACTTCTTCTCCCACGAGGGGCTTTCGGTCGAGAAGACGCTGCGCCGCGCGCACCTGCTTGCAAGCGGGATGTGCGAAGACCTTCTTGGGGCGCTCTCAAGCGGGGACCGCCGCGCCGCCGCCGTGGTCATCGCGCGGGACGACGAGGTGGACCGGCTGCGCTTCCTCCTCCTCCGCCAGCTCAACCTCGCGCTCAACGACTCCGCCCTGCTTGCCGCGCTCAACCTCAACACGCGGCAGTGCGTGAACTACGCCACGGTCGTCATCGACCTCGAGAGGGTGGCGGACAAAATCACCAAAATCGCGAAGTACTACGCCGAACTGCCGTCAAAGGAGAGCGAGGCGACCAAAGAGCTGTTCAAGAAGCTGCTTGAGCTCAACAGGAAGGTCTACGCCCTCTATTCCAACGCGGTCAAGGCGTTCCTCGGCAGGGACGCCGCGCTTGCCAACGCAGTCATCAGGGAAAAGGACGGGCTGTTCTTCGCGCGCGTGGAGTTCGACAAGGGCTTCGCCGCCCATAAGGCGCCATACCAGTACAGCGTAATGCTGGATTCGCTGATGGAAATCGCCGAGCACTGCGCGGAAATCTCCGAAATCGCCATTGACGAAAGTTAACAGCCCTTTCTTCGCAAGCTCTTTAGCCTCGTCGGCCTGTTGGCCTCCTGCGGCACTCGCTTGCTCGAAAGCCCTGGGGGAAAACGCTGGCGGAAATTATCAACTAACTGATTTTAACTACTTGCGCGCTAATTTCTCTCTCATGCCATCCGAAAAATCCGTCGGGATAATCCTGTTCAGCGTGAAGGGGGCAAAACCTGAGTTCCTCATCCTCCACTACAGGGCGGGCCACTGGAGCCTGCCTAAGGGCCACGCTGAGAAAGGCGAGGGGGAGAGGCAGACTGCCCTGCGCGAGCTTAAGGAAGAGACGGGCATTTCAGGGGGGCAGATTGAATTTGCGGAGGGGTTCAGGGAGGGAATAACCTATTCTTTCAAGAAGGGGGACGCAACCGTGCACAAGACGGCGGTTTTCTTCCTCGGCCGGCTCAAGAATCCCTCGGACGCGGCCAATGTGAAATTGAGCTCCGAGCACCAGGGGTTCGAATGGCTGCCCCTGCGGCAGGCGGAAAAAAGGCTCACTTACCAGACGGACCGGGAAGTGGTGGGGAAGGCGGCGGATGCAATCGAAGGGGCTACTTTCTCGTGATGACCAGGACGTCGGCCTCGTGCCTCGCCCCATCCACAATCCGCCTCTCGATTGAAACGTGAAAATCCGTGCCGTCCTCCCATTTCTTGAGGAGCTCGAATTTAGAATCCCAACTGCGCAATTTTTCAATTGCCTCTTCGGCACCCCCATTGTGAAGCGTTGCAAGCCTTCTCGAAATAGCAAACCGCTCGTGAAGGTTATGGAGCGCGATTTTCGCCTCTGGCGGCCGCATCGTGTGCTCCCCGACTACCATCTCCCCGCCACTCTCGAGAGTTTCAAAGTAGTGGTTGAGATTGTCACCTATTTCCCTAAGCATGGCGCGCCGCTTCGCCTGCGGTCTTTCGCCAATGGCGCGGGCGACTTTTTCGCCAAAAACGTTGAAAACCATCAAGTGGCGAATTGTTTGGGGCTTGAAGGGAAGCTCGTGTTCCATCGCGCCAACCTCGTAAACGTGGTGCCCCTGGTAGCGAAGGCCGTCGGTCCAGGGAAATCTTTTTACCACCGCGCCCTTGCCTAGCGTCTGGAAATACTGGTCGCGAAGGATTGACCTCAGCTCTTCCGGAAGGTGCTGTTCTACAGCTGCGCGCCCCCTAGTTGATTGGAGCAGCGCGGGGTTCGTGGGGATGTAAAAATGCGCGTCGGGATTCGCGCTCTTGTTGCGCTCAGCCAACCATACCGGATAATAAGTCATATTGGAATACTTCGGATTGGCCCGGAGTTCCACCGTGTAAACGCGCCGCTCGCCCGATGGTTTTGAAGCCGCCACAATGTCCCCCCTGCCAACAAGTGGGACGCCGCGGCATTTTAAGCCTTTGCAAGTGAGCGGCCGCTGCTGGTTGCAAAGAAGCAAAATCAGAAGCTACCTTGCTCTTCACCGCCTCTCGGCTCAGGCTGGGGCAACCTCATCACGAAAGTAGTATTGGCAGGGAGTTTCTTAAAAGCCCCCATGTCCCGAAGGGACTTTGGCCTTGGCCCCGCCCTGCCTCCCCCCTTACCGTTTTAATAATTCCGTTTCCCTAATTCCGCACATGGTTGATGAGGCCCTCGTTGCGCGCGCGTATTATTCGCTTTTGAACAAGGCGCGGGTGGAAGCGGGAAAGGTCGTAGTCGGGCAGCAGGACGTGATTGACAAGCTCCTAGTTGCGCTTTTGGCCAACGGCCACGTTCTCGTCGAGGGAGTGCCGGGAATCGCCAAGACGCTGATGGTCCGCACGCTCGCAAGGATTTCAGGCTGCGACTTCAAGAGAATCCAGTTCACCCCCGACCTGCTTCCAAGCGACGTTCTCGGCGTGTCGATGTTCTCTCCCGACCGCGGCGCATACACGGTCAAGGGGCCGATTTTCGGAAATTTCGTGCTTGCCGACGAAATCAACCGCGCCTCGCCAAAGGTGCAGACCGCACTGCTGGAGGCCATGCAGGAAAGGCAGGTGACCATTGCGGGAGAGACGATGCCGCTGCCCAAGCCCTTCCTCGTGATGGCCACGCAAAACCCGCTCGAGCAGTTGGGCACCTACCCCCTGCCTTACGCCGAGCTGGACCGCTTCCTCTTCAAGATTCTCGTCAACTACACGGGCGTGGAGGACGAGCAGAAAATCCTGCACAAGAACGTATCCCTCGCGGGCTTTGAGGAATTCGGAGTCGAACCCGTCCTCAGCGCGGAAAAGATACTTTCGATGCAGGAAATCGTCTCGCAAGTGAGGACCCCGCCCGCCGTGATGGCGTACATCACCTCAATCGTGGACATCACCAGGAAGCCGAAGGGAAGCGGGCTTAAATTCTCAACCTACGTCGATTACGGCGTTTCCACGCGCGCCACCCTCGCCCTCTACCGCGCGAGCAAGGCCAAGGCATTCATCGAGGCGAAGACCGAAGTGGGCGTGGAGCACGTGAGGGCCGTGGCGCACGACGTGCTGCGCCACAGGCTCAACCTCAACTACCAGGGGCAGGTGGAAAAAATCGACATCCGGCAGGTGATTGGCGACGTGATTTCCAAGGCCGAGTCGAGGGCGGGATGAAAAACCGGGGGAAGCCGGGAATTCCATGATGGTTAAAGAAATGCCCGAACTTTTTTCGCAGAACGCGGGGAGCGGCGCCGTTGCGGCCTCGGTGCAGGAGGCAAAGCCCTCCGCCACGGCTGGGGAAAACGACCCGAAGGAGCTTTTCGCCCGCGCGGTGAGGCTGGTGAGCTCCGTGCGCAAGGAGGCGGAACGGGCCATCGTGAACCAGAAGAACGTGGTGGACGGCATCCTCATGGCCCTCGCCTGCGACGGCCACGTGCTCGTCGAGGGAATGCCGGGGGAGGGGAAGGTGTTCATCGCCAAGACCCTCAGCAGGATTTCGGGATGCGGCTTCAAGAGAATCCAGTTCACCCCCGACTTGCTGCCCACCGACCTCATCGGCATCACGACCTACCAGAAGGAAAAAGGATTCTATTTCGTCCCCGGCCCCATTTTCGCAAACGTCGTCCTTGCAAACGGGATCAACCGCGCGCCGCAGAAGGTGCAGAGCGCGCTGCTCGAGGCGATGCAGGAGAGGCAGGTGACCGTGGGGCTGGAGACTCACATGCTTCCAAGCCCGTTCTTCGTCGTCGCGACGCAAAACCCCGTCGAATCTCTGGGGAGCTACCCGCTTCCCGAAGCGCAGCTCGACCGCTTCATCTTCAAAATCATCGCGGAGTACAACGACGAGGAGAACGAGCGGAAGATTCTGGACATGTTCGAAAGCGATTCGGTGGTGCCGCTTGAGGAAATCCGGCCGGTGCTCAACGCGCAGAAAATCCTCGAGTTGCAGACTGCGGTGAAGGGCATCACCATCAACGAGGCGACGGAGAAGTACATCGTCTCCCTCATCGACGCCACCCGCAACCCGGGGCGCTACGGGCTCAAAAGCGCCAGTTTCATCCAGTGGGGCGCCTCCCCCCGCGCGAGCATCGCCCTTTACATCGGCGCGAAGGCCGACGCGCTCTTCCACGGGAAGAACTACGCCACGCCCCAGAACGTGAAGAACGTCGCGCAACACGCACTTCGCCACCGCATCCTCCTCAATTACGAGGGCCAGGCGGCGAAGGCGACGCCGGAAGGCGTCATCGAAGAGCTCATAGCGAGGATTCCCATACCGTAGGGCTGGGGGCACTACCGAAAAACTCACTGCAGAAATTCCCGCACCGTAGGTTGGGCATTGCCGAAGAGCTCATAACAAGGATTCCCACGCCGTAAGCGCTTGCGCGAAGCCCTTGGAAAACCGCATTTCACTTCTGCAAAATCCTTAAAAGCTTTGGGAGTATGATAAGTTCATACTTTCCGCTCTTGAGTGGAAGGCGCGAGAATGCATTCGGAATGGAGGCGGTGAGGGATATGGCCGTGAACGTGGCAATCAACGGTTTCGGGAGGATCGGCAGGATGGTGCTGCGCGCGGCGCTTGCCAACGACGCTTTCTGGAAAAAGTGCAGCGTAGTGGCAATCAACGACCTTACCGACTCGCGCACCCTCGCGCACCTCCTAAAGTACGACAGCGTCCACGGAGTGCTTGCCGACGACGTGACGGCAAGCGACAAGTTCCTCTTTGTGAAGGGCCGGGAAATCGCCGTCATTTCTCAGAAGGACCAGAGCAAGCTTCCCTGGAAGGAACTGGGCGTGCAGCTGGTGGTTGAAAGCTCGGGTGCGTTCAACTCCAAGGAGGCGTGCCTCTCCCACCTGCAGCAGGGGGCGAAGAAGGTGCTCGTGAGCGCCCCTGCAAAGGGCGCGGACGCCACCATCGTCCCGGGGGTGAACGAGGAGAAGTACGACCCCGCAAGCCACTCCGTAGTCTCCCTCGCGTCGTGCACCACCAACTGCCTCGCGCCCGTTGCAAAAACGCTCAGCGACAGCTTCGGCATCGAGCGCGGCTACATGGTCACCGTCCACGCGTACACCAACGACCAGAAAATACTCGACCTTCCGCACAAGGATTTGAGAAGGGCGCGCTCGGCAGCACTTTCAATCATCCCGACGACAACGGGCGCGGCCAAGGCGATTGGCGAAGTTGTTCCGGAATTGAAGGGAAAGCTCGACGGCATTGCGCTCCGAGTGCCCGTGCCCGACGGCAGCATCAACGACCTCACCGTGCAGCTGGGGAAGGAAGTGTCGAGGGACGAGGTTAACGCAGTTTTGAAAAAGGCGTCGCAGTCGCCGAAACTGAAGGGCAAACTTGAGTATACGGAGGAGCCAATCGTTTCAAGCGACATTGTCGGCAACCCCGCGAGCGGCATCGTCGACGGCCTCTCCACAATGGTGCTTGGCGAGAGGGGAAACCTCGTGAAGGTCCTCACTTGGTACGACAACGAGTGGGGATACTCCAACCGAATGGTGGACATGGCCGGCTTCATGGCCGAGAAAGGGATGTAGGCACCTCCCCCATTCACTTGCCAAAGCCCTCCTGAAGTCTTCAAACCTCCAAAAAGGCGGACAAAAAGCACCCGCCCTCCCCGCTGCAAAGCCGATAAATATCCGTCTGCCCATAATAATTGGTGGCCGGAAAAATGGCAGAGTTGATATCGCTGGAACAATTTCCCAACGTGAGGGGCAAGACCGTGCTATTGCGGCTTGACGTCAATACCAGCGTTGACCCCGTTACGAAAAAGCCCCAGGGCAGCCCGAGGCTCGAGGCCGCCGCGTCCAACATCAAGCTGCTCGCGGGCAAGGGCGCCAAGGTAGTCGCCTGCGGCCACCAGGGGCAGGCGGGAAAGCCCGATTTCACCTCGCTTAAAGAGCACGCCGCAATCCTCGGCAGGCTTTCGGGAATCAAAATCAGGTTCGCAAACGACCCGAAAGTGGTGTCGCCAAAGACGCTTGACGAGGTCAGGAGCCTCAGGCAGGGTGAGGTGCTTCTGCTGGAAAACCTGCGGTTCAATCCCGACGAGGCGGTCGTGAAGCCGATGGCCGAGCATGCGAAGGGCGAGTTGGTCAAGGCGCTCGCGCCCCTGGCCGACATTTACGTCAACGACGCTTTTTCAGTCTCCCACCGCTCGCACGCCTCAATCGTGGGATTTCCCGCGCTCCTCCCTTCCGCAATGGGCCCGCTGTTCGAGAAGGAATACGGCAACGCAACCAAGGCCGTGAGCAAGACCGTCCACCCCGTCTTCTACTACCTCGGCGGCGCGAAGGCCGAGGATTACGTCGGGGTGATGCGCAACGCGCTTGAAAAGCAGGTTGTGGACAAGATTTACACCAGCGGCATCATCGGCAACCTCTGCCTCATAGCGCGGGGGAACAAGCTGCCCGAGCCGACGATGAGATACCTGCGCGAGAAGGGATACCTCGACAAGCTCCTCCTACCCATACGCGACCTCATCGCGCAGTACAACGAGTTCATCGAAACGCCCTTCGACTTCGCCTACGAGGAGAACGGCGTCCGCAAGGAAGTGATGCTGAGTGCCCTCCCTGCCATCAACGCCGAAATCGGCGACGTGGGGATGAAGACGGCGCGCAAGTATTCCAACGCGATGATGAAGGCGAACACGGTCTTCCTCAAGGGCCCGCCGGGGGTTTACGAAAAGCCCGCTTTCGAGCACGGGACGCGGACGATGTTCGCCGCGCTTGCAAACACCAAGGCATTCACGCTCCTCGGCGGCGGAAACTCCACCGACGCCTTCGCGCGCTTCGGCATCGACGCGGCCAGGGTGAAGGCCATCTCCCTCTCGGGAGGCGCGCTGCTCGAGTTCATGCAGGGAAAGGAACTGCCCGGAATCGCCGCGCTTGCCTACGCGTCGAAAAAATTCGGGAACAGGATGAATTAGGAGGATTACGGAAGAAGCCCTTCCCCCCGTCAACGCAGGTGCGGCTTGTTTCTCCTCTCTTTCCCGAGAATCTCGGCAATCCTTCCCGCAACCTTCCCTCTGGGAATGCCTCTCCCCAACGCCCGCCTTTTCAACTCCCACAGCCTCTTGGCGAGCTGTCCCCTCTCGGAAAGCATTGCGTCCGTGGAGTTTATCTGCTCCTGCTGATGAATCCTCCCCTTCCGATAGGCCTTCAACGATTCGAACCACACGCCAGGGACATCGTGGCTGAGGAGGTGGTTCAATGCGGTTTCAGCCCCGAACTGCTGCATCAGCGCCTCAATCTTCTCCGCCTTCCTGCCGCCCTTGAAAAGCGGGTGCAACGCCGCCAATCGGATTGCGCGCTCGCCGTTGAGGCTGGGAATGGCGACCATGCCCCCCTCGATTTTGCGTCCAATCGCCATATTCGACTTGCAGCCTGATGGAAACACGTGTTGCAGGCTCTCCACCAGCCCGTTGATGCGGCCGGGCGTCAAGTTCACCACGTCAGCGTCAATGGTGACTGCAACCTCCGCCCCTTTCCCGTGCGCGTGGCGAAAACCCGCAATGAGGGCGGCGCCCTTGCCGGCATTTTGGCCGGAGGGATGCGAGTTGATTATTTGGAAGCCTTCGCGCATGACGTGATCCTCGCCGCCGTCTTTGCTCCCGTCATTGACGAAAACGACGCTCCTGTTGGCGGAATCCTCGGCAGTCCAGTTCTTGAGGGCCTTGAAAAAACCCGTCTTGCGGGAATTTCCAAAGCACTTGCGCTCGTTGAAGAAAGGGACGATTACCTCCGTTTTCAGGCCGGATGGCATATTACAGCTTCACCAGCACTTCAATTGCGTAGAACGTAATTGCGCCGAGCAGCACGCTCGCGACTACCTGGAGGTTGAAGCGCTTGTGCGCCTCGGGAAGAAGGTCGCTGGCCGCGATGTAGAGGAAGTCGCCGGCGACGAACGCCAGGAGGGGTGTCTTAAGCTCGGGAGGGAGGAGGAAAGCGAGCGCCGCGCCGATGGGATAGAGCGCCGCCTGCGCGCCGAGGGCCAAGAAAGTTTTTCTCCTGCCGAACTTCCCCTTGGCCATGAGGATGGCGGTGGTGATGCCCTGGGGAATCTCGTGGAGGATCACCGCGAGGGTGATGAGCACGCCCGTAAGCGGGTTGAGGACATAGCCCGCGGCAATGCCCGCGCCGTCGACGATGTTGTCCGAGCTCATCCCGAATACCGCGACCCAACCGACGGCGTGGGAGTCGCACTCCTTCTCCCCGCACGAGTGGATCATAATCAGCTTTTCCATCAGGTAGAACGAGAAGAAACCCAGCGCGAGCAGGGGGAAATTGGCCTCGACGCGTATTTCGGGAAGGATTTCGGCAAACACCACAGCGAGCATCGCACCGGCGGAAAAGCCGATTATGTAGCGCGTGTCCACGTTGCGCACGCGGGTGTAGAGGGGGAGAAGGCCGCTGATGAAGTTGGATAGGCCCGCGGCAAGGGCGAGAAACACCTCTGCGAACGGAAGGAAGGCCATCGGCTCGAGTAGATTAAGCCTGATTACCCATAATAAATAATCGGAATTGGGCCCGCGGGAAAAGGCGGGTGAAGAGGGAAGAAAAATGCCCGGGCGGGCACGGGACCCCTGCATCCGCCCTCGGGAGAGAGAAAAAGAAACAAGACAAGAGCCACAGCCCGGAAGACGGTTCATAAACATCTGCCCGAAAAAAAAAACGGAAATATCTGCAAACCCGAAAAAAAGAACGGAACAAGCATCACTCCGGAAGAAAGAACGGAATCACCACAACCGCACGCGCTGATTGAAATGTCGCTCAGGCCCATCGCCGGCACGGGGACTTCAAGCACGACGTGGCCGGCTTTGAAGAGCGGGAAAAGAAAGTCGTGAGGGAATTCCTTTCAACGCTTGCAATGCCCGTGACGGTGGTGAAGGGAAACCACGACAGCATGCTTGAAAACTCCCCTCAACTCGCCCTCGCGCCTGCCGAAGGCCTCATCCTCAGGGATGGGAGAACAAGGTACGGGCTGTTCCACGGCCACGCGTGGCCCGCTCCCGCGCTTTTCAAAACGTCCGCGCTTCTTCTGGGAAACCTGCATCCAGTTTTCGAATTCCGCGACGGGATGGGAGGGGTCTACCGCGAGAAAGTCTGGCTTTCCGGAAAGATTGCATTGGGCGCGAGAAACAGGCAAATTGCCGAGCTGAAAGGCGTGAGAAAAGGGCAGAAGTTCGTGGTTTTTCCCGCCTATTCCAACCTCGTCGGCGGCGCGGCGGTGAACAATTGGGAGGAACCCCGGCAAATCGGCCCGCTGTTCCGCCACGGGCTGATAGATTTGGAAAAGACGGGCGTCACACTGCTCAACGGGGTGAAGGTGAAGTAAAGCCTAATTATTTCCTGAAATCCCTCGCAAACCATTCCCTGAATTGCCTCGCGCCGTCGGCAAACCCCCCGTTTTTCATCCGGCCTTGCAACTCTGCCACCGGCACCCATTCGAATGCAGAGTGCTCGTAAGAAATTACCGGCTCGCCGGAAAGCCAGCGGGCGTGGAAGCCGACGAGAAAAACTTTCAGCTTGCGTTCGGGCTTGTGGATGCGGAAGGCCGCGACGGGAAGAAGGGGATGGGAAAGCCCGTACTTGAAACCGGGGCCGAGCTCTTCCTTGACCTCCATTGCAATTATTCTTTCAAAAGGCGCGAGCAGCTCGTCGCCGTTGATGCGCCCGCCGGGCAGGTCGAGATTGCCGCTTTCCGGGTCGGTAAGCCCCAGCACCGTGTCGCCCCTGGTGATGAAGAGCTTGAGGCCCACGTTGTACCAATCGGGTTGGGGCATATTCGCAAGTCGCGCTTTTTGGGTTAATAACCCGTCTTAACGTTTAAAACCTTTGGGAGGGCTTAATATTATTTGTCGGAGCTAGTTTAATTTCACGCTTTCGAGGTGCAGTCTTTACTATGGGACACAAGGGAAGGGGCGCGGAAGGGCAGGTCCGCTGCGAAAAGTGCGGCAGGCTTACCAGGCGCGACAAGGCGGTTTACATCGACAAGGTCATGCTTTCAAACCCGCTTGACCGCAACCAGGTGCAGGACCCGGCTTACAAACGCGTTTTCTCACGCGAAGTGGCCTACTGCCCCTCGTGCGGCAAGCACGGTAGGATTTACGACAAGAAAATCAAGCAGATGGAGCGCGAACGCGCCTTTGCCGAAGAGAGGGCGAGCAGGCCGCGGCAGAGGTATGGGGACAGGAATTCCTACGGAAACGCGCCCGTGAGGCCCGCGCCTTCAGCCAAACCTGCGGCCCCGGCGGCGCCAGCACCGGCAGCGCCCGCTTCGGAAGAGAGCGAAATCGCGCCCGAATCGCGGGAAAACCCCCAAGAGCAGCAATAATGGCCTTGGGACTTGTTTTTATTTTCCCTCATTGCAACTAGTAGTTGGTTGCGGAGAAGAGAAATGGTTCTTTCTTTTCCGTCAACGCTTTCCTTTCTTCACGCGACGAGCCAAGAGGCGAGGAGCTGAAGAAAGAAAAGGGTTGGGCCCGTAGTCGAATGGTCAAGACGCCAGTCTCACACACTGGAGATCCGGAGTCCGATTCTCCGCGGGCCCACCTCTCAAACCGCATTCTTTTATTAGCCCCGGCCTTCTCTTATTTCTGGTTGAAAATGAAGCTCGCTGCAAGCGCCATAATCAAGGCTGAGAAGAGGGGGGAGATTGCCATCACGCCGTTTATTGAAAGGAACGTGAACGGCTGCACGGTGGACCTTCGCCTCTCGGCCAACTTCAGGAGGTACGAACTGAAGGGCGGCAGGCCGCTTGAGTTGCGCGAGGACTTCGATTACGCCAAGTTCACAAGGCCGTTTACGGTCGATGGGAAGCGGGGGATTGAAATCCCGCCAGGCGGGACCGTCCTGGCCCAGACGATTGAGCGCGTCACCCTGCCCCGAAACATTGCGGGAACGATTGAGGGGAGGAGCAGGTTTGCCCGCGCGTTTCTCGAGGTGCACTCCACCGCATCCACAATCCACCCCGGAAGCGACAACGTGCAGGTGCTTGAAATCATCAACAACAACCGCGTTCCGGTCATCCTCTACCCCGGCCACCGCATCTGCCAGGTGAGCTTCCAAAGGCTTGAGGGCGCGGGGAATTACCGCGGCGACTTCAAGCGGCAGAAAAGAGTCTAGGCGGCTGATTCTTTCACGATGGGAATTCCTGAGAAGATTGCGGAGCTAGAGGCGGAGTACGCAAAGACGCAGAAGAACAAGCACACCGAGGCGCACCTCGGCCTTCTCAAGGCGAAGATGGCGCGGCTGCGGCGCGATTACGAGGCGTCGGGAAAATCCGGGGGCGGCGGCGGGGGAGGGTTTGACGTAAAGAAGGCGGGCAACTCCACCGTGGTCTTCATCGGGCTGCCTTCGGTGGGAAAGTCCTCCCTCCTCAACGCCCTCACGGGGACGAAATCGAAAACCGCGGCATACGCGTTCACCACCACGACGGTAATCCCGGGGATGCTCAATTACAAGGGCGCGCAAATCCAGCTGCTGGACCTGCCGGGAATCATCGCGGGCGCGGCCGAAGGCCGGGGACGGGGGCGCGAGGTGATTGCCGTTGCGCGCAATGCCGACCTGGTGCTTTTCATCCTCGACGTTTTCGACCCGTTCTACCTGCCCAAATTGCGGGAGACGCTTGAGAAAATCGGCATCCGCCTCGATTGCGAACCCCCGGCCATCAACATCCACCGCACGGAAAAGGGAGGGATAGACCTTTTTTTCGACGCAAAGCAAAGCCAGCTTAACGGGAAGATAGTCACGGCCATCCTCAACGAATACGGCATCTTCTCCGCCAACGTCACCATACGCGAGAATGCAACTATCGACCAGCTCATCGACGTGCTCACCGGAAACCGAAAGTACGCACCTTCCCTCGCGGTGGTGAACAAGATTGACCTGGTAAAGCCCGAGTTCCTCAGGAAAATCAACTTGGAGCACATTCCGATTTCGGCGGAAAAAAACCAGAACATCGAAACGCTCAAGGAGGCGATTTTCAAGAAGCTCAGGCTCATCCGGGTCCATACGCGCTCGCGGTTTGAGGCCGCCGACAGGAACGCGCCGCTAATCGTGCGCGAAGGGACGACCGTAAAATCTGCTGCGGAAAAACTGCACCGGGAGATGAAGGAGGAATTCAAGTCCGCGAGGGTGTGGGGCCCTTCCGCAAAGCACCCGGGACAGCGGGTAGGCGGGGACCACGCGCTCAAGGACGGCGACGAGTTCTTGGTGGAGAAGAAGTAGCGAAAAACTTTTTTTGCCCCACTTGGAAAGAAGCGGTAAACTTTTTTCTCATCCCGCCCTCAAAGTCGGGTCGCCGTTGAGGATGAACTGCACTATCGTAAGCCGGTCAAGCGCGTCGGCCGCGTCGAGTCTGACTCTCGCGGCGTTAAGCGCGTCGCCCTGCCTCTTCCCCTCGGAAATCCCCCTTGCCGCGTAATAGAGGAGGGCGTTGCTCACCCCGAGCGAGCCCGCCTGCGAATCCGACGCTGTCCTCAGCGCGTCGGAGTTTGAAAACGAGCTTGTGGTCGAGCCGATGAAACCGAGCGCCCCGCGCGAAAGGAGGGCGACGGGAATGCTCTCTTCCGCCGTGCGCATCGGGGTTGCGCCGTAGCAGGAGTCTGCGAGGAAGAACTTGTTTTCAACCGCGCCTTTCTTCGCAAGGGCGGCGGTAATCACGGCGTAATTCGCGTCGTTCTCCCTCCCTGCGAAAAGCTGGCTCTCACCGGGGTCGTTGCCGTGAAGCGAGAGGTAGGCAATCCTGCCCGTCCCGATGAGGGCGATGACCTTCCCCGCGTCGCCGTCGGTGGAAGGCGGTGAGAGGGCGTAGTAGAACAGCGGCGGGGAAACGGCCGCTTTCCGCGGGGATTTTTGGGTGGAGAACATCTCGTCCAGGTACGGGCCGTAATTGTCCGCGGAGATTATCTTCTCCAGGCTGGTCTCCGGAATTTGCGCGGCGTGCGCCTTGATTGCATAGTCGAGCATTGGAAGAATCGCCGGGCTGCTGCCGGCCTTGGAATCGCTCCCGTCGTGAATCCTTCCCACCGCGACCTTCCCTCCCCTCGCGTAGGGATAATCGCTGGGCACTTCGGAATCCTGCTTTGCAATGAATGCGAAAACGGCCACGTCCTGCTTTGCGAGGAGCGGGTTGGCAACCTGCTGGAAGGGAACGATGGAATCCCCGCCCACGATGAGCAAGTAACGCGCCCGCGATTCCGCAAGAAGGAAGTTGATTTGGGAGAGCGCGGACTTCCCGTCCCGGGCAGAGATGAACTCAACTCTTGACGAGAGGCCGTCGTTATCCCTCGCGGCTTTGGCGAGGTTGGCGAGCTTCCCTTCAATCGCCCTCCCGTTTTCAGTCCCGTACTTGCCGGCGAGCGCCTCGCGGTTGGAAACGATGAGGAAATCCGCCTTGGCCGAGGAATTGGCGGCGGGGGTTGGGACGGGATGGAGCAAAACCGAAAACAAGCCTCTGGAGGGGAACGCAAGGGTTTGGCTGAAATTCTCGTAGCCGTATTTGGCAACCTCAACGGTTAGGGGACCTGAATTGGGGATTCCCGCAAACCTCGCGACCCCGCCTTGCGAAACGGAGGCGAATGCCGAATTTCCGGAGGCGACTTTCACGGCCGCGCCGTCGATATTCTCCAGCGAGACCGCGTCGGCAACTCGCACCTCAATGGGGGAATTGCGGAAAAAGAGGAGATATGCCGCAACGGCGATTACCACTGCCGCTATGGCGAGTGCGAAAAACAGTTCTGAAACCTTGAAATCCCGCAATTCCATTTCCGACGCTCTTGACAATTCACGCTTCCTGCGCCCGGCTTCCCGCCCCATCAAACTCCACGCTCTCCTTCAACCCGATAAGCCCTAACCCCCCACGCGCCCAACATCCCGCCCCGCTGCATTCTCCGCCCGCCCCCTTACTCAATTGACGCTCCACGCGCCCAGCTTCCTGCCGGTCTTGTCATAGACCTCCACGTAGCCGGTGGTGAAATGCGCGACCTGCTTCCCTCTGGAAGGGCCCCCCGCCGCAGCCGCCCCATTTCCCTCGCTCGCCTGCCTTCCTCCAGTCACTTTCCCTGCCGCGGCAGCTTCCTTTCCCCCCGCCGCCTGCTCAACCGCGGGCGCTTCCGTCTCCGCTGGGATTCCGCCAGAAATTTCATACGAGGCCTTGCCGAACCTCGATGCGTAAAGGCACGGCCCCGGCAGTTTGTGCGGGCAGGTTGAGATGTCCACTTGGAATTTCACGCTTTCCCCTGAAGCGGCTGGCCGTCTTGACGCAATGGAGGCAAGCAATTTCTCCTTCAAAACCAGAATGGGGCTGGCCGGGGCGGACGGGAGGGCGTTGGCAATTGCATTTGGGGATGGTGCAGGCGATACTGAAGACATAGGGCTTGCCGAAGTCCCGTCTGCAGGGGGAGTGGGGGAAACCTGACCCGAAGCGGACGGGAATGAGACTGAAAACGCCCCCTCAAGCCTCCCGTCTGCCGATGGGCTGGCGCCAAGGAAGGACACCGAGGAGGTGGAAAGGAAGGCCGTTTGCCCTTTGGAAAGCCGTGCGAGGGAAAGCGAAGGGGCGTTGCCCCGCGAGGCGATTGAGAACTGAAGCGTTGCCGAATTGCCGTCGGTTGAAAACCCGATGACGCTGAAGCTGTCGCCCCCCGCGATTGCGTAATTGTCCCCGGCAAAAAGCGCGACCTGCGCCTGCGACTGGCCTCCCGCGGACGGGATGAGCGCGACTGGGAGGGCGGCGAGGAAAACTGCCGCAATAAAAATTCTTTGGAACGGATGCGCCAAGGCAATCGACCCACAAATCCTTCGAAACTGATTCATCTGTGCAATAGGCCCATAAGAACGGGCGCCGATGGCGCCTCAGGCAAAATCCTTTGGAACTGGCGTGCCAAGCATCATTAGGCCCCAAGCCGCATTTAAGCAATTGCCCCAGAAGGCCCTAACGCTTGAAACGTCAGGCTTTTCAATCAGGCTCTCCAAATTAAGTTCGAAAGGGCAAATATGGAGAATATGGAAAAAAAAAGGTTGAATGAAACTTCATGGAACAAAAGATAGGTTCGCGCCCCGGGAATGCCATCGGGAAAATCCTACTCCTCTGGCCTCTCGTGTTCATTCCCATCACGCTTTACGCCGTGACGCAATTCGGCAACCCGGCGGGAAACGCCGTTCTCGGCGCGCTTTTTCTCTACCTGCTTGCATTCAAGTCGGGCTTGCGGGCGAGAAGGCTGATGGTGGCCCTCGCGGTTCTCGGGATGATTTTCGAAACGGCCAACGTCGCGGCGGGAATTTACAAATACTCCGGGACGATTGGCGCGCCGGTGTGGATTGCCCTCGGCTGGGCGATTCTGGGATGGTGGGTGAGCGAACTGATGCCCCAATTTTCAAAAATCGGCTTCAAGCCCGCCTTTGTTGCGGCAAGCGCGGCGCTGGTGGCCTTCCCTTTTCTCAACCACACCCTCGGGCTGAGCACCCCCATTGCGATTGCGGGCCTCTATGCCCTTAGCCTAAGCTCGCAAATGCCCTTCGCCGCCTTCGCATTCACCTCCCTCTTTGCGATGCTGGCGGAATATTCCGGAACGGCATTCGGCGCGTGGAAATACTTCGACCTTTCCGGAAGCGGCGTGGCGGTGCCGCCGGACCTTGCGGGCCTTGCGATGGGCTACTCGGTAGTCATGGCATTCTGCTTCTGGATTTCGGGCTACGAGAAGGGCGTGCAGTAGGGAGAATGCCGGGTGTTGGGGGCAGGGGAGGGGGTGGCTGAACCGGCCAGAGGTTGCGAAACTCTTTAATTCCGATGGTGCCCACAATAATCGATTACGGTGTAATAATCGCGAGGGAGGCGTCCAAGCGGTGAGTGGCTTAGAGTCGGGCATGCTTGTCGGAATCGGCGCGAGGCCGGTGAGGCACAGCCTTACGCCCGTGGCGTGGAACGCGGCTTTCAACTACTTGGGGATGAACTTCCGGTACGAGTCGTGGAGCGCACCCACTCTTGAAGAATTGGAGGACAAGCTCAAGGCAATCCGCACCGACAGTTCCATAAGGGGGTTCAACGTCACGCTCCCGTGGAAGGAAGAGGTTGCCAAGCGCTGTGAACTGGCGGACCACACTTCCAAAGCCGTGGGCGCGGTGAACACCGTGCACAACACGCCCGCAGGATTCGAGGGCTTCAACACCGACGGCTGGGGGGCGGTAATGGCGCTTGCGCAAGCCGGGGCGGATATTGACGGCGGCACTGCCGTCATTGCAGGGGCGGGGGGCGCCGCGCGCTCGATTGCCTACGAGCTTGCCAAGGCGGGCGCGAAAGTGTTCGTGCTCAACCGCACTCCCGAACGCGCCAGCGTGCTCTGTGACGTCATCAACCAGTCGCTTGAGAACAAGATGGTCTGCCAAGGGCTTGACGAAATGAAATACGCCCTTCCCAAGGCGACCGTTTTCGTCAACACCACGCCACTGGGGGGGAATGAAAGGCCCGGCGAGTCGATACTCTCGTTGGAGGAAGTGCTTTCCACGCCGGAGGAATGCGTGTTTCTCGACGCGGTTTACAACCCTTCCCAAACGCCGTTGCTGGGGCACGCGGCGAAGGCGGGAAGGGCCGTGGTGCCCGGAAGCGAGATGCTCATCATGCAGGCCGTGAAGGGATTTGAAATCTTTTTCACAACCCCGCCAAGCGGCCCTGCAGTCGAGAAAATGCGCGGCGCGCTCGAGCAGGCGCTTGAAGAGCACGAAAAGGCGCGGGAAAGAGAAGGAACGCACGGAAGCCAAAGCGCTTGAAAATAGCACGAAAGGGCGGAAATAGGAGAGACACATCGAACGGGCAAAAGCATCAAGAAAACGAAAAGTCTGGGAAAGGAAATGAACGGACAAAAGAACAAATTGCCCAACCTCCTTCACCACCAACCCGGCGAACTGATTTTATAGGGCGGGATTCCTCCTGAATTTCTTATATGCAGGCTCCCTTCTGAATTACGGACTGGTCGTGAAATGGTTTACCTCAAATACCTCGCGCTGCTTCTCATTCCCGAGGCGCTCTACTCCATTGCGTTCAGCCACGACCAGATAGAGCTCTTCCAATTGGGGCGGTTGCTCCGCCTGATTCTCGGCGCCTTGATAGTAGGCGGCATCATCAGGCCGAGGCACTACCGCATCGTGGGGCCGTACATCACCCTCGAGGCAATCGGCTCCTGGCTCGTCTCGCCAAACAAGGGCGAATTTCCCTTCGAGCTCGGCTGGGCGTTTAGGATGGCGTACGGAATCGCGCTTTCCTTTGCGGCGAGGGGGGATTAGGGAAATAAGCCCTACTCCGGCAATGGCAACGGTTGCGGCTTGGCTTTGGATGACAGGATAACGCGAAGAATCTCACTCGCAGTAACGCTCGCGTCGAGAAATTCTATTTCCACGGGCTTGAAGCCCTTTCCATAGTGCGTAATGACGTTGCCCTCCCGCTCTCCAAACTCCGGCTTTCCAATCCTGAGCTTGAGCACGAGAACATCCGCATCGGAATCGTATTCATAATCCCATATCTATCCGCCCGTCGCCTCAAATGGCAGATTATAATAGTCAGAGGTAGAAGTTTGACGTTGGTTGCTTGCCGTAAATATTCTCCCTCGTAAAATCCATTCGACAATCCACGATTATAAAGTGCCCAAATGCATTCCTTCACTTCGTCTGCCCCTCCACCCACTCTTCGTATTCCTTGGTCGCCTTCACGACCTGCCAGCAGATGCAGGGAACTTCGTAATCGTGAATTTGCCTGATGCGCGCGACAAGCCGGGGCAATTTCTTTTTTGACGTCTTGAACACTATTGGAACTTCCGAATTGCTTTGCCTCTTTCCCTGCCAGTAAAAGACGCTCGTGCAGGGCGCGAGGATGTTGGCGCAAGCTGCGAGATGCTCCTTCACCATAGTGGTGGCGATTTTCTTGGCCGAAGCGGGCGACGGGGCGATGACGCAGAGGGAAATGACGGGCATGGGAACCGGAGGGATTAGGGGGAATTGCGCATATTAATTCTTCAGAAGCCCAGCCGCATCTGCCCTTCCTTGAGCTTTTCTCCATTTCCGGCGTGGATGCCTTTCTTGCGCAGCTCGTAGGCAAACTCGTTTGCAAAGCCGTGGACGCACCACACTTTCTTCGCGCCCGTCGCCTCGACAAAGCGCAGGAGGGAGGGGAAGTCGGCGTGGTCGCTTAGCGCGAATGCCTCGTCCACGCCCGCCACCATGCCGTTGAGAGCCCAGCCGGTTGCCACCGCGGTGCGAACGGGCCTGCCGTACTGGCGCTCGAGGGCCGATGAAAGCTGCGGCGAGACGGTGTGGATGGGGACGACTGCGACGAATCCCTTTGCCATATCGTCGCCCGCCTGCTCGATGCTGGCAAAGTCGAGCTTCACGCCGTGCCTGCAATAGACCTTGCACACTTCCGCAGTCTTTCCCTCCACGACGGGAGTGATGCCGCAGTACTGGTTGAGAATCGCGATGAGCTCCTGGGCCTTGCCAAGCGAATAGCCGCCCAAAACGCACGACTGTCCCTCCTCAACGCACGCCTCAACCCAGCCCTTCACCTGGCCATAGACGCTCTCGCGCGATGGGAAGACCCAGCGGGGGTTGCCGTAAGTGCATTCCACCACCAGCTCGTCGCACTGCGGAACTTGCGCCTTGGGGCAGGTGAGGGTCGCGTGGGGATTGAAATCGCCGGTGTAGGCAAACGCCGTGCCGTCCGCGTCCTTGATTACCAGCTGCCTCGCGCCAAGCACGTGGCCCGCGTCAATCATTTCAAGCTCCGCGCCGTCCAGCTTGGGATAGTTCTCAAGCATATTCACCCTGCGCGAGTGTCCCCGCGCCTTCATCAGTTCTATGCTCTGCTCACTCGCAATGATTGAATGGCTCTCGCGCACGAAGCTAGAGTGGTCGGAGTGGGCGTGGGAGACGAAGCTGATGCCCCCCGGGCGGTCGAGGAAAATCCTCGTGCCACAGGCTAGGCTGACGCTGAAGGACGGGGAATCGAAGGCGGGCATTGCGATGCAGTAGGGAAGGGGAGGCTTTAAGGATTGCGCTGGGGGCAGGATTGCTCTGGTGGGCGGCAGGAGTTGGGGGAACCTGCAGACTGCCAGACGCGGGGAAAAGAACAAGGCTTCAACGATTGGGGAGGGCGACACTTCATAATGGCTGTAACCTGGCTGGCGGGAACTTCAAGGATTGCTCGGGGGGGCATTTCCGAATGGCTGGAATCTTGCAGGAAAAACGGCAGGGGTTGCGCAGGAAGAGAAAGAACAGACTATGATATGGCGCATGGGGGAGTAACTCTGGGGAAGCTTTGGATTTTCTCCGCCTAACGCACTCCATACTGTATTGCCTTATGCCTCTGGCTAATCTTGCTAGAGCTTATTTCCGGCGAGGAACTGCTCGGGCGTTAGAATTGGAATTCCTTCAAAGGCCTTGAACTTGAGCAAGTGCCGGTCTTGGGTGATGATGCACTGCGCCTTGGCCGCGAGAGCTGCATCCAAGACCTTGTCATCGTCTGGGTCTTCTTTCACTACCTTTACTCGAACTTTCGGTTCGACAATGGTTGCGTTGAGCAAGAGCTTGTGCACTGCGGCGAGACCCGCGTCGTATTGTTCTCCGCTTGTTTTTCCGAGAATCTCCCCGTCCTGCAAGACCTTCAAGTACTCCTTGAGAATTGACGGTGAAATGAAGAGCTTGAGCTTGCCCTTGTCCACCAGCTGGAGCACGCGAAAGGAGGCTCCCGCCCAAAAGGTGCCCGACACGATGACGTTCGTGTCAAGAATTACCTTCATGCTCTCGCCTTGCGCAAGCTGTGAATCAACCCGACGACGTCAGCCTCGCCAATCTTCTTTCTCGCCTCGCGCAGAGGTTTGGTAATGTCCTGCCACGACAGCGAACTGACGCGCTTGACAAGTAGCGAGTCTCCCTCAAGCAAGAAAAGCACTTTTTCACCCTCCTTCAAGCGCATCTTGTCCCGAATGTCCGTCGGAATAGCCACTTGGCCTCTCGCGCTAATCGTTCCAACGCTCACTTCGACCATGACCCATCACCTACCAAGAGTAAGACAAATCTTGTTTATAAGATTTACATTGCACGGCCTAGGCGCGCAACGGAATTGATTGGGGAGATTGACGAGGAGGCATGCCGCAGGCTATAGGAAGATTCAAGGTGCAGGGGGGAGTGCTTTCCCTCGAAAGGGGCAGGTGGTATTAATAGGTTTGACGGGGTGCAATATTTGTGCCGAAAGGCGGCCGTTTTACTTTCAAAAATAAGGAAAGGTGTTCTGCTTATGGCTGAAAAAAAATTCTCCAAGCTCGCCAATGCCTCAAATGACGAGGGAGTGGTGTTCTACTCCATTCCCAACAACCCCCTCTGCACCCAGCTGCGAAACGGGCTGGCGCGCGGGAAGGTCAAGTTCGTCGAGAAGGACATCACCACCAACCCGGCGGCATTCCGCGAGCTGGTCGAGAAGACGCAGGGCGCGCCCACCGTGCCGCTAGTTTCCGACGGGTTGAGGATGCTCAAAATCGCCTCGAGCGCGGACGTGGACGGCGCAATCAACCGCCTCAAGGGATAGGGGGCCGAAGGCGTTTTGGGTGCTTTGGCTTATGACGGGAAGAACACTTTCAACTCACGCTGCGCCTTTTTCCAACTCGATGCGCGGATGGCATTACGCCAAGAATCCGCTGCGGCTTTTTTTCAACGTAACCATCCTCCTCCTCTGCTACTGGATGCCCTCGCTCAAGCTCAAGAACGCCCTTTACCGGCTGATGGGCGCCAAAATTGCTCCCGACGCCAGCATCGCCGCCTGCGTCACGCTCGACTTTTTCTTTCCCGAACTCATAGAGATTGGCGACGATTCGGTAATCGGGTTTGGCAGCACCATCCTTGCGCACGAGTTCCTCGTTGGCGAGTGGAGGACGGGAAGGACTTCAATAGGGAAGAGGACGCTGGTCGGGGCGAACAGCACGGTCCTCGCGGGAGTGGAAATTGGAAACGGGTGCGTAATCAACGCAATGACGCTGGTGAACAAAAACGTCCCCGACAAGTCCTACGCCGAGGGAGTGCCGTGCAGGATCGGCAGGAAAAGAAAAGGGAAGTGAAGGTCGGGGGGGATTAGGGAACGGGCCCTAAGGCAGTAATGAAGAAGGAGAGAAATACCGTGAGAGCCCCCTGGCTCAAAGCCCTTTTTGCCGTCAACGCAGTCGGATTTGCCTACGGCATTTACTACTACTGGCCGCAGCTGCAATCAACCCCGCCTGCATTGTGGCCGTTCGTTCTTGACTCGCCCCTCCCGCTGCTGTTTGCCAACGCAAGCATCCTCCTTGCCCTTGCGGGAAAGAAGCCAAGCGCATTGCTCGACCTTCTGGCAAGCGCGGGGATGCTCAAGTTCGGCATCTGGAGCGTGTTCGCAATCGCCTTCTACAACGAATACTTCCTCGCGCCCGCGGTTGCGGGATGGTTTGCAACCCTCCTTCTCTTGCATGTGGGCGAGGCGCTCGAGGGGATTTTCTTCGCCTACAGGCGCAGCTTCCGATGGGGCGCGGTGGCTGTTGCAATCGCGTGGCTCCTTCTGGGCGACTACTTCGACTACTTCTCGCCCTGGCAGACGCACCCTGCCATCCCCATCGACGGCAGGCTGGCGTTCAACATCGCGGCCGTGGCGGTTTTGAGCCTTGCCATCCCGCCTTTCGCCAAGCTCGTTGGGGAGAAAACAAGTCGCGGGGGAATCACGATAAGCGCCTTCGATTCCATCGTGGCAAAGGGTTAAAACGCGCCGAGCACCTAATAGGGAATTGAATCGAGATTGAGGCCAACGCCATGCTGGGCCGCACGCACGTGCTTCTTGCAATCCTGTTTTTCTCCCCGCTTCTCTATGCCTACCACGCCGAGGGGGCCGTCGACAAGTACGGGGCGCTGCTCATCCTCACCGGCATTGCAATCGGCGTCCTCCTTCCCGACGTGGACTCGGACGAATCGCTATTGAACCGCGGGGGGAGGAACGCGGCGCGCGCCGCGGCGTCAGGCTTCGGAATCGTGACCAAGGTGTTTTTCTTCTATCCCCTCGTGGGGGTGCTTTACCTCGCGGGTGAGAGGAAGGCGCTTAGGCACCGGGGGGTGTTCCACTCCATTGCCGGCGTTTTTCTCGCCTCCCTCTTCTGGGCGGCCGTCTTCCACGCGCTGGATTACGTGCGGGCGGTTCCGGCGCAATATTCGATGCTCCTGGTGGAGGGGATGTTTCTCGGCGCGCTTCTCCACCTCTACCACGACTCGCTGACCAAGGCGGGAATCGAATGGCTCTACCCCCGCCCGGGGCGGTTTTCGGGAAGGATTACAACCGGCCTTCGGGGGGTGGCCGGAATGCTCAATTTCTTCCAGTCGCATGAATTCGTGGAAGTGCTTTTCATCCTCCTCGCGGCGGCTGTTGCCAGCCTCGTGGTGTTCGCGGGCGCGAGCGCGCTTGCCGCGGCGATTGCGTCGGCCTTCGGCCTGCTCCTCATTGCCGCCTTGTGCGGGGTGGAGGGGGACGAAATTCCCCGGGATTACGCCCCGCAAATGGGAAGGGGCAAATCGCATTACGGAAGGGACGGAAAATGGGATTTCAACGGGAGGGACGGGGGAATCTTCGACGCTTAGGGAGAGAAGGAAGTCCCGCAAATTATTAGAGGCCATAGGAAAAGAAAAAAGTTCCTTAAAAGTTCGTGATTGAATGCAAGAGAGATTTGGAATGCCATGAACGGAATTGAGGTGCCCCGCGTGAAAAGCGCGACTGCAGGCCGGGCTGTTTACAGGCGCGTCTTCAGGGGGTTTGAAGGCCCGCTCGTGGTTTCAGTGGCGGGAAGAAGCGGCGTTGGGAAAAGCAAGCTGCTCTCCAACCTCCGCACTCTTGGAATCCCGGTTTTTGAAATTTCCTACAGGAAGCTTGGGACATTGGGGACGATTGCGAAAAAGGCACGGTCCGACCCGGGCATCGACTTCAAGATAGACGGGCTGGGAATCAAGGCCGCGCACGCAGCACTGCAAAACCGCGGGGTGGTCGTGATAAGCGGGCGGATGGCGGGGCATCTGGACAACCCCAAGGTGGTGCAAGCCATTTCAAAATCGCTTGGGACTAAAATAAGGCCGCCGGCCATCCACGCAAAAATCTTCCTGCACGCCGACCCCGCCGAGGCGGGCAGGCGGGTTTTCAAGCGCGAGGGCGACCTTGCCAAGCTGGCGGACGGCTTTCTCGCGCGGGCGTCACAATTGAAAAGAGCGGCCCGAAAACTCGCGAAGGGAGGGAAGGCAACCCAAGCTGCAGAATTGCGTGCAAATGCGGAAAAGCTCACTGCCGCCGCTGCCGCGGTGAAGTTCGAGCGCCATCCCGGCGTGCAGCACGCGGTGGAGCGCAATGTAGCGCGCGACGAGCGCGACCGCAGCCACTACCTCCGGCGTTACGGCGTGGACATTTTCGACACCAGAAATTACGGCGCGGTCATCGACACCACCAGGCTCACGCCGCGGCAGACGCTCAACGCGTTTCTCGCCAAAATGAGGAAGGCGGCGGTGCGTGAGAAGGGATGGTACGGGCGGCAGTGATGATTTGGGGGAGAGGATGGCCGCATATGAAAAACTCAGGGCAACGCGTACTTTTTCCAGCCGAAAGCGTCGAATGGCTCAAGGTTGACAAGAACTCACCTATCGTGCTCGGCGTGGGAAGGCAGGGGATAGTCTACAAGGGCAGGCTCAAGTTCAAAAACGGTAGGCCCAAGCAAGTGGCCGTGAAATTCTTTGACCAAACCACGAGAAAACAAATCAAGAACGGCGCATATGCCTACACAAGGAGCGAACCGCCATATTCGAAAATGGATGGGCAACGCACCCGCAAGACGCTGAAAATCATACGAGACCTCTACGCCGCGGGAGTGAGGATGCCAAAGTTCGGCATTGTCAGCCACGAGGGTCAGAACGTGCTGGTAAGCAGCCTTTTTGGCAGGGGAGGCGAATCCAAAATAACGGAATTGGACGGTTGGTTTGGCGACTACGCGAAGGAACGGGAACTTACCCTTGGGCTCTTGAGTGACGCTGCGAAAATCTTCAATGCCGGCTGGATGCCCAACAGGCTTGAGGACGTTTTTCACGTGGAGGAAACCCCGCGTGGAAAGACGCACCTTATCGGCGAGGTCGATCCCGTCCATTACAAACGGCTTGAATTCGAGAAACGGCGGCAAGGCGACAGGCGCATCTTGTACGCCACGGCAGTCAGGGAATTCATGCACAAACTCGCCAGAGATAGGAATTTCTACAACAAGGCATTCAGGACTTTCTACATCGGGCTGGACAGGGCAAAAAGAAAACCCTTTCTGGAAGGATACCGAGACTGGTTCGGCCAAGACGAGGAAATTACTGTTTCAAAAGTCCTGCAACAGCTTGCAGAAAGAAACCTTTAGGCTCTTAGCCGAACAATCCGCCCAACCCTCCGGTCCCGCCAGCCCCGCCGCCTCCCCCGCCTTGTGGCGCTGGCTCTTCCTCCTGGCCGGGAATGCCGAGGCTTTCGGCCGCTTCGGGCTCCTGCCGGGGGGAGAGCGAACCGCCGCCCACCGTGTTGAGGATGAGGTCGATTTCCGCCGAGAGCTTCTTCCCCGCGGCTTCCGCCAGGCCCGCGGGCGTGCGCCACTCGTCGTCGAAAACCACGGTGACGAAGGCGAACTTGTTCGTCTCCAGCTCCACGTCGATGAGCTTCTCGCGAATCAAGTCAAGCGAAGCCGCATCCTCCCCCGAGACGGTGAGGAAAACTAGCGCAACGTCCGCACCCTCGTTGAGCATCCGCTTGACCGAAAGAGGGACCTTGAGGACCTCCGGCGCGGTGAACCTCGCTAGCCCCACGTCCGCAACCTTCTCCTGGCAGATTTGCGAAGCCATTTCCGAAGCGTCGAGCTTGTTGAGCGCGCAGTCGACAAAAGCGATTTTCAAATGCCAGCACCTCCCTAATCCCCGCAGGATTCAAATTCAGGCCTACAAGTTTCCAATTGCTTCCAGAAGCCGCCTGTGCCCTTCTACGAGCTTGCTGATTCTGGAGAAATCCTCCGAAATGACCTCAAGCCGTTCCTTTGCGCTTAACTTAATCAATCGTGCCATTCGAAATCCACTCCGCAATTTCATGATCGGAATACCTTCCTTCCCGGATTCTCCTCAAAATCACGGCATAGTTGGGGTCGTCCGGTATTGAAAACCTTCCGCCGTTTTTAACCACGAAATACTTTCCCGCCAAGAAAGCGGTGCGTCGGTTGCCGCTTGCAAAAGCGTGCGCCCGAGACAGGCCGCGCATTAGCACCGCGGCTTTAAGGTAAATGCTGCCCTCGATGCTCCTGCATTCATCAATAACCGACGCTATCTTTGCCGTTGAGAGAATCTTGTGCGAATCCTTCTTTTTTACCCTTATGAGCCCAAGCACTAGGATATTAAGTTCGATAACTTCCTCCACTTCGGGATAGCCTAATCCGTTATGCATAATTAGGATAATGTGAATCTTGCTTAATAACCGGAATTCCAAGCCGGTTTCCAGAGGCCTCTTCTACTCGCCTCCCTTCCACTCCTTCTCCCCCACCCACGCCTTCGCGTTGGCCTCGAGCGCGAGGACGAAAAGCAGGCTTGAGAGGCGGTTGAGGTATTGCAGCGCAAATGGATTGACCGACCCGTCACCCTCGGCGCGCAATAGCGTCACGCACTCGCGCTCTGCCCTCCTGCAGACACTGCGGCAGGCGTGGAGCAACGCCGCCTCCCGACACCCGCCGGGAAGGACGAAGTTGCGAAGCTCGGGAAGGTTTTTTTCGCGCGAGCCGATTTCGCCTTCAAGCCGCGCGACCATCCGCCCGTCCGCCCGCGGGACTTTAGTCTGGGGCAGGGGCGCGGCGAGGTCGCTGCCCAGAACGAACAGGTCCGATTGGATTGATCTGAGAAGCTGCCTGAGCGCATCGTCGGAGGAGAATGAAATTGCAACGCCCACAAGCGAGTTGAGTTCGTCGACAGTGCCGTACGCGCAGACGCGGCCGCTTCCCTTGTCCGCCCTCTTGCCGATGAGGTTTGTGTCGCCGCAGTCGCCCGCGCGGGTGTAGAATCGCGTCATAATAAAGTTAGGAAACGGCAGGTATAAAGCTGACTCTCCTGAAAGTTTTTTGGAGAGATGGCCGCATGAGGCCCATTTCCATTGTAGTTGCCGCGCACAACGAGGAGGGGAGCATCGCCTCGACGCTTGATGATTTGCTCCGACAAAAGGAGCGTAAAAAAAACCGCGTGGAAAATGAGCCTGCGCGGTATTCACTTTTTCAAGTTTCACTCCACCAGGTCAAAATACGCCACGCCGATTGAGTCAAAGACTTTTTTCAGGCCCGCCGATGCCAAGTGGATTGAGCGCGTCTTGAGCCCGGCGTTGAATTCCGATTCCTGCTGCTCGAAAATCTTGGGGTCTGTCAAAATTGCCAGCTGGCGCGCGAACCCCAATGGCGGGACGCCCCCCGGCTCGCAGCCCGTCTGCCCGGCAACTTCGGCCTCGGAGGCAAAGCGCGCCTCGGATGCCTGGAGCACCTTCCTCATTTTCTTCCAGTCTAGCCGGCGGTCCGCCGGAATGTCGGCAATGCAGAAGAAAACCTTTCCCTTGCGGGAGAATTTCACAAGCAGCGCCTTCACGCCGATTGAGAGTCTTTGCCCCCGCACCGCCGCGGCCTCGGCGCTCGTGCGCACGGGCTCGTGCTCGATGACCTCGAAAGGCACGCCTGCGGAAGTGAGGATGGAGGCGATTTTCTCAAACTCGGATTGGGACATTTAGTTCATGCTCTTAGGGTTGGGCTTTGTAGAAACCCTTATTTTTGGAGCTTGAGTTGGGTGGTTGCGAATATTATTATAGCAAACCAAGAAAGTCTTGCGGCAATCTTATCTTGGTTTGCAACTAGCGGATTGCAATGTGGCATTCGCATTACTTTTTCAATCCGCTATAAGCCCGCAAAACCGGGGAACTCCAAATCTTATTTAATCGCAATTCCGTTCTGTTCTAGTGGAATTCGGGCCTTTAGATTACTACTCGCGCCTCCCGGCGGACGGTGTCCTTAGGGAACTGCGCACGAGCGGGAATTTGGGCCTCACGGAAAGCGAGGCGCGCAGGAGGATTGCCCACTTCGGGAAGAACGAGGTCGAGGCGGAAAGCGAGGAGACGCCCCTATCGGAATTCCTACACACTTTCCGCAACCCCCTCGTTACCGTGCTGATTGTCGCGGCGGCCGTCTCGGCGCTTCTGGGGGAAGTTACCGAGCCCATCATCATCCTTACGATTGTGCTTGCGAGCTCGGCACTCGGCGTTTGGCAGGAGCATTCGGCCAACGACGCGGTGAAGAAGCTCAAGAGCCTCGTGGCGGTGACCGCCACGGTAATCCGCAACGGCGAGAGGAAGGAAATCCGAACGCCATCCATCACCGTCGGCGACGTCATCCTCCTTTCCGCCGGCGACCTTGTCCCGGCAGATTGCCGCGTGATTGAGGAGAACGATATTTACGTAAAGCAGTCGGCAATCACGGGCGAGCCGTTTCCGGTCGAGAAAACCGTCGGAGGGACGGGTGAGGAAAACCGCACGGCTGGAGATGTGCAGATGGCTGATTCTAAAGAAGAAACTGAGGGGAAGAAGGACAAGACTGGAAATTCGCAGGCGGCCGAAGGTGGGGAGGGAAACGCAGTTCGGGGCCATTGCCAAGGAAGTTGCGGTGGAGGCGCCGGAGTCGGCTTTCGAAATCGGCGTGCGGGGGCTGGGGATTTCCATCCTGAAAATCACGGTTTTCATCGTGCTCGTAATCTCGCTGCTGAACCTCTGGCTCCACCGCGGGTTTCTCGAGTCATTAGTGTTCGCAATCGCCGTTGCTGTGGGCCTCACGCCGGAACTGCTTCCAATCATCATGACCGTCACCATGGCCGCGGGCGCGAAGAACATTGCGGGAAAGGGCGCGATTGTGAAGAAACTGCCGTCCATCCCCAACTTCGGCAGCATGGACGTCCTGTGCACCGACAAGACCGGGACGCTTACGGAAGGGAAAATCAGGCTGGTGAAATACATCGACGTAAACGGGGGCGAGAGCGGGGCGGTCTTGCGCCACGCGTTTCTCAACAGCTACTTCCAGACGGGAATCAAGAACGCCCTTGACGAGGCGGTGGTCGAGCGGGGAGGCACGGCGGCGCAAGGCGCGGTGAAGGTGGGGGAAATCCCGTTCGACTTCTCGCGAAAGCGCATCGGAATCGGCGTGAAGCTGGAAGGGAGGCACTACCTCATCACCAAGGGCGCGCCGGAAGAGGTATTCAAAATCTCCACGCACTACAGCGAGGGAAACGGGAAAAGCGGCGCTGGCGAGAGGGAAAGCGCGATTGTCGGGAGGGAGAGAAAGCCCCTCACTCCCGAGGCGGTTGAGAAATTCCACTCGCTTTTTGAGAAATTGAGTTCAGAGGGCTACAAGGTCCTTGCAATTGCGGTGAAGGAATTGGAAGGGCCCCGCAAGGGAAGGGGCGAGGTCGGGTCGCTTTCCACGGCGGAAGAGAAGGGAATGGAACTGCTGGGGTTCATCGCGTTTTTCGACCCCCCCAAGCCGACCGCGCGGGCGGCCGTGAGGCGCATCATCGAGGCGGGGATAGAAATAAAGGTCATCACGGGAGACAACGAGCTCGTTGCGAAGAAGGTGTGCGACGAGGTGGGGCTGCCCGTGAAGGGAGTGATGCTGGGGAGGGAAATCGAGGGGCTCGGCATTGACGCGCTTGCAGTCAAGGCGCAGAACGCCACGATATTCGCACGCTTCTCCCCCGAGGAGAAACGCAGGGTGATTGAGGCGCTCAAAGGGGGGCGGGTGGTGGGATACCTCGGCGACGGGATTAACGACGCGCCGTCCCTGCGCGCGGCCGACGTGGGAATCTCGGTGAACAACGCCGGTGACGTCGCGAAGGAATCGGCGGACATCGTGCTCACGCACAAGAGCCTCTCGGTGCTCATCGACGGGGTTCTCGAGGGCAGGCGCACGTTTGCCAACACCCTCAAGTACGTCCTGACGGGCGTCTCCTCAAATTTCGGCAACATGCTAAGCTTCACCGGCGCTGTGGTGCTCGCGCCGTTCATCCCGATGCTGCCGGTGCAAATCCTCCTCAACAACCTGCTCTACGACTTTTCGCAGGTGAGCATCCCCTACGACAACGTGGACGGGGAGGACCTCAAAAAACCCAAGCGGTGGAACCTCGATTTTGTCGAGAAGTTCATGATTGCCTTCGGCCTGGCAAGTTCCGTGTTCGACCTCATCACGTTCTTCGCCCTTCTCTATGTCTTCAACGCAGCTGCCCCGCAGTTCCAGACCGGGTGGTTCCTCGAATCGATTGCCACGCAGGCGCTGGTCATCCACGTGATTAGGACGAGAAAAACGCCCTTTGCGCAAAGCTCGCCCGGCAGGTTCCTGCTGGCCGCAACTGCCGCAGCCGTCGCGCTGGGCTGGCTCATCCCCTACTCCCCCCTCGCGCCGCTCATCGGCTTCACCCCGCTTCCGGCCCCCGCACTGGCCGCAATTGTGGCGATTACGGCTGCGTACCTCGTTGCCGTCGAGGGGGTGAAGGGATGGTTCTACGCGAGGTGGCCTGTTTATTAGGAAAAAAGGAGGAATGGAAAAAAAAAGGCTTGCGCGTCATCAGCCTTTTTGCGCAACCAATTTCAGCTGTTGCACGATTCGGCTGGCAAGTCGAATCCAGCGGGCACGGGGCATTTTTCGGAATAGATGCAGGAGTAGTTGGTGATTGAGCCTTCCTGCCGCTTTATCTCGCCCTCGCTTTGGTACGCGCCTAGAGTGAGAAGAATCCTGTCGCCGTCCTGGGGCGAGTAGGAGCCCATCATGAAATTCTGGAGCTTCCTGCCATTCACGTAAAGTTCCAGGTGAGCGTCGTTGGGGTCGGGATGGCTCGTGCAGAAGCTTTCGTTCCGGTCCGACACGATGCAGCTTTCATTCAGCTTCCAGCCGATAGTCTTGAGGAAATAGGCAAACGTCACGCCGGTGGCGTGCTTGTGCATCACCGTCCCCACGCCGTCGTGAAGGTCCACGAGGCCGCTCTTGGGCACGCCGGTTTCGAGAGTCATGTACTTCTCCTGCGAAAAGTTCAGCTGCCTCCCGTCGATGAATACCGCGAAGTCCGCATGCTCGTGGATGCTTTCCGCGTTCCCAAAGCCGATGAGCTCGGGACGCAATGGGTAGCCGATGAAAAGGAAGAAAACCAGCGCCACTCCCGCCGCGAGGGCTCCGAAGGCGATGAGGGGTTTGCCTTTGCGCATCCAACCCAGGGCGAGAATGGCGACGCCTGCAACGAACGCGAGCCCTTCTGCCGCCACTTCGGGAAGTTCCTTGTGGAACTCCCAAACCGCAGGCGCGCCGCACGACGATGACTTTTCGTCCGAATGCGCGCTTACCCAAACTGCCGATGAGACGAGCAGCAGAAAAACTAATGCCCCCATGCCTGACTTCATTCCCAGTCCACCCTCCCCCCCCCGACTCTGCAAACCATTTTAATAATCAAGGGCCTTTATTGCATAGTCAATAGGAAGGCGTTGAATAAAAGAACTGACTGATGGGGAGTGGTGCTTTTGAAAAAGGTTTACTTGGCCTTGGGCGCGCTTGCGGTCCTCATTGTCCTGCTTCTTGCGGCAAACGGCGGGCTGGCGGGGGGGAAGGCGGCTTACTTTGACGGGAAGTCTCCCGTGAAATATTTCTTCTCCGAACAGTGCAGCCACTGCCAGGCTATGAAGCCCATCCTCAACAGCCTCGCAAGGCAGGGCTACCGCGTCGCGCCGTTCGACGTGCTGGCGCACCCCAACTATTGGGACGACTACAAAATCACCGGCACGCCGACTTGGGTGGCGGCAAACGGCGAGAGGCTCGAGGGCGAGCAGACCGAAGCCGCGCTCGGCGCGTGGTTCGACTCCCACGGCGCGAGAATCGTGCAATAGGCAGAAAGGGTTGACAAACGGGGTGTTTCACAATGGCTACGACCGTGATTCTGCAGACCACTGCAGGGGACATTGAGATTGAACTTGATGCGGCAAAGGCGCCGGTGACGGTGGAGAATTTCATCAGGTACGTCCGGGCGGGGCATTACGACGGCACGGTATTCCACCGCGTGATGAAGGGGTTCATGATACAGGGCGGGGGCTTCACGCCCGACGGGAGGGAGAAGGAAACGCGCGGCCCTATCAAGCTGGAATCGGAAAACGGGCTGAAAAACGGATTGGGGACGGTTGCAATGGCGCGCACGAACGACCCCGACAGCGCAACGGCCCAGTTCTTCATCAACTGCACCGACAACGGGTTTCTCGACTTTTCGTACGAGAACGACGGTTACGCCGTGTTCGGCAAGGTCGTGCGGGGGTTGGAAGCGGTGCGGAAAATCGAGGGAATGAAGACTGGAAGCCGCGGGCCGCACGACGACTGGCCGAAGCAGGACGTAGTAATCAACAAGGCGCTGGAGAAGAAGTGACAAGAAAAAGAAAAAAAACCGGGACTGCATATCGTGATAAAAAAAGTCGACAAAAGTCCGGAACTGATTTCCTCAAATGCGGCCAAGCGCGTTCTCATAGTGGGCGGGGGGTTTGCTGGCCTCAGCGCGGCGTGTAGGCTGCGCAGGCTTGCGCGCGGCGCCGAGATTATCCTGATTGACCCGCAGGACTGCTTCACGTTCTTCCCCGCAATCTACCGGCTTGCGGCAGGCGAGCTTCCCGAGTCGGCAGTGTGCACGCCCATCGCGCAGATTGCCAACAGGCGGGGGTTCACCTTCTTCCACGACGAGGTGGAGAAGATCGACTGGAGGCGGAACTTCGCCCTCACGCAGAAGGGCGAGAGAATCCCGTTCGACTACTGCATCATCGCAGTGGGCGGCAGGACCAACTACTATGGAATTCCGGGGATGGAGGAATACGCCTTTGCTCTCAAGACCAAGGATGATGCCGAGCGTCTCGAGGAGCACGCCAGCGAGCTCGTGAGGAGGAAGGGCAGCGCGCGTTTCGTAGTCTGCGGCGGCGGCCTTTCGGGAGTGGAGTTCGCATCAGAGCTGCAGGGACATTTGAGTGGGAGATGCGGGCGGGAATGGGACGACAATTCCGCGCAGGAGCGCCTGAAAAGGGAAAACGCGCGGGAAGGAAACGGAAATTCAAGGCACAAGGTCACCGTCGTGCACGCCCTGCCGCGACTGGTTCCGGAACTGCCGCAGGCGGGGGGGATTGCCGAGGGAAGGCTGCGGGAAATCGGCGTGGAGCTCGTCCTCGATTCCCCGGTGGTGAGGGTGGGAAGGAATCTCGTGATGACTGCAGGCGGCCGCAAGATAGGCGCGGACGTGATTGTGTGGGCCGGAGGGATGCGAACGCACGAACTCATAGGACGAAGCCGCTTTCCCACGGTGACGGGCGGCGTGGGGAAGGCGACGGCGGGCAGCGGCGCGGCGGTGAACAGGTTCCTCCAGACGACGGCCAACCCCCGCATTTTCGCAGTCGGCGACTGCATGGCGCCCGTTGACGCGGAATTGCGCAGGCAGGTAATAAAGACAGCATGGAACGCGGCGGCCGAAGGCGAGACTGCCGCGCATAACGTTGCGGCGCTGATGAATGGCGGGCCATTGCGGCCGTTCAACCCCACCGCCTGCCCCGTGCTGTTCACCATCGGGCGTGACTTCGGCGTTTTCCACTACCGGGGCTTGATGCTCGCAGGGAGGTGGGTCGTGTGGCTCAAGGGGCTTTTTGAAAAGATCTACGCGAGAAACTTCGCGTGATTGAGATTGTTCGGCGGAAAAACCGATGCAGCCCGGAGGGGGCGCGCCTGCAGACTGTTTGAAAATGGGGTTTTAAGAGGCGGCCGGCCGTAATTTGATTAAGGCCGCGGCTATGGACTGGAATATGCTCCCTCTAATGCTGGTGCTCTTTGCGGCTCTTATTCTGCCCGGCGCTGCCCAGCAGAACGACTCCAACGGGACTGCCGTTTCCAGCGTGCCGCAAGCGCCTTTTGTCCTCACGCTCAACGTCAACTACACTTCAACGGCAGTGACGGTGAGGTGGACTACGGACGTCCCGTCGGATTCGCAGGTGGAATACGGGACGGCCCCGGGCTACGGGCATTCAAGCGAGGCCGACGGCGCGATGGCGGCAAGCCACCTGCAGACGATATTCGGCCTGACGGCAAACGCTACGTATTACCTGCGGGTGAAATCCCGAGACGCTTCGGGAAACGCGGGGTATTCCGATGCGATTGAATTTGCCACCCCGCCAAACGCCACGGCGACGGCGGTTCCCACGAGCGTGGGGCTCGACTCGTCGCTTGAATCGGCCATCGCTGCCGCAAAGCCCGGCGAGCCGGCAGTCCTCAGCGGCAGCATCTCCAACCGCGGCGCGGAGGAAGTTCTCAACCTCACGCTCAACGTGATTGGCCCCGCTGGGGGGATGAACATCTCCCTAATGCAGCCCATCGCGGCCATCCCGCCTTTCTCCTCAACGCAATTCAGGATTCGCGTCACCCTCGCGCCCGACGCTTCGGGAAGCACGGCAATTGGATTCTTTTTCGCAGGCAGCACGGCCTCCGGAATGCCCGCAAGCACCGCGAGGATGGGCGCAAGCATCAACGCCATCACGCCGCAACCTCCGGCACCCGTCCCCGCGCCGGCGCCGACATTGCAGGAAGCCCCGCGCCCAACGGCGCCTCCCGCGGTTTCGAAACGGCCCGGCATCGACGCGCTGGAGAAAGCCGCGCTGGACGTGATGGCGCGCGCGGATGCCCTCAACCAGACTGAAATCTCCGCTTCAGTTCGCGAGGCCCTTGGGCTCCTCTCCACCACATCAAGCGACGCCGATGTCGAACGGGCGTCGTCGATAATCAGCCAGGGCCGCGCGAGGCTGGAGGCCGTCGAGAGGAAAAGGGCGTCAGGGGTGGCGCAGGAACCCGACGCGCTCCATTACGTCACGGCAATAGTGGTTGCACTCGCCGTGATTGCCGCGCTTTACTGGCAGTTCTCAAGGGGGAACGGACCCCGCAAGCCGGTCGGGCGCGAACCGCCACAGGCGCAACCCCCCCGCCCTACGGAAATAGCGTACGGATGAAACCGCTCTAATAGCAAATCGCTTACAGCAAAACAGGAAAGTCTTGCGAAAATGTAATTCCTGCTTTGCTACTAGCGGACTCGGCAAATCACCTGCACAACTTTCCGAGTCCGCTATAATTCTGGAACTTTAGAAGTGCGATTTGCAACTAGCGGATTGCTGGCAATGTTTCATTATTTATGCAATCCGATAAGTGCAGGTTTTCAAGCAAGCGAGTGCCGCAGGAGGGCCGCAGTCCGACGAGGCTATCGAGGGTTCCGAAGAACCCGAGACAAGTCAGACCGGCTGACTGTGACGAGCTTGCGAAGAGAAAGTGCAGTGCTCCGATCGGGAGCTGAAAAGGTAATGCTGATTAAACTATGAGCTTCTCAAAATCTTCCCGCGTCATCAGAAGGTCTTTCTTGATTATCCTGTTCAACAAGCCGGGGCCAATTTCCCCTACGGAATGGACTGGCACCGTGGTTTTCCTGCCATCGGGATGTGTAAATCGGACGTGGCTTCCCTTCTGGCGCGTCTTTTGAAAGCCGAGCTTCTCAAGAATCCTGACTAGCTCTTGCGGAGAAAGGAGTTTGAGCCTTGGCAAGACTTACACCTCGATGGTTTGCACGCCTACAAACTCAAGGGAAGGCTTGTACGACTTGCCTTGCTCTTCCAGGCACAAATCGATAACTTCCCGGGTGTTCTTGATCAACTCGTCAAGAGTCTTGCCTTGAGTGTGGCACCCCTCAAGTTCCGGAACATCGGAAACCAGGAAGCCGGCCTCGTCGCGCTCAATGATAACCGTAAACTTTCTTGTCATTGGACTTCACCCAGTGATCAATATGGGAAAACCGCCTTTAAAGCGTTCCGAAGCTTCATGCCGGGATTAGGCCGCACGCAAAGATTGCAAGCGTCACCGCCGGACGGGCCACTTTGGGAATTTGGGCATATTTGCAGTGCTCCGATCGGGATTTGAACCCGAGTTGCAGGATTGCGCCAACCAGGAATTTACGGAAACAAAGAAAAAATCGGGATGACTGGAATCAGTTTCCTTCTTTCCCGTAAACGGCTTCTTTCTTTTCCGTAAACGCTTAGGGTGTGTGGGAAAAAGTCTTTTTATAGTGCGGGTGGGGGCGCGGGGGGGCCGTGGGACTTTGGGCATTGCGAAGTGACGGGGCGCTGCCGGCTTGGGCTTCAGGCTCCGGCCTCGCTTTTCCTGTAGCTCTTCTGCATCTGGAACATCCCTATGATTTCCTCCTCGGTAGTGGCGTCCTGCGGGGCCTTGTCCTCGCGGATTGCTGTGAGGCGGGGGAAGCGCAGTGCGAGGCCCTCGCCCGCGTGGCCGCCTATTTCCCCGGAACCAATTGCGCAGGCGTGGATGGGCGAGCGGGTGATTTCGTCGGCGTTGAGCGTCACGACGAGCTGGGGCCTAACCCAAACGTCAGGCTCAAGGAGGGTTTCGACGTTTTGGGGCTTGGATGCAAGCGAGATTTTTTCCAACCGCTTCTGCAGTTCGGTCATTTCGGCTTCGGTGAAGCCCGTGCCCACCTTGGCGATTGACTTGAACTTGTTTTCCTTCCGGGAGTAAATGGCCGTGAGCATGCCGCCGAAGCCGAATTTCGTGCGCTTGCCCTTGCCGAGGTAATATCCTATCACCACGGCGTCAATTGTGTCGGCAAGCTTTCCGGAGTAGGAGCGCTTGAACTTTATCCACGCGAACTTGCGCGCGCCCGCCGTGTAGGGCGCGTTCCAGTCCTTGGCGATAATCCCCTCAAGGCCTTCCGAAACGCACTGGCCGAAAAACCTTTCCAAGTCCCCTGCGGCCCTGGCGTTGATGAGGCTGGCGCATTCGATGGGGCCCCCGGGCGAGACCGTCTTTTCAAGGAGCTCGCGCCTCTCCCTAAACGGCAGGCCAGTGAGGTCCTTCCCGTCGAGGTAGAGGATTTCAAACGCGAAGAGCTTGAGCGGCAGCTCGCCGGCCTTTTCCTCAATGCCGTGCTTGCGCTTGCGCGTGATCGTCGCCTGGAAGGGGAGGAACGCGCCGGTGGCCGCGTCGTAAGCAAGCGCCTCGCCCTCCATTATGCATTCCCTTGCCTTAACGTGCTTGCGCACTGCCTGAACTATTTCGGGAAACATGTGCCCCATCGGCTCCTGCCGCCGCGAGTAGATGCGAACCTCGCCGCCCTTCTTGTGGATGGCCAGGCGGAAGCCGTCGTACTTTCCCTCAACCGCGCACTCGCCCAGCTTCTCAAATATCGCCCCCGCGTTCTCAAGCCTCTCGGCAAGCGCGGGGCGGATGGGGTAGAAAACCTCGGGGGAAATCCTGCGGACCGCCTCAAGGCCTTCGTTCATGAAAAGCTCGGAGACCATCCCCAGGTCGCTGCGCAGGTTGTAGGCCCGGTCGAGAGACTCGCGCACGCGGCGCTTGGCGTCAAGAATGTCAAGCTGGAGAAAGACGCCTTCCGAATCGGGGCCTTGCGCAACCCGCGTGAGGGTGGCGGAGAAAAGCTCGGCGCCGCCTGCCGATGCAAAGGAAACGGGGGCGTTTTTTTCCTTGAGTGAAAGCAATTGCGGCGCTTGGCCCTGGCGGGGCGAGAGCCTCAGGATGAGGGAATTCACCCTATCCGCGGGCCTGAGCCTGGAGAATGCAGGCGGAAGTTCGCTCGCCTCCCTCCACACGACGGGAGAGAGGCTTGCGCCCGGGAGCAGAATTTTGCTGCCGGAGCCGATTGAAACTTCTTCGGCATGGGCTGTGGAGTTGCGAAGGTGGACGAGGGCAAGCCCGTCGAGAATCGTCGGTTCGCCGATGCCGAGGCGCAGGTTGCCCGTGACGAAGCGCACCAGCACCTTCGCCTCAAGCGGCGAGCCGGCGCTGAGCAGTTCGGAAAGCAGCTTTATCTTCTGCTCCTGGCTTCCGCCCCCGGAGAGCGAAGCGATTTTCTCGAGGTTGCCGTAAACCTTGCGCACGCCGAGGCCGCGGCTTGTTTCCGAAAGCGTCGTCTGGCGTTTTTGGCCCAAAAGCATTTCGGCGGCAGTCCCCAAGTCGCCGGTCTTGCGGTAGTGCGCCTCCACCTCGGCAACCCTGCACCCTGCAACCGCCGCGATTGCCTGTTCGGCCAGCTTGTCACCCAGCCCCAGCTCCACGCCGGTGAATTCCGGCGAAAGCAGGCCCTGCAGGAGGTAGGCAAGAATGCGCGCCTCCGACCGGCCGGCTTCGGAAAAAAGGCCTGCGAGGTCCCCCGCAAGCGTGAGCCTGCTCGAAGTCGACTCGAGCGTGGAAAAGACCGATGCGAGGCGCGAGAATTCCATATTCGACGAAACAACCAAAACCCTGCAATTGGGCTGATGAAGCAAATTAGGGCCGAACTGGTATTTTAAAAGTCGGAAAGGGAAGAAAGGACACTCCCCCCTCCGGGGCGGCGTGCCTTGCGAAGCCCGCGCAAGCTGACTGCGCCGCCAAGGAGCAATAACGAAACACGAATAGAAAAAGAACTACAGTAAGGGGAAGAACTCCCTTTACCAACCCCCTCCTAACAATGCAGGTCATCCATCCCCGCCCTGAAGGAGGGGAGTTCGATGACCCGCACCTACCAAGCGTCCGAATCGAATGTTGACGCTCAAGGACTTGCCAGGATTTTGAGCATTTCTTCCTGGCTTTGAGCAGGAACTGGTAGGTTCAAGCGGCCTTCCAACGCCTGTTCGTCCACGTGAAAAGTAAAGGCGATGATGAACAGGTCGGCTGCCGTGTGCACGGAAACATTGGCTTTCTTGATGTGCGCAAGCACTTCGCTCTTCATCCGTTGAGGGGTTTCAAACATGTTCTTATGGCTAAGAACTAGGAAGGGGGGAAGAGAGCTGGTGGCGTTGAGGAATTCGAGTCCGACAACCCCGCCATCTTTCGCGAAATCAATGGCAAGATTGCCAAAGCTCACTGTAGCGGCTGCCTTCTCCTTTACCGAATGAAGGTAGAGGGTGTCGCTATCGTCATCGTAATCTGGAAGCAAAGCGTGCGTACTTATTTGCATCCCTAACGGCCTCCGTTTGAATTCTTCGGTCAATAAGGTATGAGGTGACGACACTTAAAACGCTATCGTCAACGTCGACAACGACGAAAAGCAGCTTCCGCTTCGAGAAGGCGTAGTATAACTTGAACCGTTGTTTCCCCCGGTTGCTTATTGATTCTTCGGCAAACACCAAGTCACTGCCATTATTGAGTATGCACTCTTCAACGAGCGTTGGCCCGATATTCCGCGTGTCCTGCCGTGCCTTGAAATGACCGGTGAAAATGATTTTTGGCTCGCGAACGCTCACGAAATCAAGGAACGCATTTCGCCGATTCATAATAACCGCCGCATTTCCTATACACCTGAATAAACGGACGATTTTAGCGGCCCGTGAAATAATAAAGGGAACCACAACGGAAGCGTGAAGCGCTTTACTTTTTAAAAGCGTTTGAGTTTTTCTCGAGACGATTTCGACCGTTGCTTCATTTGATTCTTAAGTTCGGCTCTTTCCTGGCATCCCGCTGTTTCTTTCGGTCCCGATGTTCCGCCTCCGGGGCGGCGTGCCTTGCGAAGCCCGCGCAAGCTGACTGCGCCGCCAAGGAGGCATGACTCCCCCCAAGCTCAAACGGGAAAACTGGGGCTGATTACCGGCGGAGTAAAATCCGCAGTCCCCCACAGCCCTACTCCCAAAAAGGATTTGGCTCAATCCAACAATTTCAGTAACCCACGATTTCCTTCGTGCCTCCTGGCGCCGCCCCGCCAGTCCCGCCACCGCCCCTTCCGCCTCCCCTCCTTCCCTTCCCGCCCAATAGGGAGAGGGAGAGGCGCGCGAGGCCGAGGCCGATTGCGATGAGGAACACGGCGGCTATCCACGGGCCGTAGCTTGCGGGGACGTAAGGCACGTAGGGCGAGAGCAGTTCCTTCTGCCTTCTCGTCTCCACCCTACGGGTGAGCTCGTTGCACCCGTCAACCGCATTCTGCGCAAGCATGAGGGCCTTGTCGAACTTCCCGCCCTTAAGCGCGTTGTCCGCCTGGTCGAGCACCTGCGAAATGTCGCTGCACGCGCTCGAGCGCGCGACGATATCGCGCGAGGCGGTGAGCAGCCTCGAGACGGCGCGCGAGTCCTCAAGGTTGCGCGCGGGCTCGAGCACTTCGACAAGGAGCGTCTGGTAGGCGGAAAGCCGCGGGTCGTCGGAAGTGGCGGTGATCGTAACTTCGTACTTGCCGGGCGCGGCGTCGACGGAAGTGAGGTTGAGGATGGCGTCGGCACGCTCGCCCACTGAAATGCCGGGAAGGAAGTTGAGGTTGACAAACGCGCGGATTTGCGGGGCGGATGTGTCGGTGGAAACCGCAATGCGGCGGATTGACGCCTGGCCGGAATTGTGCAGGGCAATCGCGATGGAGGCCGTTTCAGTCGGGTCGAGGGTGAAGTAAGGCGGGGCGATGATGTCCATGCTCGCCTGAACGGTGGCGATTACGGGAAGCTGGTTGGGCGCCGTCTGCAACGGCCCCTCGCCCCGGGTGATGGCCGGCGGCGGCGTGGGGATGGGCCCGCTTCCGCCCCCGCTCACTCCGGTATAGCCAACATCGATTCCGCCCGTCACCTGCTGCACCACCGTCGTGGTGGACGCGACGGTAATCGTGGAGAGGGCGCTGGCGCCCCAGTTGTTCGAAGAGTCGTTGCCGAACACCATCCACTGGTAGACGCCCTTGGACTTGGGAGTGTATTTGGTGAATATCGTGAAGGCCTGCTGGCCGCTGTTCACGCTCACGAACGTGTCGTTGGCCCAGGTTCCGCTGAAGTTGCTGGAAAAGATGTAGCCGCTGAAGTTCCTCGCGGCCGTCCAGAGGGCGAAGAACGTCACGAGCTCGTTGGAGTCGGGGAGCGTGGTGTTCACGGCCACGCTCTCCACGCGCACGAGATTGTTTGCAAGGACCGAAAGGGTGCCGGATGAGTTGCTGAACGAGACGTTCGTGCGGTCGACGAGGGTGAAGTTCACGCGGTAGCCCGTGCCTCCCGGCGTGTCGTTGTAGATGGCGTAGGTGCAGTTGGCCTTGCACGTGAGTAGCGAGCAGGAGTAGAGGGAAATGTTGTACGAGCGGGTGAGGACGCTTCCGGTGGAGTTGACCAGGTCGCAGTAGCTTGCCGTGAGGTTGAAGTTGAGGTAGCTGTTGTTGCTGGTGAGGTTGGCCGAGGAGTTGAAAGTGCGGTTGAGGTCTGGTGCGGCGAAAAGCTCGTTGCTCCCGGAATTGTACGGCGTCTCGTCGTTGTAGATTCTCACGTCACCCACCCCCCCGGTGCCGGGGACCGTGACGCTGGTGTTCGCGGCGGCCGCGTGGGAGAAGGCTGGAAGGATTAGAATGAGGAAGATGACGAAAAACGGGGGAAAAATCGCTTGGCGCATATTCTCTCAACGCATCCGCCGGAATTTCATTCGGGAAAAACCAAACCCATCTCGACTTACTGACAATTAGGAAGCGGCCTTATTTAAGCCTCTTCGGCCAGGCGGGAAAGACCGGACGATGCAATGGCAATTAGAGACGTAAGAGAAATGTACGAAGGGAGGAACGGACGGGAAGGAAAGAGGAAACAAAAGGACGGGGAAATCGAGCAGGTGGGAAAGTGAAAGCGGAAGAAACCAACGGGAGAGAGAAAAGAAGGAAAAACGAGCGGGAGGAAAGGAAGGAAGAAACGCGAATGGCAAGAAGGGAAAAGCCGGGCAAAATAAGGGAAAGGTGCGTATAGCTCCAGAATGCATTGGCAAGAAAAAGGAAAACTACACAAGACGTCAGAAAACCTTGACCGGGCCGAATAAGGGAAAGTTGCAGATAATTTCAGAAAACCTTAACAAGAAAAAGAAAGTTACAGAAGGCCTCAAAAAACCCGAACGGAAAAAACAAGTCGCAACTGGTTTTTACGCAACAGGGCCGCCGGGAGGCTGCTGGGCAGGCTGCGGCTTTTCCACCCTCACGATTGCGTCGGGCTTGGAACCCTTGTTCCTGGAGTGGAAGTAATACGCGATTGCCGCCAGGACGACGATGATTGCGATTGCGTAAGTCGCAATGGTGGCGAGGTCGAAGGAACTCACTTCAACCACGGCCTGCTTCTCTTCCGAAACGCGCTTGGAGAAAATCACGTGCGCCTTGAGGCTGTAAGTGCCGGGCTTCTCCGGCTTGAAGAATGCCGTGAGGTTGGCCGAACGGTCCGCGCCGATGATAATCTCGTCCCCGGCGAAGGGCCCGGCGAGGGAGTCGCCAAGGTACGCCTCGCCAACGAGCTTTGCGTCAAGGCCGGCAGTGCCCGAATTCCTGAACTGGCCTATAATCTTCACCGTCTCTCCCGAAGACGCCTTCGCGGGGGCGTAAAGCGTTTCGAAAACGCCGGCCTTCCTCAGGCCCCCGACCTCCACCACGCTGAAATAGAGATTCCCCCCGCCTATCTGCTGGCCACGCAGGAAGCCCTGCACGTGGGCGGTGTAATTGCCTATCCCCAGCCCCTTGCCTGGAACCGGGATGGGAACCTGCAGGGACACGGTGGGAAGCACTTCAATGCCGTCATTGCCGTAATCCGCCACGGTCTTGCCCGTCTGGTCGGTGATTGTCACCTTGAAGTTGGGAGAGACGCGGACGTTTCCCGTGTTGAGGATGGTGACGTAAATCGTGCCCGAGGAGAATTCCTCGAAATCGCCAAGCGCCATTGTCACCACGCCCGCGCGGATGATCTCCTGGTCGGTAACGGTGATGATGAGAAGCGGCTCGACGCCAACCGCCACGGCCGCCCCCACCGCGCCAGTCTGGTCCTGCACGGGAATGGAGACGATGCTGATGTAATCGCGGTACTGGCCGTTGGCCGCGTCCCTCGGCGGCTTGACAACGACATGCAGGTCGTTGGAGGAATGGGGCTCGATGCGGATGGTGTTGGAGGGAGAAAACCCAATCCAGCTCGCCTGCGGCCCGGAAACTCTGGCGGCAAAAACAACCGGGAAGCCCTCGGTGTTGAAAACCTTGAAAGTGCCCTCGCCATATCCCCCCCTAAGGAGGTTATCCATGGACTGGCTGGCGGGAGAGACGCCAATGGCAAAGGCTGAAGGCAGCAGCAGCGCGCAAAGCGCGATGGCGAAAAGGCCGTGTTTGAAATCCATTTGCTGATTCTACCCTATAATGCCGTTGACGATTTCGGCTGCCAGCCTCAACGAACCCAAATGATTCAAGCGCACCGCCCTCTCCAAAGGCCGCAACGCACCGCTTCCTATTTCAGATATTTCCTTGAGGCAAAAAAATGTCCAAGAGCCCCAAGCAGGCACCACACTCCCACTGCCCGAAACGCCAAACGCGCCGAACAGCCGCTTGCCGACCCCAAAACGCGCCAAACCATCTTTTGGAGCTAAGGCGCGCCCCCCAGGACGGCTTATCTCCCGTCCGAGGCGGTTATTGTGATTACTCCGGTGTAGGTGCCAGACGGCTGTCCTGAATCGATGGCGATGAGGAAGTATTGCGTCTTGTTCGCGCTTCCCGTCGTGCCGTCGTAGCTGAAGTTGAGGTTGTAGGACGCGTTGGCCACTCCAGTCGAGTTCGGAATGATGGCGAAGTCAAGATAGGTGCCGTTGTAATCGAAGCTGTACTGCTGGTTGGAGGCATTGATGTCCTTGTTGTTTGTAGACGTGAGGTTGGTCGCCTCGAACTTCGCGTCGACGATGATGTTGCCCCAGTTGGTCACGTTGTCGGGAACCGCGGAGGAGTTGCTTCCCGGCGAGACGCTGCCGTAATTGATGGTGGTGAGGTTGTTGGTGATGGCAAGGACGGTGGCGATGGTGAAGTTGGTGAGGTTGTTCGTGCTCGCGCTCTGGGTGTCGTTGAAATACATCCTGCACTGCCAAGTGCCCGGCGACGCGTAGTACTGCACGTCGAAACTGCAGTTGGCGTGGATGGTGTTGAGCGCGCCGTTGTAGGTCCTGCAGGAATTGTTAGTGTATTTGAAGAGGTTGCTTGCAGCGCCAGCCTCGCCGTAGGTGTAGTTGAAGATAGTCGCGTTCACCGCGGCGATGTCGCCAAAGCCGTTGGTGTCAACGACGGTGCAGTTGCACCAGAAGCGCGAAGTGCCCGGACCGCCAGCGAGAGAACTCGAAACATAACAGGGACCCGCAGTAGGCCCGGCGTTGTTCACGCTTGCCTGCGAGGCGGGCGTCTGGGAAGAGGCGTATCCCGTGATGGATGCAACGTCCCTGCGGAGCGAAGGCGAGAGGAGGAAGGCTATGAAAACCACTGCGAGCACGAGGCCCAGCGCGACGAGATTGTTTGAAGAAGCGTTTTTCATAATCCAAGACCTCCTGTTTTTTCCCAGAACGAATGAAACACTCGCAATCCTTTTTTCACGAATAAAAAAAACACTCGCAATTCTTCAGATAGTTTTCCAAACCTCTCTCAAAATCCTTTTTTACGGATGAAACGCTGATGATTTTCTTTTTCCAACGTATTTAAACCTAACTGTATGACCCTTTTTTTCACTGCGACGGGCCGGCTGAAGGCGAAACCACCTGCACTTGCGAATTAATCCGGTTTGAATCTGTCCCGATAATCTGCACTTGGGATTTCACCACCGCGGGATTGTATTTTGAGTAGGTTGGCGCAACCACCTGCACCCGCGAGGTAATAACGGCGGGATTGAATGGAGACTCTCCCGGAGTGGCGCTTGCCTGCACCTCGCCGCCGGACGTGCCGGGCGCGGGCGCACCTACGGTGGGAGAAATGTCAAGCAAAAGAGTGGAATAAAGCGAATAGAGAACAAGTGCGATTGCGGCGAAAGAGGCCACGAGCCCCACTGCCGTTCTCGCATCCCAATGCGACTGGCGGAAAGAACCGGATTTGTTCTGGCGGCGTGAAACCCTTTTTTTTCTGGCCATCTGACAGAATCGTTACTCAACTTCAGTATATAAACCCATTGTCGAATTGTCGTTGTGTTATCCCGTAATAAGTTCCTCTCTATGTTTTGATAGGCTTCTGGTACTTTAAGCCTTTTTCGATTTTGGAGGTCCACGCTTCTAATGGCGTGTGCCATTGGAGGCTCATGTGCAAGCGTTCTTCGTTGTACATTTTC
>JACQBR010000006.1 GCA_016194335.1 Microcaldota archaeon
AACACCAACCCGCTTAGCAATACGCCAAACGCTAAGCTGGCCAACATTCATCTCCATGCAAATCCAATCGATTTGCCACCGTTTCAACTTCTCCATACCCTCTGCAAGCACAGAGGGGAACTTAATTCAGGACAACACAGTTCAGGGCAACCCGCGTTGGGGCGACCGCCTTTTACCGTAATGCAAGATAGTGGCGATGAAGCTCTCCGCAGGCTCCTCGATTGCAAGCAGGATTTCCGCAACGGCGATTCCGGCAAGGATTGCGTTGGCCTCGTCGAAATAGGTGAGGAAGCGCTCGGTAAAAACCCCGATGCCGAGAAGGTCGTTCTTGACGAGGATGAGCGTGGCGGCGAAGAACGCGGCGGCCAGAAGCCGGTCCCGTTTGGGGATGCGCCTGCTTGCGAAGAGGAGGAATATGCCCGCTGCGGCAAATGCGTGCTGCACCGTGCCGGTGAAGTAGCCCGCCAAGTCGATGCTCTTGCCGAATTCCTTGTTCGCGGCCTGTGGGAGGCACTTGAAATTGAGGCACGCCAACCCCGTCTGGCGCAGGTGCCAGGCGAAGTAGGCGAGGAAGGCAAGGGCGCCGGTTGCAATCGCCTCCGAATGCCGGTCAATCGCTATCCAAACCGACTCCAGCGCCTTCCTTCTCCCGAGCAATTCGCAGAAAAATCCCGCAATTGCGAAGACGGCGAGCGAAATGGCGAGGGCGAGCAATGACGGCTGGTGGTCAAGCGCGACTGAAAGCCCGGAAAGCACTGCAGCCAGCAGCCACCGCTTGTGCACGGCGTAAAGGCCGAAAATCACCATGACCACGCCGATGCTGATGGGGGTGGTGCGCGTGCCCCAGCTCATGAGGTTGGTTGAGGAGAGGGCAAAGACTGCCGCAACGCAGGCGGCCCTCCAGTCTTTGGTGAGGGAGCGCACGAGGCAGTAGAAGGCAAGGGCAAGCAGGACGGTGGTGAAGACGTTGAAGAGCCGGATGGTCCACCAGAGGTCCAAGCTCCCGAATTCGCTTAGTGCGGCAAAGACCGACGGCCCGAACGGCAGGTGGTATGATTTGGAAACCCCGCCGAAGACGACTTCGGTCTCCGCCCAGTGCTGCGAGTCCATCACGACGCGCGCCCTTGCGGCGTGAAGCATCGAGTTGTCGTAAGTGGGGAGGAAGGAGCTGCTCACCACGAAATCCCCTGAATAAGAGAGGTAGAGCGCAAGCCCTATTACGATGGCGAGGCCGGCAACTTCGAGGATTTCATGCGAATCGAAATGTCTTTCCAAGTCCCATCAACCGACCTTGACCAATGTCCGAATCAATTCAACGCTCTTTTCAACCCAACCGATTCCAACCAGATTGATAGCGGATTGCATAAATAATGAAACATTGCCAGCAATCCGCTAGTTGCAAATCGCACTTCTAAAGTTCCAGAATTAATGCGATTTGCTATGAGTTCCGATTCCATTTTCCCGTCAACCGCGCTTTTTGACTTTATTCTTGAACTTTCGATTTGTTTCAGACCGTCGCGTTCAACATTGGCTTGGGGATTTCGCCCTCGCCAAGGACGCGGTAGATTTCCGTGCCGCTCCTGTCGTAAACCTTCCTGAAATAATTCACGTCGCCAAACTTGCCGTTTTCCGGCGGTTTCCAGCCGTATGCGTAGAACCCCTGCCTGCCGCTTGTGAAGACGAATTGCACGCCGTAATCGCGGGCAAGCTGCCACGCTTGGGAACTGGAGTTTGTCAGGAACATCCTCTCGTTTTTGGAAAACCTCTCGTTCGGCCTGTCGGCAAGTTCCCACGCGCCCCCCACGCTGCAGTATTGCCGCGAGACGGCCGTGAGCATCTCGCAGTTGAAGAGGTCTCCCGAAAAAACCTGCCTCGATTCGACGTTCGCGTCCACCCACAGCGCCGCGCTCACTTCCCCGGGTTCGACCACGGGCGAATACCACGGGCTGAGGGAGCCGGCCGAATCGCGGCCCAGCCAATACGCCGCAATGGCCAGCAGGACTATGAACGCTGCGCTTACTGCAAACTTTCTCTCCATAAGAACCACGAAGTGATGTTGAGCAGTGCGACTGCGATTAAAATGGAAGGGGGGCTCAAGCCGATTGTGAACACCAGCCCGACTGCGGCAAGGCCGAAGAGGCAGAGGGAGATGATGAGGCTTTCAAAAACAGCCGAAACGCTTTCCCCCACGCCGCCAAACTTCCCCCCGAGGGGCGAAAGCAGGTCTTTCTCGCGCCTGCGTGCCATTGCCAAAAGGTAGCCCGGGAGGAAGAGGGCGAAAAACGCCGAGAGGAGAAAACGGCCCATCGAAGCGGGAGTGGGCGGGCTGGAGAGGAAGACGTTCCCGCTAAGAAAAGCGGGGGAGGATTCCAAATTTCCCGGCGCGCTGGCGCGGTCTTGCCCCTGTAATTGCGGGGGAGATTCCAGGCCGCTGGTGCCGTTGCCATTGTTTTGCGCTTGCGATTGAGGTTGCGAACCCAGGCCATTGGCGGTCTTGTCATTGCCTTGCGTTTGAAGCTGGAATATTTCCACGCCATCCTGTTCATAGGCTTTCCTGAAGAGATCGGCATCGCGCAACGATTGCATCGCGCAGGGGTAGTCATTCCGCTCGTTCGCCCCCAGATAAACGTGCGTAGCCCCCAGCTGCACTGCCGATTCGTATGCCTCCCGCGAATCGGGGGCGCAATAGACGCTCCTGATTCTTTCCGCCCTCCCGGAATCCGCAATCAAGTGGCTCGCGAACCAGCCAACGTAACCGGCCGTGCGTCTCCTGCCCCCGATGGAATCTACGGGCGAGTGGATGGAATACGAAGTGACGAAGACGGACTTGACGGGCGCGTATTGCCCCACCCAGTTGCCGGCCGACACTTCCGCAGGCGAAAGGGCAACCCAGGCGCTCGCGGAATTCCAGTAGAAAATGAGAGCGCCAGTCGCACCGCAGAAGATGATGATGAAGATCCAAACGGCTCGGTTCTTCACGAATGCCGACACTAGCGCAGCGGCAAGAATGCCGGCGGGAATGGCGGCAAGGGCGAAGAACTTCGTCATGTCCCACGCCAGTCCCGAGAATGAAAGGAGGTTGGGAAGAACGAGGCCGAATGAAAGCCAGCAGGCAAGAAAACCAATTTCGGCGCGGCCCATCCCGAGCAGATGCGTTGGTGAAGCCGAATCCTCCACTGACGACCTTTCCCTCCGTTTGGGCCGCCAAGTTCCAAACGCGGCAACTGCCAATGCCGAAATGGCAAGCCAGAAAACGGGCCCGAGGTTGGCGGCGTAAAACCATAGGAACGATAAGGCGCCGTGGGAAGGGGCGAGCCAGCCAGGGGAGAATTTGATGCTGTTCGCTGATGCGGACAAGGCAAGCGCGACGAGCACGAAGGGAACTGCCACCGCCGCCGGGAGCATTGAGACCAACGCGCCGCGAACTGTAATCCTCCCGTTGAGGCAGAGCCACGCGATGGCGATGGCCCCGAGGAAAGCCGCGGTGATGAATGCGTAATACTGGAACGGCGCGGAGAGGCCGACAACCGCCCAGCCGGCGAGGAGAAGTTTCATCCCCCTTGCGTCAACACCCTGCCGTGGGGCATTTTCCCGCCAGTGTTGAATCGCGAGGATGAAAAGGAGGGAAGCTGCGGCAATGGCGGCAAGCCCTGCCATCATTGGGCGCTGCACGATGAGATACCCGCCGATTAGCGATGGGATTTGGAAAAAGCCCCAGTCGTTGTCGTACGCGTTGGCGGTTAAGAGCCCAAGCGGGCTTCCCTTTCCCGCGGAAACGTCCCCGAGGAACTTCGTGAAACCGAGGCCCCCGGCAAGGAAAACGAGAATCGCCGCGAGCAGGGCCGCCTTGGGGTTTTTGAGCACTGCAAACGCAAGCGCGTAGACCGCGAGGAAAAACAACGCGGCGTAGAACGCGTTTTCCAGCCAGATGATGCCGTTGGGGAACAATCCGCCCAACTTCGCGAGGAATGCGGTGTGAAGGTCCGAAAACCAGTGGTAGTCAAGCGCGTTCCCGGCCGCGAAAGGCACTTGTGGGGGAAAACCCGCCGCGCCGCTGTTGATGGCCGTGACAATCGGAAGGTGCACGAACAGGTCGCTCCAGTTCCAGCCGCCCACGACAATCGAGCCGTTTCGCTCGACAAAAGCATTGCCTGAGAATGAGATGAGGAAAGCGGCGAAAATGAGCAGCCCCCCGGCCAACGCCAATTTATGCCTTGAAATTCCCTTCATCCAGCGCGGCATCCAATCAGGCCGCAGCCTGCCGCCTTTTCCAAATGCCATCGGCACGCAGCAGGAGATCAATGCAAGGGCAATGACGGATTGCGAATAGCCCAAGGCGCTTGAAAGCCAATAGACCGCCTGGGTGGAAACCAGCACGCTTAAAACCGCGGCCACCACCGCCTCCTCAAGCGGATCGAGCTCAAGCCCAAGCGCCCTCAATGCGATTAAACCGCAGGCAAAAAACGAGACGACCATCCCGATGAGGAGGCCGGCGGGAGGAAGGAAAACCGAAAGTCCAAGTGCGGTGATTGCGCCGCCCACATACCACTTCCAATTGTTTTGCATAAGTCCTTTCATTTCAGATGCCCGTCCTTCAAAACAGAAATGCCAGCCCATCGAGACAAATATGCCCGTCCGGCCTGAACAGGAGACTTCAAGCCCGCCGTTTTGCAAGCCTTCCCCTCAGCCGGAAGATGCGGCCGAGCATATCCCTGGCGTCGCCAAAAGCGTTCACCTTGCTCTTGCGGCCTTCCGGCTCCCTCCACTCCACGGGAATTTCCCCCACGGCCAACCCATTCTTCTGCGCAATCACGAGGCATTCGGTATCCCAAAACCAATGGTTGTCCTCCGCCAGCGCGCAGAGCCTGATTGCCACGGCCCGCCTGAATCCCTTGAACCCGCATTGGTGGTCGCAAAGCCCGGAGCCCAGAAGCGCCCGGACGAGAAAGTTATACGCCTTGCTGAGAAAATGCCTCAAAACCCCCCTCTCGCAAATGGCTCCCTTGACGTAACGCGAGCCAGTAACGACATCCGCCCCATTCCTGAGGGAATCAAGCAAATCCAACAGGCGCGCAGGTTCGGTAGCCAAGTCGGCATCCATATACGCCACGAGCTTGCCCCGGGCGGCGGCAAACGCCCTGCACAGCGCCTTTCCCCTCCCCAGCCTCGCGGGGCTTGAAAGAAGACGCACGTTGCGGAATTTGCGGCACAGCCTGCCGGCAACCTCTACCGTCCTGTCGCGGCTGCCGTCTTCGGCAATGATCACTTCGTGAGAAACCCCGCGCAGGACCCGCTCCACCGCCGCCACTGCACCCTCCAACGCGCCCTCCTCGTTATGCGCCGGAATCACCACGCTGAACTCGATTGGACGCCTCGCCATAAGAGCAACAGCCACCAGACCAAAAACCCCCCAGCCCAGATCCGCATGGTTGCCAAGGGGCATTAAAATAAGTGCGCCAAGCAAAATAAACCTAAGTGAACCCAAACGAAAATGCGGGCCCGTAGCTCAGCCTGGCAACCCTTTCTGCGCTCCTCGGAGTGCTCGCAGACAAGCTCGCATCCTGCGGTGCTGCAAAGCGTTGACGGAAAGCTGCGCATAGAGAGTTGGGCAAATAGAGCGACTGGTTCCGAATACCTGCGGAGTCCCTAGACCCAAAATGATAGGAGACACCAGTAGGCCCCGCGTCCGAACGACCTTTTCTGCGGTGCTCCTCACTCCGTCCGTCCGCTCCTTGAAAAGCTCGACCAAAAGCTGCGCAAGGACAAACGGCGTTGACGGAAAAGAAAGGTGCTCCGGAAATCGCGGCGGGCCCGCTTTTTTTTTTTTCATTTACCGAATTGCAGGGGGATTTTGTTCAGGGCCGGGTGGCCGTAAAAATTCTTCAAGTCAGCCCTTTTCCTCCCTTCCAGCACGCGCCTAATCCTCACAACATCTTCAAAACCGAAGAGTCCCCTGCCGAGGTCGGACGGCTCGGGCACGGCAAACCCCTGCGCCCCAAGCGCCTCGAAAACCCGCACGAGCGCAGCCAGGCGCGCAAGCGCCGGGTTTGACCGTTCAAGATTCTTTTTTTCATCAGGCGCTGCGCGTTCATACTCCCTCCACGTCGAGGCCCTCACCCTGGCGTAGGGAACGCGGGAAAAGGAACTTTTCACATAAGGCACGTGGAAGAGTTCTCCGCTTTTCACAATCAGGACGCCGCCTTTCCTTAGCGAATTGAGCATGTTTTCAAGCGCGAGGGCGTGGTTGAATGAGTGCTCAAGCCCGTGGTGGCTGTGGATTATGTCGAAAAACTTGCCGATTTCCATCCCTTCGAAATAACCCTCGAACCAGCGGCCTTCCAATTTTCTCCTATCCCGCGGGTCAAGCGCCCACAGGGGTTTCCTGTTTCCCTGCACCTGCCTGCTGTCCGGATGGTGGGGGGCGAGGCCGAACGCCCTTACCCTGCTGCCTCCAATTTCTCCCGCAAGCGCCACCCCGGCGCCCAAGCCCGCCCCTGCGTCAAGAACCCTCACTTCATCCAAGGGCAGTGCGGCCGCGCGCCGTTCGATCTCCTCGGCAGTTTCAGGCAGCAGGTGCCCTGAAATGGCGGCGTACCTGTTGTTCCCCGCAGGTGAACCCCGCCTCGCAAGGCGCAAGTCCTCCGCAATCTTTTTCCTCGTTCCCCTTGAAAGAAGCCTGAAGTCGTGCCGCCTCTCCACTGGAAGCTCCCCCAGCACCCGAAACTCCCAAAACCTCTGCAAACCCGAAAGTCTCCTTGCCATACCAATACTGCCCCAAAAGCGCACTTATAGCAAATCGCATTAATTCTGGAACTTTAGAAGTGTGATTTGCAACTAGCGGATTGCGGGCAATGTTTCATTATTTATGCAATCCGCTATTAAATTAAAACCACCCTGCAATATATTATCTTCAAACGGGCCCGTAGCTCAGCCTGGCAACCCTTTCTGCGCTCCTCGGAGTGCTCGCAGACAAGCTCGCATCTTGCGGTGCTGCAAAGCGTTGACGGAAAGCTGCGCATAGAGAGTTGGGCAGATAGAGCGACTGGCTTCGAATGCCGCAAGAGCCGTTTGCGACTCTTGTCAATGCCTATCCAATCGGCTTGGTTGGAGCAACCAGTAGGCCACGCGTTCGAACAGCCCTTTCTTCGCTCGCTCCGCTTTCGCTTCGTTCGACTCGCTCTGCGGCGTGAAGCCAGAGTAGCGTAAAACGCTGCTTTGATTTGCTGGCTTGGCACCGCATCGAAAGCGCTGGCGGAAAATCAGAAAGGCGTTTCGGAAATCGCGTCGGGCCCGCTTTTTTTCACCGTTTGACAGCGGAAGCTTTGGGGTTTGGTGCAATCGAGGAAGGGGGGTTTGCGCATATGCATTCTTGTCCGTCCGCATCAGGGGCGGTTCCGCCCGCACCCTTCGCTGCCGTAGGTGCAGAGCACGCAGGGACAGAGGTTGCGCGCGTTTTCGCCTGGCGAGTGGATGAGCTTGCCGCACGCCCTGCAGCGCACGGTCCTCACGATGCTTTCGCGGGGCACGGTGACGGTGTGGCTGCCGTTGCAGTACGGGCAGGTGACCACTGATGAGACATTGCGTGAATGGCTTGCAGAGTGGATGGGATGAGAGTTGCGGCTCCGCCTGCCGCGTGCCGTGGCGGCCTTGCCCACCTTCAGGCGGCGGTTGGATGGCATGCCCTCCGCTTCCCCCCGAAATCAGCTGAGGACGTATTTCGCCAGCAGCCACGAGAGCACGCTTGCGAAGATGCGCACGAAGAAGTTGAAGATGGAGACGATGGAAAGGACGGTGAGCGCCACGAGTGCCGGGATGTAGTCCAGCGCCGCCTTGAGCGCGGGGATGGAGTTGAACTGCGTCTTGAGCATCAAGGGCGTGATTACGGAAGTGAGGTTGGCGGAGGCCGCGTATTGGGCCGTGTTGACTTTCCGCAGCTCCTTTGCCAAGTCGTTCTTGAGGAGGTTGGCTATCGTTGTCGCCCTGCTGACCGAAGCGTCGTAAAACGAGTCGATGATGGCCTGCTTTTGCGAGGGCGGGACGGAATCGAAGCTGCTTCCGGCCGATGCCGTGACCTGGGCTGAAAACTCGTCCTTGTTGATTGCCCCCTTCACGTTGTCCTCGTTGATTTTCGACGACTCGATTGCGCTTGCGCAGAAGTTGAGCGCGGAGGAGGCCGCTGCGGGAGCGACGGAAGCGCTCACGTCAGGCACGTATGCCGCAACGCTGGAGAGGAAAAAGTCGGTGTAGTAAGCCTTCTGCGCATTGACCTTCATGAACGCGAAGATGAATGCGATGACTAAAAGCACGGTCAACGCGTGGCCGATGATGCGCCACGAGCCCGCAAGGCCGAGTTCCTTCGAAAGGCTTGCGAAAATCGAGCACGAGCCGAGGGAAACGGCGAACCCAATGAACGCGTAGGCGTAAGGCGGGAAGGCGAATGAGAATATTACCGCCACCACGAACAGCGCAATCAGGGGAAGGGCGGACTGGGCCTTTGGAATCTCGAAACCGAAGTAAGCCGCCAATGCGAGGCAGAGGCTGAATAGGACGCCGAAAAGGATGAAATTTATCCCCCACACCTTGTCGATGTTGTACTGCAGGCGCTGGATGTCGAAAACATCGCTCGTGGCGAAGTTGGCGCGCGTGAAGATGAAGAGCGAGGCGGCGAACACTATGAGGAGGATTGCCAGGACGCCGAGCTTGAACGTGAAATTCGGGCCGGTCTCGAAAGTGAGGGTCGGAAGGGTGATTGCGACCTTGTCCGAAGCTGGCGCGGGAGCCGGCAGCGATTTTGGGGCGTCCTTTGCAGCGTCCCTGTCGTCCTTCCTTACCGCTTTCCTGTCCTCAGATGCCACCTTGCCACATCACCGTCACAATGAAAATGCAGTTGATGCTTAAAAAAACTCGTTTTGGCACTCCCCCCCTGAGCGGGAGGGGGAGCGTGCCGCAAGTTTTTCGCCAAAGCCCTATTCCACCAGCACTTTCACGCCGTCCGCCTCGACGATGACGGTGGTTTCCGCCTGGCTCACAAGCGCGCCCTGCCTCTCGCGCAGCAGGCTGTAGGAATGCAGCATCCCCTGCTTGGTAAGGTCGTTGAGCGCGAGGTTGAGCGAGGGGAATTCCTGCAGCCACCTCTTTGCGAACGGGAGGGTGGCGTAGTCGCTGGCGATGATTGAAAGCAACTGCCTGCTTGCCTGCAGCCGGACGGGCTTTGCCTGCACGAGCGAGTAAATCTCCGTGTGCGTCCCGTCCTCGCGAACCCGGCCGTCGCCGTCGGTGGCGAAAGGCTCGATTGCGAACACCTCGCCCTCCTCGAAGATGTGCCCGCCGTTTCTCGCGACGTTGGGAATCTCCACTCCCGCGTGCAGGTCGAAATGTGAAATCGCGTGGCCGCAGAGGTTTTCAATCGGCCTGAAGCCCCGCTTGGCAATCGCCTCCTCAATCACCCTGCCCACTTCCTTCGAGTCCACCCCGGGCCTCACCGCGCTCAAGGCGTCCTGCAGCGCCTGGTCGGCCGCTTCAAGCAGCTTGCCGTGCCCCCCGCCGAAATCGACGGTGATTGAGTTGTCAACGATGAAGCCGTCGCAGTGCATCCCGAAATCGATTTTGAGCACGTCACCCTCGCCCACGACGGTGGTGTCATCCGCAGTGGGCGTGTAGTGCGCCGCGTTGTTGTTCGCGCCGAGGTTGACGGGAAACGCAAGCGCGCATCCCGCATCCTGCTCCTTGAGGAATTTCTCCAGCCCCTCTGCAAGGTCAAGAAACTTCACGCCCGGCTTTGCAAGCTCGCGCGCCTTCACGCGGCCCTTTTTGCAGACATCGCCCGCGCGGACGAACTTCTCCACCATCTCGGCGTAAGCCTCCTCTTCGGAAACCTCGCCCTCGCCATCAGGTTCATCGCCGTCACGGCCTTCATCATCGCGGGAATGACCGTGCCCCTCATCGCCATGTGAATGCACAAGTCCGCCCATCGGGTGGGAATGCCCGTGCCCGGCGTGCGAACCGCCCGAGATGTCCGCCTTCGCCGCTGCGGTAATCTGGCTTGCAATGTCCTGTGCAATCCGCTTCTTCTCCTCGGCGGAAACGCCCCGGTTCATCTTTTCCTTTGCAGTTGAAATCTCCCTATCCTCATCCATAAGAACAGCACCACCAGTAATCTTGAGAAATTGCCGGAACACCATATTTTGGGGACAACCAGCTTTTATTAGGAATAACCCGGGCCTTCCTTTGCCCTTGCTTCCCCGGCGTTCTGGAGAAACGGCCTAATCTGCGCCCTTAGCCTTGCCACCAACTTCCGTTCACCATTCCCCCAACCCCTTCTGCTTTCCCTTGGTCTTGAAGTCCTCCTCGTCCACGCCGAGGGCAACGAGGATTTTGAGGACGGCGGGAAGCACCTGGTTGTTCACGTAATACTCCGCGTCGTAATCGCCTTCCTTCGCCATCGGGAACAGCAGGGCCTTCTCGCTCACGGTCTTTCCCTGTCTTGAAATTATGTATTCGATAACCTCGTGCTCGCCCACCTTCACCCCCGCCGCGCGCGCCCGCCTGACTGCGGCAAGCTCTGGCGAAATCACCTTGTAACTCCCCGCGCTCTTGCGCAATTGGGTGGTGACTGCCAGGTCCTTCAGCGGCACCTTGCCCTCGCGGAGTTGCGCAATCATCTCCCCAACCAGCTTCACCGCCTTGTCCATGTCCCCGTCCTTGAGGAGGATTTCAAGGACCTTGCGCTGCGTCGTGCGCGCCACGCCGCTCCAATCCCTGCGCACGAGCTCGAAACCCCTGATTTTGATTGCCCCTGACTCGTTGATGAGTGCGTATTTCTTCTTCGCGCCTTTCTCCTCCTTCTGGTGCTTCTTCCCCACGAAAATGCCGCGAGGGTAGAAGTCCTCAAGCTCAAGCTCCATCCGCCCCGGAAGGGATTCGTTGATTTTCTTCTGGAACGCGAGCACCCCGCTTTTGTCCCCATCGTGAAGCAGGAAGATGGAATCCGTATCCCCATAAAGGACGGTAAACCCATCCTTCTCGGCTTGGGCCATCGTCTTCTGAATGTATTCGCGCGCGAGTGCCGTGGTGCTCTCCCCCGCCTCGCGAGAGTAGTAGCGGGAGCGGGCGTAGACGAGGTAGCCGTAGAATGAGTTGGCGAGTATCTTGAGGGAGAATTGCCTCGCGTCAAGCTGGCGGTATTCCGGCGTTCCCTTCTTCATCTTCCGCATTTTTTCCTTGATTTCAAAACGCTCGTCAAGCACTTTGTCAAGCGTTTCGGGCACGATGCCCCTGCGTTTCTTGCAGAACCAATTGCCCGTTGGCGAGAGGTGCGCGTCGTCGGGGTGGCAGCAGGGGCAGTTGATTGTCGCCGGGTCGATGTTGTGGCTGGTGATGATGGACGGATAAAGCGACTTGAAGTCGAAGACCGCAATGTTTTCGTAAAGCCCGGGGGAGGGGACTTTCACGAATGCGCCTTGAATCGCGTCATCCTGCCTTGCCTGCACGGTGGCGTACCCCGGCTTGTTCGGCATCACCTCGCCCCGCTGGGACGAAGCGGCGGCAAGCAGTCCCTCGACCATCTGGCCGGGGGTGGAGCGGTTGACGTCGAAGAGCGTCATGCGGGCCACTTTTGCCAATTCCGCCTGTAGGGGGAGGACGAAGTCGCACACGCGGCTGCAGGCAATCGCGTCCGCGGCGGAGTATTTGAAAAGATGCTCAAGCCCCTTCCCGCCCGCGTCGTAAGCCCTCCAGATGTCCGGCTTTTTCGTGTCGAGCTTCTCCTCGCCCGTGAGCGTGGCGAATACCGAGCCGAGGGTGAGGCGGTTGAACTTGAACGCGCCGACGTAATTGAGGATGGACGCGGCGTTGAAGGCGTCAAAGTGGATGCGGCCGTTAATCCGGCTTCGCCTGCGAGCCCCCAGCTTTTTCACCTGGATGCCCGCGCCGCGGTTTCCCCTGCCGATGCGGAAGTCCGCCTTGAGCACGGCCGCGCGTTCCTTGAGGTAAGGCAGGTCGAACTCGTCGCTGTTGTAGCCGCAGAGAAGGTCCACGCGTTCCGCACGCACGATTTCGGCAAACTTCTCCAGCATCTCCCGCTCGCCGCTCACGCGGGTGAGAAAGTCAAGCTTGTCGCCTGCCTTGGAGTAAGTGATTACTTTCGCGTCCTTTGCCGGGCTTCCCACCGCGTAGCTTATCATCAGCGCCGGCTCGCGCGAAGGGTTGGGAATGCCCGAGGGGTTGTGCGTCTCGATGTCGAAAGACATCATTTTGAAAGGCGGGAGCGTGGGAGACTGCGGAAGCTGCCTCGTGCGCTTGACGGTCTTTCGCAACTTTCCATCTTTGCCCACTTCAGCGCCGATTTCCACTTCCACCAGCGATTCGGGAACGAGGCCCTCGTCGATGACGAACCTTCTCGTGAAGGGGATGTCGTACTCGTGCGTCTTGCCAAACGCCCTCGCCTCCTCGCTGAGCTTGGGCACGTGGCCGGGGCTGCTGCAAAAGACCTTGAGGAGCCTGACTGCCTCCCTCCCCGCCTTCCTCTCAACAATCTCCACCGAGGAGACTTTCGCCTCCCTCCCCCGAACGATGGCGGAAAGTTTGGAAACCTTTTCCCTGGCCGCCTCCAAGTCGGTGCTTTCGGGAATGAGGTAGAAATACGGCTTGAATGCCTTGAACGCGGCGAAAGTCCTTTTGCCGTCTTCGGCCTTGAACGTGAGGCGCACGCCCGCCTCGCGGTTGCGGAAGGCAGGCTCGGCGTCAATGAGGTAGGCGCGGAATTTCGTTTCCATCGGCAGGTGATATATTGTACGAAAAGCGTTTTTAGATGATTGATTCCAGGAAGCGCTTGCCCGTTGGTGCGTGGAGCTTTGCGGAAGGGCGTTCTCTTGGCTTCGTGAAGTAGTATATCGCCCAGCCTCCAACCAGGTAGGCAATCTTGTTCTCGCCTGCAAGCCACTGCGCGATGCTTTTGAGCTCCAAGCGGCTTGGCTCGGTGATTGATTGGCCGTAATCCGTTATTCTTGTCGCCATTTTCCCGCCTGTTTCCTAATCCAGTTGTCAGTGGCGTAAGCGTAGTGGCTTGAGTACAAGTCCAAGAGAGTGCGCGGCAAGGCCGTAGCAAGATTCTTTCCGTGCTTTACCGGCGAAACGGGAATGTCTTGGGGGTAGATGTTGATTACCGTCGTGCCCCTGGGAAGTTGGGACAATTCCGCGATCGACCGCCCTGCATTCGCCTTGCTTGGGGCGTAAGCGTGGAATTGGGGGTCCCGCAGGTAATCGTCGTAATGACTCCAGGCGCTGGTGAGGCAGAGGACAAACCCCTTTTCGGCCAGGTACTTCGGCACCTGCCTTGAATCCACTGCAAGCTGGAGGGTTGCAGTTGGCTTTGGAAACGTCCGGAAAGAGACAAAAAGGCCCAACAAGCCGGGCCAAGTGGTGACCTCATAACGCTTCCCCACCCTTGCAACCACATTCTTCAGTTCCAAGTAACGGACGAGATTGTGCGCAGTCTCGAAACTGGTTCCCGCCTTCTTCCACACGGAGTACTGCGAGAACGAGCCGAGTTCAACCACCGCCTCAAGCGCCTTGAGCGTCCGGGGCCTAGCCAAGTCCATATATCGATAACCACATGATATATCGTTCTATGTCGATATATATGTCTTGGTGGCAAACGGCTGCCGGCGGAACTGCGGGAAACCCCAGAGCCCGCTCGCGCTGCCATAGCCCCATTGTTCAGGCTCCGGGCCTTAGCAGCCGTCTTATTTCCTTCCTGGCGGTATCGCTTAATCCAAAGGCTCTCTGTCCGCCAGTAAATACTGCATAAGACTGGTTTTTTCGGAGTATTTCCTCCAGGAAAGGTCTGATGTCCGGCCTTGCCGCGATGTTTTCAAGAATGTCGATGCACGCGCCGGCTCTTCTCTCGTTTCTCGAGCTTGTTGAGGAAACCAGAAAATTCACCGTATCCCGGTTTGCGTATGCCGGACCCGAAAGAACCTCAACCGCACCACGAACCGACTGCGGGTCTGCCAAGGCGGCGATGAGGTTGTTTGAAGTTGCCTGCGTGGCGTGATTCCTGCCCGAAAGAACCTCAACCGCACCACGAACCGACTGCTGGTCTGCCAAGGCGGCGATG
>JACQBR010000007.1 GCA_016194335.1 Microcaldota archaeon
CCTGCCTCAATGCATTACGCCGATATTTCGGACACCACTCGAAATGATACTCCAAAAAACCCTTCCAATGCGCTCCGCTCACAAAGTTCACACTACTCATGGTCTTCAACCTCCGTGGCGGCGCATCAAGCCCGCGCAAGCTGGCCGCGCCGCACGGCCCAACTTGTCGCGATTACCGACGAGTTCGAGGATTTGAAGAAAGAATTGGGCGTGCAGCATGGCCTTTTGAATGAGAACGAACGTATGCAGGCGCGGGCGCAGATTGACGCGGCAGTCGCCAAGCTCTATGGCCTGACGAAAGAAGAGTTCGCGCACGTCCTGCAGCAATTTCCCAATGCGGACGAGCGACAGAAAAGAATGGCGTTGGAGGAATATTAAACGATTTTGAGGTAATGACTTGAGCTTTGAAACCGAAATCAAGGAAACTTGCCCTTTCTGCAAGAAGGGAATCGTAGTAATAATGGAAAAAGCGCCGTATAGGACTTTCAAGACATCAAGGGGAAGTGGCAGGAGTAATACCTTCTCGGTAAACGTAAAAGGCGATTTTCGAGTTGCTTCCAGTTGTTCCGAATGTGGAAAAACACGGGAAGAAATCCAGCGTAAAATCTATGGCGATATGTAAAACAACCTTCCCGTCCTGAAACGATTTGAGCAAAAAAATATTCCGGTAGTCTTTCTACTTCCTCACCGCATACCCTCCGAGGTAGAGCTCGTCGAGCTGCGAGGTGTAAAACGTCCTCAGCGCGTCTTGGGGCGTGCACACGACGGGTTCGGGCCCGACGTTGAAGCTGGTGTTGAGAACGACTGGCGTGCCGTTGATTGACTCAAGGGACTTGATCAGTTTCCAGTAGGGCTCGTTCACTTCCCGCTTCACCGTCTGCGGCCGCGTCGAGCCGTCAACGTGGACCACGGCGGGAATTTCCTTCCTCTTTCCCTCCGGCACCTGGAATGCGAGGATCATGAACGGGCTTTCGTGCGGCTTTTCCAAATACTCATTCCTCGCCTCGTAAAGCATGCTGGGCGCAAGGGGCCGCCATTTCTCGCGCAACTTAACTTCGTTCACGCGCTCCCACACGTCCGCGCGGGTGGGGTCGGCGAGGATGCTTCGGTTTCCAAGCGCGCGCGGGCCGAGTTCCATCCTTCCTTGGAACCAGCCGATTACCTTCCCCCCTGCAATCGCCTCTGCCGCCTCGCCGCTGGCGTCGCCGCACTTTTCGAACTTCACCCTGTTCTCCCTGAGCACCGCCTCGATTTTCTCATCCGGAAACGACGGGCCCCAGTACGCGTGCTCGAGCCGCTGGCTCACCGCCTCGCCCATTTCCGCCGCGCATTCAAGAGCCGCCCCAACTGCCGAACCGCCGTCATTGGCAGCGGGGAAGACGAACACGTCGGTTGCGAAATCGGAATTGAGAAGCACGGAGTTGGTCGTGCAGTTGAGCGCCACGCCTCCCGCGAGGCAGATGTTGCCGCTGCCGCTTTCCCCCACCGCGTCCCTCGCGACTTTCACCATCGCCTCTTCCAGCACTGTCTGCACGGCATACGCGAGGTTGGCGTAATTTTGTGAAGTGACGGGAATGTCCTTCGGCCGGGGAGGGAATCCCATCAGTTCCGGCGTAAGCTTCCCGTCGTAAGTGCGGCCCTCAAACCACCTTCCCTTGCGCGGGTCGATGAAATTGTAGAGCTTGCCATTCATTTCCCCGTCGGGTTTGCCGTAAGGCGCCAGGCCCATCGTCTTGCCTTCGGCCGCCCAGCCTATGTTGAGGTATTCCGAGACGATGGAGTAGAGGTCGCCGAGGGAGCGCGAGCGGGGTTCCTCGTGCATCTTTGAAATGGAGTTTCCGTTTGTTCCCTTCCACGAAACCGTGGCGTTAAGCTCCCCCGCGCCGTCCACCGTGATGATTGAGGAGTCCTTCCAGCCGGAGAGGTAAAACGCGGTTGCGGCGTGGGCGCGGTGATGCTCGTAATAGCGGATGGGGGGAAGCGGGGCGAACTGGTCAAGCGCGTCCTTGAGGTAAAAGTCGTAGTAGGCAAGCTCTTTGAGCGACGGGGGCTTGCGGAATTTCGCCTTGTGGCTGCGGAGCCTTCCGGCCGAGCCGAGTGCGGTGTTGAGCCCGAAGTAGAGGAGGTTCTGGTCGCGGTAGGACGCGAAGTATTTCAGGAGCAGCCCGGGGTGCCACGGCACGGCGATGCAATCCACCTGCTGCATCGAAATGCCGCCTTGCGAAAGGCAGTACTTGATGGAGTTGACTGGCGCTTCCGTCGAGTGCTTCCGCCTGGTGAAACGCTCCTCCTCAACCGCTGCAACCAGCTTCCCGTCCCTGACCAGCGCGGCGCAAGTGTCGTGCGCCCAGTGGGGATAAACGCCAATGATGTTCATAAGAGTAGAAAAAGGCGGGATGAGCATTATAAAACGAGGGGATAAATTAACCAATTCACGCTAATCCATTCATCATGAAAATACTTATGACCTCCTCCGTCGCGCCAACGCTGCACAGCGGCGTGGGGAGCGTCGAATGGAACCTCATCGAACAGCTGCGCAGGAAAGGCGTCGGGGTGGGCGAATATTTCCCCCGCCTTTCCTCAATGGCCCTTACCGACTTTTACGCCGGGCTGCGCCTTTCCAAACGCGCAGGGGAGCTGGGCTGCGACGTCATCCACGGCCACACGGACATCACGTGGAACACTCCGGACGCCTTCCGCACGTTCCACGGCGTGGCGGCGCTTGGGGAGAAGTTTTACCGCGAGGAACGGGAGCACGCGCTGATGCCGCGCCACAAGCAGAAGGCATATTTCGTGCTGCACAAGGCTTTCGAATCAAGGAGCGCGAAAAAAAACATCAACATCGCGGTGAGCAATTACGTGCGCGACGCGCTGATAAGATACTGCGGCGCCCCGCCCGAAAGGACGGCCACGGTGTACAACGGCATTGACGCCAAGACGTTCTCCCCCAACCGCAAGTCGGGAGGGGAATTCCGAAGCAGGCATGGCATACCCCAAAACGCCATCGTGCTCACGTGGGTTGGCCACCTTGAGTTCAACAAGGGAATCGCTTACCTCGTAAGGCTTGCAAACGAGCTGGTCCACCGGCACGAAATCCATTTCGCAATCCGTTCCCCTGCAGGAAAGGAAGACCTGCTCTCGCGGGGGCTCGATTCCAGCTGCCTCAATCGCATCACGCTTCTGGGAATGCAGGAAGACCTCGCGTCGTTCTACAACGCGGGCGACATCCATCTCCTCACCAGCGTTTACGAGCCGTTCTGCCTCACGCTTCTCGAGGCGATGTCGTGCGGCAAGCCCGTCGTCGCTTCCCGAAGCGGCGGGCACGGGGAGAGCATCACCCCCCAAAGCGGATTTTTAACCCCCCTGCGCGATTCCGGCGCAATGGCGGAAAAAGTGGCGGAGCTGGCGGAAAGCGATTCGATGCGGAAGAGGATGGGCGCAGAAGCGAGGCGGGTAATCCTGCGTGGCTACACGAAGGAAATTATGGCCGGGAATTACATCAAGGCGTACAAGCGGTTTTTGGAGTGATTGAAAGACGATGTCCCAAGATTTTTTGGGGTGGCTCAATCCCGATTTCAGGAAGATTCTTTGCCTCTCCATAGCGCTTCTTGCTGCATACTCTTTTCTTTACCTCTACCTCTTTCCCAACGTTCTTGACACGGTGTCGCACTACGGCACGGTCGAGCTGGCGTTGCGCGAGGGGTTCGTGCGCTACACCACGCTGTGGTACGGCGGCTCGCCTCTTCTCACGGTCTATTCCCTCGGTTTCCTGCTTGCCTACATCCCATCGCTCATTCTCGGCGGCCAGGCGGGCTACGTTCTCGTCGAGTTTGCCGCATTGATCGCCCTCTGCGCGGGCATCCTCAAAATCGGCGATGCGGCCCTGGGCCAGCAGGACAAGAGGCACTTTCTCCTCTTTCTATTCCTGGCATCGCCGGCGTTTTTCTACCTCTTCATCCGCCTCGACAGGTTTCCCACCCTCACGGGCGCGGCCATCGGCGTGTTCGCAATTGCCCGCGCGCTCAACCGCGGAACGCGCCTCGATTGGAAAGGCATGGCAAAGCAGGCCGCGCTTCTCGCCCTTGCGACAATGGCGAGCGTCCACGTGGGGCTCATCGCCGGAATCGTCACTGCTGCAATGTGGGGCGGAAGGATTTTGGGCGGGAAGGAAGGGGGAGGGTTTGCAAAACACTCAATAGCGGTTGGAGCCGCCATACTCACGTTCTCCATTCTCGAGGCGTCCCACGCCTATTCCGTCTATCAATTCTCCCAATATGTCAACCCCCAGTTCTACTTCGGGTTCCACCCGCCCGTGGTGGCACTATCGTGGTTCGGGCCGCTTGCGGTTGCGGGAGTCGCGTGGCTCTTTGCGAAAAAAATTGCGGAAAGGTTTTTTGGAAATGGAAAGAAAAAACTCGGAATTGACGCTCCAAGCGCCAGGCGCATTGCAATAATATCATTCGCCGCCGTATCCGCCGCCGCGTTTGTGGCGATGGGATGGGGAGCGCGTTTTGAGCAGACTCTCCTGATTGCCGAGTTGGTCTTGTTCATCGCGGCGTTCGAATTCCTGTTGGCCCGCTCGGTTCCGCGCCTCTCTTTCGCATTTGACGAGAACCTTGCCTTTGCCGCATTCTTCTTCGCCGCGTCTGTCACGCGCTCCTTCTTCATCCCGCCCCTCAAGACGCTCAACCCGCAGGTTTACGTCCTCTTCGCCTCTCTATTCCTCTGCGTCTGGCTTGCCAAAAGGTTCGACGACGCCAAAGGAGCGGTGCCGCCATTGGTCCTGGCAATGGCGGTGATTTCCATCCCAATCACCACCATAATGGCTCCCGCCTACTTCCCTCCAAACGAGGGCATTAGCGAATTCGTTTCCTACCTCAAGGCGTCTCCTGAATTCGGCCGCGTCCTCTACTCCAACTGCACCTCCAACTATTACTACGTCACCGCGTGGTCGGGCAAGCCGGCGGCAAGCGGGTTCACCTTCTACACCCAGCTCGACCCGCTCGTCCGCGAGTACGACATGGCCAACGGCGAGGGGCCTGCAAAGCTGAAGATGATTCGGGACAGTGAACTGAGAATCAAGTGGGTGGTAAGTTGCAATCCCCAAGAGGACTTTTCGCCATACGGCTTTGCGAGGAAAATGAGTTTCGGGGGGCTTTCAGCCATCAGCACGCTTTGGGAGAGGCCGGAAAAGATGCCGCTCGTGGAGGGAACGGATGGCGCAAGGGCGGACTATTTGCAGAATGGCAACCGCATTGAAATTTCCGGGAGCATGGGCGGCCTGGCGAAGGTGAACCTCGGCTATTACCCCGTCTTCGCCTGCGAGAACTGCACGATTGAAAAAACGAGCGGCAGGGCGGTTTGGGTCAGGCTCGATTCGCAGCGTGCGGCGCTATACGTCAACGACCCGTTCCAATGGCAATTGGCCGCCAGCGCACTTGTTGCGTTGCTGGTTATTCTGCTTCTCTGAATTCTTGGCGAGGCCGTTGTTCATCGTGTAGGGTCCATTGCCGTTCAACTACAGTGAGTTTTTTTCGGCTTGATTGCCGTTTGCGGTTTTTTCCCAATGCCGCATTTCCTCTTTTGTTGCAGTATTTTAATACTTGCCGCCCACTTTTCCTAAAGGTGAGTTGCAAAAGACATGAATCCTACTGCCCAATACTGGAAGGGAAAGAAAGTCCTCATTACCGGCCTTACGGGCTTTGTCGGCTCGTGGCTTGCCGAAAAGCTCGTGGAGCTGGACGCCGACGTGCACGGCCTGGTCCGCAGGCACGCCGCCGGCGGGTTTGACAACCTCGAGAGGGTGAAGGGCAGGGTGAAGATGACCGATGGCGACCTTTCCGACACCGGCTCGCTTCTAAGCGCAATGAAAAAGAATGACATTCAAGTCGTCTTCCACCTCGGGGCGCAGTCTTTCGTCCCCTACTCGTTCGCGGCGCCGATTGACACCTACCAGCACAACATAATGGGCACGGCCAACCTTCTCGAGGCGGTGCGCATTTACGACAGGCTCGAGCGCATGCACTTCGCGGGCTCTTCGGAGGAATACGGCCTCGTGCGCCCGGAGGAAACTCCCATTACCGAAGACAACCCCCTGCGGCCGATGAGCCCCTACGCCCTTACCAAGGTCGCGGGCGACCTGATGTGCTGGACGCACTTCAAGGCATACAAGATTCCCGTCGTGCGCACGCGCGCCTTCAACCACACCGGCCCGCGCAGGGGTGACACTTTCGTCACCTCCACCGTCACGCGGCAGGCGGCGGAAGTCAAGCACGGTTCGCGCAAGGAGTTCGAGCTGGGCAACCTCGACGCAAAGCGCGACTTTTCCGACGCGCGGGACATCATCGTGGGCTACATGCTCGCGGTTGAAAAGGGCGAGGTTGGCGACGTGTACAACCTCGCCAGCGGCAAGGCATACTCGATTAGGGAGCTAGTTGACATAGCTTGCAGGCACGCGGGCGTGAAGCCCGTCATCCGGCAGGACCCCGCGAGGATGCGGCCCAGCGACGTTCCGCTTCTTTTGGGCTCATTCAAGAAGGCGCACGAGAAGTTCGGCTACGAGCCTACAATCCCGTTCGAGAAGACCATTGCCGACCTCTTCGCATACCAGGAGCAGAAGATGCTTGCGGGAAAGTGAGTTTCGGCTGATTTTTTCCTTTGCCTTTTGTCCTGCCTTTTTTTCAGCTTTCCTTCAGCAAATGCCACGCCGCGCTTGAGAGCTTCACGGCATTGCGGTAGAGGAAGAGCAGCATGAAGCCGAACGAGTGCAGCGGGTCTTTGGTTTGGACGCTCATCTTGATTCCCCTCGCAAGCCAAGCAAGAAAGAGCGCTAGAAACGGAAGCTGGAATTCCCTAACGGGAAGGAGAAGCGAAAGGGCAAGAAAAGCCAGCAATGCAAGTGAAAACAGGGGAATCAAAAAGGACCTCCACTCTCCATAATGGCGTAGGCGCAGGGCCATCCCCTTGCCGAACCACTTCGCCTGCCTCGTCGTCTCGCCCCAGGAGTCGGGGTCGGAGTGGTATTCCACCGCACGGGGCTCGAACGTGGCCTTGAATCCCCCGGCGTAAAACCTCTGGGACAAGTCGGTATCCTCGAAGTAGAAAATCCTCTCGTCAAAACCCTTCAGCGCCTTCATCGCCCTCGCGCTGTAGTGCCCCACGAGGACTTTCGTGCAGTCGAGGAGTGGCACGGGCTCGTTCTGTGCGTATTCCCACATCATCTGCCGCTGGGCCGCGACGCACTTTCCGATAAATGTTTTGGGCCGGCGGGAGAGCACCTTGTTCGCAACGCCATCCACGCCGTCCTCGACGAAGCGCCTGACGATGGATTCCACGAACCGCGGGCCGGCAATAGAATCGGCGTCGTGGAGCACCATGATGTCGCCCCTCATCACCCTGATGCCGGCGTTTCGCGCAAAGGCGGCCGAGTGCCCCTTCCCGAAATTGATGAGCCTGATCCTCTTGTCCCGCATCCTGAGCCCCTCGACGATTTCCCGCGTGCGGTCGGTGCTGCCGTCGTTGATCACGATGATTTCAAGGCGCTTGTAAGTCTGCTCGAGAATGGACTTGACGGAGTCCCCAACGACGCCCTGCTCATTGCGTGCGGGGACGATGACTGAAACGAGGGGATTTTTTTTCATGAGCATTTTTCAACCCGCGACCATCCTTTCGTAAACTTCCCTCGTCTTCATCGCGGTTTGCTTCCACGAGAATTTCTTCGCCCGGAGCAATCCGGCTTTTGCGAGCCTTGCGGCAAGCTTCCTGTCGCGCACGACTTGCACGATTGCCTTGGCAAACCCCTCCACGTCGTCCGGCGGGAGGGTGATTGCCGCCTTCCCAACCACTTCCGGCAGGGACGCGGCGTTGGAGCATATTACCGGCGTTCCGCAAGCCATCGCCTCAAGAGGCGGCAGGCCGAATCCCTCCATCTTGGAAGGGAACACGAGCACCGAGGCGCTTCTGTAGATTTTGGCCATGGCCTGTTCGTCACTCCCGCCTTCGATGAACTCTATGGCATCAAGCACGCCCAGCCTCCTCGCGTGTGAAATGAACTCATGCCTTCCCGTCCGCCATTGTGGCGCGCCCACCTTCACCAGCCTGAGGGAAGGGATTGTTTTTTTCGCAATTGCAAAGCTCTCAAGAAGCACGCCGAGGTTCTTGCGCGGCTGTTCCGAACCCACGTAAAGCACCGCGTCGTGCCATCCGAACTTTGGGCCGTGCGGCGAATAAATGCGGGGGTCTACTGCGGGGTATGCCACGCGGATTTTTTGTGCGGGAACTCCCAGCAGGCGCGAAATCTCCTTTTTGCTGAATTGCGAGATTGTGATTATCGCGTCGGCCTTGCGGATTCCACGTTTCATCAGCGCGAGAACGGCCTTTTTCACGGGATTGCCCCAGCCGGCGGTTTTCTCAAACGGGATGGCGTCAAAAACCGTGATGACGCTCGGCCGGTTGCCCAAGAGCGAGAGGTAGGCCAGGCCGTGGGTTGCGATGTGGGTGACCTTCACCCCCTTTTGCAGCGAGTGGCGCAGGCCGACCTTCACCGGAAGCAGCGAATAATCTGCAATGAGGCCCGAATGGGGGATGCGCGAATCGGGGTTGAATGCGACTTTTCCCACGCGCAGCCCGTCCATCTTCTTCAGCTGGGCCAGCACGCTGAAGGCGTATTTTGAGTATCCGCTCTTTCCCTCCCCCATCGCGCCGGTGACGTAATTCACGGCAATCCTGCCCGCAGGGGGATGGCGTTTCCTTTCCATTTAAGCTCAATATTAATAGTTTGTTCCGCTCTTAAGTCTATTTGGAGAAAATGAGAAATCCACACATCAGCGTGGTCATCCCATCCTACAACGAGAGGGAAAACATCGGCGGGTGCGTCGAGGGCATCGAAAACGAGTTGAAAAAACTGCGCAAGCCTTTCGAGATTGTGGTGGTGGACGACAATTCCCCCGACGGCACTGCCGACGAGGTGCGCAGGCTCGGCCGCAAGTTCGGCAACGTGAGGCTGCTGGGCAACCCCCAAAAAAAGGGCATCGGCTACGCGCTTCATCTCGGGCTTGACTCCGCAAGGGGCGCCGTTCTCGTCACTACCGACGCGGATTCCTCCATCGACCCGTCGTTCATCACGCGGGCTGTCGCCAAGATGGAAGAGGGCGGCTACGGCGTGGTGGTGGGATGCCGGCATATGCCTGGCGGCTATTACGAAAAGAACTTCTGGTACAACAAGGCGAGAAGCACGCTGAGCAGGCCGGGAAACAGGTTCATCAGGCTAATCACGGGAATTCCCGTTGACGATTTCTCCCTCAACTTCAGGGCGGTAAGCAGGGAAGCGTGGAAGGCAACAACAAGCCGCTCGGCTGAAAACGGCAATGCCTTCATGTTCGAGATGGTCTACTACCCCGCGATAAGCGGGTTTGGGATAGGGCAGATTCCCGTGCGCTTCATGGAGCGGACCAAAGGCGAAACGAAAACGAGGCTGTTCAAGGCGGCCGCAACGTTCTTTCGGCACGTGCTTGCGCTGCGGTTGAGGCATGGAAAGGCCCCTGCTCACACGGTGCGGACTTGAATTGACTGAAAATTTGTTGATTGGAACAAAAAAAATCCGGACGAGCTTTGCTAAACATTTGCCTTTTGCCAAAATATCCGATTTTCTGCCAATCTATCCGCCAGTTCATAATCTTGACGCGAGAATGGCCTTTAGACAATTGTCGAGAGAATCACATAAAAGAAAGATTGAAATACCATCCTGTCAACTAGTTTACTAATTAACTCCCTAGGGTTGAACTACAACCTTAGGCTATTATCCCCAAGGGCTTGGGGGCGCGCTTCTGCGTTCTCCCAACCCCTTGCACGTTTCTGAGTTGGCTGTGCATTGGTTCCTGCATTGACTCCGCCACAAGTAGAACGAGTAATGCTATTCATCGATGGAAGCAACTTTTACCACGGGCTAAAGAAGAACTTTGGCACTACCCGAATCAAGTTTGTAGGTTTTTCTAAATATTTGCGTTCTGGGCGCAAACTCGTTTCGATTGAATACTACAACGCACCCTTGTCGCAGCAACTTAATCCAGTTAGTTATGCGGGACAACAGCGGTTTTTCGAAGCAATTAAACGCATACCCGAATTGAATCTCCACCTAGCAAAATTAGTCAAGCGGTTCGATATTACTAAGCAAAATCAAGTAATTGTCGAAAAAGGCCTTGATGTAATGCTGGCGGTTCATATGTTCAAACACGCAATTAGTGACAATTACGATACTGCAATCCTAGTTAGTGGAGATGGCGATTTTGCTCCTGCAATTGAAATCATACGGAAGGCGTATGGCAAACGTATTGAAGCAGCTTGTTTTGACACCGAACGAAGTGACCATCTGCGTCAAGTATGCGATAAAATCTGGGAATTAGAGAATCACCCGATTCGCCAATTCATGAATTGATTATTTCTACCAAAGGATTAGATTGCTTGCCGAATAATTCTGCTAGAGGATGGAGTTATTAGCAAAGCTGATTTGGCCGAACCGGGCAGAAGGGGGTATTCTTCACATGTCGTTCTACTCTGGCAAGAAAGTCGCAGTCACCGGCGGGGACGGCTTTATCGGCTCGCGCCTCACCGAACTTCTCGTCAAGGCGGGTGCTGACGTGACCCTCATCGCCAAGAAGCCTGTTGTCAACACCGTCCACCTTCAGGATGACATCACCATCGCATACGGCGACTTGAAGGATTTGAATTTCGCCTCCAAGGCGATGGAGGGTGCCGACACTGTTTTCCACCTCGCGGGCAAGGTGGCGGGCGTGCTTTACAACGCCACGCACCCAGCGACGATGATTACGGAGAACACCGCTCTCAACTCCGGGGCTATTGAGGCGGCAAACAAGGCCGGCGCAAGGCGCTATCTCTTCACGAGCTCGGCGTGCGGTTACGCCCTGCATTCGCCAATTCCATTGCGAGAGGAGGATTTCTTCAACGGCATGCCCGAGCCGAGCAACGGGCCTTACGGCTGGGCCAAGAGGCTCGGGGAGCTTCAGGCACAGGCGTATGCGAAGGAATTCGGGATGAAGGTCTCAATCGTCCGTCCTTTCAACTGCTACGGCCCGCGCGACAGCTTCGACCCCGAAACTTCGCACGTGATTCCAGGCCTCGTCCGCAAGGCCGTTGAGAGGCAAAACCCGTTCGTAGTGTGGGGAGACGGCAGCGCCAGCCGCGCGTTCATCTACGTTGACGACGTGGCCGCGGGCATGATGCTTGCGTGCGAAAAGGCCGCCGATGCCGACCCGATTAATTTGGGCACTTCGGAAGAAATCACGATTAGGGAGCTGGTGGAAAAAATCCTCCGCCTCGCGGGCCACTCCGGCGCCAGCGTCGTTTTCGACTCCAGCAAGCCCGCGGGCCAGCCGAGGCGTAGCTGCTCGACTGAAAAGGCGTTGGCAAAGATGGGCTTTCGGGCGCAGACTCCTCTTGAAGAGGGAATCGCCAAGACCGTCTCGTGGTTCGAGGCCAACAGGGAGAAGTTGGGCGCCCAATCGCCTGCTTGATAATCCTATTCGAGATTAAACTGCTGTGAGTGCTTTAGAGAAAATGGAAGATTCCAAACCTTTCAATCCCGGCCCTTTCGAGAGCAGCTTCCGCATTGAAGTGGGCACGCTCGACCTTGGCGGGAACGAGAGGAAATACGTCAACCAGGCGCTTGATAACAACCGCCTTTCCTACGGCCCGTTCTCGCAGGGATTCGAACGGGGCCTTGCGGGCGCGCACGGCTGCAAATACGGCGTGCTTGTCAACAGCGGCACGAGCGCCCTGCGCATTGCCGTTGCCGCGCTAAGGGAAGCCTGCGGCTGGAAGGACGGCGACGAGGTCCTCGTCCCCTCGCTCACTTTCGTGGCGAGCGCCAATGTCATCATCCAGAACAACCTAAAGCCCGTCTTCGTCGACGTGGACCCGCTCACTTACAACATCGACCCGTCCAAGATTGGGGAGAAAATAACCTCCCGCACGAGGGGAATCATGCCCGTGCATCTTTTCGGCCTTCCCTGCGACATGGACCCTATTATGAAGCTGAAGCAGGAGCACGGCCTGAGCATGATTGAGGACTCCTGCGAAACGATGTTCGCCAGATACAAGGGCAGGCCCGTGGGCTCCTTCGGCGAAATCGGCTGCTTCTCAAGCTACATCGCCCACCTCATCGTCACGGGAGTCGGGGGGATGGCGATTACGGATGACGAGAAACTCGCGGTCATGCTGCGCAGCCTCGCCAACCACGGCAGGGATTCGATTTACCTCTCCATTGACGACAGCAAGAGGCAAAGCAGCGACGAGAGGAGGATGGTGATGGAACGCCGCTTCCGCTTCGAAAGGCTGGGCTACAGCTTCCGCGTTACGGAACTGGAGGCGGCAATCGGCTGCGGCCAGCTAGAGCGGAAGGAGGAAATCATTTCCGCACGCCGCGCAAACGGGGCGTTCCTCAACGAGCACCTAAGCAGGCATTCGCGCTTCCTCCAGCTCCCATCAATTCCCGAAGGCCGCGAGCATTCATTCATGCTCTACCCGATTGTCGTGCGGAAGGGCGCGGGCTTTTCCCGCGAGGAGCTCACCCACTTCCTTGAGGAGAATGGGATTGAAACCAGGCACATGGTGCCGCTGCTCAACCAGCCGGTTTACAGGAAGCTCTTCGGCCAGGACATCGAGGAGAACTACCCCGTTGCCAAGTGGGTAAACTCGCACGGGTTTTACATCGGCTGCCACCAGAAGCTGGCCGAAGGCGATTTGCAGTACGCAGTTTCGAAGTTCGGCGAGTTTTTCGAGAAGAAGTAGGGCAATTAAGTTGGAGGGGTGTTTGACTCAGATGATTGACGGCGTTGTAATCGAAAGGCACAAGTGGTTTGCCAGCGAGGGGAACAAGGGCGATCTGATGCCCGAGTTTTTCAGGGGCAAGGGCTGGGACGAGTTCCAGGTCAACCTCAACACGGCCTTCCCCCGCATGGTAAAGGGCAAGCACATGCACCTGCTCAAGGAAGAGACGTTCTTCTGCGTGAAGGGCAACCTCCTGCTTCACCTCGAGGACTCGCGCGATGGCTCCAAGACCCGCGGCGAGAGGCAGACGGTGAACTTCAGCGAGTCGGAAGGCGTGTCGGTAATGATACCGCCCGGCGTGTGGCACTCGGTGGAAAACCTCGGCAACCAAACCGGATTCTTCCTCGAGCTGAGCAACAGGTTCTTCAACCCCCAGGACGAGTTCCGCGCGCCGTTCGACCCGGCGGTTGACAAACAGAAATAGGCGTAAGAATTAAGCCCTATATTTCCGTAATCAGCTCCTTCACCGCCTTTCTCACTGCCTGTTCGGAATTCATCTTCGGCTTCCAGCCTTGCGCGAGCATCGAGTCGATTGCGGGCTGGTATTTGGGGACGTCGCCAACCCAGCCGCGGTCGCCGCCGGTGAAGGTGTATTTGACATTGTGCAGGCCCATTTCCTCCGCGATGATGTCGGCGATTTCGGTCACGGTAATGGAATCGGCGCTTCCGATGTTGAGCGTCTCGAACTTGCCCAGCCCTTTCTTTGGATGGAGTATTCCCGCCACGCAGTCGTCCACGTGCACGTAGTTCTTCTTCTGCTTGCCGTTCCCGAGGATTTCCAACTCCTTGGGGTTCCTGCGCATCTTGAGGATGAAGTCGCGAATCACGCCGTGCGTCCCGCGCCTTCCAATCACGTTTGCAAACCTGTAAGCAACAGCCTTCATTCCGCTCACGCCGCACACGCCGGAAAGCATTGCCTCTCCCGCGAGCTTGGTCGCGCCGTAAAGGGAGATGGGCCGCAAAGGCGAGTAGTTTTCGGGAGTGGGGATTACCGACGCCTCGCCGTAAACCGTTGCAGAGGATGCGAACACGAATTCCCCGACGGACGCGCTTCTCGCGGCGTCAATGGCGTTGAACGTGCCAGCCATGTTCACGTTGAACATCGCCTGCGGCTTTTCGGTTCCCGCGCGCACGTCGGGAGTGGCCGCGAGGTGGAATGCCCTGCCGCAGGATTGCATCGCGGCGTCGAGGGCCTTGCGGTCGAGAATCGAGCCTTTGACGAATTTCACCCTGCCAGACTTGACGTGCCCCTGTATGAACTCGAGCCTTCCCGAGCTGAGGTCGTCAAAAACCGTGACGGAAGCGCCAGTTGCCACCAGCGCGTCGACGAGGTTGCTGCCGATGAAGCCCGCGCCGCCTGTCACGAGGACTTTTTGGGGCATGCTATTTGAAACCTCGTTCGCGCACGATGCGTTCCTGCAGCCTCGAGCGGCTGAAGAAGCCGAGTGCCAATCCGCCGACAAGGGCGATGACGGCAAGGCCGTTGTTGATTTTCCCCTGGAAGAGGTCGTAGACCACCAGTTCGAAAAGCAGGCCGAGCACAACGAGCCAAAGGAGTCGCAGTTCGATGAGGAATTCGGAGAACAGGCCGTGTTCCTTGATTGCCTTCACGGGGTAGTTCCACATCAGGCTCACCGCCGCGAGGAGGATGATTGCCGGAAACGCGAAGGTGGTGTAGCCCCGCGTGAACGCCTGCGAGATTACCGCCAGCAATACAACGAGCGCGAGGTGAATGGCGAAATAGCCGTTTTCCTCGGATTTGAGCCAGTCGGAAATGCCTTCCATCTCAGAGTCCCACCCCCCTTACGAGATTAGGCGGCAAGGCGTCTAAAAAGGTTTGCGCAAGGTGCCAAAGGCGGGCGGCTTATCGCGCGTTGTTATATTGCCTAATGCATAAACCCGTAGTGGCCAAGATGAAACTCAAGACTGATGGGGAATGGCGCAAGGCGCTTGACCCCCAGGCCTATTCAGTGATGCGGCAGAAGGGGACTGAAATGCCCTTCACCGGCAGGCATTGGGACCGGCATGAGGACGGGGACTATTTCTGCATCGGTTGCGGGGCGAAGCTCTTCTCCTCAGGCACCAAATTCGGCTCAGGCACGGGCTGGCCGAGCTTTGACTCGCCCGCCAACAAGGAAAACGTGAAGCTCCTGCCAGACAAAAGCCACGGCATGGAAAGGACTGAAGTCGTGTGCAAAAACTGCGGCGGACACCTTGGGCATCTCTTCAACGACGGCCCCACCCCAACGGGCGCGCGCTACTGCATAAACTCCTGCACCCTCGCGTTCAGGCCAAAGGGAAAGAAAAAAGATTGAGCGCAGGAAAGCTTCAAAAAATAAAACCTGGCGAAAATCAGCCCAGCTGCCCCATCTTCCTCTTCAGCTCGGCAATCTCCTCGTGCAGCTTCCTGTTGCGCTTGAGCGGGTCGTTAAGCGCCTGCCTCTCCAGCTCCTCGAGCTTCCCCTTCAAGTTCGACTTCCTGTGCGCCATGTCCTGCTTGGAAACTCCCACCAAACATCACCCTTACCCGCAATTAGGATGGCGGGGTTAATTACTCCCAAACCCTCCAGCCCCCTTGCAAGGCGAATGGCTCGGCACCCCTCTTCTTTAAATCGATTCTCAAGCTGAAACTATTACTGTTGCAGGGGTTGCCGAGAAACCTTTTCCTCGCTGCTCGAAAGTTCGCTTAGAAGCTCGCTTTCTGCGCTGCTCCGACGCGGCGCGAAACCGGCTATTGAAGCGGAGTTTTTGATGCTCCAGCTTCGTGCCGCGAAGCTTTACCAAAAGCTGCGATTCGAACGGCAGTGAGAGGTTCGGAAATCTGGTCAAAGGCGCGAGACTCAAGGTCACAACCCATTCAAATTCAGGAAAGGGTTGCAAAATTCTACCGCGCTGGATGAAACCAAGATTGATGAGTCATCTCGTCCCTTAGGGGTTCGGGGGTTCAAATCCCTCCCCCTGCATGTTCTATCTTTCTATAGTCTTGACTTTGCTATGGAAACATGTTTATTTACGGAGCGCCATATTTGCGCATGGTTACTCGTTTGGGTAGGTTTGGAGTGCACGAGTCAGGACTCACAGGTGATGTGTTTACCGCGAGTATTCGAGGAGGAATTCGTGCGCTGGCATCCATCGAGTCTTTGTTTGTTCGTTAGTGTTTTTTCTAGTGTCTTTCGTTACGATGATTGCTTGTTTGCAGGAGTATTTTTTGCTGAATTTTTCAAGGCCCTTATTTTGGCGTGGTTCGTTGCGGTATTTCACTTCAACTGGCGTTATTTCCTTTCCTTGTGTAAGCACGATGTCTACTTCGTTTTTGTACTTGTCCCGCCAAAAGAACCCGGCGTTGGTTGAAAGCACGCAGCAAGTTTCAACCGCTTTTCCCAGGTATTCCTCGCCTGCGCCTTCTGCCAGCGCGGTGCTTAGGAAGGTGGGATAGAATTTCTTGAGCCGCTTTTCCGAGGTGCTTTTGTTTTTGGAGTAGTTGTAGAGCTTGGCGACGAGATGGGCTAGTTCGAGATATTCGAAGTATTTTGAGAGCGTTTGCCTTGAAATTCCCAGTTCTTGCGAAAAAGACACGAAGTCAACGATCATGCCCGGGTTGTTTACTAGGATTTCCAAGATTGATATCAGGTGGGTTGGGTTCTCAATCGGGTATATCCTGGCCATGTCGTAAAAAACTATTTTCTCGATGATTGCCCCGCGGACGTACTGCCTGATTAGGAGCTTATCCTGTTTTCCGGCAAGTTCAGGAAAGCCAGCGGTAAGCAAGTAATTACCAAGCTCTTTTTTCAATTCATTCTCATACAGCAACGGTTTTTCTGCCATGGCAGGCTTTCCGACAAAGGTTAGGTATTCTCTGAAATTCAGTTTTTTAATCTCGAATTCGTATATCCTGCCCGCCAGGCTTTCGCGTGTTCCTTTGCGCAAGAACAATGACTCGGAACCGGAAACGAAGATTTTGTACTTTCTGGTGTCGTAAAGGACTTTCACCTTTTCCGCCCATCCATCTAGTTTCTGTATCTCGTCAAACACCAGGAATTTCGGCTCTTTTCCGTGAATCTCCTTGAAAGCATCGATTACGTCTAAAAGCTCGATTCCCTGCGAGTCATCGAACGAATAATACAATATTGATTCGGGCGAGTGATCTTGAATTATGTCGGAAATGATCTTGTTGAGGATAGTTGTTTTTCCTACCCGCCTCAAGCCGCATAGGGAGATTATTTGTGGTTCATCAATTAGTTTCCTTATTCTCTCATAAACTGCTCGCTCCTTGTATTCGATATTGACCCGTGCCTTCCAGAAGGGGTTGAATTCCACAACCATCCGTCTAATCTTATCGTTAATCATTAACATCACACAGTAGCTTTTATGTTGGCTATAGCTAACATTAAGTATGATGGAATTATTAAGGTTTTCGGCATGTTTTCCTTGCATGCGAAGTGATAGCTAAATTTTGACAAGACTCTAGTATCATTCTGGAGTTACTCCCCCTTCATTCAACCCCAAGCCCGGAAGCTTACTTCTTCAGTTTTCAAACCCATTTGGCGAAAAGGGGGCTCACGCCAATCTCAACGCCAGCAGCAGCGCCTGGATGGCGGTGAAGGCATAGATGCCGATGAGCATGGCGTCGAGGCCGAAGAGGGTTCCGCGCGTGCGGCGGGAAAGCGAGAGGAGAGAGGCGGGAATGAGCGGGATGTAGGAGATGAATGAAATGAAGGGGAGCACTCGAGTGAGGCTCAATGCAATTCCCAACAAGGCTCCGGCAATCACCAGCGCGGCTGCAACGACCTTGGCTTTTTCCCTTCCGAAAAAGACGGGCGCGGTGATTTTCCCGAATCTTGCGTCCCAACCGCAGTCCTTGATGTCGTCGACGATTTTAACGCCGTTGAGGACGAGCCATACGACGAATGCGAATGCAAACATGCGCATCGGGAGCGTCCCCGCCTGCACGTAATAGCCTCCAATTGCCGCCAATGCAAGGCCAGTGGGATAGCCTGCGGTTGCGCCGACTGGGTTGAGGTCGAGGGGAGTGTGGAAATAGGCGAGGAGAAAACCGCCGAGCAAGAAGGGAAGAACGCCCCACAATCCCACGGCAATGAAATAGGCCCCGCAGGCAAGAACCGCCAAGGCCGAAACCAGCATTGCGCGCTTTGCCTGCGCCTCGCTCATGTATGAGAACTCATCCTCGCCCCTGACGAAGTAATCGACGTACGAGTCCTTCACGTGGGCGAAGTAAAGGGCGGAGAAGACCGCGATGCAGAAAACGAGGAGGTTGGGAAGGTTGGAGGCGGGGGCGTAAAGCGCTCCCACCACTGCGGCGGCAATTGCGGCCACCATGAAGACGGGATGCACTTGCGACCAGTAAACGGTGAATGGGCTTGCCACGCTTCAATCACGCCAAGAGCCGTCTGGCCTTAAATCAAATCCCATCAAACCCGACTCCCAACAACCAACAGACCTTGAACCAATTTCTTCAAAGGGTGCTTTCCAAAACGGCGGCAAGCGCCAGCGCCGCTATTGAGACGAACGAGAGGAGCGCCACGTCCACGAGGATGAACTTGAACTGCGGCCGGCGGTGGTGCTGGTGCATCAGCGCGGCGGAAAGGATGCCTCCCGCAATTGCCGCGAGGAAGTACGCCCCGATTTCAAGCACGCCGTGGGGGATGATTCCAAGCAGCGCCTGCAAAAATCCCCCGACGCCCAGCTGCCTAAGCCGCTCGCCCACGAAAATCCCTATGATGCTGGCGTTCCAGAGGAGGAGGTAGATGGCGCCTATGCCGTAGACGAGGCTGAAGATGAACATGAACGAAAGCACCACTACATTGTGGGAAAACAGCCTCCATGCAAGGTCGGGCTTGATGGCATTTCCCGTGGCGCTTACGGTCCGCACTACCGTAACTCCCTGGTCGCCTGCGGTTGAGACTGGCGACTTGTTGAATTCGATTCCAATGCGCTTGATCTCATCCACCTGGGGGGCGAACACCTTATGGCTGATGTCCTGGGGGAGAATCACGTACCACGCGAGGTAGGCAATGGAAGCGCCGAGGAAAAAGAGGGCGAAGACCTTCACGAGGGGCAGGTGGTATTCCCACGCGCGCTTCTGCTCGAGAAGCGGAAGTCGGCTGTTCTCAACCTCCTCCTCGCGCACGATTAACGACCAGATGAGGGGGATGGCCGGCGCGAATGCGAAGGTGATTGCCGCGCCGTCGAGGCTGGGGAGCGCAATGGCCACCACGACCGCGAGGGAGACGAAAAGTATGGCGAGGAAGAAAACCCAGCCGGGATTTTCCCTCGCAGCCCGGGGAGAGACGAGTCCTTCAATCATTTGGAAATGTCAGGCCCCCATGCAACAGCCTTTGCACACATGGATTCTTTTTGCATTACTCAATCGAAGGTAATAAAGCGATTGCCGGGCTTAATGAGCCCAATTGCCGGCGTGATGAACTCCCCCCGGGAAGGTGCTCACCATATGGTGCAAACGAGGGACATTCTCGTCCTGCTTGCGGTTTTTGCCGCCGGAACGGCCGTGGGCCTCTGGCTCCAGTCAAGCCCCGCCTCCCCGATTGCTGGCGCGGCCATTGCGGGAACGGCCATTGGGGGGCGCAGGCAAGCAGCGCTTCAACTGCGGCCGGCGGGAAACTAGTCCAAACCGTGTTTTCGCCCTCTTCCGAGGCCAAAATCGTTTGCGGAAATCAGCTCGGCCTCCTCCACCCTTGACGTGATGCTCTACCAATTCTCTTCAAGCGCGGCAAAGGAGGCGATTGTCAATGCCGTGGGCCGCGGCGTGAGGGTGAGGCTCATTCTCGAACCCCCGCGTGGATTCCAACATCGCCACCGCGGAATTCCTCAACTCCAAAGGCGTCCAAGTGAGGTGGGCGTCGCTTTCCTACACCAACACGCACGCAAAGACGATGGTGGCCGACGGGAAGAGGGTGCTGGTGGGAAGCATCAACTGGTCCCGCCAGGCGCTGAGCACCAACAGGTAGGCGGCGGTGATTGTGAACGACGGGGCGGTTGCGGCCGAATTTCTTGAAGTCTTCAACTCCGACTGGGAAAAGGCGGGCGCGGTAAGGTGAATAAAGTGAAAAAACCCCAAGGCCGGCTACGGCCGGGAAATGGCAATCACGGTAAAGTGAAATAAACCTCAGGCCCCCAAATATGCTGGTTATGGAAATCGCACGCACTGTTGAAAAGCCGCAGGTCCAGATTGTCCCTGCAGGGCAGAAGCACCTCTATTCCATCGCCTCGATGACCGAGAGATATTTTCCCTACGCCAACTTCTCATTTGACGAGGTGAAGCGGAGGGTTGCCAATCCCTACATACGCTATCTCGTCGCCATCGTGGGCGGGTTCACCGCGGGGTTCGTTGACTTCGAGCTGAAGGAAGACCGCGGCCAGATACTCGGGCTGGCCGTGCTTGAGGAGCATCGCGGAAGGGGGATTGGCGAGATGCTTGCAAGAAGTGCGCTTGGGGAGATTGTGGAAAGCGGCAGGCAACGGGCGGAACTTCTCGTCGCGGCGGACAACGCGCCCGCGATTTCACTCTACGAGAAAGTGGGGTTTGCAACGGTGGGGAAAACGAATTACCAATTGTGGGGGAAGGAAGCAACCAAGTCCGTCGTGACATAGAGACTTGAGCCTGAATGAATTTTCTCAAGGAAAGAAATTGCTTCCGCCTTACTCGACAAATTTTCCCTATACGCACGCGTGATTATCGCAAGCGTCCCATGAGGCTCAAGATTGAATCGTTTCGCCGCATCCCTGGCGCCAAGGTCGTCGGTGAAGAAAAGCCGAACCCTCTTTTGCTTGGCCAACGCAATCGCACTCGCCTCGCCCAAACCCAGGCCCAAACTCTCCGCTACTATCTTGGCCATATCCTTGGCCCTGCCGTCCAGCTCTATGACCGCACAGTTTTTTGGAAGTGAAAAATCAAGAAGCTCATCCCGAACTTGCCCGCTTAAAACGACTTTTGTAAACAACGCAAGCGTGCCCAAAGCCCCTATTTCCTTCAGGTGGATGAGCGGGCCAGCGTCAAAAACTGCCGCGTCAATTCTTGCCACTTAAACCCCACTCCACATCCTCCCTCAACGCAGCCTCCAAGCGTTCAGCGTGCAAGCGCCGAATTGCAGTCCTAACCGCGTCGCGAATGAGTTCCGACCTGTTGGCATACCAACCGTCTTGAACCAACTCGTCCATTTCCTCAACGAGCCTGTGCGTAAGTTTTGCCGGAATGGCCTCCATGCATATCACCTCAATCGTTATACTATAGTAATACGATACTTATAAGGTTTGCCCCAAAATTTGCGCAAATTCTCGGCCTTGCCGTGCTTGAGGAGCATCGCGGCAGGGGGGAATTGGCGAGATGCTTGCAAAAAGGGCGCTTGGGGAGATTGTGGAAAGCGGCAGGCAACGGGCGGAACTTCTCGTCGCGGCGGACAACGCGCCCGCGATTTCACTCTACGAGAAAGTGGGGTTTGCAACGGTGGGGAAAACGAATTACCAATTGTGGGGGAAGGAATCCTCCCCTGCCTGCAGCCTGGTTGTGGGGGGGTAGCCTCCATTGTTCTTTTTTCCACCTTTTAAACCCTCCCCAAGCCTGCTGCTTTTTTATCCCATTGCGGCAAATTAGTTGCGGGAGGTTGAAGGGCCGATATGGACGTTGAAGAGCAGGTTTCGCTCGTGAAGGGAATCGCGCAGGAAATCGTGACTGAAGAGGAACTTCGCGCGCTTTTTGAGCAGGACGCGCATCCAATCGCTTACGACGGTTTCGAGCCTTCTGGCCTCGCGCACCTCCCAGTGGGCGTTTACCGCCCGCTTCTTCTGAGGCAGTTGCTCAAGGCCGGCGTCAGGTTCAAGATTCTTCTTGCCGACTCCTACGCCTGGATTAACGAGAAGATGGCCGGGGACATGGAGTCCGTGCGGCTGGTGGGCGATTACTTTGTCGAAGTGTGGAAGGCAAGCGGCCTGCCCATAGGCACGGGGCCGGGAAAGCTCCAGCCAGTTTCCCATTACGACGAGATGCTGGGCAACCGCGAGTATTGGTTCCGCGTCTTGCAGGTTGCCCGCAACCACTCCGAACTGCGCACCAAGAGGGCGCTTACCATCGCGGGAAGGAAGGAAGAGGAAATCAAGCAGATGGCGCAGATGTTCTACCCCTCGATGCAGGCGGCGGACATTTTCCAGCTTGCAGACAACCCGGAAAAGGAGCCGATAATCGCGCAGTTGGGGATGGACCAGCGCAAGGCCAACATGCTCGCCCGTGACACGGCGGAGAGGATCGGCTTCAAAAAACCCGTGGCAGTCCACCACCGGATGCTCTTGGGGCTTGACGGAATCCAGTCCGCAAGCTCTTCGGACGAGGGGAAAAAAGGGCACGAAGGAAAGCGCGAGAGCGACTTGGAAATCGAGTTCAAGATGAGCAAGAGCAGGCCCCGCTCGAGCATCTTCATCCACGACTCGCAGAAGGATATTTCGGAGAAAATCTCCAAGGCATACTGCACGCAGAAGGTGGTGGAGGGCAATCCCGTGCTGGAGTACGCCAGGGAAATCGTCTTCCGCGCAAATCCCTCAAAAGGCTTCACCATCGAACGGCCGAAGAAATTCGGCGGCGAGCTTCATTTCGAGACCTATTTCCAGCTGGAGGCGGCATTCTCAAAGGGCGAGCTTCACCCGATGGACCTCAAGAACGGCGTTGCGGCCGAGTTGGACGGGCTCATCACACCCCTGCGCGCCCATTTCGAGAAAGGCAGGGCAAAGGAGCTTTACGAAAAGGTTAGGAAGCTTCAGGTTACGCGGTAGCCTAAAACCCGCATCGTTCCCGGCTGGCAGCATATTAAAAATTCAAACGGGCTAATTCTATCGGTTGATTCGCATGGCTGCAAAACTCCCGTTCATTTCCGTCGTGGTGGTGACGTTCAACCGCAAGGGAATGCTTGCGCAGCTTCTCGAGGCGCTGGGGAGGCAGGACTATCCCAAGGAAAGGATGGAGCGCATCGTGGTTGACGGCGGCTCCACCGACGGCACTCCCGAATTTGTCAGGAGGAAATTTCCCGGCTGGAGGGTAATCCACACTGCGGACAACATCGGCCACGGCGGGTCGATCAACCTCGGCAACGCGATCGCGCGTGGCGGGGTCGTAATCAACTTCGACGACGACGCCGAACCCGTCGGCCGCGATTACCTGAGGCGGATGGCGGGAAAATTCAGCGACACGAGAGTGAATTTCGTCGCGCCGAAAATCATCAACCACTTCACCAAGCAGATTTTTTGGGATGGCCCCACCCACGCGAGGGAGCCTTTGGCCAACGGGTCTTACGACTGCGCGATGTTCAACGGCGCGTCCTACGGGATAAGGAAGAGCGTGTTCGACGCCGCAGGCGGGTACGACCCCGAGTTTTTCCTCCATCTCGAGGAGCAGCAGTACGCGCTCAAGCTGCGCGACGCGGGCTTTCCCCTTTCCTACTTTCCCGACATTGAAGTGTCGCACAAGATGCCCGCGCAAATCAGGTTCAGGGGCAGCCGGAACCGCAACGCCATCCGCAACACCGTCCAATGGTGCTGCAAGTACCTCCCGTGGGAATACGTCCTCCTCACCCTATTCGGCGTTGGAAGTTTCTTTCTCCAAGTGGCTAAGGGGAATGCCGACAGGGGCAGCGTGCTCGGCGCGCTTGAGGGAATCGCGCAAATCCCCCACTACCTCCGCGCGAGGGGAAAAACGCTGAGCGGAAAGACGGTCAGGTACTACTTCGAGACGAAAAAAACTTACACGAACGGGTTTTAAAAAAAAATAAGAAAGCGGAAACAACATTTGACGCAGTGCGGCAGAACCTTGAATCGCTTGCGGAACTGGCCAAGCACTGAAGCAATTTTTTTCAGAACTCAAGGCCGGCATAACAGATGGCAACAGAGTGAACCCGAGCATCTCACGGACGGCGTTACAATTAGTACTTGGACAGCACCGCGTAGGCCTTCCTGTGCTTTTTCATGAAAGCCGCGACTGCCGCATCCATCGTTTCAGCCAGGTTCCTGGCGGGCCTTTTCTTTGCCATCTTCATTACCTAACTACTTTTGCTTCTTCATTCTTTTTAAAAGCCACTTTTCAACTTCCTTGCGCCCGGCTTGGCCGCTTGCCACCAACAGGGCGAAACCGACCAACTCGTCATCTTTGGCCACAAGAGACTCTGAATTTGCATTCAGGACTGCGACAGTGGCGGAGATGGCAGTACGCTTGTTTCCATCGGTAAACGCATGGGCCTCGAACGCGAGTGAGTAAAAGTAATACGCCGCAACTTTGGCCAAAGACCTTGAAACGCTCTCCGCACGTTGGCAAACATGGTGCAGGTTGGCTTCATTCACTGCACCGAATGCGCCGCCAGACTGCCTTATGACTTCAAGGTTGATCCGCTTGACGTCTTTTGGGCCGAGAAAGTTCATATCTTGCTTAGGAAGCGGGCGAATAAAAACTGAAGTCATTTGTTATCAGAACTCAAGGTCCTCGTCATCGCCTTTCGGCTCGGAACTCATAAGAGTCATCACGAAAAGATAGGTGCGCAGGTGGATTATTAGACTTGAAGCTCAGAGCCAGTCCCTGCTTTTTGCGTAGAGGAACGCCCCTGCAGTGAGGGCGGCCATTATGGCCATTGCGTAATAGAACCCGTTCGGCCCGTGGATGAGGGGGATGTCGGGAAAGTTCATCCCGTAAATGCCTGCAATCAATGCGGGAAGCAGGAGGATTGCGGTGATGGAAGTGAGCTTTTTCATGATGGCGTTGAGGTTGTTGCTCACTACCGAAAGGTAGCCTTCCATCGCGCTGGTGACGAGGTCGCGCAGGGAGTCGGTGGATTCGGAGACGCGCAGGAGGTGGTCGTACACGTCGCGGAAGTAAAGCGAGTTGCGTTCGCTTACGTACTTGAAATCGCGGCGGGCGAGTGCGTTGAGCAGGTCGCGCATGGGCCACGCCGCCTTGCGGAGGTAGAGAAGCTTCCGCTTGACCGCAAAGAGCGACTCGAGCGAACGGATGCCCTGTGGGGAGGAGAAAAGCCCGTCCTCGAACTTCTCCACCTCGTCGTCAAGCTGCTCCAAAACGGGAAAATACCCGTCCACAATAGCGTCGAGAACCAGGTATGCCACGAAGTCCGCGCCGTGGGAAAGCAGGAGCGGGTTATCGTGCACGCGCCTCACCGCCTCGGAAAGGCCCTTGACTTCCTCGGAGTTTACGGTAACTACGAAATTCTTCCCAAGGTAGATTGCAAGCTGTGCCGTGCTGTCAGCCTTCTCCCCGCTGATTCCCCGCGCGATTATGAACGCGTACGAGCCGTAGTCCTCAAACTTCGGGCGCTGGTTCCCGTCAAGAACGTCCTCCACAGTAAGGTGATGCAGGCCCAGCGCCTGCGCGACGGACTCAAGCTCGCCCTTGGAGGGGTTGTCGACCTCAAGCCACACCGCGTGCCTGCCGGCCTTGACTTCCCCCACTGCGGGCGCGAGGGCGTTGAATTCCCTAACTTTCCCCCCACCGTGCGAAAATGCGCGAATCATTCCAGGAACCAATTAGGGGTTTGGAGCATAAAAACGATTGCAGGGGGAGCGCGGGTTTTGGAAGAGAGGTGAAGAAGAAAAAACGGGCGAAAAAATTGAGGAAAAAAAATCAGCCGAAAATCGCGCCAAAGCCGCCTGCCGCCGCGTCCTCCCCGGCCCTGATTGCGGCAATGACTTTCTCCTTCTCCGCTCCCGTCACTTCCGTCACTCCGCCCTCCACGCGCGAGAGGCGCTCCTTCAATCTTGCCGTCACTTCGGCGTCTTGGCACGAGAAGTAAAGCACGTACTTGCCTGCGCCGAGCCCTACGGCATTGCCGTCCTTGATGGTGAACCCTACGGTTGAAAACGAGTCTTTGAGCAGGGGCTCCTCGCCAAGGATTTTGTCAAGCGCCCTTGCGCGCGCCGATTCTACGAAGTAAACGGATTCCAAGACAAACCACCTTCAAACCCGATTGGGCGATAGGAAAAGTTAGCCCGCCAAACCTATTTTAATTCCTCCCAGTTTAACTTTTGCGTCGCATGCACCACCACGAATTGATTGCAGCCGCAAAGTCGGATTATGCCTCACGAGCCCAAGGCGATGCGGAAGCGGGCGGGACGGAGCCGGGGGACGAGGACCTTTTCGAGAACTACGCCCTTTCGCGCGTCGGGATAAACCTCAACTACTGGCTTTTTCCCGGGCTGGTGATGCACGAGTTTTCCCACTACATCCTTTGCATCCTTGCTGGATGCAGGGTCCACGAAGTGGTGTGGTGGTCAAGGCGCGGCGGGCACGTGATGCACACGCGGGTCCGCGGCAGCGCGTCGGTGCTCATCAGCCTCGCGCCCCTGATCGTGAACAACATCCTCGCGGTAATTTTCATCACGGACGGCCTTTCCAAGCTCGGGGCCCAAAACTACTTTTTCGACACCTTTTTGGGAGTGTTCCTCCTGTGGCTGGGCTTTTCGCTTGCGGTCTACGCATTCCCCAGCAGGCACGACCTGAAGATGTCGAGAAAGGCAATTGACCTCTCGCTTGCGAAAAGGAAGGGCGCGCCGGGAATTCAGGGATTGTGGGCCGCGCTCGCCTATCCCTTCGTCTACCTCCTCCACTTCATCCTCATGTTCGTAATCGCGCCGTTCTCCACAATCAAGACGCTGCGGCTCGTGTGGGGGCTGCTGCTGATATACATCATTTCCAGCGCGCCGAACCTGCTCTAGGCCCGAAAGGCCATTTCCAACCCTCCGAACCTGCCCTGAATTCTGGAAACGAAAGAGGGAAAACGGAAAAAAAGGGTTATTCGAATTTCTTCCCCATTCTCATCAGTCCCAACGCCACAATTGCGACGAGTGCCGCAAGCGGCGGGCTGAACTCCGGCACCCTGTTAATCTCGATGGAAGGGATGCGGTAGTTGGTCGAGCACGATGCGTTCACCGAATGGTCGGCCGACGCGAATGCCGTCACGAGATAGTCGCCGGTTGAAGTCGCGTTGATGTAGAATTCCGCCCTGCCGTTGCTGCAGCCTGCGGGGCTCACCGCGTTTCGCCCAAGCGCCCTTCCCGTCTGGTCCCGCACCTCCAGCGTCATCCCGTCGCACGAGTAGGCGCCGTTGTTGAAATAGTTCACGGAAACTTCCAACGGGCCTTGAAAAGTGGTGTAGGGGCAGGTAATGCCAATGTGGGACGCGCTCACGCTGATGGACGAGGACGCGGCCCGCTGGGAGGGTGACGTTACGGGAGTGGGGGTGCCATTTCCATTCGAACCCTGCGAGGCATTCGCAGGCGCGCATCCGGTCGTGTTGAAGCTCTCCAATGGCGTCGAGTTTGAAATGCCGAGGGAGTTGAAGGCGAAAACCCGCCAGCTCACATTCTGGCCGGCAGTTGAAGGCAGGCGCTTGAGCAGATAGGCGTAACCCTGCCCGTTTTGGGATGTGAAGCTCGTCGCCGAGTAGTTCGCAAGCCCGCTTCCCCCGTCGACGCTGAAGACGAATGAGGAAAAGCCTCCCGGGCCCGACCATACGGAAGAGAAGTTCACCGGCTGGGAGGCACATGAGGAACTCACGCTCCAGTTGAGCGGCAGTGGCACGGGTGCGGGAGTGAGGTTGAGCAGGTAGGTTTGCGAAGCGTTCCACGCGCCGTTGGAATCGTTGGCGAACTCCATCCACCTCACGAGAGTGCCCGGCAGGGCTCCAAGCGGCCTGCTTGCGTTTGCCCAGGTGAAGTTGGAAGAGTTGAACGCGGCCCACGAGCCGTTTTCAAAAACCCCGGACCCGTTGTCGAAACTGAATACGAATCCGCTTACGCCCGCATCCGCAGTCCAGAACAGGCTGAAGGTGGAGGGGAAACCGGCGTAGGGCGAGGAGGAGGAATTGAGGGAAGACTGGGGCGCTGCAAGAACGGATGGGGCGATGGACGCGATGGCCGCCAGTAGGAAGACGTAAACCCGAGCGCGCGAACCGAATCCCATTTCAAGCACCTGATACAATAGGGCGCGCCTTCTTAAAAACGCTCCAGCCCAACCCAATTAAAAACATTCAACTACAAAAAAATAGTTGCAACGCCATTACCGCCTCGGTAGCTCAGTGGTAGAGCGCCTGTCTCGTAAACAGGAGGTCGTGAGTTCAATCCTCATCCGAGGCTTTGCCAAAAGCCGAGGGTCACAAATCCAACAATTGCCTCGCCCCGGATTTGTCAAAACCGAGGCTTTGGCCAGTTTTTTTTGACTATGCTTTTAGCAAAGGTTGAAGCCATCTCACTCCCCTTCCTCCGCGTTTTTCCTTCCCTCCCCGTGGCGGTGGAGTTTGGAGTGAATATCGCCCGCCTCGCGCGAAAGCTCGTCAAGCACTTCCTTCGCGGCGAGGTGCGCGTCCCACACTGCCTTGTGGCGGTCGGAGTCGGGAGTGTGGGCGGAAATCAACTTGCCCTTCACTATGAGCCTGCCGATGACGGAATAACGGCGCTTGCCGCCTTCCTGCACGCTCTTGACGTGGAGGGTGAGGAGGTCGACGGGAATTTTTTTCTCAAGCTTTTCGACGAAATCGTCGCACAGTTCGCGGAGGCTTTCGCCAAAAGCCTTTTCGTCCTGCCGCAGGCCGTGGATTTCGACTTTGGAGGCCTTGCCGACGAGGCAGCAGTGGAGCAGGTTGTAGGTGGTGAGAAGGCCCCGGACGCGCTTTGCCGAATCCACCACCGGAAGCGCGGTGATTCCGCGGCCTGCCATGAGTTTCGCCGCGTCTTCAAGGGCGGAGCCGGGGGCGACTGTCACGGCATGGGCGTTTGCCACTGTTGAAACAAGTTCCTTCTCCACCCCCGCTTCCAAAACCGGAAGGCGGTCTTCGTGAAACTTTTCGCGCACGAAGGCCGTGACCTTCGCGGCGACGTCGGAGGAGGAAAGCAGGCCGGCATAGGCGCCGTTCTTGTCAAGCACGCAGGCGTGGTAGGAGTGCGCGTCGCGCATCTTGCCGACTGCCTGCGCGACAGTCGCGCCTTCAGGCACGCAGAGCGCGGGGGAAATCATGAAGTCGTCAACGGCTTTTCCCTTCACCACCTGCCGGCCTACAAGCAGGGAAGCGACGCTTGAGCGCGTGACGGCACCGACAACCTTCCCGCCTTTCACCACAGGCACGAGGCGCGCCTGCGAATTGAGGAAAAACGAAATTGCCTCCTCCGCGGGCGAGGTTGGGGAGAGGACCGCGACTTTTTCCATCACAGTGGAAAGCTTCGTGGCGTGGGCGTCCTGCCGGAAGTCCCGCAGCAGCCTGGCGTCAACCACTCCCAGCACGGTTGCGCCCTCGCAGACGATGACGCCCCGCGCAGGGGATGACGACATTGCCGAAATGGCCTTGGTTACCGAAATGCCGGGCGAAACCACCGGCGCGCCCACGATTGCGCTTGAGATGTCAATGGCCATGCTGCTTCCCCACCTCCTGCAAAAAAAATACGGTTGGCATTAGGGGCGGGAAAATTAAATAAGGCGATAGCCCCCCCCCGCAGCTTGTGAACTCAAATGAACTTGAACCATCTTCCCAGATTGACAAGCAGCAGCGCGAGCGTGAGGATTGCCATCGCGAGGGCTATTTTCCTTCCCGCGTCGCCGTAGCGCGGCCGCGGAATCACCTCGTTCAGTTCCTCAAGGAGCATCCTCTGCCCGTCGGTGACGAACATCGGCAGGACGTTGATGATTGCAAGGGCGAAATTGAGGAATGCCGTGATGGCAAAAACGCCGAGGATGAAGACGAGCGCCTCAAGGGGAAAGTCCAAGCCGCCCACCGCCTTGTTTGCGTACTGGAACGAGAGGCTCTGGTCGAGGTTGACGCCCATCCGCGAGCTGGAGTCGAGCGTGACCGTTTCGTTCCGCCCGCATCGTGCGAATGCGCCTTCTCCGGTCGAGGCGCACCTTGCGTCCAACACGCCGAACTGCACCCTTCCGCCAGGGCCCTTTGACTGCAACCCTGCCTTGAGCGCGGAGGCGGAGGTTGCGGCTTTTCCGTCGATGAATTCAATCACGTCCCCCGGCTTGAGCGCACCGTCCGAAGGCCCTTGCGGAACGACTGAAGAGATGGAAAGCGTGAAGAGGGCCATTGAGGCGTTCCTGCCGCTGGCAAGCGAGAGGGAAACCTCGCCGTCGGAAAAGCCTGCAGCGCTGTTGAAGTCCGCCGCGCTCCTTACGGGAATGCCGTTCACCGCCGTAATCACGTCCCCGTTTTGGAGCAGGCCGTGGGCGGTTGAATTCGCCTCCACGCCCGTCACGGCAACTCCTTGGGAAAGGAAGGGAATCGCTTGCGATGCGCCATAGGCGAGGGTGAGGAAGATGAGGAAAAAGATGAAGTTGCTTGCGCTTCCCGCAACCAGGATGCGCCTTTTCTTGAGTATGGGCTCGCGGGAGAACGCCTGCTCGTCCGGCTCGACAAACGCACCGATGGGAAGGAAGCCGAAGAGAATCGCGCCGCTTGAAAGCACCTTGAGCCCCTCGGCCCGCGCCAGCACCCCGTGCGCCACCTCGTGCACGATGGCTGCAATCGCGATTGCAATCAGCCCCTCCCAGAGGGGAAGGGTGATGCCCGGCACTACGGGCGCGACGGTGGAAACCGCGGTTTTGGAAGTGAGGATTCCCGCTGCGGAGGCGATGAGGGAAGAGTAGCCCAGGCCGAAGAGGCCGAGGAACAAACCCAGAACGAGGGTGAATTGGTTGAGGAAACTGCTTGCCGCAGGCTGGAGCTGCAGCCAGTAGAAGAAAATGCCCACGAGCGCTGCGTGCACCGCGAGGCGGGAGTAATTTTCCCGCCCTCCCTTGCGGCAGTAGAGGAACCACGCGGCGGGAATGCCGAACGAGAGGGTAACGCCGAAATCTGCAGTTTCCCTCGCGAGGCGCGCGTGCCTGCCGCCCAGCCGGTCCATCAGCTCAAGCCCCTGCTTGCTCCTCACCATCACCGCGCCGTAATACCCCTCGGCGTGGAGAAGCTGCCGCAAAATCATCCCGCTGAAAACGAGGTCCGCAATGATGCCGACTGCCTTGAGGAAGTTGTCAACCTGCGAAAAGGCGATTTGGAAGAACAACACCGCGCTTAGAAGCAGGACGCCGGCAATCACCGCCTTTTCCCAGCCGGTGAGGGGCGTGTCGATTGAATGGAGGGGCGCGGGCTTGTCCTGCAATTTGGAGCCTGAGGTGGAGCCCCTGGTTTTTTTCCGGTTGGGGGAATGAATTGGAGTTCCTGATGCCCTTGCCGCCATTCCAGTCACAACAACCAACAATCAATTCAGAAAAACAATCCAACGCTCATTTGAAAAATCATTCCGGAATCTCTACAGCCACTTTCAACCCAAAAATCATTCGGGGCTATCGACTACAATTTTTACTCTCAACTCCCTCTCCAGTTTCGACGCGGTCTTCTCGTCGGGCGTGACGCTTCCCGCCTCGATTTTGCGGAGGTAATCGGCGTTGATGAAAATCTTGTGCGCCAAGTCGTCGGGAGTGGCGAACCCCTTCTTTTCCCTCGCCTTGCGCAAGACGGAGCCCGCGCCGGGAACGACGAAAAACTCCTTGAGCACCGCGGGCTTCACTTCGGCAAGCACCACCCCGCCGCGGCCGTGGCGCACTTCACCCCGATTTGGAAAGGCTCCGCGCCTCGGGGGAGTCACTTCCCTGCCCATCGAGGCGCACCGCGCGCACGCGGCAACCCGCGCGCCCTCGACAATCGCCTGCGTCACCGCAGGTTTCCCGCACAAGTCGCAATCGGACATCGAAGATACCAGTTGGGAGAAAGAACTTTCCGGAGATAGCTTTAGGCAAACCAAATTAATAACCCGCATGCTTCCAGCTTGTCTTACGGGCCAAGTCTAAGCGCCCGGGACGGGGTTTTGTGGGGAATCCTTCAGCGCCGCGGGCAGGAAAGCGGGAGAACTTCTAATTAGTTTCTTATTGCCTGGCTTTCATCCATGCAAATCGTTTCCGGCATGTGCCCGTTTCCAAATCTTGAGAAGCACAACCCTTCGGCAGAGACATTCCGGGGATTCGGCCTTTTGGCGCCATCGCCTTTTCCAAGGCGGGGAGTTCCGCTTCAACCACGGAAACGGGCAGAAGAACCCGCTACCCTTAACGCTTAATGAGCGATTTTGCTATAGCTACTAATGAGGGACTTTGCAAGAAGGTGGAAATTTCGCTGTGGCGGACGAGAAGAAAGTTCACCTTGATGGGTTCCGGAGTTTGCGTAATTTGCGGTAGTTTTCAAGAATCCCGAGTTTTTGTTCTGGATTAACGTCGATTCCGTGTTCCTTGCGCAAGGTGCGTATCTTTGCCGTAAAGACCGATAGTTGCCTTAAGTTCGTTGCCCCTGCAGCGGAGGAAGCCAGTGAAGCTAGCCGGGTCATGGCCTCCGCGGCCCGCACGTGATGGTGGCTCAGTACGCTTTCCGCCAGTCTTGCCGCCGTCTGGACTTCGGGATTGGTAGCGCGCGCGGAATGCCCTTACTGCCTCCAAGTGCCTTGCCGAGCCTATTTCCCTCAAGGCATTGAGGGTAGCTTGTGCTCCCAATGGAGTTAATTTGGAAAGCCGCATTATTTCAGGTTGCAAATCATCGCTGATAAAATCAAAAGAACATTTCGTTGGAGGATTGTGAGACCGAAGATACGAATAACATCCGCCTGACGCTACGGAAGTGAAGAGAATCCGAAATTTAGGTTCAATAACCAATAGACCCGGCACCACCGGCAAGCTGCTCTAGCAAGCTTTTAAAGGCTCAAACGGCTAGTATGTCCGGGTGGAGAAGCATGCTGACTGAAGCGAAACCGTTTGTAAAGTGGGCTGGGGGCAAGCGTCAGCTTCTATACGAGCTTAACAAGGGCTTGCCTGCCTTCAGGAGCTACCACGAACCGTTTCTTGGCGGCGGAGCCCTATTCTTCCGGCTAGAAGCCGAAAACAGGCTGAAAACCGTTTTCTTGAGTGACTATAACGAGGAGCTAGTTAACGCCTACCTAGCCATCAAAACCAGCGTTTTCGAGCTCATGGCCGAGTTGGCTCTACCAAAGTATGCCAATGAAGAGCAGGCGTACTACAAAATCAGGGCGTCAAGACCGGAAACGCTGGTTGGCCGGGCCGCTAGGTTCATCTACCTTAACAAAACGGCTTTCAACGGATTGTACCGCGTGAACTCCAAGGGCGGTTTCAACGTGCCGTTCGGTAAGTACGACAACCCTAGGATTCTCGATAGCCAGAACCTAATGCGGGTACACCGGGCGCTGCAGAAGGACGAACTTTACTGCGGCGATTTCGGAGTAGTTCTCAAGAACGCCAAGAAAGGAGACCTCATCTATTTTGACCCACCTTACGCGCCAGTCTCCAAGACCGCCAACTTCACGGGCTACACCAGGGACAACTTCGTGGAAAACGACCAGGAACGCCTGTTCAGAACATTCAAGGCGCTTGACACGCGGGGCTGCTTCGTAATGCTAAGCAACTCGCACTCGGACTACACGAACGGCTTGTACGCCGAGTTTGAACCTGAAACAGTCTTGGCCAGCCGCGCAATAAACTGCAAGGGCGACAAGCGCGGCAAGGTGCGAGAGCTAATCGTACGGAACTGGGAGCCCCAAGTAGCTCAACGGAAGCTCGTAGAAGAAATAGTCGCAACCAACTGACTTTACGTACGCCAGCACATCAGCGTACTCAGGTTTCTGGAACCAATCGCTAAGCACATAGACGTACCTGACTTTCAAGCCGGTCGGCTCAATCAGGCGCTTGTACTGTTCGAGTTTGAAAGCGCAAGTCTGGAGCTTCTCGTCCACAGAACCGGCTACTGTCTGGAACTTGGTCTCTACGATGAAAAGCGTTTTGGCAATTGCTACAAGCACGGCATCGTCAGGCAGCAGTTTCTTGGAAACGAATTTACGGTAGTCAACGCGCATCGGCGCAAGCAAGTTGGAGTAAAGTTTGTTCTTCTTGTAAAGCAATGCAACCTCCTTGCCCTCGAACTCCACGGAATCGCCGTTAACCGAATAACCCGGAAGTCTAGCGAACACGGTGGCTAAGTCCGTCCTCTTTTCAGACCGTAAGCCATGCTTTAGCGGCGTTCGTCCGCCAGTACCTCCGCGAATCATGCTTTTTTTCTACCACGGCGTGGGATTTATAGGCTCGGATTCGTAACCTTTCTCATTCACCACCACCGCCATCCGCGTCGCCGTCGCCATTGGAGTCTTGGCCTTCCTCATCCCCGTCGCCCCCGTCTTCGGGCTCTTCATCCTCATCCTCGTCCTGGTCGCCCGGCTTTTTCTTCGGGGATAGTGAAATCTCCCCCCTCGCGTACATCATCGCCAGCCCGAGAAGCGCGGGGATAATCCCCCACAACTGGCCGAGGAGGACGAGCAGGAGGCCCGCCACCAGGAGCGCGTCGTCGATTATTGCAAGGTCAAATTCCACGCAGCACCCACCCCGCACATCTACCACCACGGGGAATTATTTAAGGGATTGCACCAAAAGCGTTGGGAAGGGAATATGGGAGTTGACATCAGCGGCATCCTGGAAAGGAAGCCCACTTCGTTTGATGAATTGCGGGGCAGACGCATCGCAATCGACGCGTTCAACACTCTCTACCAGTTCCTCACAATCATCCGCCAGCCCGACGGCACGCCGCTGATGGACTCGAAAGGCCGCGTCACTTCGCATCTAAGCGGGCTTTTCTACAGGACGGCCAACATGCTGGAAAAGAAAATCCGGCCGGTTTTCGTCTTCGACGGCGAGCCCAGCGCGCTGAAAAAAGCAACCATCGCCCGGCGCGCCGAGGTGAAGATGGAGGCGGAAGAGGCGAGGAAAAAGGCGATTGATGAGGGACGCACGCAGGACGCGGCGATGTACGCCCAGCGCACCGCGAGGCTCACGAAGGAAATGGTTGCCGAGGCCAAGGAACTTCTGGGTTTGATGGGCGTGCCGCACGTCCAGGCGCCAAGCGAGGGCGAGGCGCAGTGCGCGGCGATGAACGCAAGCGGATTGGCGGACGCGGTGGGCTCGCAGGATTACGACTCGCTGCTTTTCGGCGCGCCAACTTTGGTTCGCAACCTCACGGTGGCAGGAAAGAGGAAACTTCCGCGCAGGAACATTTTCGTCGACGTGGTGCCGGAGGAAATCAACCTGCAGGAAAATCTCCGGAAACTCGGCATCAGCAGGCAGCAGCTGGTGTGGATTGGAATCCTAAGCGGCACTGACTTCAACAAGGGGATTTACGGGATTGGCGCTAAAAAGGCGCTCAAGCTCGTGAAGGAAAACGCCTCGATGGAAAAGATTGCAGAGACGCTGGGGGAGAAGGCCGGGGGGATGGACTGGCGCGAGGTGCAGGCGCTTTTCGAAAACCCGCCGGCAAAAGAAGTCACGATTGAAGAGTTACGGCCGCGCGAGGCGCAGCGCGAGAAGCTCGTTGCGTTCATGAACGGGGAGCACGACTTTTCGATGTCCAGGCTTGAAAGCTCGCTGCAAAAGGCGTTTGGCGAGCCGCTTGCCTCCGACCAGTCGAGCCTGAAGAAGTGGTTTTGATTGCGGACCTGTTAAATCCGGTTACTTGACATCCAAGTTGATGTTTAGAAGGTAAGGATAATCTTACTCATTATATAGACCGCGGCCACCGCGAGAATTGGACTGCACCCTTACTTTGGCAAGTGAGTTAAGCGACTACCTCCATTAAAACCTGCTGCTCGAACTCAACCGGCGGCTTGTAGCCAAGTGACGAGTGCAGCCTCTTCTTGTTGTACACCACCTCGATGAATTTCTGGATATTTGCTTTTGCGTCGTTGAAGGAGGTGTACTCGTTGACGTACGCTTCCTCGGCCTTCAAGGTCTTCATGAAGGACTCGGCGAAAGCATCGTCGTACGGGTTGCCTTTCCGGCTCATGCTGATGTGGACATCTCTGTCTTTGAGTGCCTGCGTGTACGCGTCCGACGCGTATTGGACGCCTTGGT
>JACQBR010000008.1 GCA_016194335.1 Microcaldota archaeon
ACGCTGCGCCAGATCAAGGTTACCGGCGCCCGCTCCACCCGCGTTACCGTGGGCTCGGGCTTCGACCTGATTGCAAAGCCCGTGTTCAAGAGGCTGACCTTCCTCGGCCCGGACTCAACCGACACGGACACGCTCACCCTGACGGCAGTTGGCAGGCAGACGTACGGCCGCATAACCAACCAGACTGGCGACGGCGCGCCCAGTGGCACCAATGTTGACGTGAACGTCACTACGCTCAAGTCGGGCTACCAAAGCGCATTCACGGCGGGCGGCAAGACTTTCGACACGCTCTACCTTGATAAGTACAACGGCAGGATCCTCGTGTACGACTCGACGGCAAGCCAGGCGAACTACACCATGTTCAGCGACATCGCCGACAACGCTGTGGACTACCAATACCCTGCAACCATGTTGGGCAATGCAGTCAGGCTCTACACCACTGCGAGCAGGGTCGCACCGTTGGCCCTTACGAACACGTCGGCGCCCAACGCGGTCTCGACTGGAGTTGCCTTTGAAAACTTTACGGGCCCGACCATCATGATGGTGTCCTACAACGACACTGCGGGCGGTGAGTCCCTCCCTGCCACCTTGCTGGTGAACTACGGTTCAGGAGCAAGCGCAGGAGGCGTAGTCCTTTCGTGGATTGCCGTTCCGGGCGCAACGCAATACTTGGTGTATGGCTACAACGGAACCGGTACCTACTATCTCGGAAGCACCACCGGCACGACCTTCAACACCACGGCGACTGCGGGCATCACCCGCATTACCGCGACTGCGCCCAACGCGACGGCGAGGGCAGCAAGACTGAGGATCTACGAGGCCACTACCGACAACGCGCCTTCGACGCTCAACGGCAACTACGACATCAACCTGTTCCCGTCTGATGCCAACTACATCTTCAACAGCTCGACAACCGGAACCCTCACCACGCTTTACGCAAGCAGCGTGACTCCGGGCACCGCCCTCGCGGCCGGCTACCCGTCTACGGGCGGAACGTCGTACGAAAAGGGATTCATCAGCCCCGGCGGCTTGGCCCTTAAGGACCTGACGCTCACGAGCGCGATAATCAACTACCCCAAGAAACTCGTCCACGCGAGGTACCAGTTCGGCGCTCCGTCAACGGTCAACGTGACCACGACCGGCGCGACGGTTACCGAGCGCACGATGGCGGAAGGCGAGGAGTTCGCACTCGGAGGCGGCTACAAGGTGAAGGTATCGTCCATCACCGCGACCGTGAGCTGCACCGGAGGCGCAGCCGGAGTTGCCGCATGCACGCCCAACAAGGCTGCAGTCGTCACCCCGCTTAGCGCAACCGACCACCTCGTGGTCCTCGACAGCGATGCCGGCTCGACCGGACAGCTCGTCGTGGTTGGAGGCCCGCTGGTCAACAGCGTCGCTGCTGACACCCCCGGCGTTGCCGACGTGACCAACACGCCCGGCAGTTCGGTCATCAAGGTGATTGGCAGCAAGGTCGTCGTCGCGGGTTACACCGCACAGGACACCACCGACGCGGCCAACGCGCTGGTGAAGTGGCTTTCCGACAACAGGGACGCAGTCAGGGGAGTTTAAATCCCTTGGGGGGCTTAGCCCCTTTTTCCCCTTTTTTTTCTCTTTCTTCTTTTTTTCCCTTCTTTTCATATCTTTCGTTTTTGTTTTTCCCAGTTTCACTCCTTGATTCTTTCCCATAAGCCTTTAGGGCTTCATACGGGCTATGGGGGGGGCAACGGTTTTTAATTCAGGCACGCGCATTAACTATCTCGGGTTTAGGGCCATATGGCTGAAAAGAAGTTTTATCTCGAATCCGATTCCGAGCTGCAAAGGATAGGCCTGCGGGCGCAGGTCGTCTCGTTCCTAATCGCGCAAGGCATCGAGCGCGGAAATGCGCTTAACGACCCTGAGAACAAGAAGAGGGTGGTGGTAGCCATAGGCGCGGATGCCGATTCGCGCATTGAAGAGGTCAGGGATGAGCTGGTCAAGTTCCTCAACAAGCTTCACGACGACGATCCTGCCTGCTACGGGCAGTTCCCCGCCGACATTCGCGCGAGCCAACTGCACGAATTGAGCAACCCGCATTCGATACGCCTGTTGGACCTCAACCACCTGGCAAATTCGCTCATGCTCGAACAGACGAGCAAGGGCGTGGGGGCGATGCTTTCGATTCCCGCTTCAATGGAGAAAGCCATGGTGAGGTCCCTGGAACCGCTGCATGGCCTTCCCCAGGCGATTGAGGCCCTGGCCAAGAGGCTGAAGTAGCCATTGCATGTGCCCGGTGCCCGCACTTGAACGAGTGTGCGGCAGTGCCGGGGAAGTGTTAAAATTCATTACCTCCCCAAATCCTATTCCTGGGGTTTGATTTTCCCAATACCCTGAATGCCCGTGTTTTCCTTCCTGGAGTTGCCTTAGCCAAAGATGCCGCAGAACAAGTTTCTCCACTACTTCACGCTTTTTCTCATAGCGTCGTTCATCGTCTCCTCGTTTGCCGTCATCCTCTACCTTCCCGTCCAGCAGAACAACGGCCGGAATGGCAACAGCTCCGCCAATACCGGCCCGCAGGCCCAGGCGCAGCTTGAAGCGAGCGGCGTTGCGAAAAACGCCCGCGTGCTGGGGTTTTCAAACCAGCTTCTCGTGCTTTGCAATTCCACGCTGCCGGTGGACAGTTCCTCCATTGCGGGCGTGAAGGGCGTTCTCAACGCATTTCGGGTTTCTCCCTCCCTTTTCATCGCGCTTCTCAATTCAACCTCTCCCATAGTGCCCGTTGAAGAGGGGGAGGCGCAGGGTGTGGCAATCGGCATCCAAACGGCGCTCGAGCCATACTGCGCCGCTGCGGTTTACCGCAACGGGTTCGTTTCCATCGAATCGCCGGTCACCTTCGCCCTCAAGCCACCTGCAGGCACGCCGGTTTCGCTCAATGCGGCTTCCCAGCCTTCCAACGCCACGTTCTACCCCCTGGATTTCCGGGACTATGCGGTGAAGAACAACCTCAGGGGAGTGCCCGCGGTTCTCGATGCCTTCACTTCCGGCAACCAGACGGTTGACTTGGTGATCTTCGCAACCGTGCAGGGAGACCAGCTTTCGCAAGTGAATTCCCAGCAGTCGGGCGGCGGCGGGCTGAAATTCTCCCAAGCCCGGGCGGAAGCTGTGGTGGTGAACTCCAGTTCAAACGCCTATTACCTCCAGGGTTTTTCCCCTTCGGCCAAAGGGCCGCAATCAACGGCACGGCGTGGCAGTGGCAGCTCAATTCCACCCCCAACGTGACAATCGCGTCTTTCCTTCTCGAGCGCAACGACTACTTCAGCGTGAGAAACATTCCCGGCCGGACGCAAAAAATCGCAATCGCCGCCGCGCTCGAGTCCCTCTCGTTCGTGACCAACATACTTCCAGGGGAGGAGAATGGTTCCATCGGGAGGGTTGAGGTGAACGCCTCGTTTGAAAACGAATCCGCAGTGAGGGATGCAGTCGCAGCCGCGTCCCCCAACGGCACGGCAGAAGTCGTTTTCGCAAACACCACCCTCGACGCGGATGTCGTCATCGCGGATGCGACGGCGTTTGGCGCGGTGGCGTCGTTTGCCGGAAGCAATGGCCTGCTGTTGCGCAAGAGGGTGAAGGCGGCCCTGTCCAATCCCGCGGAAGTCCAGCGGCAGGTGCAGGCGGTGATTCCCACTCCCATCGACGCGGCGGTGTTCTACTACCACGGCAACGGCTCGGTTGTCAACCTCTCCATTTCGGTCCTCTCAAGCGGTGGAAGGGCCCTTAGCGTGAATGCGCGCGAGGATTGAGTGGGGTTAAAAACGGTTTTGGGGCTTAAGATTATTTTCCAGATGAGAAATTTGATTTTTGGGGGAATGATTTGCGCATGTCTGTCCAACCAGTGAAGAAAGGCGATTTTGTCGAGCTTTCGTTCGAGGGGAGGCTCGCATCCGGCGGGGAGGTTTTCGAGAAGGCCCAGAGGCCAATCCTCGCGATCGTGGGCGAAGGGCAGCTCGTGCCCGGCCTCGACTCGGCCTTGGTCGGCGCAATGCCGGGAGAGGAGAAGTCGGTTGAGATTGACGACCCGGCAATGGCGTTCGGCGTGAGGACGGAGGAGCTCGTGCGCCTCGTTCCCGCCGAGCAGTTCACCAAGCAGGGAGTCACCCCGGTTGCCGGAATGCAGGTGGAGCTTGACGGCGCGACGGCAAGAATCCAGTCGGTGAGCGGCGGCCGCGTGAGGGTTGACTTCAACCACCCCCTTGCAGGGAAGAAAATCGCCTACAGCTTCAAGGTCGAGAAGTCATTCCTCACTCCCGAGGAGAAGGTTTCCGCACTTGCCAAAAACTTCCTTTCCGGCTCGCCCGCAAAATTCGAGGCGGGCGTGGCGGCCGCAACGGCTGGCGAGGGGGTGCGCAAGGACGCGGAATACACCATTGGGAAAATGAGGTTCGTCAGCCTCGCGCTCAAGTTCGTGCCCGAAGTCAAACGCGTCACCGTGCTCGAGGAGTATGCAGCGACGGAAGGGAAGGCCGCGACGGAAGGGATGGCAGCAGCGGAAGGGACGCCCGGGCAGTAGGCCGCTTGCACGCCCCGCCGCTTTTGGGGGGATGAAGCGCCCTCCGGATGGGGGGGCAGTGAACCATTTAAATACTTTTGCGGATTCAATACTTTCGCAATCCACCTTGGCTTATTCGAGCCGTCAGCTTTTTTGGGGGTTCGAATTGTTTTCCATTCCTTAACGACTTTTTGCGGAGTTGATTTTTCCATGGTTGAACTTGCCGACGAGCACAAGAATTTCAAGGGCACCACCACCGTCGGGATAGTGTACAGGGACGGCGTGATTCTCGCCGCGGACAAGCGCGCGACTATGGGATACTTCATCGCGAGCAAGGACGTGGAGAAGATAGTGTTCATTTCCGACAAGATAGCAATCACCACCGCGGGAGGCGTGGGTGACGCGCAGGCGCTCGCGCGCATGCTGCGTGCCGAACTGGAGCTGTACAAGTACGGCAATGCCCAGCCCCTTTCCGTGAAGGGAACGGCCACTCTCCTTGCGAACATCCTGCAGGGAAGCCGCTATTACCCCTACCTCGTGCAGATTATCGTAGGCGGGTTTGACGACGCCCCCCGCATTTTCGACATCGACCTCCTCGGCGGCCTTCTTGAGGAGAGGTACACCTCCACCGGAAGCGGCAGCGTAGTGGCTTACGGCATTCTCGACGAGGGGTTCAAGGACAGCCTATCGCAGGACGAGGCCGTCAAGCTTGCGGTGCGCGCGGTGCGGGGCGCCATCAAGCGCGACAGCGCCACCGGCGAGGGAGTCGACGTGGTGGTGATCACCAGGGATGCAGTGAAGAAATTGAGGCAGTCCGACGCCGCTGCAGGCGCTTCCTAAAGCCCCCCAATCGAGTCCAATGCCCGACCAGAATTTTTCTCAGTTCTTCCCAACCCCCCGGTGCCTTCTGCATCAAGCCGGAATCCCGTAATGGCAATCCCATAGAGTCAAGCCCATAATGCAACGCAGTTTTTTCCCGCATTTGGCGGTCTTTCCGTGATGGCAATCCCAGAGGGTCAAACCTTTAATGCAGAGGGAGGTTTTTCTTGCCGCATTACGCGGTTTTCCCCCAGTGGGAAGACGAGCAACGTAACATATTTTTTTCAACCAACAACGCAGGTGCATCGATAGGATGGTTAACGACGTAAAGGATTTGGAAGAGCTTGTGAATTCCGTCTTGCCCCCCCAGTGCGAGCTTTCAAAAATAGAGCTCGAAGGCCCCCAGGTTGTGCTTTACCTCAAGAACATGCACGCGTTCTACGCCGACGTTAACCTCATCACGCGAATCGCTTCGAAAGTCCGCAAGAAGGTGCTCGTTCGTTCCGATTCCTCCATCCTAATGCCTCCCGAAAGGGCGAAGGAAAAGGTCGCCGGCCTCATTCCCCCCGAGGCGGGAGTGAAGGAAATCCGTTTCGACCCGCATTTCAACGAGGTGCTCATCGAGGCCGCAAAGCCCGGGGTGGTAATCGGCAAGGGCGGAAGCGTGCTGAAAAGCATCACGCTCACCACCGGATGGTCCCCCCGCGTGCTCCGCGCGCCCACGATGCCTTCCGAAATTGAGACTGCAATCCGAAACGCACTGCTTGCGGGCTCGGAGCAAAGGAAGAAATTCCTAGGGGTTTTTGGCAAGAGGATGCTGGGCGCCCCGGCCGCAACCGAGTGGGTGAAGATGACCGCGCTGGGAGGCTTTCGCGAAGTGGGCCGCAGCTGCTTTCTTTTGCAGACCCCGAAGAGCAACGTGATTGTCGACTGCGGGCTCAACATCGACACCAGCGACGCCACGCGCGCCTATCCCTATCTCAACGCAATGGGGCTTTCGCTTGAGCAGATTGACGCGGTCATCCTTTCGCACGCGCACCTCGACCACTGCCTCCATCCGGATTCCCTCATCCAGCTTGCAAACGGCGAAATAAGCAGCATTGAAGATTTGGCAGAACACGGCGGGGACGTCGTTTCTTACGATTTCGTTTCCGGCGCAACTGCAGGCGCTGTTGCAAGCAAGGGCGCTACTCAAAAGCCGGAAATGCTCAGGATCAAGACCAATTTATTCAGCATCCGCGCCACGCCAGAACACCGCTTTTTCGTCGTCAACGGCCTTGACGTGAGGGAAAAGCGCGCGGGAGAGCTGCGCGAGGGCGATTTCGTGGCGGCGCTGCGTTCAAGCAAATTCGAGGGAGCGGCAAACCAGCCTCTGCCCTTGGTGAAAGTGCAGGAGCTCGCTTTCATTTCGGGGGAAGGCAGGCTGAAAATGCGCCAAACGCGCGAGTCGTTCAAGCTGACCCGCAAGCAGGTTGCAGCAATTGCCGGAGTGCCGGCATGCCAATACGCATGGCTCGAATCGGGCAGGCACAAGCCGTCGAGGGAAAATTTGCAGAAATGCCTGCAGGCGCTGGGCCTGAAAACTCAGGATTTTGGGAATGAGGTTTCTGCAATCAAGTCGGCCGAGTTGCCCAAATTTTCAAGTGAGGAGTTCTGCCAGTTTTTGGGCTACGTCCTCGGCGACGGGAACGCGCACTATCAGGCGCACGATGCCAATTGCAATGATTTGGCCGTGACGGACAAGGACGTGGCGAACCTCGAGTTTTACGCCCAGCTTGCAGAAAGGGTGTTCAATACAAAGCCGCGCTTTTCGCTCAAGGCGGGAACAAATGGCGGGAGAAACCGGGTGTTCTTCTCGTCCTACGTGACGAAGCTGATGTTCGCCTTGGACAAAGGGATTATTTGCCGCAGCCGCCAGCGCCGCGTACCCAAAATGATTCAGCGTGCGTCCAACGCCGAACTGGCCGCTTTCTTCCGCGGGCTTTTTGACGCCGAGGGGTCCGTGGGCCACCACTCGGTGAGGCTGGTCTCTTCAAGCGAGATGCTCTTGCGCGTGGCGCAGATGCTTCTATTGAGGCTGGGCGTGCAAAGCTGCATTGAAGAGCGCAAGGCGGTTTCGCAAAAAGCATTCTCCAAAGAGCCGTTCTACTGCCTTGCCATCACCCATCCCCGGTCGCTTTACGCATTCGGGGAGAAGATAGGCTTCTCATCAGAGGCGAAATTGCAGAAATTCAAGGCGATGGCCGCCACCGTAGGCAATGCGCGCTCCGGAAAGGTTGACCTAATACCGATTGACGGTGCGGCGCTTAGGGCCGAATTGGCGGATGCGGGGTTGTTCGAAACCGATTTCGACTCCAGAATCTCCCGTTACTGGAACTGGAGCCACGCGCCGAGCAGGGAGGCAGTTGATGGAATCTGCGCGGGAATCGAAGCGCGTTTGCAGCTGCTGAAGACGGCTTCATCGCGGCAGGAGCTGCGAATAACGCAAGGGCAGGTCGGAAAGGCTTTGGGAGTGGACCAGTCGGTAGTTTCGGCAATCGAGCGCGGCAGAATCTCTTCGTGCAGCATTATCTACCGTGAGACGCAGGAGTTTTTGCACCTCTCCAGAGAAACCTGCATTTCAAAAGCGGAGCAACTTCTTCTCAAGTTGCGGATGCTCGTCTCGCAGGAGCTTGCGTGGGTGAAAATCAAGTCGATTGAAAATGAAACCCCGCCGGAGAAGGTTTACGACCTGAGCGTCCCCGGTTACGAGAACTTCGTTGCGGACGGTTTTGTCGTGCACAACTCCGGTTTCATCCCCTACCTCTACGCCTACGGCTACGAAGGCCCGGTCTACTGCACGCCCCCCACGCGGGACATGATGGTGCTTCTCCAGCAGGACTGCGTGAACGTGATGAATAGCGAGGGCGGCAAGGCCCCTTACGGCGAGAGGGACATCAAGAAGGAGCTCATGCACGTGATCACCCGCGAGTACGGAGAGGTGACCGACGTGACGAGCGACATCCGCTTCACCTTCCACAACGCGGGGCACATGATTGGAAGTTCCATCGTGCACATCCACATCGGCGAGGGCATGCACAACCTCATCTACTCCGGCGACATCAAGTTCGGCCGCACGAAACTCTGCGACACCGCATCTACGCAATTCCCCCGCGCCGAGACGCTGATGATAGAGGCGACTTACGGCGGGCGCAACGACATCAAGCCGCGAATCGAGGATTGCGACGCGAAGCTCTCCGAAATCATCCGCACCGCAACCGGCCGCAGAGGCAAGGTCCTCATTCCCGTCCTCGCCTCTGGCCGCGCGCAGGAGCTGATGCTCACGCTTGAGGAGCAGTTTTCCAACCCCGACTTCACCGTCTATATGGACGGCATGAGCCGCGAGGCAAGCGCAATCCACACTGTATATCCGGAATACCTGCGCCGCAACATCCAGCGCCGCATCCTGCAGAACGACTCGCCTTTCGACAAGCCGATGTTCAAGAACATACAGAACAACGACCACCGCAAGGCCATTGCCGAGTCGGACGAGCCCGCTGTGATTCTCGCGCCAAGCGGGATGCTCACCGGGGGGCCCAGTGTCGAGTTCCTCAAGCTGCTTGCCGACGACGCGCGCAATTCCCTCGTATTCGTGAGCTACCAGGGCGCACTCACGCTGGGCCGCAGGCTCCAGCAGGGGGAGAGGGAAGTGCCGGTGCTCAACCGCGCGAACAAGCAGGACTCGCTGAAGATTAACATGGCCGTGCAGAGCATCGAAGGCTACTCCGGCCACTCCGACCGCTCACAGCTCGTCGCGTGGACGCGCAACATCCGCCCCAAGCCCTCGCGCATCTTCACAATGCACGGCGAGGAAGGAAAGTGCGAGGAGCTCGTGCGCACGCTGGGCAAGATGCTCCACGTCCAGACGCAGGTGCCGATGAACCTCGACAGCATCAGGCTGAAGTAGTTAACTCAAACAATCGTGATGTCGCTGAACTTTTCGAAATCCCGGTCAGCCGTGACGATGCGGTTTATTCCTGCGCGTATGAGTGTGAGGTAGATGACGCAGTCGGTGTATTTCACGCCCAACCTGTCGCATAGAATCAGGGCGTCTTGGAAAATGTCGGCCGGTTCCGCCACCACCCTGTTTTTCTCTTCCTCGTAGAGCTTGCTTATGACCTTGGCGCAAACCGCACGATTGTACCGGCGGTGGAGGATGTTTGCAAGCTCGACAATCACGGTAGTTGGAATTGCGACCGTAGCTTCGGCATAGGCTTTGTCGAGTTTTGACGCCGTCTTTTCGGCAATCCTTCTCTCTTCAGGAGTAAACCGTGAAGGGTCGCTCACATAGTAATAGAGTGCGCTAGTGTCTACTCCAATTTCCAATCGGCAGCACCTTCCGCCCTGAGAGTATCCAAATCGGCTCCGGGTTTTGCCGGGAGCGCCCCCCTCAATTTTCGGAAAGCCCCGGCTTTCTTTTCCTTGATGACGATTTCATTCTCAAACTTGAAGAGGACTAGGCGTTTGGACATCCCCTTACGCCACGTTGCCGGAAGAACAATCCTGCCGGTGCCGTCAATCTCCCGGTATGCAACATCGATGTTTGCCATTTCAATCACGGTTCTGCCATAAGGATTAAGAATATGGCAGGTTATATTGCTTTCTGCCAAATCAGATTCGTGATGACATGAGAATCGGAATCACGGGAACGCCGTGCACGGGAAAGACCACGCTGGCCAAGGCGCTTGCGAAAAAATTGCGGGCAAAGTGCGTGAGTGCCAGCGACGTGGTGATGCGGAAGAAAGCGATTGAGAAGATTGAGGGCAGCGGCGAAATCGTTGCGGATTTGAGGAAACTCAAAAAAGAATTGGAGAAAATAATCGAAAAAAGCAAGAAGGTCGTCGTTGAGGGGCACCTGATTTGCGAGTTTTCCCTTCCCCTTGACGTCCTGGTAATCCTGAGGGCGAACCCCCTTGTGCTTGAGAGGAGGATGAGGGCGAGGCGTTATGCGCAGGATAAGATTGACGAAAACCTTCTCGCGGAAATCATCGACTATTGCCTGATCAATTCGGAGCAGAATTACGCGGGCAGGCTCAAGGCCAAAAAGACCGCAATTCTGCAGGTGGACGCGAGCGGTGGAGGGGCGGCGAAGGTTTCATCCCAGTTGGTGGCGAGGTTCTCTCCATTCCCCCCTAAGCGCGGCGGCTCGAAAGGGAAGGCTGGCGGAGCGCTTAAAAACATTGTGCCCCCTAAGGAGAAGGGTATAGACTGGAGCAGGATGCTGCTGGAAGGGCAATTCTCTCGTTTGGCCCGCAGCAAATAATCCCGGCCCGCTTACAAAGGCTTATAAACGCGTTATGGTAATTATGTTGGCTTTAGGCCATTAGAGGTGCAAGCGATTATGGAGATTGATTCGGTCCGCAAGGTCCAGCCCGTCTTCAAGCTCGGCGACGACGGTGATGACGACGAGTGGGAGGACGAGGACGACTGGGACGAGGACGAGGACTGGGAAGACGACGAGAGTTCGGAAGAAGGCGACTAAACTCCTTCCCTTCCCAACCCGGTTTTTCCCAGGTTCTTCCCAAAGTTGCCCTCCTTTCCTCTTTAACCTTTTTTCCCCCATTTACCGCTTCTTTTATTTACCGTCCATTCCCTAATCGCCTCCATGAAAAAACTCCTTTCCCGCGCCCGTGGGCGGCTCAAAAAGCCGCTTGGAAGGCTGCTGGACAAAAGACAGGCAGCCGCGTTTTTGGAAAGTTGCAAAAAGCACAAGCCGTTCCTCGTCACTGTCGGCGACGCAACCACCGGCCTTGCGCTGGGGCGCGGGATTTCTCCCTCCGTCTCGGTTGTCGACCTCAAAATCGCGAGGGAGAAAGTCGAAGCCCACCACGTCAAGCAATTGCTTCTTGCCGGCGCGGTGCTGCTTGAGGCTAAAAATGCGCCGGGAACAATCTCGGTTGAATCGGAGAAGAAAATTGCAGAGGCAATAAAATTTTCAAGGAAGGGGAAGAAGGTAATCCTGCTCATTGACGGCGAGGAAGACCTCCTAACCCTGCCCGCAATCGTTTCCGCGCCCGTTGGCGCGCTCGTGCTTTACGGCCAGCCGGGTGAGGGGCTGGTGGCGGTTGAAGTCACTGCGGGGAAGAAGGGGGAAATCCGTAAAATTCTCGGCACGGGATTCGGCTGATTACCGCCTGCCCTTTCCCTTCTGCGCCTTTTCCATCTCGCCTGCCATCTGCAGGGTGATTACGTCGGTGGGAATGGCGTCCTCCTTCTTGAGGCCGAGCTTGGCAACCAGCTCGTAGGCGCGCTTTTCGCTCCTTTCCCGTTGGTGGACGAAGTTCGTTGCCGGAAGCGCAACTTCGAGAAAATCGCCGAACTCTTCGATGGAGAAGGCTGCGAGCGGGATTTCAAGCGAGGCGAAGCGCCAGACGGTGTATTCGCGGGCAAGCGCCTCTTCGTAGCCGAGTTCCTGGAGGTCTTCCATCATCTTGTACGCGCTTGTCACTTCAAGGCCCAGCTTTTCCTCCTCTTGCACCATGTACGTCTCCGCAACGACGGTCTCCTCTTCGGTCTTCCTGTCCGTGCGCACGAGAAGGTAGGAGAACACGCCTTCGCCGAACTGCTTGGCGTGCACCACTTCGGAATACTCCCCGCCCCCGAGGAACTTGGCGTGCACTTTCTTCTCAAGGAGCCCCACCGTCTCTTCCGCGTCTTGCAGCGGGAAGGAAAGCCTCGCTTCGGGAAGCTTCCACTTGAGCTTGTGCTCCTTGCCCAAAGTTTTTTTCCTCACTCCCGCGAGCCTGTCAAGCGCGTTGAGGAGGGGGTTGGCGTCAATCATGTTCAAACATCTCTTGCAACAGGCGCACTTATGGCAAACCAAGAAAGTCTTGCGGCAGTCTTATCTCGGTTTGCAACTAGCGGATTGCAATGTGGCATTCGCATTACTTTTGCAATCCGCTATAAGTATTGAGGAAGCCTGACTAATTAAAAAGCAGCATCACCCCCGATTTAAGGCCCGGCCTTTGCATCAATCTCCGAAGTTTGGCCACCAAGCAGAAACTCGAGGGCGGCGGTGGCATAGGCGCCCGGGGGCAGGCTGAATTTCAGGAGCACGGCGTTTCCCTCTTGAATTGTTTTGGCCTCAAAGCCCTTGATGGGAATGAATTGGGCGCGCAGCGTCCCCCTGCTGGCAAGCTCGGGCATCGGCGGCGTGGCGAAGTCCTCCTGCGCAACCCCCTCGTCGTGGAGGATCTTCCGCTCCAGTTCGTCCAGCTTCGATTCCGTGCCAATGAGGCTTGCGGCAATGAATGCCTTCCCGTCCGCAACCAATGCGCCAATCGCCTCAGCCTCCTCCCTGTTTTCAATTGTTCTAAACTCGGCGCTTGGAAAGCCGGTTATGGGACTTGCGTTGAAGTAATGGGCGCCCACTGCCGGAGACGCAATGCCGCGTTCAATCCTTTGCCTCAGGGCCTGGTTGAACAGTTTCGCCTCGAAGGCGTTGACGAACATCAGCTCAAGCGGCCGCGGGAGCTTCCGGATGGCCCCTACGAAATCAGTGGGGTTCCTCGCAAGGTGGGAGAGCATCATCCGTTCAAAGCGCAGGTGCTTGGGAAAGGCCGAGGCCGCCTTCCTGAAGTCCTTGCCCGTTGAAAGCTCCTGCCTTGCCCTCACGGCAGCCTCGTTCCTCTCCCCCTGCGTGCCGCAGAGGTATTCCATCGCCGCGGCCTCGAAGTCGCCCTTGAGCATGAGCCTTCCTACTTCGGCGGTGTTTCCCCTGCTGCCGAACCTCTGGCCCCCGAAAAAGTTAGGCACTACAAAACCGAATTCCTCCGCCCTTTTGCAGATGGCGCAGGCATCCGGCTCCACTCCGCAATTCCCCCGGTTGAGGGTGATTTCAAACCGGTTGCCCCCCACCGCGCCCAGCTTCACTTTTTCCCGCGCCTTCCACGCGCCGTTGATTGCAATGTCCTTCACGCGCGTTGCCGCCGCGATGAGGCGCCCGGGCTCGAGGGTGAATGCGCTTGCGAGCTGCACGCTTGTGGAGTTGCGGTCCTTCGTGCCGGCGAAGTCGAAGCGCCTCCTTGAAACTCCCGCCGCGCGCGCGAGGGCGTCGAGGGCGTCGGTGGTGTTCCAGCCCCGCTTTTGGAGGATGAAGTGGCAGAAATAGTCCCGCTCGAGGGCCTGGTCATCCTCCCTGCCGAGGGAGAGGGGCTTTCCCAGTTCGAGCAGCGTGCCGTTTGGCGTGATTTCCTCGACGATGAATTCCTCTGGAGAGAAGTTGAAGCGCATAGTGAGAGGGGGGGGAGTGGGCACTTGAGATGGATGCCGGTTCACAGAAGCAGCATCGCGATTGCGAACACGACGAAAACGACTACCGAGAACCACGTGCTCACGTACGCAACCGCCGCCAGCACGAGCGGGACGGCAATGGCCCAGAGGAGCATCGTGGGGTTGTTCACGCTGAGGTGCGCCCCGTACGCCACGCCAAGGGCGAAGATTATGAAGATGAATGCCGCAAACCGCCTGAGAGTGAGGGTGAGGCTGTCGACGATGGAATATCCGATGTCCTCAAGCAGACCCATTCAAACCAGCCTTTTATCTCATCAAGTTTTCCATTGTTTTTTGCAAACCGCGGCCAGCAAAACTAATCCGGTGCCTTTGTGCAAATCGCGATTTCCATTACCTTAGCGCTTTCCCGCCTTTTTATCTGTATCGAAGGAACGCGCCGATGCCCTTGAACGTTCCGTAGAACTGGTCGCCCTCTGCCGTTTCGCGCGATATCATCTCAACCACCACCCCCCTCTCCTCTGCAAGGCCGATGATGTCGTTGATGAGGTCCGTCTCTTTCTCAATCCTGAACTTTCCGCTCTTGCACTCGCTGCAGTCCTCCATGTGGGCGTTGTTGGTGCTTTGGATGGTCTTGGAAAAGCCGCACTGGCCGCACTTGAGCTGCAGTTCGTAGAGGTTCTGGTTTTCGCTTACGAGAAGCATCTTGGCCTGGTTGGCCTCAATTGCCTTTTTCACGTTGCCGTAGTTGGAGACCACGAGCCCGCCGCGCACCGCCTCCTTGAGGAATTCGTCAAGAAGCTTCTTTTCCCTCACCGCCTCCTGCTCTGAAATCAGGTCCGAGGCCTTCTCCATCACTTCCCTAAGGCCGTACTCGTCGGTATAGCCCGTGTCGACGATGCCGAGAATCTTGAGCTGGTAGTTGAACGGCGCGGCCTTCACCAAATCCTCCTTCGCCGGCCCCGGCCCTCCGACAATGACGCCCTTGAAGTTCTTCACCTCCAGAAACGCCGCCATCGCCTCGCCGATGCGCTCCTGGAAATACTCGATTCCCTCCTCGCGCAGCCGCGAGAAGCGCTGGGATGAGTTGTGCGCGACAATGCCGTTTGCGATGAAGTTCTCGTTCCCGGGTATTTCGAGGTCGTAGAAAAATGCCGTTGGATTGCGAATCACTTGAATAAAATCGATGGGGGAAATTGAGAGCTGGGAGAGAAGGGAGATTGAAGAGGTTGAGGCATTTTCCGCCGTAGAGTGGTTTAAATTCCCTTTTGAAAGCAGGCGTTCGCCGACGCTGAGGTCTTCTGCAAACCTTTCCCTCACCCTGCCGTTTTCGGAAACGAAGAAGCGGTGCTCTTTGGTGGCAATTATTTCTCCGCCGTTTCCAGTCTTGATTAGGAGCGCATCGTCAGAATTTCTCGCAAAAACATTGATGCATTCCTGTTCTTCAAATAGCTGGGTTTTCCAGTTGAACGAGAGCAGTTTATCTCCTGGCTTAACTTCCCGAATTTCCTTTATTTCCCCGCTGGCCATTTGCACCAACGTTTTTTCATGGAGGCACTGTCCACCTTTATGAGTCTTGGCATGCGCGGTCGAGTGGATTTGCTTGATGACTTTTATGTTCTTGCCCTTGAGCACCGCCACGGTCGCTTCCTTGCCGTCCATCACCACCAGCCCGTAAGCGCCGCTGTGCTCCACAAGCTCCTCAAGCGGCTCGAGGACGAAAGTGGATTCGCAGCGGTAGAACTGGGCGTTGAGGGGAACGGGCGGGACGATGGAATAGAGCTGCAAATCCTGCCTCCCTTCGGTTTCGGAGAGGTTGCCGCAGAAAATCGCCATTCCCGTCTTTGGCGTTTCGCGAAACGTCTTGAGGTACTGCACTATCTTTTCCAGCGCGGCAATCACGTTCTTGCGCGTGGAGGTGCTCTTGATGTTCGTCGCCGCGCCGGCCTCTTCCTTGAGCTTGCCGGCAATCTCGCTGATGGGATAGCCGGGAGTCATGTACACGCTGATGAGCTCGGTTCCCCTGCCCCGGAATTCCCTAAGCGACTTTATCTGCTTCTTGAACTCGTAAATCTCCCTGCTCTTCTGCGAGGAGAGGTCAGCACTGATTGCCATAAGAGGTAATTAGAAGGAGGAAGTTTAAAGGGGTGACTGATTTAATCGCCTGCTTTGTCGGGGGTGGAAACTACTCGATGCTCACGCGCCGGTATTTCCCGAGGCGGGGCGTGACTGCCTGGTGGGTATTTCCCAGCAGTATCACGACGTCAGGTTGCGCTTTTCCTATCCGCCGCACGATTGAGTCGTGGTAAATCCCGCGCAGCCTGCCCAATTTTTTCTCATGAGCTTCGGCTTGCAGCGAAGCGCGCTGGGAGTCTTGGGCAGTTTTGGCTTCACTGGCCTTCTGCCTTGAATTGAGGATGGCGGCTTGGAGGTAATCCATTTTTCTCATGCACGAGCCGCTCTGTATTCCGCGTATCTCCATGCCTAACTTCCTTGCGTGCAGGATGGCGTGAATCAGCGGAGGCATTCCGACGCCCGCCCCTTCCTGCTCGCCGTAATCCTCAAGGCCCCTTTCAATTTCCGGGATGTGTTCGGGGCGTATCTTGTCAGTCAGTTCCTTCGTGAATTCCACTGCCAATGTTCTTGCCCCGTTTTTGCGGGCCCGGTCGATCTCCGTTTCCAGCCGGCTTATCGTAGATTCGGATTGCGCAATGGCATGGCCTTTCGGTATCAAGCTCCCCAATAGCCCTATCGCTATTTTTTCAGGTTTTTTCTCCAGTTCCCCCGCCGTAAATCCCGCCACCGAACTCACCCTCACGTCGTCTTCGGCCTTTTTACCGGCCGTAGTTTTTCAAGCCCGTTCATGTAGGGCTGGAGGGCCTTGGGAATAAGCACGCTGCCGTCCTTCTGCTGGCAGTTTTCCAGAATCGAGCGCATTGCCCTTGAAGTGGCAACGGCAGTTGAGTTGAGCGTGTGGCAGTATTCCTTCTCCTCCCCTCCCTTGCGCGTGCGGTATTTCACGCTGAGGCCAACTGCCTGGTAATCGGTGCAGTTGCTGCAACTGACTGCCTCCTTGTACTCGGCCTCGCGGGGCATCCACACTTCGAGGTCGAGTTTTTTCGCCGCGACGGTGCCGATGTCGCCCGTGCAGATTGAAACGATGCGGTATGGAAGCCCTAGTTTCTGGAAAATAAGCTCCGCGTTGGCAATCAGCTCGTCGAAAATCTTCCAGCTTTCCTCCTGCTTGCAGAAGACGAATTGCTCCACCTTGTTGAACTGGTGCATCCGGAAAAGCCCCCTCGTGTCAACCCCGTGGCTGCCGATTTCCTTCCTGAAGCACGGGCTCACCCCCGCGAGCCTGACGGGAAGGTCCTCCGGCTCGAAAATGTCGCCCGCGTGCATCGCGGCAATCGCGTGCTCGCTCGTCGCTATGAGATACTTGTCCATCCCCTCGATTTTGTACATCATGGTCTCGAAATCGGCAAGGTCCGTGACGCCTTCATAAGGCGCCTTGTCAACCATGAGCGGGACCTCGATTATGGTGAAGCCCCTTTTTTCGAGGGTGTCAAGCGCGAAGAGCTGGAGGGCGAAGTCGAGACGCGCGAGGTCGCCCAATAGATAGGCGAATCCCGCGCCGCTTGCCTTTGCCGCGCGGGAGAAATCAGCCCAGCCGTTCTCCTCCGCCAGCTCGCCGTGCACCTTCAGCTCAAAGTGTGGCTTTTTGGGTTCCTTCCCTTCCGGCCATTTTCTCACAACGGCGTTGTCGCTCCCGTCTTTCCCCACGGGGACGCTGTGGTGCAGGATGTTTGGAAATTTGCGGACCGCCACTGCAATTTCCTCGTCGAGATACTTGGCGCGGTCCTCGTTTTCCCTAATCAGCCCCGGGATTTTCGACGCTTCCTTCTTGAGCTCGTCCGCCTTTCTCTTCTCCCCCGCCTTTATCGCCTCGGAAATGCCGCGCGTGACCTGGTTGCGCCTCGCGCGCAGCTCGTCGCCCTCCACCTGGAGCTTGCGCCTCTCCGAATCGTTGCTGAGCAATTCGTCAAGGACTTCGAGCTTTTCCTTCCGGCCCCTCTTCTGGAGGTCCCTCTTCACGATGTCGGGATTGTTGCGGATGAAGCGGAGGTCGAGCATGTGGTTTTTCCTACGAGTATTTCAGGAAATCTTCGCGGCTTATGGCTAAATCCTTTCTTATCATCTTGTTGAGCGGCCCCCTGTCGATGTCTTCCCCGCCGTGGTTTGGAACAAGCGTGGTCCTTCCGTCCGCATGCCTGAAGAAAGCGTGGCTTCCTTCTTGGCGGATGAGCTCAAAACCCGTTTTATGAAGAATCTTTGTCAACTCTTTTGCATTAAGCAGTGGGAGTTTCAATCAAACCGCCACTTTTTGCACTCCTATAAACTTGTGAAGTTCTTCCCCCGCCCCTTCAACCTTGAGGTAAAGCGCAATAGCCTCTTTGGTTCTCCGCATGAGCTCGTAAAGCGTCTTGGTTTGAGTGTGGCAGCCGGGCAGTTCGACGACCTCAGAAATGAGGCAGCCGTCTTCCCCCTCTTCAATAACGACGGTAAACTCGTTGGTCACTTTGCTCACCTTCTGAATTTCTTGTGATTAAATACCCTTAGCGCCAAAATGGTATAAGAAGCATTCGTCGAAAGAGAGTTGGCTGTTGCCGTGTTATTTTCGCAACATCTCGCTTCTCGCCGCCTCGAGCTGGCCGCGCAGCACGTCCTGCTTGTGCTTGAGGGGACCGACGAGGGAGGAGGAGAACTTCACGAGCATGAGGTTGTCGTAAAGCTCGTTCATCTTCCCGAAGTAGTATTCCGCCTGTTTTTTCTTTCCCGCCAAGAGCGAGTTTTGCAGCGCGCGGCGCAGTTCTCCGGAGCAGTCGGCAAGGCCGTTGAGGTACGCCACGGGCGTGACTTTGAGCTCTTCGTGCGTGGGGAATTCCCTGTGCTCGTACACCGCGAGGAGCGAGGAGATTTCGACGAACTCCTGGTAGCACTGGAAGCTTATGTTTTCAAGCCCGTGGTCGATTTCGCGCATGTGGGCCGCGAGGCCCCCGATTCTGGTCAGCCCTTCCTTCGCGCCGGCGATGTTCCCCGTGTGGATGTCTTTGATTGCCGAAGCGCTCTCGCGGATGATCTGCCTTGAGAGCTGGAGGACCTCATCCTGCCTCTTCTCCTTTTCGGCAAATTCCTTCACGATGAATTCGATGCAGTCGCGCCAGTTGGTTGCCTTGCTTTTTTCCATAACCAGATTAGCGCTTAGCACATTTAAGTTACTTCCCAAAGGCCGGGAAGACACGGCTTTCCGCCAGCGCTTTCGATGCGGTGCGAAGCCAGCAAACCAAAGCAGCGTTTTACGCTAATCTGGCTTCACGCCGCAGAGCGACGAACGTAGCGAATATTTTCCGTAAACGCTTTTCGAGCGCGCCGAGGAGGCGAAGCCGACGAGCAAGCGAGGAAAAGGGTTTAGCGAGCGAAGAAAGGGTTGTGGTGGGGGGTCGTTCTCCGTCAACGCTTTCGAGAGCACCTTGACGAGCCCGTAGGCGAGGAGAGTGCTCGAAGAAAGGGTTGTTGGAAAAGAGGTGCACAGAGCACCAGACCGTTTGGAATTGCCTCCTTGGGGTTGCCTTGCTTTCCTCTTTTCCAAACTAAGTTCGTCCGTTTTTCCATAAATAGCTTGCGGCCCGTTTGGGCTGCGGTGATTTATATTTTGGCTCAAATAATGAATCCGGCAATGAAGGCGAAAACCAAGGGCGGGGAGACCATCGCTTCGGCCGTGAGGCGCGCGGTGACTGGCAAGCCGGCAATCGCCGACGCCCTCAAGCTGGGCGTGGTGAACTACCACGCGCTCGCGAGGCTCGTTTCCGGCGAGGTGGGCGGGCCGGGCACCGATGCGGTGGTAAGCGCGCTCAAGCGGCTCCGGAGGGAGCTGGAATATTCCCGTTGGGATGAGGGGATAAGGGAGCTCGTGGCAAATTCCACCGTAAGCCTCAGGCCGGATGTTGCCGTGATTACCCTGCCCGCAGGGTTCGACTGGAAGAGCCTGCAGGCTTCCCTCAGGGCGTTCCAGGTGGTGGAAGGCCCCAACGCCACCATCATCGTGGTGGACGAGCGGGTGCTTGATTCCTCCAGCTCTCCCCTGACCAAGGGCTTTGGCGTGAGGCGCGGGCTTGCCGCCGTTACCCTCAAGTCGCCTTCGGAAATGATGGACACCCCCGGGGCGCTTTGCCACTTCCTCTTCCCCATAGGCCTCAACGGCATCAACATCGAGGAGGTGATGAGCTGCTATACCGACAAGATCATCATCTTCAAGCTCGAGGACGCGCAGAATGCATTCACCATCCTCAACGACCTCATCAGGAAAACAAGGGAGGAACTCAAGTCCGGGGCGGGCAGGCTCGTGAAGGTCCCAAAATAGGTTTCGGGGTTTTTATCAAAACGCATTTAACTTCCCTGCGCGTTAATCTGCATCAGGGTGGTGCTCTTGTCTTCAAAACTGGTCAACGGTTCTCAACCCGTGGTGATTTCCCTGGGCGGAAGCATGCTTTTCAGGCAGGGCGGGGAGATTGACGACGGTTACATAGCTGATTTTGCAGAGTTGGTTGGGGAGAACCATTCAAAGGGCCTCAAGTTTGCAATTCTCGTAGGGGGGGGCAAGACCAATTCCGAATACGCCAGGGCAGTCAGGGCGCTTGCGGACAACGAGTTCCTTGCCGACCGCGTTGGCATTTCCGTAACGCGGCTCAACGCCCAGCTGCTCATTGCCGCGATGGAGGGCATTGCCTACCCCCGCGTGCTTACCGACTTTGACAATGCGGTGGACGCCCTGCGCGAGGGGCTTACCCCCGTGATGGGGGGGATGCTCGAGGGGATCACCACCGACACCGACGCAGTGCTTCTTGCGGAGAGGATAGGCGCAAAGACGCTTCTGAACCTCAGCAACGTGGAGGCGGTTTTCGACTCCGATCCCAAGGTCAACCCCAAGGCGAAGAAATACTCCTCGATGAGCCACGCGCAGCTGGTGGAACTTGCCAGCAGGAGCGACGACCGCAGGGCGCGGACGCATTTCGTCTTCGACCTCATCGCATGCAAGCTCGCGGCCCGCTCAGGAATTGCCGTGCACTTCATCCACGGAAGGAAGCTGGACGAGGTGCAGAAGGCCATTGACGGCAAGGGCCACTCTGGGACGGTGGTGAGGAGTTAGGGGGGAATGGGAAGGAAAACGGCGAGGCGACTAAGCAGCAGCTCCAACGGTAGAAAAATCCTAATTGTAAAAAACGCGCACCACGAAGGACCGGGCTTGATCGCGCAGTTCCTCAAGACGCATGGCGTCCCTCACGACGTTGTGGACCTGGGCGAAACGGAATTCCCCAAGGTCAGGAATTACTCGGCAGTCATCGTTTTGGGCGGGCCGGACAGCGCCAATGACAACTCGCCTAAAATGAAGCTGGAGCTTGAGAGAATCAGGCAGGCGATAGCTTCCGGAAAACCGTTTTTGGGCGTGTGCCTTGGGATGCAGGCCCTTGTGAAGGCCGCCGGCGGGACTGTGGTTGCAAATAAGGTGAAGGAAATAGGCTTTCGCGACCACGAGCGCTCGATTTTTGGAATTGAAAAGACAATGGCGGGCAGGAAAGACCCTCTCCTTGCAGGGCTTGAAAACACGCTGAACATCTTCCACCTCCACGGCGAGACCGTCGCCCCCGCCGATGGAATGGCGGGCAGATTGACTGTCCTTGCGACCGGCAGGCACTGCCACCACCAAATCGTTCGGGTTGGAAGGAACGCGTGGGGAATCCAGGGCCACTTCGAACTCACGCCCGGGATGCTGCGCCAATGGCACAAGATAGATGGTGACTTGAATGCCAGGAACCTCGCTCAGTTGAGGAAGGACTACGCGGGCCTGAGGGAACAGCTCGAATCGAATTGCAATGCAATCGTGGGCAATTTCCTCAAGCGCGCCGGGGTTCTATAGACCGATTCCGCCTAACCTTTTCTTGCAACCGGCCGCCCGACCCGCCTTAGGGAAGCGGAGATTCTTTGCAGGCGTGCTTTTGCAATCGAGTCCTCCCGCAGTCGCTTCTCTTCTGAATCTTGTTTTTGCCTTAGTTGCTCCTCGAGCGTTTCGATTCTTGCCTGCAACTCTGCGTTGCGTCGCAGAGCATGGGCGCCTGCCGTTTTTTCCGCAGCAAAAGCGCGGCTTTCTGAAATGATTTTGGCAATGCCAAGTTGGTACTTGCTTAACGCGTAATCGCCGCCCAGCGTCCTGAGGCTGGGCTGGTGCCCTGCCATGTGGTCGAGGGGCCTGAGCCGGCCGGCGACTTCCTGCTCCAATTCCTCCATTCGATTGAATGCTTCCATGAACCCGCCGGGCGCGCCTTTGGGCGGTTTGGCATCCCAACCAAGCATTTTCCCTCCGTTGTGCCTGATGACTTCCTTCCGCGCCTTTTCGTAAGCGAGGCATTTGTCCCTGAACTCGCGCGTAATCCAGTCAGGAAAAGCCCTCTCGAACTCCGTGCCTCTGGCAGCCCCATTCCGCCTTCCGGGTATTTTTGTCCTCGCCATCTTAAACCCACCCCTGGTGCCGAATGTAAAAGTAGAAGCTGATTGCGTAAAGCAGAACGCCAACAATTACCAATACTGGCATTGCAATCGAATCCTGCTTTGCAAGGAACATCCCGTAGCCAAGGCCGAGAAAACCCAGGCCAAGGGTGGCGAGGTAGCTCGCCTCGCCGAGAAGTTCATCCTTAACTAGTCTTGTTGTTAGCACCATCTGCTTTCCATCCAATTTTTGTTTTAACCCATTGGAATATGCCCCAAATTAGAAAAACCGCCACCATACGCCGGGAATGTCGCATAGTTCTTGGATTCGTTTATGCCGAACATAGCATAACCTAATGCCAAAAATCCAATGCCGATTGTTGCAAGATAGGTTGCTTCTTCCAATGATTTTCCCGAATTCATCTAACTCGCCTACGCATTTCTTATTCACTCATCTTTCCTGCCCCTCTCCAAGAGCGCCCGCATCTCCGCGCTTGCCACGACCTTGCGCGTGAGGTCGACCACGTCGGGGTTGACGCTGATGGAGTCAATGCCGTAATCGACCAGCTTTTCGGCAAACTCTGGGTAGACGCTTGGCGCCTGGCCGCAGATTCCCACCTTCACCCCGTATTTGTGGCAGGTGACGATGACGTGCTTGAGGCTTTGGTAAATCGCGTCGTCCCGCTCGTCGAACTCCTCCGCGACGATGGGGTTGTCGCGGTCGATTCCAAGCGTGAGCTGCGTGAGGTCGTTGCTGCCGATTGAGAAGAAGTCGGCTCCGGCCTTGCAGAATTCCTCGGCGAGAATCACGTTTGAAGGCACTTCGCACATCATCCCCAGCTTGAAGTCGCGGCTCTTGTGAAGCCCGCTTGCCTCGACGAGCTTTTTCACCTGCGTAAACTCGTGCACCGTGCGCACCACGGGAATCATGAGGTGGAGGTTTTTCATTCCGTACTGCTCGCGCACTTTCTTGATTGCCTCGAGCTCGAGGGCGAATTCCTCCGGGTCCTTGATGTAGCGGAAGCACCCTCGGTAGCCGATCATGGGATTCTCCTCGTGGGGCTCGAATTCCTCCCCGCCCTCGAGATTGCGGTATTCGTTTGTCTTGAAGTCGGTAGCGCGGTAGATTATGGGCCGGGGGTAGAATGCCGCGCAGACTTTGCGCAGGCCCTTGGCAAGCGAGTCGACGAATTCCTGTTGCCTCCCTTCCTTGATGAGCTTCTTGGGGTGCACGCCGATTCCCGCGATCATGAATTCCGCGCGCAGCAGGCCCACGCCGTCAACCGCCAGGTCTGCGGTCCTGTCGGCAAGCTCCGGTTCGGCGATGTTGACGTAAATTTTAGTTCCCGTGATGATGGGAGATGCGCGCGTGACGTGTTCGGCAACCTGCTGTGCCGGCGTCTTGGCCTCGGCCATTTCCAGCTTCCCTTCGTAGATGATTCCGCGCTTGGCGTCCACAGTGACGATTTCGTCCTCGTGAAGGGCCGAGGTGCCGTTGCGCGTGCCGACGACGCAGGGGACGCCGAGCTCGCGCGAGACGATTGCCGCGTGGCAGGTCATCCCGCCCTCGTCTGTGATTATGGCCTTGGCGCGCTTCATTGCGGGCACGAAGTCGGGCGTGGTCATGTGGGTGACGAGCACGTCCCCGTTCTTGACCCTGTAGATTTCCTTGATGTCAAGGATGATTCGCACCGGTCCCGACGCGATGCCGGGTGCCGCGCCCAGGCCGTGCAGGAGCGCAACGTCGCCGCCCGCTTTGACCGCGGTGCTTTCCCCGCTTGGGGAGACCACGTGGATGGTGGGCGTTGAAGGAAGGTTTGACGACGGGAGACTTGAATCGCTTGGGGAGAAGCTGGAGCCTGTTGAATAAGTGGAGGAGAGGCCGCTTTGGGGGTTTGCCATCATCGCCATCGCGTCGGCTGAAGGGGATTGTGTCGAATCGGGGTTGGGCTGGCCATCGGCATTTTCCGGCGCGGCGTCGTCGGTCTTGCGGTCAAGCGTGGTGATCGGCCTGCTCTGGACGATGTAGGTCCTTCCGCCCTCGATTGCCCACTCGATGTCCTGAGGCGAGCCGTAGTGCCTCTCGATGCTTCGGCCGATTGAGGCGATTTCCATCACCGCCCCGTCGCTCACCTTCTGCGCCTCGACGAGTTCCTGCGGCACGTCAAGCTCGTCGTTGCCCTGGCCGTCCCTGCGCCTGACAATCATTTTTTCCTGCGCGTTGACCTGCTTTGAGATTATTTGCAGCGAGTTCTTGTCCACCTCGAAATGGTCGGGCGTAATCATGCCGCTAACGATCGCCTCGCCCAATCCCAGCCCGCCTTCAATCACGATTCGGCCGTGGTCTTGCGAAATGGGGTCGACGGTGAACATCACTCCCGACGCGTCTGAATTGACCATCCTCTGCACGACCGCGCACAGCCCCACGCTGAGATGGTCGAACCCGTTTTGGATGCGGTAGTAAATCGCGCGTGCTTCGAAAAGCGACGCCCAGCATCGCTTCACGGCGTCCACAACGCCGGCAGTGCCGCGGACGTTGAGGTAGGTGGACTGCTGGCCGGCAAAGCTCGCCTCGGGAACGTCCTCGGCAGTTGCGCTGCTTCGCACCGCAACGTAAGCGCCGCCCTCAAAGCCGCTTATTGTGGGAAGGATTTGGTCCACTCCCGATGCCTGTGCGGAGAGTTTTTCGTAAGCCGCGCCGATGGCGTCGGAAATTTCCTTCGGCATCTCCGCGCCCATCATTGCGGACTTGATGTCGTCACTCGCCTTCTGCAGGGCGGCGGAATCCTCCACGTCGAGGTTTTCTGTCTTTTTCTTAATGAAGGCGTCGAGGTTGTTCAGCAGTATGAATTGCCGGTAGCTCTCCACGCTGACGCAATACCCTTCGGGGACGGGAAAACCCGCGTTGGCCATCTCGCCGAGGTTCGCGCCCTTGCCGCCCGCAATTGCGAGGGAGCCCTTGCCAAGCTCGCCAAACCAGTAAATGTGCTTGATAGCCATCGCATCCCCCTGGGGAAGATTAGGCGGGTGGAATTTAAAAAGAGGGGTGGCGGGCGCGAAAGCGAAAGGCGTGGCGCAGGGGGGGGAAGAGGAAAATGATGCGATTAAGGGACCAAAGGTAGGAACTAGTCAGAATCAAGAAACTCAATAAAAGTTCTAAGGAAAAAAAGGTTAGAAAAACGGAAGTTGATGGGCGTCTGAAGTTAGCGCCTTACTTCTTCTTTCCCGCCGCGGGCTTGGCCTCTTCCGCCTTTGCGGGAGCGGCGCCTTCCTTGCCCGCCGGCGCGGCGGCTACGGCGCCTTCTGCGGTTGGGGCCGCAGCGGCCTCTTCAACCTTGACTTCCTCGACTTTCTTCTTCATCTTCCTGCCCACGAGGGAGCGGAGGAGGTTTACCGAGTCGGCAGTGATGTCGCGGCTCACCACGGTGTAAGTGCCTGAGAGTTTTGTATGCGCCTTCCTGAGCGCTTCCTTCATTTCGGGAAGCTGCGCCGAGGCGATGCGGCCGCGGAAAATTGCCTCGCCTGCGCGCACGCGCGCCATCCTCCCCTTGGGCTTGCCAAACGCGCGCTTCATCCCCTTGGAAATGCGGTCTGCCCCCGCCACGCCCAGCGCGGAGTGCTCGCGAAGCACGAGGTGGGGGAATGCGACCACTTGGAAGAAGTAGTTGTCAAGGAGCTTTTTCTCGAGGTATTTGTTAGCCGCCTGGCGCGCGGCTTCAATGGCGTTGTCGCGAAGTTGGATGTTTCCGTCGGCAACCAGCTCGACTTCAATGTCGAACCGCTTGTCCGTGCCCATGTTGTACTGGCGCACCTTCACGTGCGGTGCTCCCTTGACGTAGGACTTGCGGGGCTTTCGCCTGCTCATGCGTGCCCAAGGCTGCCCCTTCCAGTCCCTGCATGCCAGTGCCGGCCTGATTCCCATTTCTAGCCACTTGCATAAGCGTTTATAATTCGCGCTGCGTTAAGGAGTTTTACCTGCAAATGGTATAAAAAACCCATTGCATGGCCGAAGTGAAAAACATGGCGATTATCGAGGATTTCCTGCGGGCTTTCATCGGCCTTGTCGTAATCATGGACCCGCTTGCGAGCATTCCCGCCTACCTCGCGCTCACGAGGAATTTCAGCCCCAAGAGGATGTTCGAGGCGGCCAACATCGCAAGCATCTCGGCGGGGGCTACCCTCATCGCATTCATTTTCGTAGGTCCCGCCCTGTTTTCGTTCCTCTCAATCACCATTGCCAACTTCAAGGTGGCGGGGGGAATCGTTCTCCTCATCATGGGAATCGAGCACGTGCTCGGCCTGAGACTGGACAGCGGGGGGAGCAAGAAGCACTATTCCCTTTCCCTCGTAATCATCGGCGTCCCGCTCATCACCGGCCCCGGCGCGCTCACCGCCGCAACGCTGCTGGCGGACTCCGCCGGACTTTGGGTCACTGTCGCCGCCGCCCTCTGCGCAATCATCCTCACGAGAATCATCCTCGGCTACGCCGACAGGATAAGCTCCAAAGTCGGCCCTCTCGGGCTTGAAGTGTTCTCGCGCATCATGGGCCTGCTGCTCGCGGCGATTGCCGTGGCGTTCATTCGGAGCGGGCTGGTTGGCTAAAGCTGATATTCAATTCCCGGCCTTTTACGCGAACTGCAGTTCCGTGAGGAATTCGCACGCCTTGCACAACCCCCCTGTTGAGCGGCCCGAATGCTTCTCCCCGCAGCGGGTGCATTGTGCCATGGGGATTTCCCGACTCGCGGCAATCGCGCTTTTTTGTGATTTACCTCCATTCAATCCTTTCTGGATTTCAAGAAACGAGTGGAGCAGATTGAACTTCGTGCCCGGATAGTTTTTCTCCGCGCCGTTGAGGAAGTCCTTCACATAGCCGCGGAATGACTCGCCAGCGTATGGGCAACCGCCCAGGTGGAAAGGCAGGTTTTTGAGCTTGCAGAAAAGCGCGCATTCGATTTCAAGGTTGTAGACGAGGGGCTTGACGCGGCGGGCGAATCCCTCTTGCGGCTCTTCCTCCCCTCCCGCCGAGCCCATCGGGCCGTTCCTTGCCGGCTCGCTGCGCATGAGGTTCATCATAAAAGTCTGTGCCGTGTCGTCGGCATTGTGCCCGACTGCCAGCTTGTTCGCGCCCACCCCGAGCGCCGCCTTGTTCAGCGCCTGCTTGCGGAAAACCCCGCAGTAAGTGCAGGAAATTCGAGGAGTGAATCCCTCCTTTCCTTCTTGGGCCAGCTCGTCCCTGCGCGCCATCACCTCATCCATGCTTGCGGAAAAAAGTTCTTTGTAGCTGAAGGTTTGTAGAGTGTAGCCAAGCTGGCTGCAAAGTTCCTGTGCTTTGAGTGCAGCGACGTTGCGGTAGCCCTCAATCCCCTCGTCAATGAGGATGGGCTTTAGCGTGATGCCTCCAATGCGCTTCGCCATCTTGTCAAGGCAATAGAGCATCGCGGCGCTGTCCTTCCCGCCGCTCACCCCCACCGCAACTATGTCCCCCCTGCGCAGGAGCGAGAAATCGCGGTTGGTTTTCGCAACGCGGCGTTCGAACTGCGCCGTAAAGCACCCGCCGCACAGGTCCTGCATGGTGTATTCCATTCGCATTGCCGCAGGCAGGCCGCACTTGAGACAAGCGGACATTAGGTTCGCATCACGTTCTTTTCCCGTTTCACTGTTTTCAACCGCCGTAAATGACTCCCAAGAGTTCGAGCTCGTCGCCTTCCTTCAATTCGGTGGAGGGATGGGCGATTTTCCCGTTGACGGAAATGAGGAGTGTCTGGCCGTTGAGATTGCGCGAATCAATCACGTCTTGAACCGTAGTGCCTAACTCCAGTCCCTCGTCTTCGGTCTTACCAAGGCCGTTTGAAACCCTTATTTTCATGTGCCGAAACGCCTTCTCCTTCTCTTTAAATCCTTTTTGCCTCTAAAGAGTTAATTACCGTTATTGAAGATGTGGGACCGAATCCTTTCCCAAAAGGGTTGCCCGAATTATTGAGGTGTTGTCATAATGGGTATGTTCAAGTACGTCAGGGAATCGTTCCAGCAATCCGTTTCAAAGCATTCCGACACGTTCAAGGCCCGCCTGCAGAAGTGGAGAAAGCAGCCTAGCATCGTGCGGGTTGAGAATCCCACCAACACCGTGAGGGCCCACGAGCTGGGCTACAAGGCGAAGAAGGAGTTCGTCGTGGTGCGCATCCGCGTTTCGAAGGGAAAGCGCACGAGGCCCGCCGCGGCCCTTGGCCGCAAGCCCGGCAAGAACGTCAAGCGCGTTTCCCCCGGATTCAGCCTCCAGAATCTGGCGGAGCAGCGCACGGCGGTGAAGTACCCCAACCTCAAGGTGGTCAATTCCTACCTTGCGGGGATGGACGGCACGCACAAGTACTTCGAGGTCATCCTTCACAACGATTTTATTGCCTCCAAGCCTAATAGGCCACGCTGAAAAATATGGAGTTCTGCGACCTCAACCTGGCAAACCCCGCGCTGGAAAAACGGGCTTTGGAACTGGGCTTTTCCCGCGCCAGGCCCGCGGCTGTTTTTGCAGTCAATTCAAGGCCCGCGCTGAGGGCATTGAGGAATTCCAATTCCGGAACAGTCGCAGTCGAGGGGAGTTCCGGAGACCTGCTCAAGGACTGCATCCGCGAATGCAGGGATAAAATCCTTCTGATAAATCCCCATTCCGTCCCGCGCTATTTTCTCGACGACGGCCTCGTCCGTTCCGTTGCATCCGCGGCCCCAAGCCAGAGGGTCGCGTTTGAAATCCAACTGCGACCGCTGCTTCTCTCCAGTTTTGCGCAGAGGGCGAAGATAATCTCGCAAACTTCCGAATTCCTCCGCCGCTGCCTCAAGCTCGGCGCGCCTTTCGTCCTCACCTCCCGCGCGTCTAGAGAGTGGGAGCTCAAATCCCCCCGCGAAGTGATTGCAATCGGGACTCTTTTCGGGCTCAATCACGGCCAGGCGGGAATGGCGGTTGGGAGGACTCCCGGCATCTTGTCATAAGCGATGGTGTGAAAATGGGGCGGTTGGTAATCAGGCGTGCGGTGCTTCCGGAACTCAGGAAGTTTCTCGAGGACTATCCCGAGCCGGAGGAAGGAGGCGAACGGCGTGCGCTTTCGGCCCACTTTGAAAAGCTGGAAGAAAGGCCGGAGGGCCGGTCGGAACTCTCAGCGCTCGTGGCGGAAATCGAGAATGGCGGCGGAAGGGCCAGGGTGGGTTTTCGGACGGTTATTTACCCAAAGGACGACAACCCGTATTTCGGGCTGGTATACGCCCATCCTGCCTATAGGCGCAGGAATCTTTCCAAAGTCCTTAATGCCGCTGCATTGCGCGACGCTTTCGACAATAAGGGCGCTAACTACGTAGTAGGCTCTTTTGCCGCCGACGACAGGCAAACGCTTGAATCCGCAAAAAGGGCGTATGAAGAACTGGGATTCAAAGTGAGCATCAGGGACCGGCTCTTTTCCATGGACAGGCGCCAGTATGACCGGTCACGGGAGAAGCACGCGCGGTTGCTCGATGGAGTCAAGCTGGAAATTTAGCCGCCAGCCTCCCATCCGCCCTTTGGGAAAAACATTGAAGATGGTGAAACTTATGCGTTCCAACAGGCCGGTAATCCGACTGGCGAGGGAGGAAGACCTGCCGGGCATTGCCGCGCTTGCCGGCGAGGCGCTTAGGTCCAAGGAGCTTTACCCCAAGCCCGCCGAATTTGAAGCCGCAGCCAAGGGCGAATCTAAAGGCATCCTCTTCTTCACCGCGCATCAGGGCGGCCGCGTGGTGGGCTCGTGCTCGGTGAATCTTTCCGGAGAAGAGCCGCAAGTGGGCCACGTTTTCACCACCGCACAGCTTCGCGGGAAAGGCATCGCGACGCGCCTCTACCTCCACGCGTTCAGGCACGTTTTTGAAAAGCTGAAAAGGAAGTCGATCGTTCTCAATATCAACATAGCCGACTTGGAAAGGCGGCAGAAGGCGAGGGAACGCTTCAAGGCGCTTGGTGCGGATATTGTTGGCGGCGAATTCGGCCACGTCCGCTACACCAAAGAGCAGTACGAAAAGTGGAGACTGGAGATGTCGGGCCGCCAATGGTAAAAATCCTTTTCGCAACTTCAAACGCAGGCAAGGTCCGCGAGGCGAGGTTTGCCCTTGCGCCCCTTGGAATTGGTGTGGAGCGGGTTGAGGTTGAGTTGCGCGAGGAGCAGGGCGAGAGCGTGGAGGAAGTGGCGAGGGCCAAGGCAATCGACGCGTTTGAAATCGTGGGCCGGCCGGTTGCTGTTGAGGACACGGGCTTTTTCATAACGGCGTTCAAGGGGTTTCCAGGCGTCTATTCCAAGCCAGTGATGAAGGCAATCGGCAGGTCGGGGATTCTCAAATTGGTTGATGGGACGGACGGGAAGGCAGAATTCCGCACGGCAGTTGCGTTTGCGAAAAACCGGGCGGATGTGGAAATTTTTTCCGGAGCCGCGGCCGGCCGCGTTGCCGATGCGGCGATGGGGGAAAGCGCCGATTCGCTTCCCTACGACTCCCTTTTCATCCCCGCGGGCGCCCGAAAGACCTACGCGCAGATGGGCGAGGGGGAAAAGCTCTCCAACTCGTCGAGGGCAGTGGCTTTTAGAAAGCTGGGCGAGTTTATTCTATCCGGAAAAAAAACCAGGGGATTTGAGTTGAAATGATTCGTGAAAAGAAAAGGTATCTCCTCATCAAGTTCGAGAGGGAAGGCGGCGTTGCGTTCAGCGCCGACGAGGCGAAGAAATGCCTCTACCAGGCAATCTTCTCCCTCTTGGGCGAGCAGGGAGCCGCACAGGCCCGCGCGTCGCTTGAGTCGTTTGACGAGAAGGGCCAACTCGGCATGGTCAAGTGCACCCTCGAGCCCCTCGACCGCGTGATTGCCGCCCTTGCGCTCAAGACGACTTTTGACGGGAAGCCCGTGGCGCTGAGGCTGCAGAAAATCAGCGGGATGGCGGGGAAGATCGCGGGAAAGAGAGGGCGGTTGCCCTGAAACCCAACGGGCGGGAAATGGCCTCTGCGCAAAAAAGTGCCAAAAGTTCCCCGATGTTTTCAGCACCTTTTTATACCCTTCCGCCCCGTAATCTTGTTGTAAAGAGACAAGAGATTCGCAAGCTTCCCGGACTGCGCGCCGGGCTTGTTGTGGCTTTAATAATTTGCAGTGATTAACGCTTTGAGAACTTGCTTGAGGGTGGTCTAGTTATGTATCCAATGTCCCAGTCAGCTTACGACAGGACGATTACGGTCTTCTCGCCCGACGGCAGGCTTTTCCAGGTGGAATACGCCCGCGAGGCGGTCAAGACCGGCAGCACGAGCATCGGAATCATCTGCGCCGACGGCATCGTGATGGCCGCGCACAAGCGCATCGCCTCGCCCCTCGTGGTGGGCGATTCGCACGAGAAGATTTTCCAGGTGGACTCCCACATTGCCGCCGCATCAAGCGGGCTGGTGGCCGACGCGCGCAAGCTCGTCGACTTCGCCCGGCTCACTGCCCAGCGCCACCGGCTGCTTTACGACGAGCCGATGCAGGCCGACGCGATTGCCAAGGACGTTGGCGACCACATCCAGTTTTTCACCCAATATGCGGGCGTGCGGCCTTACGGCGTGTCGCTGCTCATTGCGGGGGTGAACAGCGAGCCGAGGCTTTTTGAGACCGACCCGTCGGGGGCGCTTTTCGAATACAAGGCAACGGCGATAGGCGCGGGGAAAAAGGCGGTTGACGAGATGCTCGAGAAGGAGTACAAGGACGGCATGACCATGGACGATGGCGTGGCGTTTTGCGTAAAGGCCTTGCGCAAGGTCGTTGAGCAGAAGCTTTCCCCAAAGATAGTCGACATCGCAAAAATCCCGCTCAAGACCAGGAAGGTGGAACTCCTCACGCAACAGGAGGTTTCGAAGTTCATAGGCGAAAAGTAGTTTTTCTTCAAGTGAGACAAATTGCCGGGAATTGAAAACACCATTGTCGCTCGGTTGGAGAAGGGCGGCGACCGGTTCGAACTGCTCGTCGACCCAAAGCTTTCCTACGAGTACAAGACGGGCGCGAAAAAGGACCTCGCGAATGTCCTACTGGTGGATGAGGTTTTCAAGGACGCGCAGCGCGGCGAGAGGCAGTCGCCTTCCGAAATCAGGAAAGTGTTCGGCACCCTTGAGATAAACGAGATTGCGAGGAGGATTTTTTCCGACGGGGAATTGCAGCTCACCACCGACCAGAGGAGGAAGGTGCTGGAGGAGAAGAGGCTCAAGATCATAGATCTGATATGCAGGAACTGCGTGGACCCCCGCACGAAGGCGCCGCACCCCCCCGCCCGCGTTGAGAAGGCCCTTGACGAGGCGCGCTTCACCCCGCAGGCCTTCAAGAGCGCAGAGGAGCAGATGGAGGACGCAATCGAGTCGATTAGGGAAATCATTCCCATCTCGATGGAAAAGGCGCGCATTGCCGTGAAGGTGCCCGGGCAGTACGCTCCCAAGTGCTACGGGATGCTCAAGGAATACGGAATCAGGCAGGAGGAGTGGCTCTCCGACGGCTCGCTTGCCGCGATTGTTGAAATGCCTGCGGGAATCACGTCGCAGTTTTTCGACAGGCTCAACAAGCTCACCGGCGCGACGGCGCAGACCAAGTCGCTTTGATCAAAGCGGATTGATTTGAGGAAAGATTGTTCTTGGGACTTTTTGCCGGTTGCAAAGTCGCTTTGACAAGTCATGGGCTTTGCATTGGTGTGGATTGGATTGGGTTTAAAAAAAATTTAAAGAAATTGGGTTTAAAAAAAATTTAAAGATTGGGTCTGGAAAATTTAGGGAATTGGATTCTAAAAAATTCAAAAATTTATTGGCATCGCGTTCGCGTCGTTCTGAAATCATAGGGAGTTGAAGCCAACTAATGGAATCAGTTGATTTTAATGAAAATGGGGAGCAGGCTCCGGCCGGGCGCGTGCAGCGCGAGCCGGGCCGCATCGTCCTTCCCGGCGAGATGGTGGCGGACCGCCCCACCGACATGGAGGGGTGCTTCGTGGCAGCGGGCAGGACCTACGTGGGGGTAATAAGCCTCCTGCGCGAGGGCAAGGTCATCCCCCTCAAGGGCCATTACCTTCCCACGCCGGGCGATTACGTCGTTGGAATCGTCACGGAAGAGCGCTTTTCGGGCTACAACATCGACCTGCATTCCGCTTACGAGGGGACTTTCTCCACCCGCGACGTGCGCGAGGAATTCAAGGTCGGCGAGGTCATCAGCGCCAAGATTCTCGACGTGAACGAGGTTAACGAGGCGACGCTTGGCGAGCCGCGCAAGTTCTCCGGCGGGCAGCTTCTCGAGGTGGATTTCGTGAAGGTCCCGCGCATCATCGGCCGCGGGGGAAGCATGCTGGAGATGATCCGCAGCTACACGGGGACGGACTTGTTCATCGGGAAGAACGGCCGCATCTACATGCGGGGCGGCAACACCGCGCTTGCCACGCTTGCAATCCTCAAGATAGACCGCGAGGCCCACGTGCAGGGGCTCACCGACCGGCTCAAGGAATTCCTCGAGGTCGAGAGCAAGCGCGCGTAGGATGAAGTGGGTTACGGAATTGTGTTTGAAGAAAATTTGGAAGTGATTTTGAAAAATGGCAGGAAACAACAACAATCCCAACAAGCCCAAGCTCCGCGACGGCGGAAGGCGCATCAGCGGCCGCGGCGACGACGAGCTGCGCCCGATGAGCATCGAGGTGGGGCCCATGGTGCGGCCGGAGGGAAGCGCTATTGTCAACTGGGGCCGCAACAAGGTCCTTGCGGCGGTGTACGGCCCGCGCGAGGTTTTCCCCAAGCACCTCACCGACCCGCACAAGGCGCTGATAAACGCCCGTTACATAATGGCGCCGTTCTCGGGCCAGGAGGAGCACGGCAGGGCCGGGCCCAACCGCAGGAGCATCGAAGTCTCCAAGGTCATCAAGCACGTTTTTGAAAACAACGTCCTTGTCCATTCGTTCCCCAAGACCACCGTTGACCTCATGCTCGAGGTGCTCCAGAGCGACGGGGGCACGCGCGTTTCGGCAATCAACGCCGCTTCAGTGGCCCTCGTGGACGCGGGCATCCCCATCCGGGACATCGTGAGCGCGGTTTCGGTTGGCAAGGCCGACGGGAAGATGGTGGTTGACCTCGACAAGGACGAGGACAATTGGGGGGAGAGCGACATGCCCCTGGCGTTCAGCGTCCGCACGGGCGAGATGCTGCTTTTCCAGATGGACGGCATGCTCACCATCGAGGAGCTCTCAACCGGCATTGACCTGGGTTTCGAGGCGGCCAAAAAGGTGCGCGCCATCCAGACTGACGCGCTTGTGAGGAAATACGCCATTCCAGGGGAGTCGGCGCAATAATCCATTCCGATTGGAAGTTCGGCAAATTGTTTTTTGCGGATAATTGTTTTTGACTGAAGAGAGTGATGCTGAGAAATGGACATGGACAAGATGATTTTGGAGCAGGTCAAGGAAGAGTACGTCAAGGAGCTTCTCAAGGCAGGCAAGCGCACCGACGGCCGGGCGCTGGACCAATACCGCGAGATTTCCGTCACGAAAGGCTATTTGAGAAACGCCGAAGGCAGCGCCCTCGCGTGCATCGGCGCCACGAAGGTGCTTGCGGGAGTGAAGTTTGACATGCTCGAGCCGTTTGCCGACAGGCCCGCCGAGGGCGTGGTGATGGTGAACTGCGAGTTTTCCCCCGCGGCCCATCCCGGTTTCAACCCCGGCCCGCCTGACGAGAACAGCATCGAGCTCGCGCGCGTGGTTGACAGGGGCATCCGCAGTGCCGAGGCGGTTGACGTTGCGGCACTCGGTGCGACGGGCTCGCCAGACGGCAAGGTGCTTGGCGTCTTCATCGACCTCTACGTGCTTGACCACTCCGGAAACCTCACCGACTGCGCCGCGCTCGCCGCGATGGCCGCGCTCAAGGACGCCAAGGTCCCCCAACTCAAGGCAGGCAAGATCGTGCGCGGCTCTGACGCCGGAAGGCTCTCCCTGCGCCGCAACGTGGTCACCTGCACTTTCGAGAACGTGGCGGGCAGCTACCTTCTCGACGCCAATTTCGAGGAGGAAGTGGCCAGCGACGGCAGGCTCACCATCGGCGTGAGCGACGACGGGTTCGTCTGCGCGGGGCAGAAAAGCGGCGCGGCGTCGATAACCAAGGACGCCCTGCTCGGCCTTGCGCGGGCGACGATGAAAAAGAGCGGGGAACTGTTCGCCCACATTTGAATTTTTATTTTCAGTGCATATTGGTTGCAACTTGAACAACAGGAGTTGAAGGAGAAATGGTTTCACGCTACGGTGTCAAGACAAGGAAGCTCCACGCGGCCGCGGTGCGCACTTCTCGCGCCAAGCACGCCTGCCCCAAGTGCGGCAAGCGCAGCGTGAGGCGCGACGGCTATGCCGTGTGGCACTGCCTCTCGTGCAAGGTGCGATTCGCCGGCGGGGCCTACTCGCCCGAAACGATGGTAGGCGCGGCCGCCAAGAGGGCACTGAGGCAGGCGCCGGCCGTTTCGAAGGAAGAGTAATTTCCTTTATTTTCTGAACTTGAGTTTCCCTTTATTTCCTGGATTTGAAGAACTGGGGGGGGCGCTTAGGGAATAATGCGTGCTGATTTCGTCACTTTCCGCGCCTTCCTTCCGGACAAGTCGCTTGTTTTGCACAGCGACGGCAATGGTGCCGCGCAGGTCGTCGCGGGCGCGATGCACGCGGCGCTTGAGCTTTCCTACGAGTTTTCACCCCTTGACGCCAAAGGCATCGGGCAATGGGCGCAAAAGGACGCCCAGGCCATCCGCACCGCCTCGGATTTTGCTTCAGTAATCAGGTCAAAGAAGCAGGCGGCACTCGAACAGCAGCTTTCCCAATTCGTCAGCCTGCCTTCCGCTGCCCCGGACGCGAATGCCGAAAATTACAAGGCGTCCAAGGCGAGCCCGGTTGAATTTGCATTCTCGTGCTGCCTCAATTCCCTTGCCGATCCCATGTTCCCCCCGCGTAGAGTTGCGTGGTCCGGGCCCGGCGGCGAAAGGAGCGAAGTGCGCCTGGCGGCGAACATTTCCGGCTGGATGGCGGTGAAGAAGGCCGACGCGGAAAAGGCCGGGCGCAGGGAAGTGATGGCCGCGTGCGCGGGCATTTTCGAATCGTGCAGGAGAAAGCTTCCACACCTGCTTTGCGGCGATGCGAAAATTGCGGAGTACGAATCCGCCCTCGACGCCTTCCTCTCCAAATTCCCGGAACGCAAGTCGTTCTCGCGGCTTCCCGAAATTCTTGAATCCGCAGATAGGGAGAAGATTGCGGACAAGCTCGAGGCCATTTCAGGCTCTCCCCTTGCCCGCGAGCTTTTCTACTACGAATGCTTCTCCCGCGCCGGCTTCACCCCGTTCATCCAGCAGGAAACCATCGGCCTGGTGTATCCCGAACTCAAGATTCCAAAACCGCGCGGCAATTTCGGGAAGAAGAAAAGGAAGTAGATGCCAAAAGCCGCCGGCTATTCTTTCCGCTTCAGACTCCCCTAATTTTAACATCCTCCATCCACTATAATTCACGCCATTACTTCAGGGCGGGGGATTGGGGTAGCCTGGCATCCTACCAGCTTTGGGAGCTGGTGACCTGAGTTCGAATCTCAGATCCCCCACTAAACCTTTTCTGCGGTGCTCCTCACTTCGTTCGTCCGCCCCTTGAAACGCGGCGTGAAGCAAGCAAATTAAAGCGGAGTTTCAGATACTCTTGCTTCACACCGCGAAGCTTTACCAGAAGCTGCGATGAAGAAAAGCCCTTGGGGAAAAGAAAGAACAATTTTTTTTACGAAAAGAATTTTTTTGACAGGATGTCGATTCTCTTGGACGTTGACCTTGCGAAAGTGAATTTCCGCGCGACTTCCTGCGACGCGATTGTCGTTGAGGCTGGGAGGGTTCTCCTTGCCAGGCGGAAGTTCCCCCCGTTTGCCGGCTTCTACTGCCTTCCCGGCGGGAGGGTTGACCGGAACGAGACGACCCGGCAGTGCGTGCTTCGCGAGCTTTTTGAAGAGACGGGCCTGAAGGGGAAGGTCGTGAGGATGCTCGGGGTTTACGACGAGCCCGGCCGTGACGAGCGGCAGACTATAGCCGTGGCGTTCATCGTGGAGCTTGAAAAGGGCCAGTCGCCACTGAATGAGACGAAAGAAACCGAGGGCATCGCGTTCTTTCCTCTTGACGCCCTTCCAGAAAAAATCGCTTTCGACCACCGCAGGATGATTGCCGACGCTGCGGGGGCTGACGGCTTATATAGAGATTAAGGCAAAAAAACCCTGCAGGCAGTATATTCCTACTTCCTGCCATCCTGCAGCTTTTCAATCGGCACTTCCGTGTTTGCCTTTGTGCGTGCCGCGTCGCGGTTTGCCTTGAGCTTGCGCAGGAGGGTAAATCCGCCCGCGAGCGCTGCGAGGATGAGGATGACTCCCGCAATGAGCGTGAGGTCGATTTCGTTCTCGCGGCCCCGGAGGGAAACGAGCCGCGTGGAGAGGGCGGTTGCGTTCTGGCCCGCATTCTTGAACTGTTCGGCGGTGACGGGCCGGGCGGACTTGAGGTCCTGCTCGCTGAGCTGGAACGACTCGCGCAGTTGGGTGACCTGCTTCCGCATTTCGGCAACGCGCGGGTCGTTGGTGCCGAATTTCTTCGTGGCGGTGGCGAGCGTCGCGGAGGCGTTGTTGATTGCGGATAGCGAGGCGGAGTAGTCGGCCAGGACTGCATTCTGGCTTTCGTAAGCGAGGGACGCGTCCGTTATTGCCTTGTCCGCGTCGGCAGCTGCGGTCGCGACGATGCTGGCGTTGGTCTGGTTGCCTATCGCGCCCAGCTTGGCGCGGGCGTCGGCGACTTTCTTGCCCAATCCCGGCAGGTCCATGTTCCTGTTGGCCTTCTTGAACGAGGAGGAGAGCCGTGCGTAATTGGCTTCAAGCGCGGCCACCTTGCCCTCCCTAAGCGCGGTTGCCTTCCTTATCGAGGCGGGAAGCGTCCTGCCCGCAGTGAAGGAGAGGATTGCATTTCCTATTGCTTGGGCGTTGGGGAACGACGAGCCGGCGCTGGCCTGGCTGTCGATGTTGCCCATCGCGTTCACGTCGATGTTGCACCTGCCGAGCCCGCCGTCGTGGGCGAATTCGTATTGCGTGAGCATCGAGGAGTGTGCCGAGTTGAACTGGTCGTAACCCGCCTTGAACGAGGTGATGTTGGACTTGATGTCTGAAAGTATGGGCGTTAGGCCTCCGACAGACGCCTGCTGGAATTCCCCGTCGAGGTCGGCAACGCGGCTGTTGATGTTGCGGAGGGAGCCGTTCATGGATGCGAATCCGGAGTTTATGGCGGCCTTTGCGGGGCCTATTGCCACCGAGAGGTTGAGGATGGAGCTCAGGTCGGTTGAATAGATGAGGGAGCACAGCCACGCCCTGCCGGCAGCGAGGATGAAGCAGAAGCTGCCCCGGTTGCCCTGGGTGAAGTTGTAGTAAACCTGGCTGCAGTAGTCCGTGCTGGACTTGAGGGAAGCGTAGTTGGTCTTTATCGCGTCAAGGTTGGCTTGCTTGAACGGGATGTCAAGCTGCGAAACGTATGCGGGGACTGCCGCGTTGATGTCCGAAAGCGTCGTGAGGGCGTTTTCGTTCTCGTCAAAGACGATTGCCTCGCTCCCGCCCACCTTCACCAGCGTGTATTTCCTGCCCCCCGCCGTGACGGGAACCTTTTCGGGCGTCTCGCCGGAGTTGAGGTAATAGCCTATTTCCGCATCCACGCCGGTGAGCGCGGGCTTTGCGGGGGTTGCGTTCACCGTGGCATTGCCGCCCGTTGGGGGTGCGCCCGCGGTCGCGTTTGCCGAGGCGTTAAGGGCGGCGCTGCCCGAAGCGTTTGCCGAGGCGGAACCGTTGGCCAGCGCCGAGGCAAAACCCGCGCTTAGCAGCAGGAACATCAACGGGAGGAGCAAAGCCTTCCTGGCAAAAAGCATGAAATAAATAGGCTTCTTCTTTTAAAATAGTGATATACGCGACATGCGCGACCCCCCGCTGTAGCTCAATCTGGCAGAGCACCTGACTGTAGCCAAAAAGCGCGCTTGCACGAATGCGATGAATGCAAGCCAGTCCTCGTCAGAAATCAGGGTGTTGGGAGTTCAAATCTCCCCAGCGGGACCTTTTTTGTCAATAAGCCGGCTGGTTTCTTGGCCGAATTCCTTTTTCCCAAGGCATTTGCTTGAGCCGCCTTAAGTCTTGTCCTTCCTGAATGGGGCGCCGATTGTTCCGTTGCGTGTTTCTTCAAAGGTTGGCGGGTTTGAAACCACTTGTGTCAAGTCGCGGTTCCGTCTTTCCTCGTGTAACAGGAGCCTTGCTTCGAACGAACTTTCCTCCAAGCTTGTTGAAAGCGGCTTGAGTTTTTCTTCAATCAGTTCATAGTCGGGCTTTATCCCGTTTTCCAGAAGGTATGCCAAGTCGCAGGCGTCACGCGGCTTTGGCCGGTGGTAGATGGCGCGTATTTTTTTGATTCTTTATTGCGAAAGTTAGCTTAAGTCCTCTCCGGAACCCAACTTTTTTCCGGTTCACCCAGTGTGGCCTTTGCCGATTCAGTTCGAAACCCCGATTACTTTCCTTTTCGACGCGCGGCCCCGCATTATCGCAACCCGATTCTTCGGGACTTTGAGAAAATCGGCAACCAGCCCGATTACTTCCGCATTCGCCTTCCCCTCAATCGGCTTTGCCCTCACGCGCACCTTAAGCCCGCCTTCAAACCTCTCGACCCCGGGCTTGGATGAGTTTGCAACGACGCGGATTTCGATTAGCATTTTCCAACAAACCATATGTCGCCGATTTTTTAACCCTTCTCCATGAATATACTATTCTGGTTAGTTCTGCCTTGGTGGTGTAGCGGTCTAGCATAATGGCCTGTCACGCCGTTGACTCGGGTTCGAATCCCGACCAGGGCGCCTCTTCTTCTTTCCAGCCCTCTCGCGCGAGGGCATCCAGCTTGGAGTTCACATCCCCTAACGGGGCGCTTAACCGCATGCGCCGAAATAGGGGTTCACTCAATGTTCAGTCCGCACAGCTTACTTTACAATCGATTGTTAGGGCGTGTGCCTAAGAGTTCTACCCGCATGTTTTAGGCATACTTTTTATAGACTAAATGTGTGCTAAGCCTTAAATAGTCCGCCTGCCTATTACTCGCATGCGCACGCGGCTCAAGGTGGTGAACGGCCGGCAGTATTACTATCTGGAGGAGTCCATCCGGCTTGAGAAGCCAGTGGTCTACTCTGTTTTTTTGGGCAAGCGGATTCCCGCAAAAAAAGAGCTTGAAGCGAAGAAGGAGGGGTTGCTCGCCAAGATGTACGGCTCGCTTCTGGCTGGAGCAGAACGCCTCTTCCTTTCGCGGGAGCAGCTCGTTGAAGCCGAGAAGCTGCGTAGGCGATACGTGCAAAAAGTCAGGAAACTCGGCAAGGTTGCGCGGGATGAGAGGGAGGAAGTGGATGCAGTCAATTTCGTCTACACCACGCTTACCACCGAAGGCGTTCCTATTACCAGAGAGGACGCCAATCTTGCCTACAAGTTCGACAGAAAGAATGTCAAGAACCTGCGCGACGAGAACCTGCGCGTTGCGCTCGACATGATCAAGGGCCTCAGGTTCGTCAAGGAAGGCAAGAAAGGGCTAACGCTTGATTTCCTAGCCAGGCTGCACGGCATCATCATGGCGCAGTACGGTGAACGAGCGCCTGGAGAATTCCGTTCAAAGCAGGCATACATTTACCTCAAGAGCTACCAGCGGGCTGAAGAAATAGGCTTTCGGCCTCCAGCCCACCAAGAGGTAACGAAAAAACTCCGTGAGCTCGTCGAATGGTACAACGCCAACGAGGGAACGCTAAACGCCATCGAACTGGCCGCCCTGCTGCACCTGCGCTTTTACATGATTCACCCGTTCGAGGACGGCAACAAACGCGTTTCAAGGCTCTTGCTCAACAAGGCCCTCTTCGACAAGGGCTATCCCCTGCTAAACATCTCGAAAGACTCCCGAAGCTATTTCGACGCGCTCATAACCGCGGTCGAACGGAGGGACGAAAAAGCCTTCGTGCAATTCGTCTACGAACAATTCATCGCACGCAAGTAGTCGGGAGTTCCTTTTCCGTTCTCGGGGACGGCCCATCTGACGGCCAGCCATGCGACCAGGGCGCCTCTTCTTCTTTCCAGCCCTCTCGCGCGAGGGGGCGTGTGCCTAACCTTTGGCGCGTAGCCCTTTCAAGGCGCTCCAACTCCCGTCTGCCCGCCGATGGCATTTCGGAAGCGGAACGTTTAACCTTTTTTTAAAACGGCCGCGCATAGACTATCGTGCCGCTCCCCTAGAAGGCACCCCTGAAAACGCGCCTTTTTCCCCTTCTTTCTTTATTGGCTTTCTTTCGGGATTATTGTAGTGCCTAACTCTTTCCGGTTGAGTGCAAAACGCCCGGTCATGCCAATCGCTCAGCCTGCGTTTTCGTAGTTGTACATCGCCGCGATTTCCGTTGCTGAAAGGGCGCGGGCGTACACGTGCGCCTCGTCGATCTGCCCGTTGAGGTTTTCGGCGTTGTAGTCAGTTCCCCCTCCGGCATACCAGTTGCGCGAGCCGGTGATTGCGTTGGCGTTTCCTGCGGAGTAGACTGGCGCGCCATTGAGGTAGAGCGTCACCGTTCCTGAAGACCTCACCCACGCGACGTGGTACCATTGGTTCGCGCTAAGAACCGGCCCGCCGCTTGTGGCTGCGGTGGCGTAATAGTTGACAATGCCGTTGTAGACATATAATTCAACCCCGCCGGCATTTCCAGAGCCGTAGTTGCCCATCACAAAATTAGCGACAGCTGGATTGACGAGATTCACCCACGCGGTTGCCGTGAAATCCCCCGTGCCGGTTATCAACGGGGTTGAAAGGCCGATTTTCTGGCTTGAGCTTGGCCCGGCAAACGAATAGCACCCTCCCTTCTTGCAGGATGGAACGAATGTCGGCGGGCCGTTGAGGTTGCCGTTGTTGCCGCTGGGGCTCGCGTCAAGGGCGTTGTTTTCAAGGTGCAGCGAGAGCACCGCGGTGGAGTCCACCCAAGGGAGCCATGCGCCTTCGTACCTTCCGCGGATTGTCCCGGAAAGCGTGTGGTTGATTCCGCTCCGGGCGTTCACGTACCATCCCCTTACCGCGCCTTGGTATGTGCTTCCGGGCGCACCTGAAGGCAATGCCCCGGACGCCTTGCACGTCGTGTTCCCCCCGGCTGCGACGGAGGCGGGGCTGCATGAGCCCCCTGCGACGGAGATGTTGCTTATGGCGTTTCCGAGCTGGTTGTTCAGAATGATCGTGAGCTTTCCGAGCGGGTCGACTGAAAAATCGCTTGCCAGCATTCCGGAGAACCCCGATGCGCTTTTGACGCCGATGAAGGACTCGGGGCTGAAGACGCCGGTGTACCACAAGGCCGCGCCGATGATGACGATTGCGAGGATGGCCCAGCCGTAAGTGACGAGGTATTCGAGTGCGGACTGTCCCCTCGGGCGTGCAGGTTGCAATGCCATGGGATGAATCTCCAATGGACTACTGTTTGGAGGTTTATAAAGCGGCATCAAACCGCACTTTGTCTCGTCAACCGCCGGCCTTATTTCAAGGGCTGGTTTGGTTCAGAAGGAAATCACTTCCTGCCCGGATATTGCCGCAGCATCCCTTACTCTCACCGCCCGCCTTTGCTCACTCTTTTATACCGATGATTCCTTACTTTAGTTGCAAAGTTCGTTTTTGGAGGATTGATTTGAAAATGGGAATGCATGGAACGTGCAAGAAGGTAATGGGCGTTTTGGTTTTGGCATCGGGCGTCGCCTTGGCAATGGGCGGGTGGGGCTATCTCACCGTCACCGGCGCGCTTAAGGTGGCCGGCGTTCTCTTCGTGCTCAAGGGCCTTTCTGCACTTGCCCACTCGATGAACATGTGCCCCCAGTGCAGCGAGGCTTGCGGCCACGGCGGCAATTGCGACTGCGGCCACGGGGGATGCTGCATGCAGGAAAAGGCGGCCGCGCACAGGGGCAGGCGCAGGTAAGTTCCAACCGGAAACAGGAGGCAAGCCCCCAGGGGGATGTTGGGGGCTAAAGCTTCCCATTTCACTTCAGATAGCCTTTTAATCTTTTCTTTTCTAATAACTACTGTCGCAGTCAAGCGTAGCGTATTCTTGGGTTGGTATAAGGTTGGGGACCGCAGAGCATATACTCGTGCCTAAGCATTCCATTGCCACCGAGCAGGAGGTGGCGGGTTTGCTCGAGAAATTCGGCAAGCCAGTGCAGGCCCTGCCCCTCATCGCAACCGACGACCCGGCAATCAAGGAATTGGGCGCAAGGGAGGGCGACGTGATCCGCATCGACCGCAACAGCCCCACGACCGGCAAGGTCGAGCCTTACTACCGCCTGGTTTCAGAGCTTGACGACTAGGGATTTGCATTACTCGCCCATTCGCCGCAATGGCGATTCGGGAAAATCTACAAACGGACCCCTGCGGGCCATCTGCTCTTCGGGGCCGCAGTTGGGTTTTTCGGAGCGTGGTGGGAAGATGGCCTTTGAGGAAATCACGGCTGATTATCTGCGGGAAAACAGCCTGGTCAAGCAGTTCATAGAGTCTTACGACAAGTTCGTCGAGACGGGCTTGCAGGAAGTGGTGGACAGCCAGCAGGTCATCGAGCCGCAGATTGAGGGGCTCGTGCTGCGCCTGGGCCGCATCCGCGTGGAGAAGCCGCGCGTGATCGAGGTGGACGGGTCTTCCCGCGTTTTCTACCCGGCCGAAACGCGCGCGCGCGACCTTTCGTACACCGCGCCGCTCTTTCTGGAAATCACTCCCGTCATCCACGGGAGCGAAAAGCGCACTGAAGAGGTGTTCGTGGGCGAACTGCCCGTGATGGTGAAGAGCAAGCTCTGCTACCTCAACGGGAAGTCCGCACAGGAGCTTGTCGAACTTGGCGAGGATGCCAAGGATCCGGGGGCGTATTTCGTCATCAACGGGACGGAAAAGACGCTCGTCACCCTCGAGGACCTTGCGCCAAACCGCATTCTGGTCTCGCGGGAGAAGGACGGCAAGTCGGTTCAGTCCAAGATTTTCTCCACCCGACTGGGATTCCGCGGCCGCTGCACCGTCGACCGCAGCACGGAAGGCAAGCTGAGCGTGACGATGCCCAGCTACGGCAAGCCCCTCGAGCTCACCCTCACGCTCAAGGCGTTGGGCATGGACAAGGTGGAGAAAATCGTCGAGGCGTTTTCGCAGGACCCCGAAGTGCAGAACGACATTGCCCTCAACCTCGAGATTGACGAGGCCAAAAACCGGCGCGAGGCCCTTGAGATAATCGGGAAGCGCGCGGCCCCCGGCCAGCCTGTTGAGTACCAGGTGCGGCGCGCGGAACTGCTTCTTGACCGTTATCTCCTTCCCCACATCGGCATCGACGAGAGCGCGCGCATCCCCAAGGCGTATTTCCTCACGCGCATGGCAGAACGCGCCACGATGGTGGCGTACAGGAAGCGCGCGCCCGAGGACAAGGACCACTATGCCAACAAGCGCCTCAAAATAAGCGGAATGCTCATGGAAGAGCTGTTCCGCTATTCCTTCCAGTTCCTCGTCAAGGACGTGGCGTACCAGATGGAGCGCGCGAACGTGCGCGGCCGCAAGATGTCGATGTTCGCCGTCGTTCGCCCCGACGCCCTCACCGAGAGGCTGAAGTATTCAATGGCAACCGGCAACTGGGTGGGCGGGCACACGGGCGTTTCCCAGCCGCTTGACCGCTACAACTACATCAGCGCAATGAGCTTCCTGCGCCGCGTCACTTCCCCCTTGGCAAAGAAGCATCCCCACTACAAGGCGCGCGACCTCAACGGCACGCACTTCGGCAGGCTCGACCCCAACGAAACGCCGGAAGGCCCCAACTGCGGCCTGGTAAAGGCGCTCGCTCTCTTCAGCGAAGTCACCACGGGCACTCCCGAGGAGGAAGTGGAGCATTTGCTCAAGAAGATGGACGTCAGCCTCAGGCTGGACTAGCGCAGTTCCATTTTGGTTTTTCGTTTTGTTTTTTTTTTGGTGCGGGAATCAAAAAAGATATTTTCAGGAAATCAAGGTCGTCATCAACTTCAGGGTGGTAGGGCAGATGGCAAACAAGGCTTCGGTTTATCTCAACGGCCGCTTCGTCGGCTTCAGCGACAACGGCGAGAAGCTCGCGAGGGAATTGCGCGAGAAGAGGCGCGAGGGCGCGGTCCATTACCACACCAACGTCGCGTTCTACAAGAACACCAACGAGGTGTTCGTAAACAGCGACGAGGGAAGGCCGGTGAGGCCGCTTATAGTGGTGAAGGGAGGCAAGCCGGCAGTCACTCCCGAAATGCGCGAAAAGGTCCGCGCGGGCTCGCTTCACTTCAACGATTTGGTCAAGCAGGGCTCGATTGAATTCCTCGATTCGGAAGAGGAGGAGAACGCCCGCGTTGCGATGGACGAGTTGGTCATAGGGGAGAAGACCACGCATCTCGAAATCGACCCCCTCGGCATCCTCGGCTACGCAAGCGCCCAAGTCCCGTTCCCCGAGTACAACATGGCCCCACGCGTGCTGATGGCAGCCCAGCACACGAAACAGGCAATGGGGCTTTACGCGTCCAACTTCAACCTGCGCACCGACACGCGCGGCCACATCCTTTTCTACCCCCAGCGCCCGCTCGTCCAGACGAGGGCATACCGGGTGCTGGGGCAGGAGAAGCGGGCAAGCGGGCAGAACTTCGTCGTCGCGATCCTTTCGTACAAGGGCTTCAACATGAACGACGCGGTGGTGCTCAGCCAGAGCGCAATCGAGCGCGGGCTTGGCCGCAGCGCATTCCTGCGGACATACACGGCCGAAGAGCGCCGCTACCCCGGGGGCCAGCGCGACAGGTTTGAAAACCCGCAGGAATTCGTGCAGGGGTACATGGGCGAGGAGACGTACAGGCATCTTGACGAGGACGGCATCATCAGCCCGGAAACGCAGGTTGCCGGCGACGCGGTGCTCGTGGGAAAAACCTCCCCGCCCCGTTTTCTCAAGGAGGTTTCGGCCCTTGACGTGGAGACCGAACGCAGGCGCGAGTCCAGCGTGACGGTGCGCAGCAACGAGAGCGGCGTTGTCGACGCGGTCATCATGAGCCAGACCACCAGCGGAAACAGGCTTGCGAAAATCCGCGTGAGGAACACCTGCATTCCCGAAATCGGCGACAAGTTCGCATCCCGCTTCGGCCAGAAGGGAGTAATCGCCCTTGTCGCAAAGCAGGAGGACCTCCCATTCACCAAGGACGGCGTCACTCCCGACCTCATCATCAACCCCCACGCCATCCCCGGCCGCATGACTGCCGGCCACCTTCTCGAGATGATCGGGGGCAAGGCATCGTGCGTCGACGGGGCGCTCAAGGACGGCACGGCATTTACCGGCGCGAAGCAGGAGGACTTCGAAAAGGCGCTTCTGGCATCCGGCATGTCCCCCGCGGGGCAGGAATACCTCTACGACGGCAGCACCGGAAAGATGATGGCAGCGAAAATCTTCGTGGGCGTCATTTACTACCAGCGCCTCCACCACCTCGTCCAGCTCAAGATGCACGCGCGCAGCCGCGGGCCCGTGCAGATGCTCACCCACCAGCCCACGGAAGGCCGCGCCCGCGAGGGAGGCCTGAGGCTGGGGGAGATGGAACGCGACTGCTTCATCGGCTTCGGCGCGGCCCTTCTCCTGCGCGAGAGGATGATCGACGCTTCGGACAAGACCGTGGAGCTGATTTGCAACCCCTGCGGCGGCGCGGGCGTGTACGACAAGGTCAAGAAAATCAAGTACTGCTCGCTCTGCGAATCCGGCGACGTGGAGGAAGTGGAGATGTCCTACGCCTTCAAGTTGCTGCTTGACGAGATGAAGAGCATCGGAATCAGCCCCAAGATAAAGCTGAAGGCCAGGGGATGAGCCCCCCATTCATCCCTTGATTTTTTTTCCCGTTGATGAATTGTTTTTTTTTGTTTTTTGTTTTCGTCAAGTAGATTCTTCAGATTGTTTTGCGGTTCTCAAATCCGTTCAAACGCCGGCTGGTGGTAAAAAATGAAGGTCATTGGTGCGATTGAGTTCGGCGTTTTCTCCCCCGAGCAGGTGCGCAAGATGTCGGCCGTGAAGATCACCGTGCCCGACACTTACGACGAGGACGGCTACCCCATCAACGGCGGGCTTGCCGACCAGCACCTCGGCGTCATCGACCCGGGCCTGCGCTGCAAGTCCTGCGGCGGCCGCATGAAAAGCTGCTCGGGCCACTTCGGCCACATTGAGATGGTGCGGCCCGTCATCCACGTGGGGTTCGCAAAGGCCGTTTACCACCTGCTCAAGGCGACGTGCCGCAAGTGCTCCCGCCTGCTTGTCGAGGACAGCACTTTTGAGAAGCCCAAGAAGGCCGCGGTCTGCCCCCACTGCGCCGAGCAGCAGGGCGCGATAAAGTTTGTCAAGCCCACGAGCTTTTTCGAGGACGTGGGCGGCAAGGAAAGGAGGCTTTTGCCCAACGAAGTTCGCGAGAGGATGGAGCACATTTCCGACGAGGACCTCAACACCCTCGGCGTGAAAATCAGGCCCGAGTGGATGGTCCTTACCGTCCTCATCGTCCCTCCGGTCACCGTGCGCCCCAGCATCACCCTTGAGACGGGCGAGCGCAGCGAGGACGACCTCACCCACAAACTCGTGGACGTGCTGCGCATCAACCAGCGCCTCGGCGAGAACATCGACGCCGGCGCCCCGCAGCTCATCATCGAGGACTTGTGGGAGCTTCTCCAATACCACGTCGCGACTTTCTTCGACAACGAGACCGCAGGCATCCCGCCTGCAAGGCACCGCAGCGGAAGGCAGCTCAAGACGCTCTTCCAGCGCCTCAAGGGCAAGGAAGGCAGGTTCCGCTACAACCTTTCGGGCAAGCGCGTGAACTTCAGCGGCCGCACCGTCATTTCCCCCGACCCCACCCTCGGCATCAACGAGCTCGGGGTTTCCGAGCACATCGCAAGGGAGCTTACAGTCCCGATTTTCGTCACCGAATGGAATCTCGAGCCCATCAAGGAGCTTGTCAAGGGCCATCCGGAAAAAATCAATTACGTCATCCGCCCCGACGGCAAGCGCAAGAAGCTCATCGGCCTCAACATCGAGGAAGTGACGGCGGAAATCGTCCCCGGCTACACTGTGGAGCGGCAGCTTATGGATGACGACATCGTGATTTTCAACCGCCAGCCCAGCCTCCACCGCGTGAGCATGATGGCCCACCACGTCAAGGTCCTTCCGGGAAAGACTTTCCGCTTCAACTCCGCCGTCTGCAAGCCGTACAACGCCGACTTCGACGGGGACGAGATGAACATCCACGTTCCGCAGAACGAGGAGGCGCAGGCCGAGGCGGAAATCCTCATGAAGGCCCAGGAGCAGATCCTCTCCCCCCGCAACGGCGAGCCCATAGTAGTTCCCGAGCTCGATCAGATTTCCGGCCTTTACATGCTTACCGCCAAGGGCGTGGAATTCCCCCGTTCGGAAGCGGCGATGATGCTTTCCCGCGCCGGCGTCAACGACGCCGAGTTCAAGGGGGAGAAGGTTTCAGGACGGGAAATCCTCTCCGCGATTCTCCCCAAGGAATTCGACTTCGAATGCGCCAGCCTCGCGTTCCACCAGAAGTGCAAGGAGTGCCCCGGGGGCAAGTGCGCCGAGCACGACTCCACCGTAGTGGTGAAGAACGGCAAGTTTTTGCGCGGCCATCTCGACGGCCGCTCGAGCGACAAGCTCGTCCGCGCGCTATTCAAGGAATTCGGAAGCGACGCGGCGGCGAAATACCTCGACGCGGCAACCAAGATTTCCGTCGACGTTGCCACCGACTTCGGCATCTCCCTCTCGCTTGACGACTACGCCATTACGGACAAGACCCGCGGGGAGCTCGGCGAGCTTTACCTCACGGCGCACAAGGGGGTGCGCAAGCTCATCCAGAAATACCGCATGAAGAGGCTCGCGCGGCTGCCCGGCAAGACGCTCAAGGAGACGCTGGAGGAGCAGGTGATGGACATCCTCGAGGCGGTTCGCCACGACGCGTGGGGCATAATCAAGACCCACGTGCGCAAGCACCCCGTGAAGTTCGGCGGGGCGGAAATAATGCACAACTCCGCGCTTCTCATGGCCGACTCCGGCGCGAGGGGCAAGCCCATCAACGTCGTGCAGATGGCTGGCATCGTCGGCCAGCAGGCCGTGCGCGGAAAGCGCATGCGCTCAGGGTACAAGGGCCGCATCCTTTCCCACTTCGCAAAGGGCGACCTTTCCGACCTCGCGCGCGGGTTCGTGCGCGACAGTTACGTCCGCGGCCTTTCCCCCCACGAGTACTTCTTCCACGCCGCAGGAGGCAGGGACAGCGTCGTTGACAAGGGAGTCAACCCCGCCAAGACGGGTTACATGCAGCGCAGGCTCATCAACGCCCTTCAGGACATCGTGGTGCAGAAGGACCTCACCGCAAGCGACGCGGAGGGGAAAATCATCCAGTTCAAGTACGGCGACGACGGGATGCACCCGGCGGGGAACGCCGTGGCATACGGCGAGCCCGTGGGAGTGATCGCGGCTCAGAGCATCGGCGAGCCCGGAACGCAGATGTCCATCCCTTCGGGTGAAAAAGTGGTCGTAAGCATTGACGGCGCGATGAAACCCGTGGCAATCGGGGAGTTCGTGGACGGGCTCATCGAGAAGCATGGCTCGATCAAAATAGGCGGGGCTTCGGTTGTGGACCTTCCCCAAAGCGCAGGCATTTGCGTCCCCAGCCTCTCGCAGGAAGGCAAGGTTGTTTTCAAGAGGCTCATTTCCGCCAGCAGGCACGAGTGCGGAAAGAAAATCCTCGAGATAACCACGCGTTCGGGAAGGAAAATCCGCGCGACCGACAACCACTCCTTCGTCATCCGCAAGGACAACAGAATCATTCCCGTCATGGGAAGTTCCCTCAAGGTCGGCCAGAGGATTCCCGTTGTCAAGTCCATGCCCTCCCCCGCACTGTTTGCCCAAGGTGCCGAGAGCCTTGATTTGCAGCAACACCTTCCAAAGAGCACCCACTGGTTTGGAAGCGAACTCAAAAAGGCGCTTGCGCCGGGCGTGATAAGCCGCGCGGGCCACAATGTTTCGTACACTATTCCCGTGGGCGCGGATGCGTTAAGGCACTACGCGGGGCATGGGAATTCATTCGAAATCGAGGACGGCTTTGTCTATCCAGTGCAGAACCACGGCAACGCGAGGATTCCCGAATCAATGCCCCTCGACTCGAAATTCGGCTGGTTTGTCGGGGCCTACCTTTCCGAAGGCAGCCTGAGCAGGTACAACGTGGGCATTTCAAACACTGACTCCGAGTTCATCGCAAGGACGAAGGGATTCGCCGACTCCCTCGCGCTCAAATACGCGGAGAAGGCCAACAGCCGCGGCTTTGCCTTGGGCAACGGCCTTACCATCAATTCAACCCTGCTTTCCGAACTGTTGCAAAAGACCTGCGGCAAGGGCTCGTCAAGCAAGCGCGTTCCTGAATTCGCCTTCAGCGCAAACGAAAAGTTCATCTCATCGCTTCTTTCGGCGTATTTCGATGGCGACGGCAACGTGACGATGGAGCGCAATGCGATTCGCGCCTCTTCCAACTCGAAGGAACTGATTGACGGGGTTGCACTGCTGCTCTGCAGGCTTGGCATCTTCTGCACCAAGCACTTCGCTTCGGGCCAGCACTGCCTCTCCATTCCGGGGGCGTACGCAAACCGCTTCAGGGAGAAAATCGGCTTCGTGTGGGCCAAGAAGTCTTCCTTACTTGGGAAACTTTGCACCAAGGAAACCAAGCGCATCTCTTACGACATTCTCGACATGAAAGTCGGGTTCGGAAGCGTGATAGGCGACGCCGCCAGGAAGCTCGGAGTGCCCTCCCGTTTGGTCAGCAAGTTCACCAAGAAGCAGGAAATCGGCGTGAAGACGCTTGCGAAATACGTTGACAAGTTCGGGGAACTCTCGCGCCAAAATAGCATCAACGTGGATAAAGAGCTTTCCGTAATGAAAGCCATGCTTGAGGAAGACGTGGCGTGGGACGAGATTGTCGAGGTGAAGTTCGTCGACTCCACGCCCCTGGTCTACGACTTTTCCGTCGAGGGGCTCGAGACGTTCGCCACCTTCGACGGCGTGATTACGCACAACACGCTGCGCACCTTCCACTACGCCGGAGTCGCCTCGCTCGCGCAGCTCGGCTTCACCCGACTGGTGGAAATCGTCGACGCGACCAAGAAGCCGAAGAGCCCCGTGATGGAAGTCTACCTTCGCAAGGAGCTTTCCAAGGACTTCGAGAAGGTCAAGAAGTTCGCCGCTTCTCTTGAGCAGCTCACGCTGGAGCAGGTTGCCGATGTGAGGGAGAATTTCGACCGCAAGAGCATCCGCGTCACCTGGGACGAGAAGTCGCTTCACGACAAGGCGGTGAAGGAAGACGAGATTTTCGAGAAGGTCAAGCTCGTCGCCCCCGCGGAGAAGACCCAGACTGGAATCACCGTCCGCCCCAAGGCAGACAGCATCCGCAACACCCGCAAGATCACCAACAAGCTTCGCGAAATCATCCTGCGGGGAGTGGCGAACATTTCCCGCGCCATCATCATCGAAAAGGCAGGGGAGTACGTCGTGGCGACGGAAGGGAGCAACCTCGAAGGCTTGCTGAAGATTCCCGAAGTGGACTCCTCGCGCACCACCACCAACGACATTACCGAAACCTACCACGTGCTCGGGGTGGAGGCCGGCCGCAACTCCATAATGAACGAGATGCTCAAAGTGCTCACCGCCCAGGGGCTCAAGGTCGACGCGAGGCACATCATGCTCATTGCCGACTCGATGACCTCCAAGGGCAAGCTCACTTCAGTCGGAAGGCACGGCCTTGCGGGGGAGAAGAGATCCGTCCTCGCGCGCGCGGCCTTTGAAGAGACTGCCAAGCACCTCCTCAACGCCTGCATCAAGGGCGAGGAAGACCCCCTTCAGGGAATTGCCGAGAACATCATCATCGGCCAGACCATCCCCTGCGGGACGGGCAAGGTCAAGCTCGAGATGACCATTGAGTAGGAAAGCGCGGGGTTAAGAACCCGACTTGAGTAGATGGTTTCATGAAACGTCGTGCAACTTCAATCGTTCGGGGCCGCGTCCAGGGCGTCGGATACCGCGACAGGGTGTTGGAGAAGGCTCTGGAGCTCGGCATTGCGGGTTTTGTTGAGAACGAGCCCGACGGCAGCGTCAAGGTTGTTTGCGAAGCAGAGGAAGGAGTTCTCCAAAAATTTCCTTCCTCAATCGAGATAAAACACGAGCCGGACAAAGGAATCATTCTTGTCAAGTCGGTCTAAACCTTTTTTTCCCAACCAACCGGAGAGTTCTCTTATTCTGAAGTGAAAATGGGAGAACTTCCTTCCGAAATTCGCGAAGGCTTCCGCACGGCATACAACTACTTCGGCCTTTTCAGCGAACGCACCGACGAAAATTTCAACCGGGTTGATGCCAAGTATGGCGTTATCCATCAGGAAATGATGGCGTTTCAGGCCACGATGAAGGAACTCGTCACGGCTCTGCGCGAAGACCGGGAAGAAATCAAAAGAATAAGCAAAGGCATCACAAAGATTGCCGACCGGCTCGCGCCCGAAGCTTAGCGTGCGTTCATGTCAGCTTTTCTTCAGCACCGTGAACGACTCCGTCTCCATCACGCCTTCAGTCCGCCTTATTTTTTCGAGAAGCTCGTTGAGGATGGGCAGCGCCGGGGAGTGAACGAGGCAAATGACGTCGAACCTTCCAGTCACTTCGAGCAGTTCCTCCACGCCCGCGTAGTGCTTGAGCTTCTCGACGATTTTCCCGGTGGGCTTGTGCGAGTCGGTCTTCAGCCCGATTATCGCGCTCACGCCCTCGTAGCTCCCCTCGTAGGTGAAGCGCCTTACCGTCCCTTCGGAAACGAGCCTCGCGATGCGGTTGCGCACCGTCCCCTCGCTCACGCCGATTTCCTCTGCGATTTCGCTAAGCGGCGCGCGTGCGTTTTCCTTCAGGATTGAGAGGATGCTGCGGTCAGTAGCGTCAACCATGTGCCCACCAAAAAAGCGTCTTGCCCGAAGGCAATTACGCGAAAAGGATTAATTATGCTTTCGGTAGCAAAAATGCGGAAAACGCAATGGAAGCACCGAGTGAGGGGTATTGTTGGCAATATGTTTTTTGATAAAAGTCGCTTCAAATATTCCCGCTTTCCGTCGTTGCGATAAAGTTTCTTTCCCGCAAAGCATCCAAATGGTTATAAACAATTCCCGGCCTATTTCTTGTTGTTGCAGTCCTCATTTTGAAGTGGGGAGTTATCCCGCCTGACGGCGCCGGATAGAGAACCATAGGTTGGATTACTCATGGACGTTTCACGTTCAATCAGGCTTGCGGTGGATTCGGGCAGGGTAGTGCTGGGCAGCCAGAAGGCCGTCACGCTGGTGAAGAGCGGCGGTTGCAAGCTCCTTGTCCTTTCCCAGAACGCCCCGGCCGACCTTTCGCGGGACATCACGCACTACGCGAAGATGTCGGGCATCCCGTTGATAGTTTACGAAGGCACGAGCATCGAGCTCGGCGCGGTGTGCGGAAAGCCGTTCACGGTAAGCGCGCTGTGCGTGCTTGATGAGGGCAATTCGGACATCCTCAAGGCGTCACGGGGCGCGTAAGAGAGATTTTAATGCCAGTAACGCTGAGCAACGAAGACCTCCAGGCGATCAACCTGCTCGAAAGGAGCACCGGCGCGCGGGCCACCGACGTGGTTTTCGGCGAGGGTTCGGTCATCTTCGTCGTGGCAAAGGGGGACCTCGGCCGCGCGATAGGGAAGGGCGGCGCGAGCATAACGAAGTTGGAAAGGGCGTTTGACAAGGCAGTCGAGGTCGTCGAGGACGACGGGACGATGCAGGGTTTCCTCGCAAACCTCTTCAGGCCCGTTGCCCTTAGCGAAGTGCGCGAGTCGGGCTCGCCCGAGCGCAGGACCGTCACGGTTGCGGTAAACCCCGCCGACAAGGGCAGGGCGATTGGAAGGGGCGGCGAGCGCATAAAGAAGGCGAGGATGCTGCTGAAAAGGAAATTCGGGATTGAGGACGTAAAGATAGTGTAATGAAATCTCAAAATGTCTTCGGTTAAAATTTCAAAAAAAAAACTGTTGAAGGTTTTCAAACTATGGCACGAGGAGAATTTGCAGGCAGGACACTGGCGCGCAGCAGGAAGAAGCGGCGCTGGCTCAAGAAATGGTGGAAGAGAAAGGAGCTGGGCCTGAAGGAAAAGTACGACCCCCTTGAAGGGACGGCGCGCGCAAGCGGCATCGTCATTAAGAAAGTCGGGATTGAGCAGAAGCAGCCGCACTCCGGAATCATCAAGGGAGTGGTGGTGCAGCTTCTCAAGAACGGGAAGAAAGTGACGGCGCACGTCCCCCGCGACAAGGCGATTGGGAAGATTGACGAGCACGACGAGGTCACAATCGAGGGGCTCGGCGGCTCTCAGCGCGGGCAGATGGGTTCCATCCCCGGCGTCCGCTACAAGGTCGTGGCTGTAAACGGCGTTTCGCTCGAGATGCTCCGCAAGGGCAAAAAGGAGAAGCCGAAGAGGTAAGCCGCATAAAATTTGAAGAGTGGGTTTTTACATGGCTGAAGATGAATCTGCAAAAGTCGAGGCGGCAAGGCCCGAGCACAAGCCGGACGGGCACGTTGAGGCCGAGGTGAAGCTCTTCGGCAAGTATCCCTACACCGGGCTTGTGATTAACGACGGCAGCCTGCGGCAATACGTGTCGCTCAACCCGCTGCAGATTCCCCACTCGTTCGCGCGGCACGCCAACAAGCAGTTTGCCAAGTCGAAGGTCAACATCGTCGAGCGGCTTGCCAACAAGCTCATGAGGGGAGGCACTGGCGAGAAGCTCGGCGGCAAGGTCATCCGAACGCACGGGAAGCTGCAGGGCAAGAAGAGCAAGGCAATCAAGATCATCGAGGCGGCTTTTGAAGTGGTCGAGAGGAAGACCAAGCAAAACCCCATCCAGATGCTCATCAGGGCTCTTGAGAACAGCGCCCCGCGCGAGGACGTCACGCGCGTCCGGTTCGGTGGCATCGCGTACCAGGTGGCCACCGACGTGAGCGCGCAGCGCAGGCTCGACCTCGCGCTCAGGAACATCACCCTCGCGGCCATACTCGTCGCCTTCAACAAGAAAACCACGCTGGCCGAAGCGCTCGCGGACGAAATCATCCTCGCCGCAAACGGCGACCTTGCAAGCTTTTCGGTCAAGCGCCGCAACGAGACCGAACGGATGGCGAGGAGCGCAAGGTAAGGCCCAGCTTGTGTTTTGATTTTTTTTTTGGCTTTTGTTTGCAGGCAATTCATAGGGGATTAGTGGATCACAATGGCACGAAAGGAAGTTGTCGTCGACGAAGTCGTCCGCCTCATGGGCGCGCGGGAATACATCCGCAACATGGGCATAGTCGCGCACGTGGATCACGGAAAAGGCTAAAGCCACATTGCGGGCTTTGCTTACGGTCAGACCACGCTGAGCGACTCTCTCGTAGCAGTAGCGGGGCTCATTTCCCGCGACCTGGCCGGGGAGCAGCGCGTGCTCGATTACGACCCTCAGGAGCAGGCGCGCGGAATCACGATCAAGGCCGCGAACATCTCCCTTGGGTTCAACTACGAGAACCAGGATTACATCATCAACATGATTGACACTCCCGGCCACGTGGACTTCGGCGGCCACGTCACGCGCGCCATGCGCGCCGTTGACGGCGTGATTCTCGTCATTGACAGCGTGGAGGCCATCATGCCGCAGACAGAGACGGTGCTGCGCCAGGCGCTCAAGGAGAAAGTGCGCCCCGTGCTCTTCATCAACAAGATAGACCGGCTCATCAACGAGCTCAAGCTCGACTCGAAGGGGATGCAGGAGAGGTTCCTCAAAATCATCAGCGGGGTGAACAAGCTCATCGCCACCTACGCGCCCGACGAGTTCAAGCAGGAGTGGCAGCTCAGCGTGGAAAAGGGCAACGTGGCTTTCGGAACCGGCTTTCACAAGTGGGCCGTTTCGTACCCCATCATGAAAAAGACGGGAATGAACTTCAAGGAGCTTTACGACTTATGCGCCGCTGACAACCACGCCGAACTGCGCAAGAAGGCGCCGCTTGAGGAAGTCATTCTCGAAATCGTCGTGAGGAACCTCCCGTCGCCCATCACGGCGCAGAAATACCGCATTCCCGTCATCTGGCACGGGGACAAGGGGAACGCGTGGGGCAGGGGAATGCTCACCTGCGACCCGAAGGCGCCCGCCTGCTTCATGGTAACGGCGGTGCAGGTGGACGAGCACGCCGGCGAAGTGGCAATCGGCCGCCTCTACTCCGGAACGATACGGAAAGGGACCGAACTCTATCTCGCGGGCCAGTTCAAGAACCAGAAGGTGCAGAGCGTCGCGATTTACATGGGCCCCGACCGCGTGCTCGTGGACGAAGTGCCTTCGGGCAACATCGTCGCCGTCATCGGGCTCAAGGACGTGTTTGCAGGCGAGACGGCAAGCGAAGGCCAGATGGACGCATTCGAAAAGATCAAGCACCACTCCGTGCCCGTCGTGACCAAGAGCGTGGAGGCTAAAAACCCCCGCGACCTCGTCAAGCTCATCGAAGTCCTACAGAAATTGGGCAAGGAAGACCCCACCATCCGGGTTGAAATCAACCAGCAGACGGGCGAGCACCTCATTTCCGGAATGGGTGAGCTGCACCTCGAAATCATCGAGTACAAGATTGCCAAGGAAAGGGGCGTGGAGATCGAGACGTCCCCGCCGATTGTGGTCTACCAGGAGGCCGTCCTCGAGCGCGGGCCCGAGCTTGAGGGCAAGTCGCCGAACAAGCACAACAAGTTCAAGCTCGAAGTGATGCCTCTTGAGGAAGGCGTGCGCAAGGCCATCGAGGAAGGCACGATTGACGAGCGCACGAAGGGCAAGGAGCTTGTCGAGAAGCTCATCGCAGCGGGGCTGGAGCGGGATGAGGCGAAGAAAATCATCTGCATCCACCGCGACAACATCTTCATCGACGCGTCGAAGGGAGTGCAGTTCCTCCAGGACATCAAGGAGCTGCTCATCCAGGCTTTCGAGGAGGCCGTCGAGCAGGGGCCGCTTGCCAAGGAGAAAGTCGTGGGGCTAAAAGTGCTTCTCAACGACGCGGTGATCCACGTCGACCCGGCCCACCGCGGGCCCGCGCAGGTCTTCCCCGCAATCAAGCGCCCGCTCTACGCAGGCATGGTCATGGCGAAGTGCGTGCTTTTCGAACCCAAGCAGAAGCTCGTGGTCAACGCTCCCGCCGAGTACATGAGCAACATAATCCAGAGCATCCAGGGAAGGCGCGGGCAGGTGCTTGACATCGCGCAGGACGGCGAGCTCATCAACGTGACGGCCAAAGTCCCAGTCGCCACCATGTTCGGCTTTGCCTCCGACATCCGCGGGGCGTCGCAAGGCCGCGCCGCGTGGTATTACGAATACGCCGGTTACGAACAGCTGCCCTCGAGCTTGCAGGGACCGACGATCGCGGCCATCCGCAAGCGCAAGGGCGAGAACGAAACCCCGCCGACGGCGAAGGACTTTCTGGACTAATAGCGGATTGCATTATAATGAAACATTTGCAGCAATTGCAAAACGCACTTCTAGAGTTCCATAATCAATGCGATTTGCTTCTATGAGAAAAGCCGCCTTGTTCAGTAATGTTTTTGTATCACCCTGGTTTTAAGGATCTGGTGGAGGAGGGAGGGAGTTGCCTAATTCCAGCTTGCCATCCTTACGGCCTTCTTTCCCCTGCGGCTCGGCCTTCGCTTGCCCGGCCTCCTGCGCAATGCCACCGCGGCGTAATTGAGGCCGAGCGGGACGGCCTTGGCTATTTCGGGAAGCGCAGCGCCGGCAGAGGCAGCGCCGGCATAGCCTAAAACCGGGACGGAATACGGCGGGGTGAACTCCGGCCTTGCGGCAAGGCGTACTGTCTTTGCCGCCTGCACCGCCGCCAGTGCCTTCCGCCTGTTGGCAATGTATTTCCTGTCGCTGGCGCTTAGGTAGTTTCTCCGAAACCTTCGAAAGGCGCCCCAGCCGCCGTCCTTGTACGAGAGATTGAGGTAGTCCTGCAGCTTTTTGTGGTTGATGTTATTGTAGTTTGTCCCTCTGTTGATGAGGTTTCGAAGAAGACGGTTGGCGTTGAAGAAAGCCGTGTGCACGGCGTTGGTGACGTTGAGGCGAATGCGCCTTTCATTCTCCGCCCCGATTTCCCCGGGCGTGAGCTCGCGGGGCGTCTTTCCCTTCATCCGGGCGAATCTCTCCAAGTCCTTTTGGTAGACCTCTTCAAATTCGGAAGTGTCAAGCCTCGTGGAAACGGAGCGGAGCGCGTCCCCAACCGCCTTCGGGGGGATTAATGGCCGCATTTCAAAAAGTTTAGTTCCCGCCGGCACCGCCCCGTCCTTGATTGCCTGGCTGAGAGATTCATCCGTGACTTGGCCGAGGCCGTTTGCAAAAATCTCGCCATTCCTGTTTCGCAAAGGCACGACCGCCTTGTCGCCGCCGCCTTTGACAACCCTGAAGTTGGCGTCCCAAGGAGCCAGTCCGCTTTCGGCAATCAGAATAGCGTGGATGAAATCGGGGGTGACGAACCTCGAGGCATCGGCGTAATTGAGGTCGGCATTGTGCCTTGCAACTTCGGCCCGAATGGCTTCGTTGATCAGTCCGCTCGCGTCGGGGATGCCCGTGTGCCGCTCGGTAAGATAGTATTCGGGATGCCCCAAAATTTCTGCAGCTTTGCGGTGGTCCACTTTTTCCCTTCGTTCGAACATTCCGGCAGCAGACTGCGCGGCCACCTTCCGCTCGAATTCCTGGCGCGGGGCGCTGTTGAACTTCACTTCGCCCGCCTTGAGGAGCCCCATCAGTGCCAGGGCCGGCAGGAGCCTCTTTGCGATTCTGGCGGTTCCACCGACTCCCTGCCTTCTTGAATTTTCCGACGCGCGGGTCATAATTATGCTTTTGTCCGTCCGCCTCTTTAAAACCTCCCGCGCCGATGGGGAGTCGGCCTTAAATATCTCCGGCAGCGTTCTGTTTCCGATGGACCGCAAAACCGCTCGCAAGCTCGCCCACGCCGAGATGGAGATGCGGCGTTCGGACGAAGGGTCGTTCCTAAGGCAGATCATCCTCGGCGGCCAGGATGGCCTTGTGAATGTGTTGGGCGTGCTTCTCGGAGTCGCGTCGGGCACTTCCGACACCGGCATCGTAATCATCGCCGGGCTTGCCGCGACTTTTGCGGAGAGCATTTCCATGGCCGCAGTCGCCTACACCTCCTCGAAGGCAGAGCAGGATTTCTACCGCAAGGAGTTCGAGAGGGAAAAGCGGGAAATAAGGGAGCTTCCCGAGGTGGAGACCGAGGAGATTCGCCTCATTTACATGAAAAAGGGGTTCCGGGGCAGCCAACTCAATTCCATCGTGAAGAAAATCACTTCCGACCAGAAGGTCTGGCTGCAGGTGATGATGCAGGAGGAACTCGGCCTTTCCGAGTCGGAGAAGGTTAACCCCCTGCGCGAGGGAATCGTAGTGGGTCTTGCGGCTTTGGCCGGCTCGCTCGTCCCCCTCATCCCGTTCTTCCTCCTTCCCCTCCAGTCCGCGGTAATCGCCTCGCTGGCGGTTTCGATAATGGCGCTTTTCGCCATGGGCGCATACAAGGGCAAGCTCACGCTTGGCGACTGGATGCGAAGCGGGTTTGAGATTGCAGTCATCGGCATGATAGCCGCCATTGCGGGCTACGCAATCGGCGCGGCTGCCGGAAACGCCAAACTGGGCACGGGATAGGGGAGTGTGGGGGTCGGGGAAGGCGCAAACTCTTTTTCCCCCATCAAACGGTCTTTCCGAAAAAGCCCCAATCGCCAGGTTTTATTTCCAGAAGGAGCCCAGCCAGCTGAAGAAGCCTGAAAGAAAGTCGTAGATTCCGTTGCCTTGCGTGACGGCGAGGCCGGTAACGGGGGCCGGTTCGCCTGAAGAAGCGGGTTGGCCTGCGCCTTCAGTTTCGGCCAACTCTATTTTCGCTTCCGCCCTCGCCTCCGCCCCTCCCGAATCCGAGGCAACCGCCCTCACCGTAATCGTGCCCGGCGCCTGCACGAGTTTGAGCCTGCAGGAATATTCGCAGGAAATCCCGCCGCATTCGCCCCGGCCCATTCTTTCAAACTCCAGCAAAACCCCTTTCGGATCGTAAGCCGAGCATTGCGCCGACTTTTCCACAACGTCGCCGGCGCCGTTGTTGTCCGAAATGGAGAAAACCGCCTCGAGCCCGCCCCCCCGCGCAACTGCGCTCTCAAAACGGATTTCGGGAGGCGAGTTGGCGATGCTCACGCTCGTGCCCACCGCGTCGGCTGCGACAAAATTGGCCGGGAGGACGAGCATCAAGACTGCAATTGCTGCGGCAATGAGGTTCAAACTTTTTTTCATGTCGTTTTCCATCTCCTCTAGCTTCGTCTCGCGCCGGCAAGGCGTTTGAATTTAACGTGAATCATCGTGACCGTGCGCGCCTCATTCATCACGCTCGTGCGGTAGACGGTCTGGATGTCGTGAATGGCGAGGCCCGCGAGCCTGCACGCCTCTTCCAACGGCTCGTGGTCCCTGATGTTGAGCGCGGTGATGCCTGCGGCCGTGATTATGGAATCCGATATATTGGGTGCGTGGTCTATCGCTATGTAAATGCCGCTTCCGTCGTTTGGGACCAGCACCTTGCTCCGATGGAATGCCGATTGGTCGACTACCGACTTGATTATGGGCCTGAACTTCCGCAAGATAACGGCATCAACCCGCGAAGCCGCACTTTCCGCAACGCGCCTTGTTTCGTTCATTTCCCTTACCGCCTCCCGTCCTTAAATTTCACGGCCCCGTCACCCGCAAGTTCCTCCTCTACCGCATTGATTTCGCAAAAGCGCTTGCCGCAATGAAATAGGCCAGCTTTGCCGCGAGAAAATCCGGGGCGGCCAAGCCCGGAATGGGCGAGAGTTCCACGACGTCCGCGCCGACGATGTTGCGGGCCATTGCGACTTCACGAATTATTTTCGTCACCTGCCACCAGAGGAGGCCGTTGGGTTCGGGCGTTCCCACCGAGGGCATGATTGACGGGTCGAGGCCGTCGAGGTCGAAAGAAAGGTAAACGTCCCTCTTGAGTTTGGGAAGGATTCTTTTCTGAATGATCTTGTCGAGATTTGCGCCGTTTCCTTTCCCGCCATCGTTGAACTCGTGCGCAAAAACAATCTCCACGCCCGCCTTCCCTGCGTTTGCAAGCTCCTGCTCCCCCGCGCTCCTCACCCCCACAATAACTTCGCCGATTTTTTCATTCGCGATTGACGGGGTGATGTCGGCAATCTTTTCGCCCCGCAGGGTCGCGGCGACTCGCTTGGCTCCGCCCGAGTTTCCCGCATCTGCAATCCTCGCGCCGACCGAAGCGTGGGAATAGCCGGAGCCTTCGTACTCGTCCCACCAGTCGGCGTGCGCGTCGAAACACAGAACGGAAGCGTCTTTTGCGTGAAAATGCTGTGCGATTGCCTGAACCGCGCCGATGGTGATGGAATGTTCGCCTCCCAGCATCAGCGGGAATTTCTTTTTCTCAAGAACCTGCCCGACAACGTCCTTCACGCGCCCGACCGTTTCCTTCGAGTCACCACGCGCGGGTTCCAGCTCGTTGAGGGTGAAAAAACCGACTTGCTTTTCGGCGTTGAACTTCAGTTCCGAATCGTATGGCTCGAGAAACCTCGAGGCGGAAATGATTGCGTGCGGGCCTTCGCGCGCGCCCGTCCCGTAGGTGGCGGTGGAGTCGAAAGGCACTGGGAGAACCGCCACTCGCGCGCGTTCAAACGCCTTTTCGCCGTCCTGCCCGCTTCCGCAGAAGTTGTACGGCGGGAGGGAATGGAGGAGCTTCATTTCGATAATTATCTATGGCCGGAGCGCCTATTATTGGATGAGGGTGCGTGCGGGTTCGGGAATGTGCCTCTGCACACCTCAACGCTTTTAAAGCATTTGCGCCCTAAAAGTTATGTTGGCTGATAGGCTTATCATGGCTGATTGTAAGTTGCGCATGCAAGTGCGTTTGGTCTGAATCGATTTTGGTTGGGCAAGTCCTAAGCTCGCGCTATTGCCATCAATTTGAATGCATTTTTTCCAGCGATTGTTTTTTTTTTTTAGCGAAAATGGGAAAACAAAAAATTCCAATAGGGGTGTTTTGAGAAAATGTCTGACAAACCGCACTTGAACCTGATTTTCACCGGCCACGTCGACCACGGCAAGTCCACTTCGGTCGGCAGGCTGCTTTACGAAACCGGCGCGCTTAGCGAAAACGAGCTGCGCAAGCTCAAGGAAGAGGCGGTCAAGGTGGGCAAGGCGACTTTCGAATTCGCCTTCGCAATGGACAAGCTCAAGGAGGAACGCGAGCGCGGGGTCACCATCGACATCGCCCACCGCGACTTCACAACCAACAAGTTTTACTTCACCATCATCGACGCGCCGGGGCACAAGGACTTCGTGAAGAACATGATTACCGGCGCGAGCCAAGCCGACGCGGCGGTGCTGGTCTGCTCGGCAAAGGAAGGCATCCAGGCCCAGACGATTGAGCACGCGTTCCTCCTCAAGGTGCTTGGAGTGAGCCAGTTCATCATCGGCGTTAACAAGATGGACGCGGTCAACTACGACAGGCAGGCTTTCGAGAAGACCAAGATGGAGCTTTCCGCCAAGCTCAAGCCCATGGGCTACCCGGTTGACAAGATTAACTTCATCCCCTACAGCGCCTACCAGGGCGACAACGTCGCGAAGAAGAGCGACAAGATGGCGTGGTACACCGGCCCGACCCTGCTTGAGGCCCTTGACCTGCTTGTCGAGCCGAAGAAGCCCACCGACAAGCCCCTGCGACTGCCGATTCAGGAAGTTTTCACCATCACCGGCCAGGGGACCGTTCCCGTTGGCCGCGTGGAGTCGGGCATCCTCAAGCCCAACATGGCAGTAATCATCATGCCTGCGAACAAGACGGGTGAGGTGAAGACGATTGAAATGCACCACCAGCAGCTAACGCAGGCCATTCCCGGCGACAACGTCGGCTTTGCCCTCAAGGGAGTTGACAAGAAGGACATCACCCGCGGCAACGTGCTAGGGGACCCCAAGAGCCCGCCCACCGTCGCCGAGGAATTCACCGCGCAAATCGTGGTGCTCAACCACCCCACCGCAATAGGGAAGAACTACGCGCCCGTCTTCCACATCCACACGGCCCAGCTGGCGTGCTCGATTACCGAACTGGTCGAGAGGAAGGACCCCAAGACCGGCCAGACGGCGCAGAAGAACCCCGAGTTCATCAAGACCGGCGACGTCGCAATCATCAAGGTCAAGCCCACCAAGCCCGTGGTTGTCGAGAAATACGGCGACTTTCCCGCTTTGGGGAGGTTCGCCATCCGCGACATGGGACAGACCGTCGCCGCTGGCATCGTGCTCGAAGTGGTCCCCAAGAAGGACCTCAAGTAAGGGCGGTTTTGGAAAATGCCGGCATTTCCGTTTTTTTGCCGGCAAAACAAATTCTTTTGATTGAACCAGACGGACATTCTTTCGCTTTTAAACCTCACAAAAAGGCATTTGAACAAAAATGAGCAAGGCCCGCATCAAGCTCGAGAGCCAGGAAGTGGCCGACATCGACGAAGTCTGCAGCCAGATCAAGGGCATTGCTGAGAAGGCGGGCGTGGAGATGAAGGGCCCCGTGCCCCTGCCCACCAAGAAGCTCAAGATTTCCACGCGCAAGACCCCGTGCGGCGACGGGAGCGACACTTACGAAAAGTGGGAGATGCGCATCCACAAGCGCCTGATTGAAGTGTTCGCCGACGACCGCGTGCTGCGCGAAGTGATGCGCATCAGAATCCCCCCTTCGGTCAACGTCGAAATGACGCTTGGCTGAGAAACAAGCGAATTCCTCTTGCGGCCTTTTCACCCGGCATCCCTCTTTCTGTTCACGTAAGCCGGTTTTTCGGTATGCAGCAGGTTTGGCATCAAGGTTACCATCCCAACCTTGCCCGAAAGGAGGATGTTGGCATAAGTTCTTCCCGCACACCCGCCGCTGATGGGAATGTAACCTTCAGGCATTCCATTCTTTACCCACTTGCCCTCGATTGCTGCGATACGGCTGTTTCTTTCCCTATCGCTTGCATCTTCCATTGAATACATCCCGCCCACCTGAAGGCGCTTCACTCCAAGCTCTTGCAGGAGTTCGCAAAGTTTTTTCAGCTTCCTGTCAACGAGAAAAGGATTTTTGGCGTAGAGGATCGGTTCCTGGCTTTCGCCCGTCAATAAAACCAGCCTGTTTCTCTTTCCCCCAGTCACACGGCTTATTGTTTGAGGGTTTGACAGGATGAAATCCAATTCATCCTCGCCCCAAGTGTTGTGGAGGACGAACACGGGCAGTTTGGAGTGGTTCAGAAAGTAAGCCACGCGCCTTTGGAAATCCTTCTCTGCGGGATAATCTGCGCTGCGGAAGTAGTACGGGTGCACCAGGATTGCCGCCCTGCCCCCGCTTTCCCTTATCAATTTACTCATTTCGGCTTTCCGTTCCTGCGGTATCGAACCGATTAACACCGCGGAATTTTCCTTCTCCCTCCGGCGGGGGCCAAAAAAACGCTCCAACATCCTTGAGAGAGCCACATTCGCCACTTTAATAACCTTGATGAAGGGAATTTTAATAAACAAGCCGGGATGGCAGAGCGGTCATTGCGCTGGTCTTGAAAGGGGGACGTCGCAGTTTTTCTCCTCGCCCTTCGTGGGCTCGTCGATAAAACTGCTCGTGCCCCTCTACCCCTCGGGGGTTTGCAGGAAAACCAGTGCCCTCACGGGCTCGGGAGTTCGAACGAGGGACGTCGCAGTTTTTCTCCTCGCCCTTCGTGGGCTCGTCGATAAAACTGCTCGTGCCCCTCGACCCCTTTGCGGGTTGGGGCCCTCCTGAAAATCTCCCTCCCGGCGTTTAGTACCAAAGCCTAGTTTCTCTATTGGCTTTCAGAACTTCTCCAATTCCAGGAGCACTTTCGGCAGCCTCTCTCTTGTTATCTCCCAGACGATCTCGTAGTTTACCCCAAAATAATGGTGCACCAGCCTATCCCTCACCATGGCCAAATTTTTCCAAGGGACTTGCGGGTGCTTGCGCCTGAACCCTTCAGAAACGCCTTTTGACGATTCGCCGAGCACTTGCAGATTGCGGACTACTGCGTCCTTCGTCTTGTTGTCAGCCAAGAATTCCGAGTAATCAATGCCCCGGGTATATTCCAGAATGCTTGCAATGGCAGCTTTCATGTCCCCGACAAGCTCCAAGTCGCCCGCGTTCGGACATACTTGGCACTCCCCATAATGCCGCGTGCAACCGATTTCACGCGAATGCCAGCGAGCCCGTCTGGAGTGAGGATATCCACATTGCGGCCAAGCAAGCCCTCCAAATAGTCCCCCAGCTCGAAAAACTCGAACCCTACCGGCTTTGAAAACTCGACAAGCAAGTCAATGTCACTCCCGCGCCTGCCAGCTCCTCTTGCAAAAGAGCCGAACACCGCCACGCTCTTGACGCCAAACTTCTTGCGCAAGAAGCCCATCTTTGCTCGAATTACGTCAATCGGAGTGCTGCTGCTTGCCGCCATCAAACTCACCTTCCAAGGAAAATAATGCCTAGCAGCGTATTAAAAGTAACCGCTAAGGTCTCCTGAACGGCCTCTCCTTCGCATCTTCAGTCTCCGTCGCGTACCCTCTTTTTCTGAAAATCTCCCTCCCGGCGCTCTTTCTTATCATCCGGTTTTGCCAATTGCGATGGTTTTAAATTCGCGGGTTGAGTTACTGCTTGCGATGAAAGAGCTTCAGGCCGTGAGCAGTTCGAGGGCGCGTATGGCCGCGCTTGCAATCTTCCTGCTGCTTTGGGTTTCCTACGCCTATTTTGAAGTTTCCTTCAGCATGGCCAACAAGATGTCCGCCCTCCTGGCCGTGGTGTTCATCGGCATCAGCCTCGCGCTGGGGCCCCTCACGCGGTTCTTTCCCAACGCTTTCGGGAAATGGATTCCCCACAGGAAGTTCTTCGGGATTCTCGGCCTTGCCCTCGCGCTCGTTCACGAGTTCCTCTCAACAATGCTCTTTCCACTCGCGGGCTTGGCCGACCCTTCCAACCCCAAGGCGGCGGCTTTCTACGCCGGGCTGCTTGCATTGCTGGTTTTTCTCGTGATGGGATTCAGCTCGGGCGAGGAGTACGCCCGCAAGTGGGGTTATGAGAAGTGGAAGCTCGTGCAGAAGTTAGGCTATCTCGCGCTCCTGCTTGTAATCGTGCATTTCGTAGTGATGGAACTCAAGGCCGGCGTGTTCAAAGTAAGGCCCGCAGGCCAGGCGGTGCTCGCCTTTGCGATTCTGGTCATTCTCCTGCGCCTCGCGGCGTGGGCTGCAGGCTCTCCCGAAAAGAGGGGTTTCAGGGAGCACGTCGCGGCTGTGCAAACGCCTTTGAGGAGAAAGGGAAGAAAGTGAGGAAAGTTTCACAAATGCTATTTTCTCTGCGTGTGGCCTAAACCGCGTTTATCGCCCTTCCCCCGAAGAACGAGCTGATGTTCTGCGCAGTAGTGTCCAGAATCCGTTCCAGCGCCTCCTGTGAGTTGAATGCGTTGTGCGGCGTGATGATGACTCGCGGGTGGTTGAGCAGAAGGTGGTTTTCAAGCACGGTCTTGAGGTCGCAGGTCCTGGCAAACGCGGCGCTGAGCAGTTCCTTCTCCTCCTTTATTTCGCATTCCTCCTCAAGAACGTCCAATCCCGCATAGGAAACGGTGCCGTCCTTGAGCGCGGCCAAGAGCGCGTGGGTGTCCACGAGCGCACCGCGCGCGGTGTTGATGAGCACGCACCCCCTCTTCATTTTCCCGAATGCCTTGGCGCCGATGATGTGCTTGGTGGAGGGAATGAGGGGCAGGTGCAGGCTAATGACATCGCTCCGTTCAAGAAGTTTGTTGAAGCTGGCGTAAGTGAAACCCAGTTCCTTTGCCTCCAACTTGTCGGGAAACGCGTCGTATGCCACCACGTTCATCTCAAAGCCCTTGGCCATGCGGATGACGTGCCTCCCGATTTTTCCAGTTCCCAAAATTCCTATCGTGCGTCCCTTGAGGTCGAATCCCCGCAGGCCCTCAAGCGTGAAATCGCCGTGCTTCGCGCGCTCGGCCGACTGGGGGATTTTCCTCGAAATCGAGAGGATGAGGGCAAACGCGTGCTCGGCAACCGTGTTCTCCCCGTAAGACGGCACGTTGCAGACGGCCACCCCCCGCTTTTTGCACGCCTTGAGGTCAATGTGGTCAAAGCCGGTGGACATCGTTGCAATGAGCCTGCACTTGGGGAGTTTCGAGAGGATTTTCGCGTCGATTGGCGAGTAGATGAAAATGCCGACGGCGTCGCTCGTTGAGGCTTTCGATGCGCTCTTCACGCCCAGGTGGCCGTCGATGAACTGGAGCGCGTGGCCTTTGAGCTGCCTTTTGAGGTAGTCACGCTCCCATTCTTCCGTTTCGAAAAAAGTAATTCTCGCCATTGCAGTCCCGACGGTTGCCATTAGGGAGCCGCTTCTTAAACGGCTTTTGATTGGATGTTTGCTGTAAATGACGATTTCGTTTATTCGCCTATAGCAGTGCGATGATGCCTCCTGCCGCAGCGAGGGCCGTTGCCACAATGACCTTCTTCAGGTCCTTCCTTTCGCCAAGGAACGCCACCCCCAAAATCACGGTAAGTGGGAGGGAAAGTTCGAGCAGGAGGCCGGTGGTTATTGCCGTGCTTTCCTTAAGGGCAATGAGCTTGGTGCCGTAGGCAATCACGTCCACAACGGTGGCAAGAACGACCCACTTCCCCATCCCCTTGAGGCTTTCGTAGTGTCTTGAGGGTTTTTTTGCGGAAAACGCAATAATTATGAGGCCCGGCGCAAGATACATCAGGAAAGCGTAGGCCGGCAGGCTGAAGTAACCGAGCGCTGCCTTGTCGGTGATGAACGTGAGGGCATAGAGCGCCCCGGTTGCAAGCACGATGAGGGCATTGCGGTCAAGCTTGAGGCTATTGCCTTCAAACGAGAGCAGCAGGGAAGATGAGAGGATGAGCGCGAGCGAGGCAATCTTGTTCGCAGTTATCGCCTCGCCAAGCAGGAGTGCGCCGAGCAGCAGGAGGAAGACTGCCCGGAAGCGGTTGAGCACCGAAAGTTTCGGCGCTTCGACTTGCTTGTAGTTGTAGAACGCCACGATTCCAAGCGCCGCCCACACCAAAGCTGCAATGCCTGCGTAAAGCCAACCTTGAGGCGCGTTGGGTAGGGGCGAGTGGAAAAGAAGCACGGGCGAGAGGAGCGCCGCTCCCGCAAGGTTGTAGATTACGGCATAGCTGAGATGGTGGACAGAATCTGCCTTGAGCCCCTTGCGCTTGAGTATGGTTCCCGCCGCGCTGGTGACTGCGGATGCAATGGCTGCGGTGGCCGACAAGTTATTTTTCCACCACGTGGTCGATTCCTTTGTTCCTGCCGTTTGAAGCGGAAGCGGTAATCCCTTCTTTTTCAAGCGCCTTGGCCGACTTCGCGAAGAAAAACCCTATTACGGCAAACGTGATGATTGGGGAAAGCCATTCGGGAATGCCCGCGCCGAAGCTGTCGGCAACCATGATGGTTCCAAGGGCGAGGATGGAATACATAGCGCCGTTCTTGAGGAACTTGTATTTCTTCACCGTCTCGATGTTGCGCACGGTAAGCTCCCTCACGGCAAACGCGCCCAGCCCGTTGCCAAGGATGATGAGGGGAACGGAGAGGGTGAATGCGAACGCGCCGAGCACGCCGTCGACGGAGAAAGTCGCGTCTATAACTTCGAGGTAGAGGATTTTGCTCAGGTCGCTCAGGCCCGTCTTGCTTAGAAGTTCCTTTTCCTTCTGCTCCGCGTTCTGCTTGAAGCCGTGGGTGATGAAATACGCCGTGGAGCCCACCACCGCCCCGAACGCCATCATCGGGTCCTTCCGTATGGCGAGCCACGTGATTGCCGCGAGGAGTAAGGAAACGACGGTGTAGAACCACAGCCCGTGCTCGTGGATGAACCTCTCGCCCCGCAGGCCGTAGCTTTTCTTCTCCATGAAGAGCCAGTGGAAGAAGAGGAAAATCAGGAAAACGCCCCCCGCGATGAGGAGGACTGGTTTGGTCTGCTCCACCGCATGGAGGATTTTCGGGTCCTCGCTGAAAGTGGCCGTGAGTGCGCCAACTGGCCCCAAGGACGGGTTGGACGCCCATACTATGAGCAGGGGCAGGAGGCCGCGCACGACGAAAACCGCAACCAGCAGCCCCCAGACGAGAAACCACCTTCTCGCCCTCTCTGACATCGTGCGCAGGACGTCGGCGTTGATCACGGCATTGTCGATGCTGGTGATTATCTCGAAAACCGCCAGGCCCAGGACGGTGAGGATGAGCGAGAGAATGCCGGGCATCTGTTCGTTGGGCCTTTTAAATTGCTTGCAATGTTAGTGGGCTTTGCCCTAATTTATAGCAGATTGCATAAATAATGAAACATTGCCAGCAATCCGCTAGTTGCAAATTGCACTTCTAAAGTTCCAGAATTAATGCGATTTGCTATTAAAGTTCGCACGGCAATACGCGGGATTTAAGCGCGTTCACGAGAGCGTTTCAATCTTGATCAGGTCATCCCTAAGCGCCTTCTCAAAGGCGGTTTTGTTCCTGTCGGGGTTGTAAACTCCCGCCTTGGCGTGGAAAAGGTGCACGCCTTTCTTCGCATCGTTAATTACCAGCATCCTCTGGCTTTTCGCAAGGCTTTCGATTTCATCGTAAGGCATGCCTCTGGCGGAAACGAGGGTGATGGCCTTGGGGTCCGGCCGCGAACCGTCAATGGCGTCCCTGCAAACGCGGTATTCAAGGGCGTGGCCGGTATTGAGAGTGAAGTGCGGGTAGGGGTTGGGCCTCAGGTTGAGCCTCTCCGCCCTTTTTTTCCAATTCGATTTGAAGGCCTCTTCATCTGCCTCCAATAGTTTCGCAATTTTCTCATCTCCCTTTGCATCTTCGATCTTGGGATATGCCGAATACCTTCCCGCGGAAATGAGGTATCCCGTGTTGGAAGGCGCTTTTCCGTTCCCATTGCCGGCTGCGGGCGGCCGCCTTTTTTCGAACACCGAAAATGCGACGCAGGAAAGGGGATGCCTGCCCTTGAGAAGTTCCGAGATTTTCCCGACCCAAAGCTTCGACTCTTTTCTCTCCGGCGCGTAGTTCCCGTGGAAGGGGGTTTCGGAATAAAGGAACACGTGCGGCTCGGAAGCGTTGAATTGGCCAAGCGACTTTTCAAGATGGCCGTGCAGTTCCTCAAGGCTTTTGTAACTGTCGCGGGCTACCAGCACTATGTGCGTTTTTTTCCCTTCGAAGTCTTGCTGGAGATGCTTCAAGTTACCCGGTCTTACGTACTGGCTGTGGATGGGTTTTGGCCTGATGTCCATCTTATGCTGCCGTTGCGTGCCTGGTCGCGTGCATTTTTATTGGCATCCGCACATTTAATTGCTTGTCAACCAAATGCCGCTCTTCATCACCACCTCCCGCAAGCCTTCCCCCACCACGCGCAGGCTCGCCCGCTGGCTCTCGCTCCTTTTGGGAGGCAAGTCGGAGAACAGGGGAAAGCGGGGCGTGGCGGAAATCGGGGAGCGCGGCCTTAAGGCCGGGTTTGAGCGGGTGTTGTTCGTTTACGAAAGCCACGGCAATCCCGACGAGCTTGCGTTCCTGCAGGACGGCGGGTGGCTTGATTCCATAGCCGTGAGGGGGGTGGAGCTTCCCTCGCTTGCGCAAAAGGAAGGCAGGTTGCCCGGGCTTGCGAGGGGGAAGGCTCTGGATGCGGAAGGGGAGAGGGTTTTGGATTTGCTTCTGCACGCCCAAGTTGAAGCGGTTGAGGGGGCGGGCGCAGTCGAGGTTGTCGCGGGCGGCCTCGAGATTGCCTTCCAATACCGCGGCAAGAAAGTCGGGCCAGTAATTAAAATTGCCGGCATCAGGCCCGCGCCGAAAAATGCGGAAAACGCCGTTGGCGGTTGATGAAAAATGGCGGGCTTACCCCTGGGGCAGGTCGTGATTGTCATCGTGGCGGCAATAGCGGCGGCGAGGGTTGCGGGAAAGTTCCGAGTTCCCGAGCTGGTCCCCCTGCTTCTTGCGGGTTACATCCTGGGCGGGGATTTGCTGGGTTTCCTGCGGCCCGAGGAACTGGGCGCCAGCGTCGGTTCGGTTGCCCTCTTGGCGGTGCCGGTCATCCTTTTCAACGACGGCATGCGCACCGACTTGAGGAACCTTCACGAGTCGTTTAAGACAGTCGTTTCCATCAACACCGTGGCGGTTCTCGTGACGGTGGTGGGGATGGCGTTCTTTGCCAGCATAGTCTTGCACCTTTCGCTCATTTCCTCAATCCTCCTTGGCGCGATTCTCGCGAGCACAGACCCCGCGGGGGTGATTCCAGTTTTGCGCAAGCTGAACATTTCCAAGCGCCTCTCCACCATCCTCGAGGCGGAGTCAGCCTTCAACGACGCGAGCGCAATCGCCGTCTTCACCGTCGCATTGGGGCTTGCGGTGGGCAACCGCGTGACCCTCAACGAGGGAGTGGCGCAGCTGGTCTACCTCGTGGGGATGAGCATCATCGTCGCAGTTGCAGTCGGCTTTGCGCTCAACGAGTTTTTCAGGCAGTTCAAGGTGCAGAGCGACCTGGTGCTCTCATCGTTCGTCGTCCTGATGGTGTCGTACGCCGCGGCCGAGACCATCGGCGCCAGCGGCGTGATTGCCGCGGTGGGTTCCGCACTCATTTTCCGCCAGTACCTCCAAAGCCCTGGCGTGGAGAGCGTGCACCGAATGCGCGTCCTGAGCGTCTGGAGCGACCTGAACTTCCTCGCAATCGCCGTCATCTTCCTCGTGCTGGGTTCGGAAGTGCGGCTGGGGGCCCTTGCGCCATTTGTGGTTCTGGGTTTCGCCCTCGCCCTCGCGTTCATGCTCATCGTGCGGCCGCTTACAATCCTCGTGAGCATGCTTGTGGACAATTCCTTCTCCCTGCGCGAGAAGGCGGTCATCTCGTGGCTTGGAAGCCCGCGGGGAAGCGTTTCGGCCGCGCTCGCCTCCATCATCCTCGCGAAGTCTCACGAAGGCGCATTTTCGGCGCAGGAAGCCTCCGTCATCTTCTCAATCACGCTCGTGGTCATCATCGCAACTTCGGTGATCGCGGGCCTGAGCGCCTCGCAAGTCGTGCGCAGGCTCTTCGGGATGGGCAGCGAGACGGGCCTTGAGGGTGAATACCAGGTCCTTGCGGTGGAGCTCAAGACGATGATGGTGGCCTCGCGCAAGCTCCGCGGGGAGTGGAAGCAGGGGATGGTGAGCACGAAGATTTACGACGCGATCAACGCCGAGCACGCCAGGCACATGAAGGAAATCGAGGACAAGCTCGCCGCCATCTCCGCCAAGGCGCCCGCAATCGAGGACAAGGTAAGGGCGCTAAGGGTGCGCGAGGTGATCCTCAACCAGCTTTCCGCCCTTGAAGTTTCCTACGACAACAAGGAAATCCCCCAGGCGGCATACGCCGAGCTGCTCGGCAAGTACGAGGCGCAGCTCAACAGGCTTTCGGAAATCGAGGAGATGCACTAAGCCCTCAACCCTTTCTGCGGTGCTCCTCGCTTCGCTCGTCCGCTCCTTGATGCTCGCAAACCCGCCGGTTTGCGGCACACAGCAAACGCAAAAGCGTTTGCGTGGAAGCGTTGACGGAAAGCTGCGTGAAGAAAGAAACACCGTCGGCTTCGGCCTACGTGCCTCGGATTCAAGAGGAATCCTAAGAGCCCCTTGGGGAAAACGCGGTGCAAAGGTCGCAAATCAAAAAAGGAAATAAGTTAGCCGACCTTCACGCCGCGAAGAAAGAAACGCGTTGATTGAAACTAGATTGGCTTTGATTCAATTCAAGAGGTTGTTGCCTTTGAAGGCGATTTTGGAAATAGGTTTTGCGGATGAAGCCGAGGCGAAGCTTGCCATCCGTTCGCTTGGGGCTGGAATGAAAACCCGGCGTTCAAGCGTGGGTTATTCGCTAACGGGCGCGGCGCTTGTTGTTTGCGTCGAGGCGGCCGACTTCACCGCCCTGCGCGCCGCGGCCACCAGTGCCCTTAGGGACCTTCGGGTGGTAATCGATTCCATCAGCGTGGCGAAAGCCCGTGGGAAGGGGAGATAGCACGACGCCCCTTGGCCCCTTCTTTATTACTTTTTTGCCTGCTTATTCCCATAATCTAATGTAGGCTTCAAGGTGGTAACTCTTAAAATGGAAATTTCTGACGAAACGCGGCAGGACCTAATCGAATTCCAGAACCTCCAGCAGCAGATGCAGCTCCTGATGATGCAGAAGCAGCAGATGCAGGCCCAGCTTTTCGAGTCGGAAAGGGTGGCTGAGGAGATGGGGAAGGCGGGGGACGACGCGGTGCTCTACCGCTCGGTAGGCCCGATTTTGGTGAAGAAGGGCAAGGCGGAGATTGTGAGGGAACTTGCGGAAGAGAAGTCGGCAATCGACGGCCGCAGTTCCCTGATTTCAAGGCAGGAGCAGAAGGTGAAGGAACGCCTCATGGCCCTGCAGGAGAAGTTCAAGAAGCTCGAGAGCTCCATGGTGGCAGGAGGCGCAAAACAGGACAAGGGCGGCCTTTTCGCAGGAGGCGAGGGCGCGTCGATGTCAGGCTCCTCCTCAAGCTCCGGCCCCTCAATCGCGAGAAGGAATAAGTCAGGCTGATTTTCAGCAATTCCCGAAGAGGAACAGCAATAAGCGAGGGAGCCGATCAACTCATAGCGGATTGCATAAATAATGAAACATTGCCAGCAATCCGCTAGTTGCAAGTCGCACTTCTAAAGTTCCAGAATTAATGCGATTTGCTATCAGTTGCAAGCCGGGGGTGATTTTCAGCAGTCCCCGAACAGTGGCCTCGCCCCTTCTTCCGCAGTTTCCTTCCCGCCTTCGGCGCGGTAGGCAAGCGTGACGTTGCTTATCTGGAACCGCGCGCTTTTCGGCAGGCACGCGATTATCGCCTGCGCCTGCAGCGTTTTTCTCTCCCTCGGCTGGAATTGGACGGGAGTGTTGGAGATTTCCGCGCCGTCGAAGCTTATTGAATCAAGAGTTACGGCTGTTGAGTAGAGCCTGTTGGCAACCGTCATCGAAACTGCATTGCCGGCGGCGTGCGCGTCGGTTATCGTGAGTGGCGATGCGGAAGACCAGTACTCCGCCGACTGCCGTTCCTTCGAGGGCGTGCCGAAGTCGGGGGCGTAGCCCAGCGCGCCCAGCACCGCAATCAGCGCGAGAAGCACGGCGCCGAGGATTACGAGGCCCTGCCCCGAATTCTCCACCTTCCTGTTTGGGGCCATGTGTGTCAATCAACCGTCCTGGAATTTCCTTGCCGATTCTTCATTTTTCATGTTTGGGGCCATGTGTGTCAATTAACCGTCCTGAATCTCTTTGCAAACTCTTCATCCCCCCGATGCCTTCTCCGAAGCGAGCACTTTGGAGTATGCGCCAAAAACGCTGTCAATCCTCTTTCCAAAGCCGTCTTGGAATTCTGTCACAAGCCCGTCGAAGTGGCTTACGATCCGCTTGGCGTCATTCACGGCAGTTTCCCTCTCGTCGAAATCGTCAAGCGCCTTTTCGTTGGAGGTCCTTGAGGAAACAGCATTCATGAACTTCCTTCCGTCGGGGTCGTCGGATTTCAGCCTTGCCATGATTCTCAGGAACTCGATTCCCCTTGCATCGGCTTGAAAGGCGCGGCCTATGTTCTCGTCGTCAGTCCCGTAATCAGTATTGTAAGTGCCTATTGCCACGCTTTCGTAGAAAAAATCCTCCCCGAGGGTGGGGGAGGCATTCCGCAGTTTCCACAATTTCCGGATTTGGTCGGGTTTGAGCGATTTCGACAGGAGAAGGAGCCACATGAGGTTTTTTCCGGATATCTTCAGGTCCAGCAGCGTATGGCGGTTTGCAATCGCGGCTTTGAACCACGTTGCAGTTTGCCTGTCCTTCGGTTCCCTCCCCTTCGTCCCACGGCGGCGGACTACGCTGGTTTCAGGGGGTTTTTGTTCATTTCCACTTGCATCTTCCGCAACCCCCCGGACGGCCGCGGCGACATACGGCATGTCCTGCGGGCCGAAGCCGTTGAACAGTTCGGCGGCCTTGCGGCCCAAGTCCTCCCCCAATTCCAGATTTAGCAGATAGGCCCAAGGCACGGCGCGGTCCTTCGATGTTTGGGTTGCAAGGTTGAGCGCGGAAAAGTCCTTCTGTTCCTGCACCTTGTTCGGGGTTCCTCTCGTCGCAATGATTGTCAGGACGGTGGCAGGCGGAATGGGGCCGGAAGTTGAGCGGGAGCTTTGCAAGGCCGTTTGCACGAGTTCCTTATGCTTCTCCAGACCGAACAGGGAAGTTGTTGCCACCGCGTGCTCGAGCCTCTCCATTGCCTTGACGCTCCTGCACGCCGCAACGCCCGTATCGAAAGCCGCATTTTGCGCCCGGCCGTTTTCCACAACCGCGTCGATGAGGTGCTTGAGCTCGTCGGGTTTCACTTCGTGCGCCTTTTCAAGCTCGAGCACCCGGTCAATCTGCTGCGGGGTGAGCCTGGAATCCGCCCCCCCGTTTTTTTCCATGATGCGGGCGTAATCCCGCAGGCATCCTGGCGGCGTTTGCCTCGCCATGAGGCGGGCGACGATGTCGGGGTCCCTAATTGTGCGAATGGCTTGGAACGCGCTGTCGGGGTGCGGGTAGTTCTTCCTGTTGGCGTCATTGTAATCCCCCAACAGCTTGACGAGGCTTTCCGCCTGCCTGCTGCTGTAACTGTCCGCCTTCGCAAGAGAGGAGGACACCGCCGGAATCAGTTTTCCCTCCGCCCCGGCAATGATTGCGTTCTTAACGTGAGTCACGCGGTCGGAGAGTTTCTGCTCGCGCCGCGGAATGTGCGGAAGGAACGATTCCTGCAATGCAAGTGCCACGTTTGGAAGCTGTTCCTCAGGCAGGCCTTGGTCCTTGGCAATGCGGCTGGCCTGTTGGATAATCCTGAATTTCTCCCTCTTTGCCGTCTTGCCCAGAAGCTCGTGCGCGGCAATCGCGGGGCCCATGGCCTCCGCGCCAAAGCCGTTTGCAATTGCCGAGAGGATAATGTCACTCGCCGCCCCCTGCCTTTGCACGCAGAGAATGGCGTGCCTGAGGTTTTCGTCCCGCAGTTCCGGCTTGATTTTTAACGCCGCCCTTGCAGCCTTCCGTGATGCGCCATCCTCTATGGCGTAAACTGCGGGCTCTATCCTTTCCATGTGTGCGCCTGCACGCAATGCGTGTTGCAATGTTCCCGCCTGCGTGGCCGGGCGGTGATGAAGCAGGAGCGAGGCGTAAACAAGGTCATGCGACCTTGCGCCCGCGTCTATCGCGTGCCCGATGGTGTCGTGGTCCACCCCGTGGCCAAGCAGGCCGGCAACCAGGGCCGCGTGGGGATTGTGATGGCCCAGCCCCCAATGCCGGGCAAATACCGACGCGACTTTTTCGCCTGCCCCGATTATCTCTTCTGCAGTTTCCGCAATGGGCCTTTCCAATTTCCGCAATCTCCCATGGCTTTGTAGGGCAAACGCCATTTTTAATCCGGAAGTTTGGGCCTCGATGGCTGTGGCAACATCGAGCCTCAAGTAGGCAATAAAAGCCCCCTCCGCCTATTTTAGCACTAAGTATGGATGCGGAAAAGTTTGCCAAGGCCCTCAAAGGCCTCAAGGGCCCTACGCTCGTCACGTTCCACTCGCTGGGAGACATTGACGCAGTTGGAGGGGCCTTTGCCCTCAAGACGCTCATTCCCAATTCGGAGGTGAGGGCGAGCGGCGGCGTGGGCGCGGGCGCAAGGCGCCTTCTTGAAAAGCTTCACATCCCCCTTCCTAAGCAAATGTCCAAATCCGATTTCTCAAGGTTTGGCAGCATCGTTCTGGTTGACGTGGGCAACCCGGATTTGCTTGGGGAGTTCGGCGGCGAGTTCAAGGGCTTCGCGGGGACGCTTGCGGTCGTGGACCACCACTACCACTCGAACAACCTCAAGGCAGGCCATTCGCTCATTGAGCGCGATGCAAGCAGCAGTTGCGAAATAGTTCACGAACTGCTTGAGGCTGCTGGAGTCGAGATTGGCGAAAATGAGGCTTTGCTTCTCCTTGCGGGCATTTTAGCCGACTCGGCGTTCTTCAAAAGCGCACGCAAAAGGACTTTCCACTCGTTTTCGCGCCTTCTGCAAAAGACGAGCTTGGACTACCCGTCAATTCTGGATCTCGCCATGCCACGCAGGGACGTTTCTGAAAAAATCGCGCGGCTAAGGTGCGTGCAGTCGGCCAAGTTCGAACGGGCGGGGGAATTCGTCGTGGGGCATTCGCTTTCGAGTGCGTTCGAGCTTTCCTGCGCCTCTGCACTTGTCGAGTGCGGCTGCGACGCCGCCTTCGTTGCCAACCCCAAGGAGGGCAGGATGAGCGGGGCGAAGAGGAGCGCCCTGCGGGGCGTGAACGTGGGGAAGCTGATGGAAACCGCCGGAAGGGCGATGGGAGGCAGCGGCGGGGGCCACGAGAACGTCGGCGGAGCGAGGGGGAGGAAGGAGGCGGTTCAAAAGGCGCTTGAGCGGATCGTTAAGTTGGCAGTAAGGAAGCTGAAAATGGGAACTTGAGGTGCAATGAAGTAGACTCTTAGTTAGGCACTACAACAAAATTTTGATTGAGGCCGGAACTCCCGTTGTCTCAATCCCCCGATTCCTACATCACCAGCGCCGCGATGCTCGCAACCGCGAGGAGCATCGCGATGATTTCCCTGTTGGCGAACCTGTCGCCCAGAAAGATCATCGAGAGGATTGCGACCCCCACGGTGCTCAGCGAAAGGACGGCCGTGACGAGAGCAACTTTGCCTCCTTCGAGCGACTTGAGCGTGAGGAGAAAGCCTGCTGCCGCAACTGCGAGGAAGAAGAGCGTGAGGCCGGGGTTGGCGGTGGCGATTGAGGGGGAGAGGGCCTTTTCCTGCGCAACGAGCATCTTGAGCAGGACGTTGCCGATGGAGAAGAGCGCCACCGCCACGAGGGCGTAGGCAAGCCAGCTTTCGAAAGCCATTTTTTTAACCCGTCCTGAGGTCTTTTCCTTCGGCACCTTTGGAACCTTAATTAATATCAGTTGCGCATTTAAAATGTGTTCGGCGGGCCGTTGGGGGCTTTTTCGCCCATCTGGATTTGGGGGGCTTTTGCACTTGAAACTGGCAGTGGCTAGCGATTTTCACTTCGGCTTCAACGCCGACGCGGCTGAGCAGGCGCGCACGGCCCTGCTTGACGGCAAGGGGAAGGCCGACGTGCTGCTCGCGCCGGGCGACCTTTTCGACACCCGCGTGCCGCGGCAGGAGACCGTCCACGAGGCAATCCGCATCTTCCAGGAGGCCAAGGGCGCGGGAGAGGGGAGGATTTCAGTCACGGTCGTGGAAGGCAGCGTGGAGCGCCAGCTTGACACCAATCCCGTCATCGGCATTTACGGCACGCACGAGCGCAGGGCAAAGGGCCTTACCAACGTCATCGAACTGCTCCACTCGGCGGGAGTGATGGTGAACTGCCACGCGCGCAAGGTGATTGCCGAAAAATCGGGTGGGAAAAAGCCCGACCGCGTCTGCATCCAGGGGATGGGCGGCGTGCCGGAGGAGATGGCCGCACAGGCGCTGAAGCTGATGAGTTTCAAGCCCGTGCCGGGGTGCTTCAACGTGTTCATGTTCCACCAGAGCGTCCGCGAGCTCATTCCCCAGGACGAGTCGGCCATGACGATGGCAGACCTTCCGGACGGCTTCGACCTTTACGTCAACGGCCACATCCACTGGAGGCAGGAGTTCCACGAGGCCGGAAAGCACCTCATCATTCCCGGCAGCACGGTCGTGACGCAGATGAAGGCGAACGAGGCCAACCCCAAGGGGTATTACCTCTACGACACGGACGGCCGCAAGGCGGAGTTCGTGGCGACAAAGACGCGGCCGTTTTTCTACAGGGAGCTGAAGTTCGATTCCGCCCTCCCCCAGCAGGTGCTTGCCGAGGCGCGCGAGGCGCTGGAAACGGTCTTGCGCACCGCGCCTCATTCGATGCCGCAGGTGAAGCTCAAGCTCGCGGGGACGCTTGCCGGCGGCGTGCCGCAAGGCGCTCTTGAAGCCTCGTCGCTTGAGCGCGAGTTCGGCCAGAAGATGCTTCTCAGCGTCGATTCGCAGATGAATTCAATGAGCCTGAGGGACAAGATTGAATTCCTCCGCCGCATGCGCGAGCAGAGCAAGAGCGCCGCCGAGGTTGGGATGGACATCCTCAAGGAGAGGCTGAGGCAGAAGGGCGTCCTGCCCTCCGAACTTCCCGCCAATTGCGAGGGCGAGCTTTTCGAACTCCTCTCGCAGGGGGAAGTGGACAAGGCAATGGCGCTTTTGATGGTGGAGTGACGCCAGCGTCATTCCCAGAACTAGAGCCATAATAATAAACTTTCGGAGTGACTGTTCTCTTATGCTCCATTCGAAGGGAGAGATTGAAGGGTTCCACCGTTTCCTAAGGCTGAAGGAACCGGCGAGTTCGGGGAAATCAGGAGGGCTTGGAAGGCCCTTGCAGTCAGGCACCAAGTCCCCAATGGGAGGGAGCCGGACGAAGCCAAATGGCGCCAAGCCAATATCGCCATGGATGCACTGATGGAGCATTACCGCGTTGCCGCTACTTTGCAAGATGCGTTTGCCAATTTCAGAGGGCGGGATCAGCATGAGCCGGTAAGGGAACGGGAGCCCTCCAAGCCTGCGGAGAGAAAGTCTCTTATAGCTAAACGCAAAAATAATTGAACTTTCTTCAACGTGGCTGGCGAGTTTACACCTACGCAGTGCATCCGGTCGGCGGCAAGTAAAAGTTCAGAAATTAATGCGTTCCGCTATTAAAGATATTGAGCGGGAAGAAAGGAGAAGCAGGCTATTGAGATGGTATTTCAGGCTTAAGGATGGATTCATGCGCCTCCGAAGGGAATTCGGATGGAAATACGAAGACAAGCGGGAGAAAATCAAGGAGATAATGCGGAGGTATGGGGCGGCAAGAGAGGGTTTGGAAAATGATTTTGACAAAAGGTTTCAGGACATCATGGTCTTGCGGCGGTATTGGGCCATATGTCTTCACGAGGAAGAGCTAGGCAAAGCTTATGACGAGCATGGGGCGGAAAAGAAAGCGGCTCTTGATGAACTAAAGAGAAGGGAGAATGAGGAACTCGAATCCTGCGAGAAGGAGCACGAGCAGTATCGCGCGACAAGTTGGGATAGGCTGATAAGGATTAGGAGGTTTCTCGACCATGTTGATGAAAAGCTTCGCGCCGTTTAAAGCCAGTCCTTCCATTTCAGGAAGCCCGCCATCGCAACCATCGCGACGATTGTCCAGCCGATGATGGTGGCTTCCGCACCGGGTTGCGTGACGTCGAGGAGGGTCGAGAGGTGGCCGAGGTTCATGCCGAAGTGCCCGGCCACGATGGTGGGAATCATGAAGATGATGGTGATTGCCGTGAGTTTCTTCACCACGTCGGAGAGGTTTTCTATGCGCTTGTTCAGCTCGTAAGTGTTCCTTATCTCGATTTCGTTCCTCAACCCGACTATCTGCTGGCTGTGGCTCTTGATGCGGTCGAGGAGGTGGCGGAGCTTGGCGAGCATCACGTCGTAGTCGTAGCTGATGAATGCCGTGTTGACCTCGCGGATGTCCCTGTCCTCCAGCTTTATCATCAGGTCCACGATGTCCTCGACCTTGTCACCCAGCTTTCGCAGCCTGCGGCCTAGCCGTTCGACCTGGTGGGGGTTGAGCCGCTCGTCCTCCTCGTCGATTTCCGCGTTTATCCTCTCAAAGGCGTTGCTGTAGGAGGAGAGGACCGACTTGAACACGAGGTAGGTCAGGACCGTGCTCTCGCCGAACTTCTTTTTCATCGTGTGGCGGAAGAGCCTGAACTGGCTCTCGTCAATCCTCTTTGAGGAGTAGAGGAACGAATCGCCTTCGGAGAGCACCATGAGGTTGTTGGGGTTTTCCGAAAAGTCGCGCAGGTTGATGATTACGTAACGGCCGTACTTGTCGAAAAAGTTGAAGTCAAGCTCGGTGAGGCTCTTGAGGTCAACCTCCACCCCGAAGCCCTTCACCGCCTTTTCGAACTCTGCGAATTCCGTGAAGTTGCGAATCAAGCCTAGTCCACCTTGAGTGCGTTTGAAAGCTAAAATTGGCCCTGAAGTGTAATTGCTTGCTTGAAATATAAAACCGATTGCGCCAAACGGCCTTCAAGACGCCCCGCAGAGCGCCGCCATCGCCTTGGCCGCCTTGAGGGGGTCGTTGAAGTCGGGAATCCCCGCGTCGCGGAGGATCTTGATTCCGGGGGCGCTGTAATGCCCGCCCATGAACACGCACACGATGGGTTTTGATGGGTATTTCGCCCGCATCCTCACCACCGCTTCAGCGTCCCTCTTCGCGTCAGTCATCGTCTGCAGCGTCTGGATGACAATGAGCCCATGAACATACTCTTCGGCAAGCAGGACTTCCATCGCCGCCTCATACCTCTGCGGCAGCGCGTCGCCCACGATGTCGAGGGGATTGCGGCGCGAGTAGGCCGGATGCATTTTTTTAGTCGCATCCAATTTGGCGATGGTGGATGCCTTGAGGGGAACGAGATTCACGCCTAACCTCGCGCAATAGTCGCTTGCAAGCACTCCCGCCCCGCCGCCGTTGGTCACGACTGTAATCGCGTTCCCCTTCGCGCGGGGCTGCGTTGCAAGCGTCTTTGCAGTGTCGAACAACTCCTCAAGCGAATCGACAAGGGCAACTCCCGCCTGCCTCATCGCGCCCTGAAAAACGCGCCAGTCCCCTGCAAGCGCGGCGGTGTGGCTCGTGGCTGCCTTCTCCCCCGCGCCCGTCCGCCCGCCCTTGAGGAGGAGGATTGGCTTTTTTCCACCCACCCTTTTGGCAACTTCAAAAAAACGCCTCCCGTCGTCAAGCCCTTCGAGGTAAAGAGTGATGACTTTCGTTTGGTCGTCCTTTTCGAAAAACTCCAGAAAATCCGCCGCGTCCAGGTCAGCCGCGTTTCCCAGGCTCACGATGCTGCTGAAGGCGTACCTCTCGGAAAGCGCCCAGTCGAGGATGCTGTCGGCAAGCGCCCCGCTTTGGCTCACGAACGCGATTTGCCCCGCGGGAGGGGCGCTCAGCGCAAACGACGCGTTGTAATTGCTTCCCGGCCTGAGGATGCCGAGGCAGTTTGGCCCAAGCAGGCGCATCTTGAATTTTTTGCAGATGGCAAGCAACTCAGCTTGAAGTTTTGCGCCCTCCCCGCCCGTTTCGGCAAAACCCGCGGCCACCACGATGAGCGCCTTCACTCCCTTTTGTCCGCACTCTCGCGCAACGCTTGGAACGATTTTTGCAGGCAGGGAAATGATTGCAACGTCCACATCCTCAGCAACGTCGCTTATTCTCTTGAAGCATCTCTTTCCCAAAATCATCTCCGCGTGGGGATTGACGGCGTACACGCGTCCCAAAAACGGCTTGCAGTACGCGCTGCGCAGCACGCAGCCCTCAACGAGGCTCTTGAGGATGCCGAAACCCACGCTTGCCGGTTCGCGGCTCGCGCCGATCACCGCCACCGAGCGGGGGTTCATCAGGGTCTCGAGGCCCGAATGAGAAAGTTTCTGTTTTTGCTTCATGTTGACGGTTTCCAGTTGCAGGTTTATTCAACCACAATCCTCTCATCCACAATCGTGCAGCCCAACCCGTCGGTGAAGACCGGGTTGAAGTCAATCTCTTGGATGCTTTTGTTCTTGGCAATGAGGCTGCCCGTCTTGATTATGAGCTTGGCCGTTTCCTTTTCGTCCAGCGAGAAGTTCCTGAACTTCCCAAGCAGCCTTTTGGCCTTGGTCTCCTCAATCATCCCGTTGGCATCTTCGACAGTGAGTGGCGCGAGCCTCACGCTCACTTCGTTGAGCAGCTCCGCGTAAATCCCGCCAAGGCCGAAAAGCACGGTGGGGCCGAACGACGCGTCCCGATTCGCGCCGATGATCACCTCGGCTCCCGAGAGTTGCTTCTGCACCACGAACTCCACCTTTCCGGCCCTGATTTTTTTCGCCCTTGCTCCCAGCTCCGCAAGCGTTTGGGCAAGCTCGTAAGTGCCGTGCACGCTGGTCACGACAAGCCCCGCTTCCGTCTTGTGGGTGAAATTGGGCGCGATTGCCTTGACAACGAGGGGAAAGCCGAGTTTTCCGGATTTTCTAGCCACTTCGCCCGGGTCGCTGGAGCGGACTGACTTTACCAGCGGAAACCCGCTTTTGGAAAGGAGCCTCTCCGCCTCCAGGTAAGAAAGAATGCGCCTAGCCACTCGATGCCCCTCCGATTTACAAAGAGCATCTAGGCAGCGCGGGTTATTAAAAAGTCCGTTCAGTATTTCTGTGGTATTTTCTGGGAAGTCGGGAGTGCCGGTTTTTTTGAAGATTGATTTTCTTGGCGCGGGAATGCAGGTGGGCCGCAGTTCGTTCGAGGTTGCCTGCAAAAGCGGGCTTCGCGTGCTGCTTGACGCGGGTTCCTCAAACCAGAAGGAAGACCGCCTTCCCCTCCATCCCATTGGCGAGATTGACGCCGCGATAGTCACCCACGCCCACCTCGACCACGCCGGCTACCTTCCAGCGCATTTTGCCAAGCGCTCGTTCCCGTGGTACTGCACTTTTCCCACCCTGCCCTTAAGCGAGCTTCTCTGGCACGATTCGATAAAGGTTGCCAAAAGCCGGGGCGAGTCGCCCTACCTTTCGGAGAAGGAAATAAAGATTTCCATCAAGAAATGCGTCCTGATGCCTTACGGCGAGAGGTACGAATTTTTCGAGGGCACGGCCTTCACTTTCATCGACGCCGGCCACATTCCCGGAAGTGCGCAGGTGCTTTTGGAGAGCGGGGGCAAGTCGGTCCTCTACACCGGCGACTTCAACACTTCCGACTCGCGGCTTCACGAGGGCGCTGTTGTTCCGGCGGAAGGGATTGACGCCAACGCACTGATTATCGAAAGCACTTACGCACTTCGCGACCACCCGCCCCGCAGGCAGCTTGAGAAGGATTTTTGCGAAAATGTTGACGAGGTTCTCGACGATGGCAACGCCCTGATTCCCACTTTTGCGGTTGGGCGGATGCAGGAGATGGTGCAGGTCCTGAGGGCCGGGGGCATCAAGGCGCGCATTTACCTCGATGGCATGGGCGTGGAGGCCAGCCGCGTGATTTGCGACTTCCCCTCCTACGTGCGGGATTACGGAGCGCTTTCCGCCGCGCTTGACTCAAGCAAGAGCGTGCTTTCAGGCTCGGGGCGCAAGAAGATTGCCGCCGGCAAGGGAAGCGTCATCCTCACCACCGCGGGGATGCTTGACGGCGGGCCGGCCCTCACATACCTGCGCGAAATGAGCAAGGCGGAAAGGGGTGCGGTCTTGCTTACGGGATACCAGGCCGCCGGCACGAATGGCCGTTCGCTTGTTGAAAAAGGGATGGTGAAGGACAATGGCCGGCCCCTTTCAGTCAACCTGCCGGTGACGCGGTGGGACTTCTCGGCCCACGCCGGAAGGAAGGAGCTTTATGATTTCGTGAGGAAGGCCAATCCCTCAAAGGTCATATGCGTGCACGGCGACCCCGAAAGCTGCACTGCATTGAAGGAGGGGCTTGAACTGCAGGGGTTCGACGCGGTCACGCCCACGACTGGCGACGCGGTTGAGGTCTAAAGGCCTGGCGCCTGCTTGATATATAGCTAAACGCAAAAATAATTGAACTTTCTTCAACGTGGCTGGCGAGTTTACACCTACGCAGTGCATCCGGTCGGCGGCAAGTAAAAGTTCAGAAATTAATGCGTTCCGCTATAATAGCACTCGTCCCAACGACGGGTGATGCAATTGGGATTTTTTTTGCCCGCAATTCGCATTCTTCCCAATTAAAAAACCTTTTTTCCCCTAATCGGTTATGGCCATCCTCGTTTTGAACTGCGGCTCTCAATTCGCCCACCTCATCCCCCGCCGCATCCGCGAGTTGGGCGCGTATGCCGAAATCCTTCCCTGCGACGCCGATTTTGAAACCATTGGGAGAATGTCACCCAAGGGCATCGTAATCAGCGGCGGGCCCGCAAGCGTTTATGAAAAGGATGCGCCCCAATGCGACCCGCGCATTTACGGAATGGGCATTCCCGTCCTCGGCGTGTGTTACGGCCAGCAACTCATGGGCAGGGACCTGGGCGGGGAAGTGAAGGGCCACGAGGAAAAGCAGTTCGGCCGCGCTTCACTACAGCTTAACGCGGATGGGAAGAAGAGCCTCCTGTTCGAAGGCTGGGGCGAGAGGGAGGACGTGTGGTTTTCCCACGGCGATGCGGTTGAAAAACTTCCGCCCGGCTTTGAGGCGCTCGCAAGCACCCCGACGTGCAAAATCGCGGCAATGGCTGACGCGACGCGCAATCTTTACGCAGTGCAGTTCCATCCCGAGGTCGTTCACACTCCCAAGGGGATGAGGCTTTACGAGAATTTCGTCTTCAAAATTTGCAAAGAGGAAAAAAGCTGGACGATGTCCGACCTGAAGGGAAAGCTTGTTGGCGAGCTCAAGGCGAAATTGGGAAATGAACGGGCCGTCATCGGCATCAGCGGCGGTGTCGATTCCCTCGTGGCAGCCACGCTTCTTCACAATGCCATTGGGGATAACCTCCAGGCAATATTCGTGAATACCGGCCTGTTGCGCAAGAACGAGGTGGAGGACGTGAGCTCCTACTTGCGCAAGCACGGCTTTTCCAAACTTGTTGTTGCAGACGCAAGGCACCAATTCCTCTCCAAGCTTGCCGGCGTTACCGACCCCGAGGAGAAGCGCCGCATCATCGGCCACACTTTCATCGAGGTGTTCGACGGGGAGATTGCAAAACTGGAGACGGATGAGAAAATAAAATTCCTCGCCCAGGGCACGATTTATCCCGACAGGATTGAGAGCGCCCAGCCGTCAAAGCACGCGCAGAAGATTAAGAGCCACCACAACCTCACCCTCCCTGCGCAGATGCGCTTCCAGATCATCGAGCCGTTGCGAGACCTTTACAAGGACGAGGTGCGCAAGCTTGGCGAATCGCTTGGTCTGCCCAAAGAGCTTCTCTGGCGCCATCCATTTCCCGGCCCCGGGCTTGCAATCCGCATTCTTGGCGAGATTGACCAGGAGCGCCTGCGCATCCTTCGCGAGGCGGACGCCATTTTCATCGAGGAGCTGAAGGCAAGCGGCTGGTACGGCAAGACGTGGCAGGCATTCGTCGCCCTCCTTCCGGTCAAGGCGGTGGGCGTGATGGGCGACGCGCGAACCTATTCCTACGTTATTTCCCTCCGCGCGGTGCAAAGCGTTGACGGCATGACTGCCGACTGGGTGAAGCTTCCTTACGAACTTTTGGAAAGAGTGTCAAGCAGAATCGTGAACGAAGTCCGCGGGGTCAACCGCGTTGTCTACGACGTGACGCAAAAGCCGCCTGGGACGATTGAATATCTCTAGAGGGTCTAATCGCCCTGTCCCGCCATTTCCTTCCACTTCCGGCCGTACCGCTCGAGGGCGAGTTTTACCTTCTTTCGAAGGGGCGCGCTTTCCCCCTCGCGCATCAACTTTCCCATTTGCTGCGTCATGCGCTCGATCTGCACCGCATACCGGTTGGCGAGCCCGCCGTCGTGCCCCGGCTTCTTCCTCCCGGCAAGCAACTGCCCGTAGAACTGCATCGTGCGGTCGGCAATTATCCTCCAGTCGAACTTTTCAACGGCAATGCGCCTGGACTCGATACCCATTCTCTTGAGCCTGTTCCCGTCCCCAATCAACCCGTTCACCGCGCTTGAGAGGGCCTGCGGCTTCCTCTTCGGAACGATTGTCCCGTTCACTCCCGTCTTGACAAGCTCGGGATTGCCTCCCGCGTCCGTGCAGACAATAGGCTTGCCCGCAGCCATCGCCTCAAGAATCGCGACAGGAAGCACTTCCCAGAGCGAAGGCAGGACGAAGATGTCGCAGGCGTGCAGCGCCTCAAGCTTTTCCTCCTCTGTCACGAAGCCCGTGAAGATTACGGCGTGCGAAACGCCCAGCCTGCCGGCAAGTTTTTCAAGCATCCCTTTCTCGCTGCCCGTGCCGACTATTGCCAGCCGTGCGGACGGGTGTCTTTTGAGGATTGCCGGCATTGCCTGCAGGAGGTAATTGAGCCCCTTCTGTTCGATGACCCTGCCGATGAAGACCAGAAGCGGCGCGTCGTCGCGGATGCCGTGCCTTTTCCTGAAGGCATTCGTCCCGACCGGCCGGATTTTCCCCGCGTCAATGCCGTTGGGGATGATGGTAAAGCGCGATAGCGGAACTCCGTGCTTTGCCACGTCGTGCGCCGCCCATTCGCTCACGGAAATGATGCGGTCGGCAAGCTTGAGGACCTGCCTGCTCATTATCGCGTCGTAAATCCCGCCCACCACCGTGATGTGAGGCGCGATGCCAAGCGGCCTGGCGTTGTGCACCGTGAAGACGAAAGGCTTGCCCATTGCCTTGGCGTAGACGCCTGCGGAATTGAAGTCCGGAAACCACGCGTTCTGCAGATGGATGATGTCGAAATCTTCCCTTGCGTCCAGGGCCCGCAACCCGCTCAGCGCAGTTGGGGCGATGACCAATGGCGGCGGGTAGTAGCCGGGCAGCCTGATTTCGGCGCACGCCACGCGGTGCACCCTGATTCCCCCGACCACCTCGTACGGCTTGGTGCCGCGAATCCGTCCCGTAAGCACGTGGACCTCAACGCCCCTTTTACAGAGGCGCTTGCCAAGCTCGAGCATGTGGTTCTCCACCCCGCCCTTGAACGGGTGGAAAAGCGCATTGACCAGGAGGATTTTAAGCGGCATCGTGAAAAAACCCGGATTGGTTTAACTCTACCGAGGCTTTTAAATTCGGCGTTGGGGTTAAGCAATGGAGTGTAAGCGTCAAATGCCCTCCCCGCCCAGAAGGAATTCAGTGGCCAAGCGCGACGTTTCAGTCGCCGTGGTGATTCCCACCTACAACGAGGAGACCATAATCGGTAGGACAATACGCAACCTGCACTCTTTCCTCCCCCCCGAAGTCCCCATCATCGTCGCCGACGGCCACAGCAAGGACTTCACCCGCCTGATTGCCGAGAAGCTGGGCGCGAAGGTGATTCTGGAGAAGGGCCGCACGGTGGGAAGCGGCCGCAACGAAGGCGCGGCCGCCGCGGGCGGCGTGGACATAGTGTGGTTTGTGGATGCCGACACATTTCCCACGCAGGAGTTCTACGAAAAGATGACGCACCTCTTCTCTTCCGACAAGCGCATAGTAGGCGTGGGGTGCCACATAATGCCGGAGGACATCGGCCTGCTTCGGAAGATCTTTTTCTACGGCCTGAACATGATAGTCTTCTTCACCGTGAAATTGGGAAGGCCCAACATCGCGGGAAGCTGCGTTGCCTACCGCAAGGCCGCTTTTGACGAAATAGGCGGTTTTGACACCGAAACGCACAGCGCCGAGGACATGGACCTCACCCAGCGCATCTCCAAGCTCGGCCGCGTGCTTTTCCTCTACCACGCCATAGTCCCCACGAGCGACAGGCGCGTGCACAAGCTGGGAGTGGCGGGGCTGATGCAGGACTGGACGCGCGCGACGATAATGTACCTGCGCGGCCAGAAGACCACCGCGTACTACGCGCCGAGGTAAAGTCAAGTTCTCTTTCTCAAAAAATGGGGGTAATGCGCGTCTATGAATTCCTTCCATACCTCTGGTGTTCTCCTGCCCATCTTGTTCTTTTCATAATATGCGTAAAATTCGGTCATTATCTTTCGCTCTTCCAAAATCCTTTCTATCTTCTCGTCAAGTTCCTTCAAGTTGATTTCAGGAAAATCGAGTTCGGAGTGATTTTTCCCTGTCACAACTAATCCCCCAAAGATATTCCCGGTTCACAGGCAACTTAAGTGTTTGCCGTAATCGGCGCGGGGTCTTTGCCATCCTTACCTTCTTTTTAACCTTCAAATCCATTATCCCTTTCATATGTGTAATCTATATTTCGAGCCTGCAGGTGGAATTGTTTTCCTGCAGTCTTGCAACCGTTTTTAACTCTCTTTGCCTCTAACTTCAAATAATGGAATTATCCATGCAGCGGTTATCCGGACTTCTGAAGGCAGGCTTGGTTCTTGCCGCTTTTTTCGCCGTCCTTTACGCTTTTTTCAGCGATGCCAAGCTGGTCTTTTGGCTGCTCATAGTTCTTGCTGCATTTTCATTCTTTTCATTCTCATTCTATCTTCTCGTAGCGGTCATGGTTAAAGAGCCACCCATCGTCCGGCCCAAGAAATGGCCTTCAATCTCCGTAATTATTCCAAGCTTCAATAGCGCCAAGACCCTCTCAATGTGTCTTAAGCACGTGACGGCGATGAAATACCCGGGTCGAGTGGAGTATCTACTCGTTGACGACTGCAGCACTGACGGTTCTAGGGAAATTGCCACCCGGTTTGGGAATGTCAGGGTGATGATGAGGAATAAGCGCGGAGGCAAGGCGTCCGCCCTCAATTACGGGATTTCCCTCGCCAAAGGAGAGCTTCTTGCCTGCATAGACTCGGATACATACCCCCCGACGGACTGTCTTGAGAAGCTGGTCCCCTATTTCAATTCGAAGCCGAATGTCGGCGCCGTCACTGTCTTCATCACTGCCGCCCATCCCCGGAACCTGATCGAGAAGTTGCAGGAGCTCGAATACTACACGGCCTTTGGTTTCGTGGCGAAGACGATGGCGAAGATAAACTGCCTCATGGTGACGCCCGGTCCTTTTTCCATATACAGGCGGGACGTCATACTAAAGGTAGGGGGGTTTGACGAGAAGAACATGACTGAGGACATGGAAATAGGCCTGCGCCTGCAGGAGCACGGGTATAGGATAGAATGCTCCTGTGAAACTTTCGTTCCCACTGAGATTCCATCAACCATCCATAGGCTCTACAAGCAGAGACTTAGATGGTACCGTGGGGCGATATTCAACCTTGGCAAGTATCTTCACATGTTTCTCAATTCGAAGTACTCCGACTTCGGCATCTATTCTTTTCCAGCCACCACTGTCTACGTGTTCATGACCATGGTGATATGGGCGATAACGATTTTCAGTTATCTCAACCTGGCTTTGCAGAACTTGTCGATTTTTTGGGCGTGGGCGCGGGTTGGACAGTTGCCAGTGTTTCATACCGATGGCATCCTCGCCTTGAGTTCAATCACGGTGTTTTTCGTCGCCACAGTGGCTATTTGGTGGTATTTCTTCTACCGCAGCATCAGGTTAATCGGAGTGCGGCTCAACAGGAGCCACATTCTGCCCGCACTGATGATTATTTTAGTTTATCCGGTTCTTAATTCGTTCTTCTACTTCGTCGCTCTTGTGATGGAAGCCAAGGGGAGTGTGTTCAATTGGTAGAGAAGAAACTTTATCTGGGCGCCATTGCCGTGACTCTAGTGGTATTCGGCATTGCCATGGTTTTCGTCAGGGTATATGATGATTCGAAGCTTGGGGGGCTCCAGCAGGGGGTGGATAGCACCGCTGCCGACACGGACGAAACCCGTCTCCTATTGATTTATTCGCAGGTGTTCGCCCAGAAGAATACTACCAGCCTGTGCAAGTTCCTCGATTACAATATCAACCGTCAGTCGAGTAGGGGGTATTACCTAGTTAGGACGCTTCGTGAGCAGGAGAAGAATAATCTCTTGGCAAATTACGATGAAACCAAGAAGAAATACTACCTCAACAACTTCGAAATCTGGCTTTACCTCACGCAAGCCGCACAGACGTGCCCCGGCTACGATATCACTCCCGCCCTATTTTTCACCCAGACGCAAACCCTCTGCGCCGACTGCATCGTGCAGGGCGACGTGCTCGACCAGCTCCGCGGCGAGTGCAAGAACCTCCGCGTCATCACCCTCGCGGACGACCTTGACATCGCGCCCATCAGCTTGGTGAAAGAGACTTTCGGCGTGAGCGACTCCCCGTCGCTAGTTATCAACAACCAGCAGGTACTCGCTGGCCTTCAAAGCAGGGAATCGATACTCTCAAAAATCAGGTGCGAGCGGCAGTAATCTATTTGTGGAATTCCCCCGTCCGCTCATACGCCTTGAGTAGCTTGTCCGTGGTCTTGGGGATGGAAAACTGTTCGGCCTTCGCCCGCGCTTCTTCCCTCATTCGCCTGCGCTTCGAGTCGTTCATCGAGAGAATCTTCAGGATTTTCTCCGCGCACTCCCCGTCGTCTGAAGGTTCGAAGAGAAAGCCGTTTTTCCCGTCGTCAATGCTTTCGGGGATGGCCATCGCCCTCGCGCCGACCACCGGAGTGCCGCATGCCATGCTTTCAAGAACCGTAAGGCCCTGGGTTTCAAACGTGGAGGCGGTGACGAAAACATCGGCAGCCGCGTAGTAGAGCGGCAGTTCCTGCTCCGGAAGGAACCCAAGCATCTCCACCCTGTCCTGCAGCCCGCTTTTCCTCACGAATTCCAGCACTCTCGCCTTCGCCGGCCCCTCGCCGCTGATGACGAGCTTGGCATTCCCGGCCTTGAGCACCTGCGAAAACGCCTTGACCACCACGGGAACGTTCTTCTCAAAACCCATCCTTCCCGCGACGAGAACCAGCTTCTCCCCCTTCCTGAGGCCGAGGGGCTTGCGCGCCCATTTGGGATCCAGCCGCTGGTTGAAGCGCTGCAAGTCAATTCCGTTGGGCACCGCCATCACCTTCCCCCTCTCGCACTCCAAATGCTCTATAAGCATCTGCGAAATGACGTTTGAAGGCGCGGTCACCACGTCAAAAGGCTGGTAGAAATACTGGATTGCCTTCCACAGTAGCTTCTCGCCCGTGCGCTGGCCCCACTTGTTTTTCGTCACCGTCTCCATCCCTTTGGGCAGGAGCGTGTGGAACGTGCCCACGAGGGGAAGGTTGAGCGTCTTGGCGGTGCGCACCGCGGCAAAACCCATGCTCGCAACGCCGTGGGAATGCACGAGGTCAATCTTCTGCTTGCGCGCGCTTAGGATTGCGCTCACGTAGGGAAAGAGAGCAACCTTGTACTGCGGGTACGGCGGGAATTTCACCGAACGGAAGAAAACCACGCTCTTCTCCGTGTTGTTCCTCGACTCGTCCCCCGTTCCTGAAGTGTAGACGAAAACATCGTGCCCCCGGCGCTGCAGTTCGCCGCGGTAGTTCACAATCGCGCGCACCACCCCGTCGACGTTGGGCAGGTAAGTGTCGGTGAAAAAGGCGATTTTCATTTTTTTTGCCTCCAAAATCCGCTCTTTTTTATTGAAGCTTCCAGCCGCGCCGATTCAGTTGAGTTGAAAATCTGCCCGCCACACTCGGAGCACACATCGGCTGTGAATCTACCAATTGGATTTCCAGATTTTTCAACCTCGATATTTTTGCTTGTTAATGTTCCATTCTTGCAGATTTGGCATGTTGTTTCAACTTTCTTCATTTCACGTCGCCAGCAGCACCAGGAACGCCAGCGCAACAGCGGCAATCAGGATTAACGGCGCGGCAATGCGCGTCACCGCGATGATTGCGTTAATAGTGCTCACCACCTCGCTCGCCCTCCCCGCGCCCAGGACCCTGAGCGAGAATTTTCTTGAGCAGATTTTGGAATCGCATTCCTCCAAATCGCCAACCGCTTCCCGCGCGCAGCGCTCCAGCGCCTCGAGCAGGGGCTCCCAATTTACGTTGGCGCCAAGGGCGTTGTTCACGCTCCCCAGCTCGTTCACGCAGTGGGTGTCGGTGGTGAAAATGTCGCAGAAGGCAAAATGGAATTTCCTGAGCCTCTCAAGGCACGCCTTGCGGAATTCGGGGAGCGTGTTGTTCGCGTCGAAAACCGCGATGCACGCGCGCTGGGGTTTGGATGATTTATTTTTGGAACTTGTCTCAAGCACCGCAACCTTCAGCCCGTGCCTTCCCAGCCCCTGTTTTGTTGAGAATTGCCAAAGCGGGTCCGACGCAATTCCCACCCTCAATTTTCCGGGTTTTTCCGGCTGCAGGTCCTGCACCGCATCCAAAAATTCGTAAAACCTGCCGCTTCCCGCCTCCCAGCGGGGAACGGGGCCGTTTGCGTTGTGCCTGTCGAAAACAACCGCGGTTTCGAACTTCTTCTGCGCCGCGAGGGTAAGGGCAATGCCGCTGGCGTAGTCGATGTCGCCGCTGGGGTAGGGCGCGGGCGAGAGGGAGATGAACGCGTCGTTTCCCGAAACGATTGCGTGGGCGTCGGCGTCGCCGGAGTGTTGGTGCGCAAACGACGCGGTGGTTGAGAATTTCTTCTTTCCTTCATTGACGCACTGGATGAACGCCTTGCCCAGTTCGGACGCGCTTGACGACGAGACGGGGTTGAAGTCGTGGTAGACCGTGCCGTGGAACATCAGCGCATCGCAGCCGAGTTTCTGCCCCACTTCCTTCGAGACGATTGCCGGGAATTCGCTTCCCCCGACGTTTCCGAACGGGCCGAAATGCACGTTGGGCGCGAGGAAAACCGCCTTGAGCGTGTTGCCGACCTTCCTTCGGAACGCCATCGCGCCTATTGTAGTGGTCACTTCCTCGCCAAGGTCGTCAAGCACCGCCTCAACCTTCTTGCTGCCGTAAAGCCACTGTCCGGCAAAGAGGCCTGCCGCCTGCACTGCCGAAACGCCGAAGTTCCTTTTCGCGGGCGCGTTGATGAGGAAGGAAATTACCCACAGGGCGACGAGAAGGATGAGGGACGCGATGAGGAATTTGGGGATGAGAATCCAGAAACCCGTCTGGGGGACGGTCGTTTCGATGAGGGAAAGCCTGCGGAAGAGAACCATGAACGCAAGGTTCGCCACCGGATGCACGAAGGAAAGCGAAAGCGCCGCGGGCCTGGACCTTCCGGAAAAAAGCGTGAGCGAGACGAACCACACCAGGAGGCAGAGGGCGTTGGCGATGAGGAGGATGAGGATTTGCGCCGTCGGGGAGTATCCCTTGCCTAACGCGGCAATGCCCACGTACGCAAGCGACACCACCAAAACGCATGCAAGCGCGGTGAGGAGGAAGTGCTTGAGCCGTGCCTTGAATTCCCTCCCCGCCACGAGCGACGCGACAGCCACGCCTGCGAGAATCGCCGGAAGGGCAAGCAGCGCAATGCCTTCCGTCCCGCCGTAAAGCAGCGCTTGGGAGAATTCCGAGCGCGGCAGCTGCATCGCCACGCCCGCGAGGAACGAGAATGCGAAGAGGTAGAGCACGAGGGACTTGTAGCCCGGCGCTGGACGCAGCCACCTGCGCCTTGCGCTCACCATCCGGTCGATTTCCAAATAGGTAATTGCACCGAAAGAATATAGCCCGGCCGTGCTTAAAAATGGGGGGTGGGAAGAGGGCAATCGTTTCGATGGCCGTCGTGTTGTCGGCTGCGCGTTCAGTCATTTCTTCTTCGCTTTAGCTCCTGCAGCACAGCCTCAATGGGGACATTTCTACTCTCCAATGCCACTAGCGTGAAGAACAGCAGGTCGGCCGCTTCCCACACTACTTCCGAGTCGTTTTTCTCAAGCATTGCCTCTGCAAGTTCTTCCGCTTCTTCCTCCAGCTTGCCAGCAACGGCTTGGGGATTGCCGGTTATGCCTGCCACGTAGGAGTTTTTAGGCGGATTTGCCTTACGGCTTGCAATCACTTCACAAAGCTCGTCCAATGCCCCCCAGCTTCTGCCCTTGACGTTTCCAAAACAAGACCACTCGCCCGTGTGGCAAGCGCCTTTCCCTTCCTGCTTTACTATTGCAAGCAAAGCATCCCGGTCGCAATCTAAAGACAGGGAAACTATCTTCTGTGCATTGCCAGAAGTGGCGCCCTTCATCATTTGCATCTGCCTGCTCCTGCTATAACGCCATACTAATCCCGTCCTGCGCATTTTCTCCATGCTCTCTTCATTGCAGTAGAACAGCGAGAGCACTTGCTTTGAGTCAGCGTCTTGCACGATTAGTGGAATCAGTTTTTCATTCATTTTTCCAGCCTCACTCCAACTCCATTATCGCAAAGGTATCCCTTCACTTCGCCTATTCGGATGCTTCCATAGTGAAAAATGCCTGCTGCCAGTGCCGCATCGGCCTTTCCCTTTGTGAATACGTCCAAAAAATCCCGAGGGCTCCCCGCACCTCCCGAAGCTATAACGGGAATTCCAACAATCCCGGCGACTTGGCCGGTGAGTTCGCAGTCAAACCCTTTTCCCGTCCCGTCGCGATCAATGCTGGTGAGAAGAATTTCTCCCGCGCCAAGCTTTTCGCATTGTTTTGCCCAAGCCAGGGCATCCAACCCGGTAGAAACCTTACCCCCATATGAATAAACCCGCCATGCTCCATTCTCATTCCTCGCGTCGATTGCAACCACCACGCACTGGGCTCCAAATTTTTCCGAAGCGTCCCTAACCAGAGATGGGTTGTTTATCGCCGCAGTGTTGAGGGAAATTTTGTCCGCGCCCATGCGCAGAATTTCCCGAATTTGTCCGATGCCAGATATGCCTCCTCCAACCGTAAACGGTATGTTTAGCGCAGACGCCGCTTTTTTGATCCAGCCCCCTTTTGCAAGCCTGCGCTCCCCGCTTGCCGCAATGTCAAGAAACACCAGTTCGTCAGCGCCTTCGCCAGAGTATTTTGCCGCAAGGCCCGCTATGCCGCCAGCGTCCTTGAGGCCAATGAAATTCTCGCCTTTGACCACCTTGCCGCCCAACACGTCAAGACACGGGATTATCCGTTTAGCAAGCATTCCCCCCCACCCCAACAGCATTTTTCAAATCAATTTTTCCTTCGTAAATTGCCTTCCCTACTATTGCCCCGTCATACCCGATTTGCCCAAGCGCTTTGATATCGTCAAGACTGCTTACCCCGCCGGAAGCGATGAGTTTGAGATTTGGGAATTTGCTCTTTACTGATGCAAAAAAGCTTTTGGAAATCCCCTTTACCATGCCGTCCCTTGAAATGTCGGTGACTACCGCCCCGCCAGCTCCCGCTTTTAACGCCCTGTTAAGAAATGCATCAGCCGGAATGCCCGAATCGTTCTTCCAACCGTTGATTGAGATTCTTCCATCCCTCACGTCGGCTGCAACCCACATTTTTTCACCCAAGTCAGAAGCAAGTTTTTCAAGCTTTCCGTTTGCCGTTGCGGCGCTGCCGATGATTATGCGTTTTGCCCCGGCACAAAGCATTTCCCGCGTCTGCCCCACGTTCCTCATTCCTCCCCCGACCTGCACGCTTGCTTTTAGCGACGCAATTTCCCTTATTGCGTCAAGGTTGTTTCCGGTGCCGAAAGCCGCGTCCAAGTCAACCACGTGCAGCCAGCCAGCGCCTTGCTCAACGAAGTTTTCCGCAACCGAATAAGGCTCCCTAGAGTACACCGTAGCGCTTTGGCGGTTTCCTTGCCTAAGCCTCACGACTTTTCCGCCCATCAGGTCAATTGCCGGAATCACTTGCATTCTTTTGCCAACTCCATGAAATTCTTCAGTATCAATTCTCCAATTGCTCCGCTCTTTTCGGGGTGAAACTGCACGCCTAATACGTTCCCTTGCTCCACTGCCGAAACGAACGTGTTACCGTAACCTGTCGTGGCGATAATCGAACCCTTAAAATCGGGTTCGCATGCGTAGGAATGCGCGAAGTACGCGTATGACCGGTTCGGTATCCTCTCCATAAGTCGGGATTTACCTTCCAGTTCAATTGTATTCCATCCGACATGGGGCAATTTGGGTGTTCCTTTAAGCATTTCCACCTTTCCTCCAATCAGGCTCAACCCTTCATGGGTTCCTCTTTCCGTCCCTTGCTCGAAAAGCACCTGCATTCCAAGGCAGATTCCTAACATCGGCTTCCCGCTTTGGGCAAACCCTATAATGCCATCACGAAATGTCTCCAACCTTTCCATTGCCGGGCCGAAAGAGCCCACGCCGGGAATGATCAAACCGTCATATTCTTCAACCGCCTTGGGGCCGTGGATGATTGAGCTCGCCTTTCCCATCCTCTTAAGGGCGTAGCTCACGCTGCCGAGGTTGCCCATTCCGTAGTCAAGAATTCCGATTTTCACAGTATTCCCTTCGTTGATTGTATTTTTCCTTCGACGCGCGGGTTGATGGCGCAAGCATCCCTCATCGCCCTGCCGAACGCCTTGAATACCGCTTCGATCTTGTGGTGGTCGTTCTCACCGCAAATTATCTGGATGTTCACAGCACAGGGACAAGATCTCGTAAAAGCTTCAAAAAAATCCCGCACGTTTTCTGTGGGCATTCCCCCAATCTCTTGGCGCGCAAAGCTGGCGCTGAACACGCAGCAGCTTCTGCCGCTTATGTCAACAGTCACCGAAGCAAGCGACTCATCCATCGGGCAATTGGAAAACCCGTACCTCTCCACGCCAAGCTTGTCGCCCAATGCCTGCCTGAACGCCTCTCCCAGCACGATTCCGACATCCTCCACCGTGTGGTGCGCATCGACCTTCAAATCCCCTTTCGCTTTTAACTTCAAGTCGAATAGGCCCTGCTTGGCAAATTGGCTAAGCATGTGGTCGAAAAACGGCACGCCCGTGTCAGTTTCAAAATCACCCGTCCCATCCAACTCCAATCCTGCGGATACGGCCGTCTCTTGAGTTTTTCTTTCTGTCCTAGAACTGCGCATTTGGCATTACCTCCTGAATTTCTGCAATATTTTCCTTTCAATCACCGGAAAATCTGGTTTGGAAATCCAGAAACACTCCCCGCCTGTAGCAGCAATCGCGTCCATGAACGGGGCGTCACCCTCCGAATCTCCCAAGCCGACTGCCCTTGACAAAGGCATTCCTGAAGATGCGGCCAATTCGGTGAGGGCTTTCTTCTTTTCCTCCCCTTCCATCAAAGGCCCCCTAAAACCAGTCACTTGCCTGTTTTCGACTTTTACCTTCGTTGCAATAATCTCTGGCTTTTTGATTCCCAACCTGAAAGCCATCCTTGCTGCAATCGGTTCGTAAGTCGTTGTCAGCAGGCAAATCCGCGCTCCAAGGCCTTCTAACCTGGAGTAGAATCCAGGTGCTCCTTCAAACAAGCTGCATTCATCGGCAACTCCGGCCAAGTCCGCAGTCGAAATCCCCTCCCCTTTAACAATCCGGTCAAGCAGCAGCTTGACGTCCGAGCTTCGCTCCTTAGCATCAAGAACTTTCGCTTCTTGCGCAAGGCCGTATTTCTCGAATAGCTTGAAAATCGAATCATCGGGCGTAACTGTACCATCCAAGTCTGAAGCCACGAGCAAGCCTTCAAGGGGTTTTTCCGCGGTCATCCCCGGTTCTTTTTTCCCCATTATTTTTTCAAGTTCTTCCACGACCAAGTCGTTTTCGCCCGGCGTGCCAACTGTAATTCGGATGCAGTTTGCAACCATTGGCAGGGAAGACCTGTCCCTCACGATGATGCTTTTTTGGGCGAGCTTCTGCTGAACTTCCTTTGAATCGGTTCCGTTTGAGAACCTAACGAGAACGAAGTTGGCCGCGCTTGGGAATGCAAACAAGCCCAGTTTCTTCAGGTTTTCCGAGAGCCTCTCCCTTTCTCCTTTTACCATTCTGACGCTTTCCTTCACGAATTCCCTGTTTTTCCGTACCGCCTCCGCGGCAATGGATTGGCTAATGCAATTTAGATTATAGGGCGGCTTGATCCGGCGCATGCCTTGAATATTCTCTTCATTTGAAATGGCGTAGCCCACCCGAAGGCCCGCAAGGCCCCAGGCTTTGGATAGCGTCCGGGAAACTATCAGGTTTTGGAATTCATCGACTAGCGGGACGCAGGTTTTTCCGTAAAACTCGAAATACGCTTCATCCAGGAACACCATGCAGTCTAGCCCAGAAAGAAGTTTTCTTACCTGAACTTCCGGAATTGGAGTGCCCGTGACTGAATTAGGGCTTGGGAACATGACTAGTTTTGTGCGCTCATCAAAAGCCTCCAGAATCGCAGGAATGTCCAACCCGAAGTTTTGGGAAAGGTTGACCTGCCTCGCTTCCACTCCCGCAATTTGCGCGCACACATCGTACATCGAGTAACCAGGCTGGAGGGTGATGACATTGTCGCCCTTTTGGGCAAAAGTTCCCATCGCAAGAGAAATTATTTCGTCCGAACCGTTTCCCACAATTATCTTTTTGAAGCCAACATTGGCGTAATTGGACAATTCCTTGCGCAATTCAGTCGATTCTGGGTCGGGGTAGCGGTTTAGGGAAATTCCCATTAGCGAAATGGGGCTGCCAAACGGGTTTTCATTAGCGTCAAGCAAAACGTCCGCCTGCTTGTAGAGGTCCCTGGCGCAAACGTATGGCGAAAGGCCCTTCACTTCCTTTCTGACTTTATTCTCATTCATTTTCCTCAAACCTCTTGGTAACTGACGCCGCGTGGGCCTGCAAGCCCTCCGCTTGGGCGACAGTAACGATGGCTTTTGAAATTGCTGCAAGCCCATTCTTTTCGAGCTTTACGTAGTTGACCTGCCTCACGAAATCCCCCGCAGAGAGCCCCGAGTAGAACTTGGCAGTTCCCCCTGTAGGCAGCACGTGATTGGTTCCTGCAGCGTAGTCGCCTGCTGCAACGCACGAATAGTTGCCTGCAAAAATTGCGCCTGCATTCCGCACCTTTTCCATCCATGAAAACGGGCTTTGCACCATCAGGCTCAAGTGTTCCGGGCCATACTCGTTTGCAAAATCAATTGCCTCATTGATGTCTTCCACGGCCAGCAGTGCCCCGTTGGCGGCAATGGACTTCCTGATAATTTCCCTTCTCGGCATGAGGGCCGCCTGCTTGACCAGTTCATTTTCTATCTCGGCAATCAATCCTTCGGATGTAACGAGGGTGACAACCGCAGCGTCGGGCCCGTGTTCCGCCTGGGCGAGCATCTCCGCCGCGACAAAAGACGCTTTTGCACTTAAGTCGGCGATGATGAGCAGTTCGCTTGGCCCTGCAGGAGAGTCTATTGATGCAAGCCCGCGTGAAACCGCCTCCAACTTGGCGTTAGCGACGAATGCGTTGCCAGGCCCCACTATTTTCATGGCCTTGCAAACCTCCCTCGTGCCGATTGCCATGGCCGCAATCGCCTGCGCGCCTCCAAGCTTGATTATTTCCGTTGCGCCGGCAATGTCTGCTGCCACGAGCACCGCAGGGTTGCATTTGCGTTCCTTGTTGCAAGGGGTGCACAGGATGATTTTTTCCACTCCCGCAATTTTTGCCGGAATCACGCCCATGAGGACAGACGAGGGATATGCCGCCAACCCCCCCGGGGCGTACACGCCCACAGAATCCAACGGAACAATCCGCTTGCCAAGCGAACCTCCCTCGACCTTGATTTCAAACCTTTGCGGCAGTTCCTTCCTTGAGAATCTTGCGATGTTTTCGGCGCAGGTCTTAAGCGCATCAATCACTTCCTCTCCCACCAGGGAATACGCTTCCTTGATTTCTTCGGCCGTTACTGCGAATTGCCTTGGTGAGAGTTTCACGCCGTCAAACTCCTGGGCGTAGTAGCTCAGCGCTTCGTCCCTTTCCTTCAACACCCAATCGAACACGGCCCTTGCGACTTCACGAGCTTCAGCAGAGTTTTTTCTCCCCCGATAAATCAGCCTCTTTTTCTCTTCCGTCGCAAGGCCGGTAAGTTTCCCCTTGAAAATGACGATGCTTCCCTTTAACGCCACAAGGGCTTGTTCCACTTCCTCGCCGTTGTTTTTCATCGAATTTTCGTTTGCAATTACCACCGCGCTTGAGCGCATGACTTCCCCCACCTCAATCAAGCCGTTGGCCTCAAGAGTCCTGCCGGTGCTTGAAAGGTCAACAATCGCATCGGCAATTCCGGCAGCAATGCTGGCTTCAATAGCCCCGCCAAGGCACACCACCGTAGCGTCAATTGCTCTGGAGGAGAGGTAGCTCCGCGTGAGATTAGGGAAGGCCGTGGCCACTCGGCTTGGCTTGCTCCCGTCCGACTCTTTTTTCACTGCGTAAACGAGCCTGCATTCTCCGAAAGGAAGAGCAGTGAGTTGTCTCACGTTCGCTCCAGTTTCAGCCACCAGGTCGCCGCCCGTGATGCCGATGTCAGCCACGCCCTGCGCCACGTAGAGTGGAATGTCTTTTGCCCGCGCAAGCAGAAATCGGTATTTTCCGCCGTTTGAGGAAATGAAGTATTCGCGGCCTTCAACTCCGTTTGCAAACCCCAGGTCTTTGGCGAGTTCCTGCGCTTGCCTAGCAAGCACTCCTTTGCTTGGAATTGCGATGGTGAAGTAAATCCCTTTCCATAATTCTCACCCAATGTTGTTGAAGGCCGTGGCCGGGGCTCGAACCCGGCCTGCAGGCTCCACAGGCCTGAATGCAACCAATACACTACCACGGCCAAGGCTAGATTGATTAACGAAAACGGGAAGAACCGATGAAGAAGAGGCAAAACCAAGGCTAGATAGAAAAAGACTAACTACGGTGAAGTAAACTCCTTGCCATCCACTTTACCTTATATTACTAGGGCTAGAACTACTATTTAAGGCTTCCCACTTTTTTCCCACTAAAGTTTTTTTGTGCTGAACGAAGTGATTCCTGCTGCAACTAGCTTTTTCTTCAGCGAATTAAGGTCTTTGACTGAGTCCGCACTGCAGGTGACTCGCCATTCGGCACTTTTTCCCCTTGCGACTGAGCGCGATTCGCTTGAAACAAGGTCGACGCCCGAGTCGGCAAGGACTTTCGCGGCGTTGGCAAGGCTGCCTGGCGCGTCTGAAATTCCTATGACGAGCCGTACGAGCTTTTTTTCGCCCGCAGGGGTAATCGTCAGCCTTCCACCTTCCGAATCAAGCGTGACTAGCACTTCCGAATCCGGCTTCAGGCGCAGGAAATTCCTAAATCCCGAAGGGATGACAGTCCTTCCCTTTGAATCCAGCCGCACGATTTGCGAAGAAGACATGAGAGGAATAAGTGCAGGCGGGGAATAAAAGGTTCCGAGTGGGCCAAATGCGCCCGCCTTGCATTCTGACCTTTACTTGGAGATTGAAGCTTCTACTTCCTCCCCGCCATTTTCCTTCTTGCGATGAGGAACGCCGCGGTTAAGGCGATCGCTCCCGCCCACCAGTAGCCCGCGAGGGTTTCTGAAATAGTCTGCGGCTTCACGCTTAGCGAGAGGTCGGCGGTGTCGGAAAACTTCTTGCCGTTGGGGTCCTCGAAGTTCACCGACACGGTGACGATTTCGTTCCCTTCACTCGCCTCCTTGTCAACGGGAATCCGGTAGTATAGCGTCGCCGAAGCGCCGGGGGAAAGCGTCTCGACATAACGCACGGTGCCGTCGGTGCTGAAGGGATAGACGGGAATCACGCTTATCTTGAGCTTGCGCGCCTCCTGCGAGCCGGTGTTCTTCAGCGTGATGGGGATGTAATTCGTCTCGCCTATGCGCAGGGCGTCTTGCGGCTCGATTGCGGCAAACTCCGCCTTCGGCTTGACCACCACGTCTAAAGCGAAGCTCGACGCCTTCCTGCTTCTGACGTGCTCCGATTCCCCCTCGATGTCAAAACCAGCCACCGAAGCCTTGCCTTCCGTGGGAGGGGTGAGCGTGGTGAGCATCCTCATCGTCGTGGTCTTCCCCGCGCCGTTGGGCCCGAGAAAGCCGAAGAGCTCGCCCTTCCTTATCTTGAGGTTGAGTGCGTTGACCGCGGTGAAGGAGCCGAATTTCTTCTTGAGAGCAATGGTTTCGATAGCGAATTCGGCCATAAGAAGTCCCTTCGATTGATGGTTGGTCAGTTGAATGGGGGAGGGGGGCTTGGGGGAGTTTCGGGCGATTGCCGGCTTATACCTTTTCCAGTATTTTCCTTGCGAATTCCCTCATCGCCTCGGCCTTGAGCAGCACCAGCCCGCCGCCCGGCTTTCCCAGCATGATGAGCTTGTCCCCGGGCTTGATTGCGAAGTGCTCCCGCGCCTCCTTTGGAATGACAATCTGCCCGCGCTCGCCCACCACCACGGGGCCGTAAAACTCCCTCGATTCAGCCATGACATACTTTTCATACAATTCATACTAATAAGCGTTGCGGGAACGGGGGGCGGCAACGGGTGAGGGGATTATGGGAAGGGAAGAGGAATGCGTTGCAGGTAATTGGGGCGACGATGGAAGACGGGTTATGCAAGAGACGGAGGAAAAAGCTTGAAAATCTACTTTCCCTTCTGCGTCCCTTCGAGGAAGGCGCGTTTGGTGTGGCTGGCGTTGGCGACGAATTCTTTGAGCACCTGCTCGTAAGGCCTGTTCTGCTCCGAGGCGAGTTTCATCAGCTCGAGGGTGATGAAGCGGATTTCGCCGTTTGCCTGTGCGGACTGTTCGTACTCCTCGATGGCAATGGCCATGGTGCTCTCACCGCCTCCCTTTTTAGGGGTTTACCGCACAAAATGTTATAAGTTGATTCAATTGATGCGTTGAAGTGAAAAATGCCCAAACTCTGCCCTTCCTGCGGCCGGCTTGAAAGCGGCTCGGTGCAGTTCGCCGGCTCCTTCTGCATCAACTGCTTCTCCTCCCGCCGCGAGTTCTTCTCACTGCCCAAGGAAATCGTCCTCAGGCGGTGCGCGCGGTGCGGCAATGCGTTTCTGGACAAGAAGTGGGGGGCGTTTTCCGAAAGGAAGCTTGCGGAACTCGTCGAGCGCAAGGCCAAGTTCAACTTTCCGCACTCAAGTTTCGCCTGCGCCTTCACCCCGGCGAGAAACGCGCTTCTCGCCCGCATTCGCATGGGGTTTGAAATCGAGGGCGCGCAGGTCTCCAAGGACGCAACCCTGCACATCCCCCTTGACCGCAACCTCTGCGACAACTGCCGCAAGAGAAGCGGCGGCTATTTCGAGGCGGTCATCCAGCTGCGCGGGAAGGACCGCGAGCGGCTGAGGAAGATGGCGAAAAAACTCGTTGAAAAACTGGAGAAGGACTCTTTCGTCTCGGCAATGGACGAGAAGAAGGAGGGAATCGACCTCACCGTCGGCGACAGGCGCCTGGCGATAAAGGCAATTGCCGATTTGGAAAAGCCCTTCACCCAGTCGAACAAACTCGCGGGAGTGCGCGACGGGAAGAGAATCTACCGCACGAACATCTGCGTGAGGCTGTAGGAAGACTTCCTAAAGATTCAGCACTGGGCTTTTCGATTGGCGGAAAGACGCTCAAGTTTTACAAGGAAGTAGGAAGACTTCCTAAAGATTCAGCACGGGGCTTTGGTATGCCTTTGGAAGCGCCAGGGATGCACGCTGGTTTTCCAATTCAAAGTTGAGATAAACCGCATCGTCCTGCTTTATGCTGCAAAGGAGGTGCTTGATGTTTATCTTGGAAACCTTGCGGCCAAAAAGGTCGGATATGATAGTGCTTGCGTCCAGTATTCCCACTCCAACCACTTGGCCGTCTTGGGTGAGGTCCACGCCGATGCGCGGGCTGATTTCAGCAGTTATGTATGCGCGCTTGCCGCTGATGGTTACGTAAAGGCTGTCGCTTTGAGCGTCGTAATCGATTGGAGAGTTCATGATGTGTTCAGTCTATATTTCGTGAAGTAGGCGCCCGGCCGCTTCGAGAATTGACTTTATTATGAAGACTCCCCTCGAGGTAATAGCGGATTGCATAAATAATGGAACATTGCCAGCAATCCGCTAGTTGCAAATCGCACTTCTAGAGTTCCAGAATTAATGCGATTTGCTATAAGACTGACTTCGCCGCTCGGCCGGATTTCGGCAAGGTTGAATTTTATCGAAAGGTTGAGGACTTGCGAAAGCTCTTCGGCCTCCACGCCTGTCCCTTCGGAAAGTTCCGCCATGGGAACATCGGGGTTGTAGTGGTATAGGTAGAGCAAGGCAGAAAGCACCTGCCTGTTTTGAAGGAAGATACGCGTTGCACCAGTTGCCATTTTTTCACTCCCTTGAGAAAATTGCCTTGCCGCCTACGCGCTCGCCACTTCCATCCCGCCGAGGCTTTTGAGCCCGGCCTTCACTTCCTCCATCTCGGCTGTGGTGGCGACGAGGGGGATGCCTTCGCTCTGCGCTATCCTGATTGCCAGCTTGTCCACTTTGTCGGCCTTGAGCCCGTGGAGGATGACGAGGGCGGGCTTGATGGGCGAGACGCGGATTGCCACGAGGGGCGAGCGGCCGGTGGAGACGTTGGTGAAAAGCAGGGCGCGTTGCGTGGTGGTGCTGTAGATTTTCATGAAGCTCTCGTAAGGCAACTCGAGGATTACCTTGATGCTGTCGATGAGGGTCGCGCCGTAAAGCGAGACGGTGGGGAGCTTCTCTTCGCACGCGACGGCCTTGCCCTTGATTGCGCGCATCAGCTCGTCGCCGTTGACAGCGCGGGGGAAGTTCACCGCCTCGAAAAACTGCGTTGCCGACTCGGCCTCGTTGAAGCGCTTGACCAGTTCCCCCCCCTTTCCAACGTCGATGTCCACAATCGCGTCGACAAACCGTTTTATCACTCCGATGCCGGGGCTCTTGCGCCTGTTTCCCTCGTAGTCGCTGATCGTGCTGGGCGTGATTTTGAGGTGCCTGCTCAGTTCAGTCTGGCTGATTCCGAATACCTCGCGCCACTTCTTCATCGAGGCGCCCGCGTCGGGCGAAAGCGCAATCTCCCCCGCAATCTTGACCTTAAGCTGTTCCATAGGAATGTATTCCGGTCCAAAGCTTAAATAATTATCGAAAAGGGATTAGACGATTGACGGAGTGCTTGGGGGCGGCTGGCGCGACTGCGGGTTTTATTAGACTCCTGCTGCCACAATCATTTTGTAAAGACAACTTAAGGCCAATCGAGCGGGTAATTAGGCACATTCAGGAAAGTTTAGAGTTCAGGAAAGTTTCAAGCTGGTTTTCGCGGCTTTTCGCCCTCAGGGCAACGGCCGCCAATAAGGTTTCTGATTTTTTCCCTTTAGAGCGCAAGCGGGGGGCTTCGTTTCCCCATCGGTTCCCAAGCTGGGACGGGGGTTATAAGCCCCGCAAGCGTAATTTCCTTTCAGGATTGGTTCGCCTAACCAGTAAACGGAAATTGGCTTTAATGCCTCTACGAACTAAAGTATCAAACAAAAAATAACCTAAAAAATTGGTGAAAATAACAGCATGAAAATCATAGTGCCGGACACCGGCGTCCTTATCGACGGCCGCATTACGGAATTGGTGGAGAAGCAGGGCGAGTCGGGCGCTTCGGTGCGCGTCATCGTCCCTTACGCCGCGGTTGCGGAGCTTGAGTTCCAGGCGAACTCGGGCCGAGAAACGGGCTTTGCGGGATTGCAGGAGCTCAAGAGGCTCAGCGAGCTTGGCAAGCACGGCAAGATTACGATTGAATTCGCGGGCGAGAGGCCCGACGCGTTTGAAATCGAGCGCGCCCGTTACGGGGAAATCGACGCGAAAATCAGGGAGCTTGCCAAGAAGAGCGGCGGCACGCTCCTCACTACCGACAAGGTGCAGAGGGAAGTCGCCGCAGCCGAGGGGATTGAAGTGATTTACCTCGAGCCCGTGGTGGAGAAGGTGTCGCTTTCGCTTTCGAAGTTTTTCGACGCGGGCAACGTCATGAGCGTGCATCTCAAGGAAGGCTGCACGCCAAAGGCGAAAATGGGCAAGCCTGGCGACTTCGCGCTCACCGAGCTTGCAACAAAGCCACTCTCCCGCAAGGAAGTGGAGGCGCTCGTGCGCGAGGCGGTTGAGTTTTCCAAGCGCAACGCCAACAGCTTCATCGAAATAGACAAGAAGGGAGCGACGGTGCTGCAGGTGGGCGACTACCGCATCACCTACACCAAACCCCCGTTTTCCGAAGCTGCCGAGGCGACGATAGTAAAGCCTCTGGTGAAGCTTTCCCTCTCCGACTACAACCTCGGCGAGACGCTGAAAAAGAGGCTGGACAAGGAGGCGGAGGGCATCGTCATTTCAGGCCCGCCCGGAAGCGGCAAGAGCACTTTCGCAACCGCCCTGGCCGAGCACTACCAGGCAAAAGGCGCAATTGTCAAGACCCTCGAGCAGCCGCGCGACCTGCAGGTGAACAGGGAAATCACGCAATACGCCCCGCTTGAGGGAAGCTTTACCAACACTGCCGACATCCTGCTTTTGGTCAGGCCGGACTACACGGTTTTCGACGAGGTGCGCAAGCCCGTTGATTTCGAGGTGTTTTCCGACCTGCGCATGGCCGGGATTGGAATGCTCGGCGTTGTGCACGCGTCCAAGCCGATTGACGCAATCCAGCGCTTCATAGGAAAAATCGACCTTGGCGTGATTCCGCAGGTGGTGGACACTGTCGTGTTCATCCAGCGCGGGGTGGTGAAGAAAGTCTATTCCCTCTCGTTCACCGTCCGCGTGCCTTCGGGCATGCGCGAGGCCGACCTTGCCCGCCCCGTCATTGAAGTGAAGGACTTCGAGACCGGACAGGCGGAGTACGAGCTGTACAAGTGGGGAGAGGAAACGGTAGTTCTCCCCCTGCACCAGGCGTCCCTGCGCCCAAGCTCCGGCCGCGATGCCGCGTTTCACGACGCCGCACCCCACGGCAGCGCCCGCGGCAGGCCAAAGTGGGAAGACCGCGGCGGCAAGAAGGGCAACTGGAGAAAGAGGGGGCGGTAGAACAACCGGGGTTAAATTCATTTACCGGGATTTGGTTCGTGCAATATGCCTTCACGCCACCCTGAACTGCAGGCAAGGGCCCCGCGGCCAGTGTGGATTTACGTTCCGGGCGGGAAAATCAGGGAGGACGGCGGGCTGGGGGACGCGGCGCGCTACCGTCTGGAGCGGGCGGCCGTAATTTTCAAGTCGGTTGCCGACGGGCGGGCGCTCGAGTCGGGGGAACCGTACCGCGGCGAGGCCGAAGTTCCTTACTTGATAGTGTCGGGAAACCCCACGGGCAGGTACCGCTCCGACGTTACCGAAGCCGCGGCCCTGCGTAAGGCGGCAGTGGCGCATTTCAAGATTTCCTCCGAAAGCATTTTCGAGGATTCCATTCCCAACGATTCCATGGGCGCGCCCATCACGGCCGCACACCTCTACGACCTCGTCCCCCCCGAGGCGAAGCCGAAGGTTGTCGTCGTCGTCACGTCCCCCCATCACGTCCGCCGCATGCAGGTGCTTTTCGGCCACATGTTTGAGGGCAGGTGCGGCGTTAGGGTGGTTTCCCACGGGTTTACCGAGCCGACGGAAAAGCTTTTGGCGCAGGAACGGAAGAAACTGGCTGAGCTCTCCCAGCGCTTCCTCCGAACGGTGAAGCCAGGCGACGTTGAGGCCGCCTTGCAATACCTTCGCACGCAGCACGGCCATCACGCCTACTACTCGCGCAGGCTTGACTTTCGCCACGAGGCTCATTTCAACCCCCTTGAACTCAGGAAACTCTCCGCACACCTCAAGCCGGAGGCGGGATGAGTGGGTGCAACTTTCATCGCGGGCTTGTGCCCGGCAGGTTTCAAGCCGGAGGCGGGATGAGTGGGTGCAATTGATCTCGCGGGCTTTCATTCTGCCGATTTCCCTTCAGTCTACCCCCCCGACGACGATTCCTACCTTTTGGCAAAGGCCGTGAAGAATTTGGCGTTCGGAAAAGTGCTTGACGTGGGATGCGGGTCTGGGATACAGTCCATTGTAGCGGCGAAAAAAAGAATTGTGAGAGGCGTAACGGGCGTGGATGTCAACCTCGCGGCTGTCGAATGCTCGCAAAGAAACGCGGAATTGAACGGCGTTTCGCAAAAATGCGTTTTTCTCAAAAGCGACTTGTTTTCTAAGCTGGAGGGAATGAAGTTCGACACGATAATCTTCAACCCTCCATACCTTCCAACCTCAAAAAGCGAAAAAATCGGGGGGAAATTGAATCTCGCGTTTGACGGTGGCGCGGACGGCAGGAGGGCGTTGGATAGGTTCCTCAAGAAGTTTGCCTCTCACCTCGGCAAAAAAGGGATTTTGCTTCTCCTCTCCAGCTCCCGCGCATCCACCGGGGGATTTGGCGACGGGAATTCCGAGACGGTTGGGAAGCTGGAGAAGATGGGCTTTGGGGCCAGGATAATTTCGCATGAGAATTTCTTTTTCGAAAGGCTCGCGGTTGTAAAAGCCGTAAGACAATGAATGAAGCAAGAGTATGGATAATGAGAAGTTGGAGGAGAGGATTCGCCTTGCGCGCGCGGCGTTCATCACCGGCGCCGTGAAAGCGGGATTTGCAATGAGCAAGAAAACTGCGGCCCCCTATTCCCGTGACTATTCACTACAATTCTATGAGTTTGGGGCCTGGCGAATCGTTGGAGTTTCTCCGCTCGCTCAAGTGGCAGGTGGAAAAGGCGCACGGGCTTTCCAGGAGGACGGCTTCCAAATCCACGAATAAGTGGTTCAGGCTGGATTTCAAGAGGCCCAAGTGAACCTACTCCTGCTGGCTTTCCCTCCATTTCCTGTACTGCTGGAGAATCGCATAGCCGATGAAGAGAGCGAGGATTGCGTAGAGGATGTTGAGCAGGCCCGAGTCCTGCTTGGGTTTCGAAGCCGGCGCGGGGGTTACGGAAGTGCAGTCGTTGAGCTTGCCCTCCACCTGCGCCGCGCCGTCGCGCACGGCCGTTATTTTCGCGGGTATGGCTAGGTAGGACTCGCGGTTGGCGCTGGAGGGGTTTTCCATCACGAAGCGCACGTCAGCCCAATCCTTCTTCAGTTGCGCCGCGTCGATGCCGCACGCCTTGAGTTCGGAGTTGCCCGCGGGCGAGAGCAGGGATGCCATGCTTGCCTTCAGGTCGTTTGTATAGGCGTTCTCGGCGTTTTTCTTCGCGACGCGGAAGAGCGTGCTTGAGACGCTTGCGTTCACCCTCTGATCCTGCAGGAGCAGGAGGGAATTGATGTTGCGCGACGCGGGGTAAATCGAGGCCGACTTGAATCCCCGGTAATCCCCGACGTCGTAAATGTTTTCCAAGACGGTCTTTATGTTCTGCTTGTCCGAGGAGTTGAGCCTTGCGGAATTTCCCGTCTCTTCCGTCTTCTGCAATATTGCATTCTGGTATTTCTCGACGCTTTTGGAAAGGACTCCGAATGAAGCGACCGTCTTGTTGTGCTGGCCGAAGAGGTTGTCGAAGTCGGATGCCGTCCCGTAAACCTGGAATTGGTTCTCAAAATCGCGGTAGTCGGAAATCTCCTGCCCGACCGAATCGCTCTTGATCGAAATGTCGCCAAGGCCCGCCTCGATGGGCGCGAAGTCAATGTCGGGATACTGCAGCTCAAGCTGCTGCTTCACGAGCCGGAGGTAATTGTCCGAAACGGCCTTGCGCTTCTGGTTCGCGTCCGCAAGGAACTGCTCGATGTCGGCAACAGAGGCCTTCGCGGCCTTTGCGGAATCGAGAAGGTCAAGGCGGTAGGCGATGGCAAACAGCCGGGAGAGCCTGCCCTCGTCCGTCTCAACGCCTGCCGTGTTGTCGTTCACGGCGAAAAACAGGTTCTTGTTCGCGGGCGATGCGGTCTGGTAGGCGTAGATAATCCAATATCTTTCGCCATCGAGGTCCAGCTGCGTCGCGAGAAGGAGCTTTGCCGACTCGCCCTGGTTGAGATAGCCCTGCTTGCCCCCGACGATGTCAAGCGCCTGGTCGCTTGAAAGCGCCTGCGCTAGGGGCGCGGCGAGAAGCAGCAGGAGGAAAGGCAAAACCAAGAGCTTAATCTTATGCAGCGGCACAACCTAACTAAAGGGGTTGGAGTGTTTTAAAACCCCCCCAAAAGGCAAAGGCAGGGCTTCATATGATTTCGGTTATTCTCGTTTCACCCGAAGGCGAGGTGAACGTTGGCAGCGCGGCGCGGGCGATGCGCAACTTCGGCGTGGAGGAACTCATCCTCGTCTCGCCAAGGTGCAAGATCGGTTTTGAGACGAGGCTTTTTGCAAAGCACGCGTTTGGCCTGGTCGAAAAGGCGCGAAGGGCAATGACATTGGACGAGGCAATCAAGGGCTTCGACTTGATCGTCGGCACGAGCGGGGTTGCCAGGCGCTATTCCGACCGGCTCAAGAACAGCGTGACGCCAAGGCAGCTTGCGCAAATGATTTCGCAAATCCCTGCGAAGAAAGTGGCGGTGGTTTTCGGGAGCGAATCAACCGGCCTCGCCGAAGAGCAGCTTTTGAAGTGCGACATCGTCGCCACCATTCCCGCTTCAAAAGAATACCCCGTCCTCAACCTCTCCCACGCGGTTGCCGTTGTGCTTTACGAGCTTTACGCCGCGGGAGTGGCGAAGGAAAGGCGCTCGCGGCTCGAGAAGGGGGTCTTCCAACGGCCCGCGTCGCGGGAAAAACGCGCCCTTTTGGAAAGCGTTTTCTCACATCTCGCGCAGTCGATGTCATCAATCAAAAACCCGCAGAAAGTCTCGCAGGCCTTCCGCAATGTCGTGGAGCGCTCGCGGCCAAGCGATGAGGAGGTGCAGGCAATGATGGCCGCGTTCGGGCCGCTTGGGCGGATGGCGAGGAAGAAGGCGTGATTAAAGGGCATTACACGATTTTATCAACCTGCAGGGAATAGCGATCCTGCGAACTTCCGCTCCAGGTGAGGTTGAACGGCTTTTCAGTCGGGACGCCGCCGGGAGGCACTCTCGCGGCGCAGAGGGTGGTGGAGTGCGAGGGGGTCAGCTCGCCGTTGGTTTTCAGCGTCACCCGCAGGCAGGATGTGATTTCTGCGCTCTCGCGGTTGACAATCGAGCACGTGCCGGTGACGTAAAACGCCCCTCCCCTCGTGCGCTTGGGGGCGAGGTACTGCTCGCCGAAAGAGTCGAAGTATTGCCTCTCCCCAAGCTGGCCAGAATCCGGGGCGCAGGAGGCGGAGGCGTTCGTCGTGCGGAAAAGGAGGTAGAGGACGATTGCAATGATTGCAACCCCCATCAGGAGCCACCTGCCGCTCTTGCTTGAGAGAAACCCGCCAATCCCCCCGCCCTTGCCCGATGCGACTGCGCCGAGGGAGGAGATGGTCTCCCCGCCCAGCTCGAGAAATCCCTTTGGTGTTTTCATCCTGTCAAGCGTCGCTTCAGTCTCGTCCTCCCAGCCTTTCGTCTTTGCGGGAATCGTTTCAACCCCCATCGGCGCGCCGAGAAGCGCATCAACATTTATTCTATAAGTGTCGCCCGTTTCCGCCGGCGCGGTGACCCAGATGCGGAAGTAGGGGACGTAGTATTTCGCAATCGCGCTTGCCGTGACGTTCTCCCTCTTGAGCCCAACCACTGCCGCGACTTTCGCGGGCGCAATGGACTCCAGCTCCTTTCGCGAAATGTTCGTGCCCTCGACCTCGGGGGACTTGCTCTTCTCGTCGGTGGCCTTCACCTTCTTCAGCGGCTTGTCGAGGATGACTGGGACGAACTCGTCCAGCTCGCCAGTGTTTGCGTTTATCGCCGCCCTTCCCGACGGCTGGGCGTTTTCAGCGGCGACGTCGAAGCTGAATACGTAAAACGGCGTGTAGACGAGGCGGATGTCCTGGATCTCGAACTTTTTCCACCCGCGCCTCTGCACTTCCTTCTGCACGATGGAAAGCGCAACCTCGGCGGTGAGCTGCAACTCGAAGGAAGGCGCGTCAAGAAGCATTGTAAACCGCAAGAAGTAAGATGCGAGGGGGTTTAAAGCAGTATTGGGGGCGGACGCCCAAACTGGCGGATGGCGGGAGGATATTTTTAAGCAACGGCCGCGCCATAATCATAGCGGTTTGCATGCAAGGCCCTCCCGTCAATCACCTGCGCTGGCTCATTTCGCTGGCCGTTTTCGCCGCGTTTTTCCTCGCCTTTCCCGCCACCGGCGAGAACGACCTGCCCATCCTTGCGATAGGCGCAATCGTCGCTTACTTTCTTTCCTTCCCTGCCTGCCGGTGGTTCAAGAAGACTTTCTACCGCCCGATTATTCTCTTCGACTTGCACAACGTAATCATCGCCGGCGATTTCGAGCTTGACGACCTCTACGAGCTTCCCGCAACCCGCCAACTCGTCCGCCGCGTGCGGCGGCATTACTTCACCGGCGCGCTTACAAACTTTTCCAACGAGCTTCTCGACTTTTACAACAGGAAGTTCGGCCTCTTTGCGGAGTTCGACGCGGTGTACAATTCCGGGATGTTCCACGTGCGCAAGCCCCACGCGAAGTTTTTCGAGCGCGTCCTGCGCGATTTGGGCGTGGTGGCAGGGGACGTGATTTTCATTGACGACAGGGAGGAGAACGTCGCCGCCGCGAGGAAGCTGGGTTTCAGAAGCATCGTGTTCGCCAACGCCGCGCAGCTCGATGCGGACCTGAAGAAAATGGGAATAAGGACTCGCTAAAGTCCCCTAATAATCTGGTGCTCGTTGAAATGTTCGAATTCTCCTGGGGCGGGGTTGAAGTCTGTTCCATGCTGGTCACCGAAGGGCAGATGCTCGCCTACGTTAAGAAAAACCACGTTTTGGGCACGATGAACACCGAGGCCGTCCTTGCCTCGCAGGGCCTCAAGGCATCGTGGTACAACCTTGCCAGCGAGGTGAGGGAGTCGGAAAAGCGCAGCGCGTCGTTTCTCAACCCCGTTTTCCTGCACAAGGCCCTTTCACTAAGCGATGTGCGGAGGAGGAAATACCGCCAGCTGGTGGCGCAAATGGGCAAGGCCGATTTTGGCAAGGCCGATGATTCTGAATTGTCCGATTGGTATTTACGGCTCGGCTCTTCCATCTGCGGAATTCTCGGCGGCTACCAGGTGACCCAGCCGGAATTTCTCAAGCAACCCGAATTGAGGCTCAAGCGCATCATCTCCCAAAACGGCGGGCTGGATTTGGGGCGGGCATTCGCCGACCTCACCACTTATACCCGGTTGGACGCAATAAACCTCGAGGAAGGCACGTTTTACGCACTCAAGCAAAACGGCGCCGGCAGGGAGGAGCTTGAAAGGCACGTCGGGAAATTCCCGTGGCTGATGCTGAACACCTATGATTTGGAGGACGCGCTTAGGTATCTAAAGGCGCGGCTTGAATCAAGCGTCGTGCCCAAGTCAATCGAACGGGCCAAGGAGGAAAAGAAGGAGCTTAAGGAAAGGCAAGGCGAGATTCTTGATTTGTTGGACGATTCGCAAGCGAAATACTTCAGCAACCTGTTTGGGGAACTTGCGTTCATGCGCGTGGAGGAAAAGACCTGTTGGGCAAGCGCCACCTGGCTTGCAATGCCCCTCCTGAGAGAAATTTCATTGCGGAAGGGCGAGAAAGTGGGTGACATCGCAAACCTCTACCGCTTGGGCGAGGTCGAGGCTCTAATCAAGCAGAACCGCAAGCTTGGCGCCGATGAGCTCAAGCGCCGTGGGGAATCGTATCTCTATCACTACAAGCGCCCCAAGCTTGAGTTTCATTCCGGGCACGAGGCCAGGACTCTCAAGGACGGGATGCTTGGGGGAATCGACAAGCCCCAACACGTGAAGACCATCAAGGGCATTTGCGCAAGCCCGGGCAGGGCCACCGGCAGGGTGAGGATCATCGTCACCGAAGGCCTTGACGGCTACTTAAAGGAGCTTCACCAATTCAGGAAGGGCGAGGTGCTCGTGACGGGCATGACGCAAATCACCATGACTCCCATCTGCTCCAAGGCGGCGGCAATAGTGACCAACGAGGGGGGAATGACCAGCCACGCGGCAATCATCAGCCGGGAACTCAAGATTCCCTGCGTGGTTGGGACGCACGTTGCGACAAGGGAGCTCAAAACCGGCGACTTGATCGAAGTTGATGCGGAGAGGGGGACGGTGAGTTTCGTTTGAGCAGGCAAGGAAGCGGTGAACTGCGTGTAGCGAAATGCGGACTCCAATTAGCGAATAACTCTAACTAAGTTATGGCGTGGAATGTGATGGCCAGAATACTTTCCGTTTCCAAAGAATCTCTCGCCGTGACGTTGTTGTCGCAAAAAGCCTTTCCAAGGACTGGAATAGCGGTGAGGATGAACGCTGGAACTCGCTTTAAATCGCGGAACTAACCGCAGTGTCAGGATTTTCGGGAAAAAATAGTCTTACTTCTTCCTTGCCTTGACAATCTTGACCTGCTTGGGAGTGAGGAGTATCTTGTCCTCGTCGATGCGGGCGATGTCCCCGCCGTTGGTGTTGACATACCCGCGCAGGGTGGCGACCGCCCCGCGGAGCTTGTCGGGGTTGCGCGCGTATGCTGATATGTTGAGGAGCACGATGTTCTTCGCCACCAGCTCGTCTTGGACAAGCTTGAGGTCGGAGTCGTTCTGAAGCGCGATGGGCTTGACGTAGGCGTCCGCCTCTGCGTGCATCACGTCAACCCGTTCCGCCTCAGCGGCGGTCATGAACTCGTCGATGTTGAGTTCCCTGCTGATTCCGAGAGTTTTGCCGAGTCCTTGGAATATTCCCATTCGCAACCACCTGATTTAAAGTAAGCGCTGCAAGGGGCGTTTCTGCCCCTGCACATCCTATTTGGACTGCATTGAATTAAAAAACCTTTCTAAGTGCAAAGGCGTGCGGAGTGCCGCTGCTCCCGCGCTTTGAACGCCGGAGGGGGGAGTGGGATTGGAATCCGGAGGCCGCGAAGCTTGGGAGCCGTTCCCGCACATCGCACGACAGGGGAAGGGAAGGGGCTAAAGGCATTTAAGCTTTCAATCCGCTAAAGGAATCACCCCCAAGTGATTTTGGGGGGTTTTTGCATTTTTCGGGTGGGCCAGTGCCGAGCTTTGACGAGTTGCTTTCGGGAAAGGGCGTGTTCGTGGACAAGAGCGTGCTCTCCCCCCACTACATTCCCGAGACGCTCCACTTCCGCGACGAGGAAATACGCAAGATAATGCTCGGGGTCGCCCCGGTCCTGCAGGGGACGAAGGCGAAAAACCTCTTCATCTACGGCGGCACGGGCACGGGCAAGACTTCAAGCGTGAGGCAGGTGATTGCAAAGCTGAAGGAGCGCGGGGTTGCCAACGTCTATTCCACCTATATGAACTGCCGCGTTTACGACTCGCGCTACAAGGTCCTGCAGAAAATCATTTCCGACTTCAAGCCACACTTTTCCAAGACCGGCCATTCCTTCAGCGTGCTTTACGAGGAGCTTCTCGACTGGCTCGAGCAGGGGAGCGGCGAGGAGAAGAAGGGCAGGCACCTCATCGTGGCGCTGGATGAAATCGACGTGGTGAAGGATCTGGACAACCTCGTCTACACCCTCGTGCGCATCAACGACGACGTGCAGCGCGGGAGCCTCGCCATCATCGGCGTGAGCAACAAGGTGAACTTCAAGCAGAGGCTCGACCCCCGCAGCAAGAGCGCGCTTTACGAGGAGGAAGTGGTCTTCCAGCCTTACAACGCCGAGCAGCTTTCGGGAATCCTGCGCAACCGCGCCGCTTCAGCATTCGAAAAAGGCGTGGTTGACGAGAGCGCCGTGAACCTCGCGAGCGCCATCGCGGCCGGGGAGAACGGCGACGCGCGCTACGCCCTTTTGCTCCTCCTCCGCGCGGGCGAGTTGTGCGAGGAGCTTCCCGACAAGAAAATTTCAGACTCGGAAATCGAGCGCGCGAGAAAGCTTGCGGACGAGGACAAGGCGTTTGAGGTGATAAGCACTCTTCCCGAACACCAGCAGCTACTCCTCTACTCCCTCGCGTGCCTCGCGGAGGACGTTTCGTACCGCAAGCTCGTTGAGGACAACGGCGAGAAGCTCTACTTTTCGGGCGAGGTTTACGAACGCTACGCCTCGCTAAGCAGGAAATTGGGCCGCGACCCCCGCTCCTCCCGCTGGTACCGCGAGTACCTCAACGAGCTGGAACTCCTGGGCCTGGTCCAGATGGTCGGCAGCGGCAAGGGCGTGCGCGGCCACACCACCCTCCTCAAGCTCGCCTACGACGCGCCGAGGGTGAAAAAGGCGGTCGAGAAGACGATAATGGCGGAGTGAGCGTTTACCGCTTAATCTCTTTCATGTGCCTCCAAACATGGCGTTGGAGGGAGTGGTGTAATTTCCCTTAACTTTTTTTTCCACAAGTTTAAGGTTCGTTAAGGGGGGTCATGAATTCGGCCACCGTTCTAGTGAATTTTTGGTGAATGGATTCAGTTGGTTCACGCCAGATTATTTCTGCAATCTCCATTGGCATAAGCCTCTCTGGCCTCTTTGGATGGTAAAGCCGTTCCAGAACCAAATTGTGCTTGGGGGTAAGCCCAAGAGCGTCCATTCAGTCACCTCCCACTTCTTTGGGGGGGTGTTAAAAAGATTTTGGAAGGGGGGGAAAGGACATGCTGCAAGCATCCTTAGGTTGGCACTTCAAAAACAATCCTGTGGTTTTCGGGGGCTATCTTGAGTTCCTTGCGGTTCTTGAGGTGGTAGGCGTCCACCACTTCCATCGGGACGCGCAAGGCGTAGGAGTTGCCCTGCCTGGTCACCTTGGCAACCAGATGCTCCTTCTGCAGCCTCTTGATTGACAGTAGCGTTTCAACCGCTGCGCCGTCGAGGTATTCCTCTCCGCAAGGACATTCCCAGCCCGGCACTTGCGAATTGTCAACACGCAGGGTGGAGGGCTTGGCCGTCTTGCCGCATGCGACGCATATCATTCCGTTCATAGTCATATCCAATCACCTTCTTTTTGGAGTCCTGATCAGGGCGGCGTGAGTCACCACCCGTACCGGCCGCCTGCTTGAGAAATCAAAAGATTCCGCCACGACGACTTTCAGCAGCCCTTCTTTTTTCGAGAGGCGCATTTCCTCAATTCCTTCCGCCCTCCCTGCGGTTTCATTCCCGTTTTCCAGCGCGTCCAGGACATCTTGCTGGTTCAGGCCTAGTTTTGAAATTTCGTGGTATGCGGAAGTGGAATACCGCACCTCCTCGTTTTTCCGGAGAATCATATTTCAGCCCGCCATCGAATATACTATATGTTATAACGCCGCGTATATATAAACTTCGGTGGGAGTCAAAGGGATTTTGGAGCCGCCCCATCCGGTTTTTAATTTGTAGTGTAACGAACTTCGGTAATTTTTCTCTAACGTGGTCACTACAACTGGCCTACTTTGCCGCCGAGAGCCATAGGTCCAGTGCCTTTTCCTCGTCGCGCGCGAAGAGCCGCGCAATGGGTCTTAGGTCCCCGCCGTCAGCCCGTTCGAGCGTCTTGTAGTAAGTCCTCCGCGTCCTCTTTTCCAAGATTATGGGCGGGAAGCCCGCGCGCATGAGCCTCAGGTTGCTCAACAGCCGCGCCAGCCTTCCGTTCCCGTCCGTGAAGGGATGTATCCAGACCAGTTCGTGATGCAGTTTGGCAGCCGACTCTATTGCGCCGCACCCTCCGTTCTTTGAGTTCAGCTCCCGTATTGCGTCTTTCATCAGTCCAGGCACTTCCTGCCATTTGGGCGGCGTATGCTCCGTTCCCGTGATGAAGACCTGTTCCTGGCGGTATTTGCCCGCGTTTTGGGCGTCTATCTTGTCGAGGATTATCGCGTGCAGTTGCAGAACCTGTTTTTCCGTTATCCCCTCCCGCCTCCTGCCCGCGAGTTTTTCAATCATTCCCAGCGCATCGGCGTGGTTGGTCGCCTCGAGATGCTCCTTCATCGACTTACCACCTATGGTGATTCCCCTTTCGAGAACCAGGTGCGTTTCCCTCAATGTCAGCCTGTTGCCTTCGATCGCGTTGGAGTTGTAAGTCATTTCAACCTCGAATTTCCTTCGAAGGCTTTCTAAAGCCGCAGGGGGAAGGGGCCTTAGGGAGTTCAGTTCGGCGAGCTTTTTCCCAATCCTTTCGCATTCCTCCGGTTCAATGAGGCCGGGTTTTTCCTCCGGCGGCGAGATCGATTGCTCCATGCAGTAGTCAAGCATCGCCCGCCTGTCCTTGAGGTATTTGAGGACTTTCTGCCTCACCTTGCCGTCTTCCCTCGAGTTCTCCACGACGAGGTAATAAGTTAGGACGCCCTTGCGGACTTCGCGCACGAATGACATGAACAGTTGTAGTGTACGCCTGTATTTAAATCTCGCACATCCCGGTTACACTACAGGAAGGCAATGCGAGCCTCCGAGGGCGAAGAAGGCTCCTGAGAAGACGATAATGAGCGGCTGAACGAATGGCGGCCGGGGAAGGCGGCAATGGGCGGCCGATTCGTTCATTCATGTTTTTCGAAACTCTTTAATACGATTCTTTCGTAATGTCTTTTGCAGTAGTCGGGTGATAGACCGGTTTGCCTAACAACGAGCGCGTGGAGGAAATCAGGGAGTACGTCACGGAAGAGCCGTACACGCAGAGGCGCATTTTCTACAGCGTTGCCGTCATCGTCATCCTCCTCTTCGGCGGTGCCGTGGTTTTCCACTCGCTTGAAAAGTGGACGTGGATAGATTCGTTCTACTTCGCCACCGTGTCCCTCACGACCGTGGGGTATGGCGACATCGTCCCCCAGCACGAGATCACGCGCCTATTCCTCATCTTCTACCTCCTCTTCGGCGTCGCGACCGTGCTTTACGCGCTTAGCAACGTCGCGCGCTACTACCTCGAAAAGCGCGAGAGGCAGTTCGAGCGCAACATCAGGCGCGTGGTGACGCTGGGCAGCAAGATGAGCACCCTGGGCGAGAAGGTTTCGAGAATCAGGATTCCCCACCCGCCGACAATGCGCGGGCACGGCGGGAAGAAATAGCGCCATCCCCTATTCGGCTTTTTTCTGCACTGCGGTGATTCCGCAGTGGGAGAGTATTGCGTTCATTTTTTTCAATTCGGTTTGCGGGATGATGCTCACGCACTCGCCCGTTTTTCCCATCCTTCCCGTCCTTCCCGAGCGGTGGAGGTAGAACGACGGCGTGTTCGGCAGGCCGATGCTGTAGACGGTTTTCACGTCGGGAAAGTGCATCCCCCGCGCGCCGAGGTCGGTTGAGATGAGGACCGATTCGCTGCACCCCTGGACGAACCTCCTCACTGCCGAGTGCCTCGCCTGGGAATCAAGGCCGGAGTGCAGGACGATGGGGTAGGGGAGCCCGAAGAAACGGAAGCTCTTGCGCAGCTCGTCGGCCTCTTCGGCAGAGTTGGCGAACACGAGGCTTTTGACCGGATTTTTCCCAATCAGTTTTGCAAGCGCGCGCGGGGCTTCGTCCGAGATGACGATGTAGTGCCTAACCGTTTGTGCAGCGGCGGTGCCGAGCTTGATTTTTTTGAAGTCGGCCTTGAGCAGCTTTGCCGCCATTTCAAGAACTTCCGCCGGCATCTGCACGGAAAAGAGCATCGTCTGGCGCGTTTTGGCAATTCGCGAGGCGATGTGCAGCACTTCCTTGCGGAACTCGTCGGCAAAAAGACGGTCGGCCTCGTCAAGAATGAGGATGGAAAACAGGCTGGGCTTGAGAACGCCCTTCTGGAGAAGTTCGTGGAGCCTTCCCGGAGTGCCGATGACTATCTGGTAGCCATCCTTGATGAGTTCCGCCTGCCTTTTCGGGGGCGTTCCGCCATACGCGGCCACGATTCTCACGCTTGAGGCGCCCGCGAGCTTCCTTCCCTCGTTCGCCGCCTGGATGGCCAGTTCGCGCGAAGGCTCGATAATCACCGCCTTCAGCGTGGGGTCTTTCCCCATCCTTTCAACCAATGGGATGAGGAACGCCGCGGTCTTTCCCGTCCCGGTGGGCGAGCGGGCGATGAAGTCCCTCCCTTCCATTGCGGGGCGGAATGTGTCGGCCTGGATTTGCGTGAGATGCCTGAAGCCGAGCAGTTGGACCGATTCCTTCAAGTGGGGGTTGAGGCTCGCGATTATTTCTTCCGACTGCGATTGCAGCCCGCTTTCGTCGCTCATTTCACCACGGCGCCCTTGATGAGGAATGCTATTGAGAAGAGGGCCAGCGCAAGCAGGATGATTCCCGCCCCGATAAAAGCGCCCCTGCCTGCGGTTCCAGCCCTGACTTTTTTCGCAAACGCGGCGAGCTCGAGGGCGAAGGTGGCGACGGTCACGCCGACGAGTGCGTAGCCCGCGGGGTTGTAGAGAATCGGCGTGTTGATTTGGGTGAAGTGCAGCACGGTTGCGATGAACGCGAAATAGGCAAGGCGATGCACAGTCTTCCAGTTCCTGAATCCCAGTTTCCTCATCGCCCAGTCGGTCGAGGTGAGGCAGAGGGGGATAAAAATGACGAACGCAATCACCCCGAAGATGAGGGGATTGAAGTAGGGGTTGAGGCTGTAGAAGATTTGCCCCGGGTTGAAGCCCATGAAGAACGCAATGACGGAGACGACGTGGAGGACGGCGAAGGTGAATCCCGCCACTCCCAGCGTGCGGCGGTAGGTGATGAAATTCCATTCCGGCCTAAGGGCGAAAAGCGGGCCGATTGCCAGGGCCAGCCCAATCAGCGTCGTGCCTGCAAGGGCGAAGCTGCGCTCGATGGAAGTTTCCATCCTTACCGCCCCGCTTGCGAGGAAGAAGTACTGGAATGCAAACTCCGCAAGCCAGAATGCGAGGGCTGCGGCTGAAGCCTTGAGGATGTAACTGCGCTTTTCCCACATTTCGCCCCGCAAAGAGCCCGCTTCCATTAGGATGTTATTGGTGCAAAAATGCTATTAAGACCTAAGGCGGTGAGAGGGGCGCGTGAATCTCAATCACTTAAGGCGGGAAATTGAAAGCGTGGCTGCAAATCGCTTCACCCCCGGTTTGACGGCCGGTTTTTTCAGGCCAACCATAGCCTGTTTTTAAGGGAAATGCCCTTATTTTCCATTGATAGCGGATTGCATGAATAATGAAACATTGCCAGCAATCCGCTAGTTGCAAATCGCATTTCTAAAGTTCCAGAATTAATGCGATTTGCTATGAGTTGTGCGCTGCAAAAAAATTGGCTTTTCGCTTGGGCGGGTGGTCGACTATGGAAATCGGTTTTGTCGGTCTTGGGAGGATGGGCCGCAACGTCGTTTTAAACCTCCTGGAAAAAAAGGTGCGCGTGGTTGCGCACAACCGTTCGCCAGAGAAAGTGAGGGAAATCGCCAAGGCGGGTGCCGTGCCCGCGTTTTCGCCCTCCGAGCTTTGCGCGAAACTCAAGTCCCCCCGCGTAATATGGCTGATGGTCACGGCGGGTGCGCCTGTTGATGAGATGATTGCGGAATTGCTTCCGCACCTCCGCAAGGGCGATTTGCTCATTGACGGCGGCAATTCCTTCTACAAGGATTCGATTGGGCGCCACGATTCGCTGCGGTCGGGGGGAATCGACTTTCTCGACGTGGGGACCAGCGGCGGCCTCGGCGGGGCGCGTCACGGCGCGTGCCTCACCATCGGCGGGGAGGAGACGGTTTTCAAAAAGGCCGAGCTGCTCTTCAAACTCGTCGCCTGCAAGGACGGCTACGCCCACGTCGGGGGTGCAGGTGCTGGCCATTACGTCAAGATAATCCACAACGGGATGGAGTACGCCCTGCTGCAGGCTTACGGCGAGGGGTTCGAGGCCCTTGCGCAGTCGCCTTACAAATTGGATTTGCCAAAAGTGGCGAAAGTGTGGCAGCACGGCAGCGTCATCCGCTCGTGGCTTCTCGAGCTTGCGCAATCCGCTCTTGAGAAGGACCCGCGCCTCGATCGGCTCGAGGGCGAAGTGGGAGGGGGCGAGACGGGCAGGTGGGCCATAGGGCAGGCGTGGGAGGCCGGCGCGCCCTTTTCCTCCGTGGCAAATGCCTACTCGGCGCGCCTGCGCTCGCGGCAGAAGGATTCCTTCTCCGGAAAGGTGATTGCCGCGGTGCGCAACGGGTTCGGCGGCCACGAAGTGACTCGGCGCGAAGGCCGCAAATGAAGAAGGCGTTTTCAATACCCCCGTCCCTTCGTGGCGTGAAGGAACCGAAGGAGAGAGCGATTCCCGCCACTGGGGGATTGAAGGAAAGGGAGAAAAAGCGAATCCCAAGTGGTTTTCCCCCCTTGTTAGGACCCACTGCCTTTTAATCCCTTTGGCAGGCTAATTCCTTTAAAGGCGGGCGTGCTTCGGCCGGGGGTTTCGCCTGTTTTGTGCGGGTGGGGTGTTTCTGGAAATGCGTTGGAATCTACTGGTGGTTTTGGCTCTTTTCGGGGCGGTGGCGGTGCAGGCCAATCTTCCCGACTTGGCTTTAATCGCCTCTCCCGGCACGGCTTGGGCTGCGTTGGGCAGGCAGGCCGTTTTTTCAGTGAGAGTTTCAAACTTCGGCAACTCCTTTTCGGGCAGGACGCAACTGGCCGCCACGTTTCCAGATGGCCTTTCCGTCTCGCCTTCGCTTTCATCCGTTCCCGCCCTGCTTGCCGGCCGTTCTGCTGCTTTTTCATTCACCGTCACTTGCGTTAAGCAGGGCGCCTATTCCCCTTCTTTCGTCGTTGACCCCCGCAACTCCATTGCGGAGTTGAACGAAAACAACAACGCAGCTTCGGTGAGCGTCACGTGCGGAGAGCTTCCAGACTTGGGCGTGGCCATCACCCCCCGCGCAAGCCAGCCCCTTTCCTACGATGAAGCGGCGGCCTTCAACGTCACCACGCTCAACTTCGGCAGGGTCAATGCGGGGCAGTCGGCCACCGTCGTGGCCTATTCGGGGTTCACCGGCGGCCTGCTAATCCAGCCAGCCACGCCGGCATACCTTCCAATCGCGCAGCTCGCGCCCGGAGGGAAGTCCCTCGTCCAGTTCAAGCTCACCTGCAGGATTCCCGGCGTTTACTTTCTCAACGCGTACGCCGACATTGCCAAGGCCGTGAGGGAGTCGAACGAGAACAACAATGACGACGGGGTGAAAGTCACCTGCGCCGGGTTTCCCGACCTCAACGCCACCATCTCCCCGCGCGCAAACCTCACCCTTTCCTACGACAAGGCGAATCTCTTCAACGTCACCACGCTCAACTTCGGCAAATCCCCGGCAGGGCAGTCAGCCACGCTTGTGGATTATTCCGGCCCCAAGGAAGGCCTGTGGATCCTTCCCCTCACGCCGGCCTACCTTCCAGTCCCTCGCCTCGCCCCGGGCGCTAATTCAGTTTCCGGCCTCTACGTCACCTGCAGGCTTCCTGGCGTTTATTCCCTCTTCGGATTGGCCGACGTGAAGAATGTCGTGAGTGAGTCCGACGAGGCGAACAACAACGACACGCTCGTCCTAAATTGTGCGAGTCCGCCAAGTCCGGATTTGGTTTCGCGCATCAGCCCGCGTTCCCAGTCGGCGTTTGTCGGGCAGGTGGTTCCTGTTGTCTTGACTACTTCCAACGTGGGTAATGGTTCGGCGGGGAGGTCGGTCACTACGCTGCAGTTGGGCGCGGGGGCGACGCAGTTTTATTATTTGCCTGCGCTTGGGCCGGGCCAGTCTGTGGTTAACGCGTCGTTTAACGGGACGTTCACTTGTTACCGGCCGGGTAATTTCACGCTGGTGAGTTCTGCCGACGCGCTTGGGCAGGTGATGGAGTCTGACGAGTTGAACAATAACGATTCGATTGTCATCGCTTGCGTGCAGCCGGCATTGCCCGACCTAGTGACTAACTTCAGCACGCACGTCCTGAACTTGGTTGTGGGCCAGTCCGCGTCGGCCACCGTCACCACGAGGAACGTCGGCAAGGCTTCGTCCGGCGCGTCGGACACTGCCGTCACGGGCGGTGCGGGTTTGCCGTATTTCGTCCGCGTGCCTGCGCTCAAGGCGGGGGAGCAGTTCGCCAGCCTTCCCCTTAATTTCACTTGCACGAGGCCGGGGGTGTTCTATCCCTACGCCGTTGCCGACTATTCAAAAGTCGTGAGTGAGTCCGACGAGGCGAACAACAACGACACGCTCGTCCTAAATTGTGCGAGTCCGCCAAGTCCGGATTTGGTGACGCGCATCAGCCCGCGCTTCCAGACGGTGTTCGTCGGGCAGGACATGCCCGTGAGCGTTGCCACTTCCAACGTGGGCAACGCCCCGGCGGGGAACTCGGCGGTTACCTTGCAGGTG
>JACQBR010000009.1 GCA_016194335.1 Microcaldota archaeon
ACGACGGCGGCAACCTTCCCCTCGTGCGCCCCGGGCCTGCCACGATTGCACTGCTTTTCAATGTCGCTTGCAAGCTCGTCGCTCTTGCTTCCCTCCCCGTGCACGACGAAGACCTTCTCCAGGCCCTTGACGCTTTTGGCGAATTTCACAAGCTCGTCGTGGTCGCTGTGCGCGGAAAGCGGCGCCTGGGAGACATTCATCCTCACTTCCACATTCCTGCCTTTAAGCTCGATTTCATCCGCGCCTTCAAGAAGCTTGCGGCCGAGGGTGCCTTCGCCCTGGTACCCAACGAGCACGAGGGCATTTTCCCGGCCCGGGGCAAGCTTTTCCAGATACATCATCGCCGGCCCGCCGGTGAGCATCCCGCTGGTGGCGACAATCACGCACGGCCCGCCCTGCAGTACGTCGCTTCTGTCCTTCTTTTCCGGAACGCGGTAGTTCTCGCTCTTGAACGGGTCGTCGTCGCTGGTGAGGATGCGGCGCTGCACCTCGCGCTTGAGGTAGATTGCGTTGTGGCGGTAGATTCGCAGCGCCTTTTTCACCATGCCGTCGAGATAAATGGGGACTTTTGGGAGCGAGCCGGAGCGCATGAAGCTTTCGAGAGTGAAAAGGACCTCCTGGCCCCTTCCGATTGCAAACGAGGGAACGAGCACCTTCCCGCCCTTCCTGAGCGAATCTCCCACGAGGTTGACGAAGTTTTGCGCAAGCGCCTTGCTTGAAAGGTGGCGGTCGGCCTTCGAGCCGTAAGTGCTTTCCAAAATCAGGCCGTGCGCCTCGACGCCCATCGTCGCGCCGTCAAGCAGGCGCGTCTCGCGCAGGTTGACATCGCCGCTGTAAAGCAGCGTCCGGCCCCCCTGATTCACCTTCACCAGTGACGAGCCGAGGATGTGCCCGCTTTGGAAAAACTCGATTCCGCTCCTGGCGAATTCCCCCCCGTCCTCGAACTCCACGATGCGCGTGGAGGCAAGAAGCTTCGAAACGTCCCTTTCCGAAAACGGCCGCGTTCCCTTCTCCCCCGCCAGCTTCAAATAATCGGCGTAAAGCAGCTGGATGAGGTCCCTCGTCGGCTTGGTGAGGTAGAGGTCGCGCTTGTAGCCCATCCCGTAAATTGCCGGAAAATACCCGGAGTGGTCCAGGTGCGCGTGCGAAAGCACCGCGTGCGAAAGCGAATGCACGTCATTCTTTCCAAGCAGGGGGTGCTCTTCCTTCTCTCCCAGCTTCACCCCGCAGTCAAGAAGAATCCTCGACTGCCCCTCGTGAAGAAGGAAGCAGCTGCGGCCGACCTCGCGAACACCGCCGAGAAAATGGATTTTCAAACTTATTGACTCCAGAACATCTAAGAGGCGGGCAAGCTTATTATCTTTACAACATTCGGCAGATCCGGGATTTTGGTTGCAATGGTTCATCGTGCCATTGGCGGAACCGCCCAATCTTACCTCTAAGAAGGGCCTTTTTATCCAGAGCAAGCACTAATTACTCATGCAGCAAGAGGGGCAGGGCGCCTCGGAAGCCGGCGGGCTGGGGCTGGCCAAAATCAGGGAGGGCTTCTATAAAATCGTCATCGAGAGATATGCCGAGGCGATAAACGCGGGGGAGGAAAAGACCGTCCCCGAGCTCAAGGCCCTCGTCAACCCCCTTGACGCGAGCGTGCAGGCGCTAAGGCAGGAAACCGTCTCCAAGATGGATGTTGGCGAATACAGGTTCGAGAGGGATTTTCTCGCCTACGCCGAACGCGCATTTTCCGCAGTTCAGGGGCTTGCAAAAATCCACAGCGAGGTTTCTCCAAGCTTCTGGCTTGCCCCGCGCGAAATGCTCCTTCTCGGCGCGGCGGACGCATTCGACCGGTGCATCCTCCTCTGCTCGCTCCTGATTGCGGGGGGTTCTCCGGCCGCGAAAATCCGCGTTCTGGAATTGGAAGGCGGGGCGCGGCATCCCGTCGTCGTCTTCTCCCACGCCGAAAGGCAGTACCTCCTCGACGCGACGCAGGAATCAAGCGCCCTCACCCACGCAGGCACGCTGGAGGAAATATTTGCGCAATACACTTCAGGCGGAAGGAAAGTCTCAAAAAGCGCATTTGAGTTCAACAATGAGGAATACGCGGAATTCGACTAGCGGCGGCTGAAATTCATGAAGAATGCGACTGAAGTCCATTTTCCCAATTCCAAGGGCGAAAGGCTCTGGGGCAGGCTCTTCAAACCCGCAGCCACGACCAGCCGATGCGTCATCATCTGCCACGGCTTTGCGGGCAAGAGCAGTTCGAGGAACAAAATCTCCTGGGCGCGGCACCTAAGAAAGCTGGGATTTGCAGTCTTGGCATTCGACTTTTCGGGATGCGGCCGCTCGCAAGGCGCGTTTAGGAAAACGAGCCTGGGCAAGCAGGTCGGCGACCTCGAATCGGCAATCGCATTCCTGTCCAAGCGCGGCTACTCGGAATTCGGCCTTGCGGGCCACAGCTTCGGCGGAATCGTTTCTCTCGTCGAGGCGGGAGGGGGAAAATGGAAGAGAAGAATAGGCGCGGTTGCCGCCATTGCATCTCCCTTCCTCATCCACAAATATCCCGACGTGCTGATGGAGAAAGAAGTGGTTAAAAACTGGAAGAGGACTGGCGCCATCTCCTTCCGCGACGGCGGGTTCGGCTATTCGCTTGACTACTCGTTCAAACTCGACCAGAAGAAATACGATTTTGCAAAAATCATTCGGGGCGTGAAGGTGCCTATGCTCATCGTGCACGGAACGGCGGATAAGATCATCCCTTCTTATGAGGCGAAAATGATTTTCGGCAAAGCGAAGTGTGGGAAAAAGCTCCTGCTGGTCAAGGGCGCGGACCACCGGTTTTCGGGGCACGGGAGGGAAATTTGCAATGCGCTGGGAGAGTTCTTTCTCGAAGAGTTAAAATAATTCCGGCTGGTAATTCAATTGGATTCCATGGACAACGGGATAAAGGACCTCCGCGGCCAAAGCGGCATGACACAGGAGGAGCTTGCAAGGCGGGCGGGCGTCACGCGGCAGACGATAATCGCGCTTGAGGGCGGGAAGTACAACCCCTCCTTGCAACTGGCATTCAGGATTTCGAAAGTATTCTCAAAAAGCATAGAAGAGGTTTTCCACCATGGCTGAAGCCCCCGCTTCACTCGCGGGCGAAGTGAGCGCACTCGGCGGCCTTGCGCTTGTCGGCGTCCTTTTCAACTATTTCCTCCCCCCGGGGCTGCCGAGGGTGGGGGACGGTTTTGTGATGCTCTCCCTCGCGGGTTTGCTCTACATCTACTTCAGGTACGTCAAGCTCAAGGAAACCGGCGGGACGGACGAGAGGGTGGAATACCTCGCGGGCCTCGCGGCGAAGGAAACCCTCAAGTTCGTGGCAACCGCGCTGCTCGCCCTCGTCCTCGTTTCGAACTTCGCCAGGGGATTCAACCCCAGCTACAAGGACGTCGCGGTCATCCTCTCCTCTCTCACGGCAATGTCGTACGCGGGGTTCTACCTCTACCACGAGAAGAAGCAGGTAGGCTAAGCCCCCGCCGCCCTGCGGGGTTTAAAAGCCTTCCAGCCACTTAAACATTATCGTCGTTTTCTTAGGCCATCCAATCTCCGGCAAAAGAGCGTGCTTGAAAATATGCCCAAAACCCATTCGGAAACCCTCACCCACTACGAACGCGCAAGGCTCGTCGGGGCGCGCGCGTTGCAGCTTGCCATGGGCGCACCTCCCCTCGTAAAGGCGCCAGGCGGGCTGGTGAGCGCGGTGAAGCTTGCCTTCCTCGAGTTTGAGAAGTCGGCAATACCGCTCAAGGTAGTGCACGACGCGGCGTGAAGGCCGGAAATCAAAGGCCGTTCCCGATAGCGGCCTTCGCACCGCGAGGCTGCATGAGTTTCCCCGGCTCGCTAAACCTCTTTCCCACTTCACCCCCAAAACCCATTTTTTGTTTCTCTTCTTCCAATAGCCCCTAATTAATTCCATGCGACTACTAATGGTGACGGTATGGAAAAACTTCAGCCGATGAACAACCTCGACTACTTCGTCGAGCTGGACGAGATGAAGGTGTTGGAAGGAGGGAGGCTTTCGGGCGTTTACGACGCCGCGAACGGATTCCGCCTGAAGTTCAACGCGGGGGGCGAGAGGAACGCCACCGTGCAGAACGGGATACGGCTTCATCTCACAAGCCTTGTCGAACCCGCGCCACCGGCGCAATCGAGCTTCGTGCGCCTGCTTCGAGACAAGCTCGACAATGCGATCGTGGAGAAGGTCGAGCAGGCCAACTTCGACCGCATAGTGCAGATCTCGTTTGCAAAGAAGGAGAAGTTCAGGCTCGTTCTCGAGCAGTTCGGCAAGGGGAACCTCATCCTCACCGACGGCGAGGGGAAGATAATCCGGCCGATGAGGGGGGAAGAATTCTCCTCAAGAAAACTTCGCGTGGGGGAAAAATACGCGGCACCGCCATCGGCCAAATTGCATCCCCGCGAGTTGGATGGAAAGATGCTTGATGAAATTTCCAATTCGGGCGGGGACAAACCCGGAATCGTTGCCATCCTGAGTTCGAAAATCAACTTCCCGCCGTTTTACCTCGAGGAGGCGTGCGCGAGGGCCGGAATAGGATTTTCCGCAAAGGTCGCGCAAATCGAGGGCAAAAAACTCGAACAGCTCGTCTCGTGCATAAAATCGATGGCTGCGGGGGAGGGAACTTCGCCCTGCGTTTTCTACTCTGGCGGCCAGCCCGTTGCCTTCAGCGCGTTTAAGATGGAGAAATTCGCCCAATATGGCTTTGAACGGAAAGCGTTCGCAACCTTTTCCGACGCGCTTGACGACTACTACCGCCACGGCCACGAAACCCGCGCCCGGGAGGAAGGCTCGCAAAAAACCTGCAACGAGCTCTCCAAGCTCGCCCACTCCATTGATGCGCAGAAGGAGGCGATTGGAAAATTCGAGGGGGAAGAGAGGGAAAACCGGGCCGCGGGGGAGTGGATTTACGAGAATTACGAAAAAGTGGAGAGGGCGTTGGAGGAAGCGAGAAAAAAGGGGGAGAAAAACGCCGTGATTGACGCCGAAGCCATAAGTTGAGCGAATCACCTATACCCCCGCCCACCCCCAAAAGCGCGAAATTTCTGGAGAAGCGGAAAAACTAACCGGCCGGAATCGGAAAATTAAAAAAGAAATGATTGGTGGATTAGGGAGAAATAAGAGTATGGGAAGAAAGGCTGAACTGATAGCTGATTGCATAAATAATGGAACATTGCCAGCAATCCGCTAGTTGCAAATCGCACTTCTAAAGTTCCAGAATTAATGCGATTTGCTATCAGTTGCCCAGTTCCCTGCGGTCCACCACCATAACGTCCTTGACGTCAAGCACGCTGGCGTAGGGGATGGTGATGAGCCCGCCGCCCTCCTGGTCCGCGCGCGAGGCGAGGGACGAGTCGGGGTTGGGTTCGATAATCACGCGCTCGATCTTCCCGGAAAGCTCGTTCATGTAAAGGTCGACGATGCGGCCGAGCTCCTCCCCGTCGGTGGTGATGATCCTCTTTCCGGCCAATTGCTTGGCAATAGCGTATTTCACCATGTCGTGTCTTCACCTGCTCCTCATTCGATGGGTTGAACGTTTAGCGCCCCTTCTTTGGCGCGCAGTTAAATCAATCTCTCATGAGTCTTTAAATAAGTTTGTTTAAGACGAGCGCAGCCTTTTAAACCACCGTCCGCCTAATGCATCAACTCAGCAGGTGATTCTCTAATGCCGATGGATTTTCCCTCAAGCAACATGGTGAAGGGCGAGAAGATGAAGGTCTCGGCCGAGGTGGTCAAGACCATAGACGCGCTGAAAAAGGCGGGCTTCACGCCCGTCGACGCGGTGTTCGAAGGTGCGGTGGGGGTGAAGGAAGACGCCACGCTCGAGTTCATGGACAAGCTCAACGACGGCCAGCTAGTAACCGGCGTCATCCGGGTGATTTACACCGTGGGCGAGGACCAGGTGCGCTTTGTCGAGATTCCCGTGGGCCAGCAGCAGCCGCCCGAAGAGGGAATGCCGGAAGGCGGCAGGTAAAGCGCCGGGAATGCTTCCGCCAATTTAGTTTTTCAACAAGCCACACCATTCGTTGGGTGACGAAAACTTTTTTCGCCGGCGCGGGCTTTAAATTCGTAATTTCCCAAATTTTTTCTTATCGTTCTTCCAATCATAGTCTAACAAAATTGAGGTGGTTCGCTTGGCAAGGAATGAATCAATGTCGGGAATGGTGGGCAAGGGAAGCTTCTGGCCCGTCATCGGCGCGTGGGCTTTTCTCATCGGCCTCGTGGTTGCCGTGCTGGCAGGCGTCTTTGCGCCCGGCTCGGCGATGGTGGGGCTGGTGCTCGGGGTAATCGGCGTCGTAATCGGCCTGGTCAACGTGACTGAAGGCGAGGCGGTGACGTTCCTCGTTGCCGCCATTGCGTTCGTCGTGTCGTCCAGCAGCCTCGTGGCCGTGATAACCTCCCTCACGCCGGGAGTGACCGGCGCGTGGCTCGCGGGAATCCTCAGCTACGTCAACGTAGTGGTTGCGCCCGCAGCCGCCGTGGTTGCCATCAAGGCAATCTACGGGGTTTCAAGAAGCCAATAAGACAAATTGGGCCTTCGGGCCCCTTCTTCTTTTCTTAATTTCCTTAACTCCAGTAACCGCAAACTCACTTTCCTTCAGGCCGCAACAATTCCGTATCGCCACAGGATAAGCCTACTGCTTGTAACCCCTTATGCGCTCCTTCTCGTTCACCCGCTTTACCCACCTGCCGCTTGCGGTGTTGGTCATCTTTTCGCCGAACGCGTGCGCCCTGACTAAGTCGCTTTCGGTAAGTTCCCCCCTGCCGAGGTAGGTGAGGATGCCTTTTGTCCTTATGGAAAGCGTTCCGAGCACTACCCCGCCTTTCTTCTCAACGGTTTTCGAGAGGTTCCCGACCGCCTTCTTTCCGGCGTGGGAGTAGGTGCAGAAAAAGGCGGCTTTCCTGCCGCCGGACCAGTCGGCCTTTTCGACAATGGAACGGATTGAGGGGTCGGCGTGCAGGGCGTACACCCCGCTTCCTATGAATGCGAGGTCATACGCTGAAAGGTTGGGCTTCTTGTCGGTTGTGACCAGCTCCGCCTGCGCGCCAGTCCCGGCCGCTCCCGAAAGGATTTCAAGCGCGAGCCTTTGGGTCACGCCGGCCTTGGGAGGATGGAGAACTAGCACCAGCATTTGAAAGGGACACCCGTAGAAAAACAATTGCCCGAATATACGGTTTTAAAAGCAGAGTCGATATTAATCAGTCGGGTCGTTTGATGGACTGGCAAAAATTCATTTTTCTAGCCGCACCCATTGCCGCAGCGCTGGTCCTTGCGGGATGCCTCTCGGGCACGAACAATGCTGACCTCGCCTCGTCCAAGGCCGCGGTCGCACAGCTTAACGATAAGTGCAACGCGCTGGAAGGGAAGAACGCCGAACTCCAGCAATCGCTCGCCCAATCGCTCAACAGGGAAGGCGACTGCGACAAGAGGATAACCGCGGCAAAGGCGGAAACGGCCCAAGCCAGGCAGGAATATGCTGACGGCCTGCAGGCAATCCGCGCCTCCATCGTCGCCTCAAAAGTCGATCCGCTCAACTCCAGCCGCGCGAACGCGGAGGCGAAATACGCCGACATAAGCGCGCTCGCGTGCCGTTATTACCTCGGTTACGGCGGCTGGCTCACCGGCTCGAATGTCACCGTGCCCAACGGCTGCGCCCTCTACCTCGACGCGTACATCAACGCGAGCAACTTCTACATCCAGCAGGTCAAGGCTCAGGCCGCCACCCCGGACGCGACGCTTGCACTCATTGACAACCTCACCGCGTCTGCAAACGGCGGTTGAACCGGCTTCTTCGCCAAGACCAACGCGCGCCATCCCTCCCCTGCGCCTAGGTTCTTTCGAGAGTTCGCGCCGCCCCTCTTGGATTATTGCCTGACTCATAGCAAATCGCATTAATTCTGGAACTTTAGAAGTGCGATTTGCAACTAGCGGATTGCTGGCAATGTTTCATTATTTATGCAATCCGCTATCAGTTTAGCTGCGGACCGTGTTGGGATAATGATATTTAAATATTAGAATGTTTTAATATGTGTCATGGATAAGGAGCTTTACAAGAACCATTCCGAAGTGTGCAAGGTATTCTCCAACCCGGCCAGGCTGGAGATTTTGGACTTGCTTAGGGGAAAGGGGGCGTCCGTTTCCGAGCTTACCAGAAGGACAGGACTGAGCCAGGCCAACGTTTCACAGCACCTCTCGATAATGAAGTCCAAGGGCATCGTGTCTTACCGGCGGAAGGGAAAGAACATCTATTACGCGATTTCAAACCCCAAGGTCGTCAAGGCGTTCGACTTGATGCGAGAAGCGCTGGTAGAGAACCTCGGCAGGCGCTTTATGGGAATGGGTGGCTGAAATGGCGAAGCTGGCAGTGGCAATAGCGGCTCTAACGAACTTGATGAGAGAGTAATGCTTGGCCGGGGGATGGCGTGAGGATATTGTTTTTGGCCGTGGTAATTGCGTCGCTTTCGCTTGCAAATGCCCAGCCGGATGAGTTTGCCGCTGCAAAACAGCTCGTGGAATCCAAAGCGGACTGCGGCACGCTGAGCGACGCACAGCTTGAGCAGATAGGCGATTATCTGATGGAACGGCTGCACCCAGGCGCGGCTCACGGGAGGATGGAGGCGATGATGGGTGGGGAAGGGTCGGAGAGCCTGAAAAGGGCGCACATACAGATGGCGCAGGCCCTCTACTGCGGCAGGAGCGACACGCCGCTCACCTACGGCGGCATGATGGGAATTGCGCCGATGATGGGTCGGTTTGGCGGCTATGGCCCGGGAGGGTTTGGGGGCGGCATGATGAATTACGGGAACATTATGGGATATGGAGACGGTGGTTGGGCTTTCGGCCTTCTTTTTCGGATGCTTGCCTTCATCGCGTTGGCACTCCTCGTTTACTGGCTTTATCGCAGCATCAGCGGCGGGGGGCAGGGGGTTTCTGCTGTCGATGTGCTGGGGCAAAGGTATGCCAAGGGCGAGATATCAAAGAAGCTACATGCGGGGATGAAAAAGTCTGGAATCATAGGCGCGTGTTGAAAAATGAAGCTCGGCATTATCCTGAACACCAGCGAGCCGGAAGCGGCATGGAATGCTTTCAGGCTTGGCATGGCCGCGTTGAGGGAAGGCAATGGCGCAAGCGTTTTCTTGCTTGGCAAGGGCGTGGAGTGTGAAGCAAGCAAGGACTGGAATTTCAACGTCCAAGCCGAGCTTACCTCGTTTAAGGAAAACGGCGGCAGGCTGCTTGCGTGCGGAACGTGCCTTCACTTGCGAAAGCAGAAAACACGCGTTTGCGCCGTCTCCTCGATGGACGAGTTGCTTGCGCTAGTAAGCGAGTCGGACAAGGTAGTTTCGTTTGGTTGAGGGGGCGGGTGGTAAAATGAAGGTAAACAACGTTTCGCTCGATGCCGTGAAGAACTTTGCGGATGAAGTGCAGAGGGACGGCAGCAGTGCAATCAAGACAAAGCGGGTCGAAGGGGAATGGGTTTTCGTTGAGGGCAAGCCGCAGTTCACGGCGCTGGTGAACCACGGCGCTTCAGCAAGTTCCCTCGAAGCAGACGCTCCGGACTTCCTGGGAGGCGGCGGCATGAAGCCCGATCCCGTGCAGTACTGCCTGTTTGGATTGGCGGCTTGTTTCGCACAAACTTTTGCTTCAATCGCGGCGGAAAAAGGCGTGAGGCTCACCCGGCTGAAGGTAGCGGCAGAAAACAAGGTTAATTTGACAAAGCCGCTTGGGCTGGGTGACGCGCCAATCGTAGAAAGCGTCAAACTCACGGCGGTTGCTTCCACTGAAGGCGAAAACTCCCGACTAACGGAAATAGAGAGGGAAGCGAGAGAACGATGCCCGGGCATCTACTGCCTGACCCATCCGATAAGACTGGAAACCGAATTGGTATAGGCCGTCTCGCGCCACAAGCCTTAAACGGAACGCATTTCTTTAACCGGCGCAAAAAAATGATGATGGCAATCACTAAGGGAAACTCCTACGAGTGCAGTGAATGCAAACTTCGGTACGGAGATAAGGCCACGGCCGAGAAGTGCCGGAAGTGGTGTTCGGCCCATCACTCCTGCAACCTGGAAATAATAAAACACGCAATAAAGTCCTGAACCGGCATAACCTGCCCCGGGTTCTAGCGAGTTTCTGGAGCCGTTCCTCCCCCTGCATTACGCCCTCTACCCCCGTTCGCAGCCCTACACCCCCGCCAGTATCCTGAGTGCGTCCCGCATTCCCGGCGCGAGGCCGAATATCGTGATTAGAAGGAGCACGAATGCCCTTTGGCCTTCTTTTTGGGAGAGTTCGGATTCTATCGCCTCCACGACGATGAATGCGAAAATGATTTTGAGGATGAGGAAAAGCAACGGCGTGCCCACGCCGAAGACGTAGTTGGCAACAACGTGCTGCTCGCTGTAACCAAGGAGGGAAACGCCGACGAAAGTCGCCCCGCCGTCGAGGCATTGGCCGAAAACCGCGAGGCGGTGCATCAGCCCCCTCTTTCTGCTGGTGAAAATGCAGAAGGCATGGTAGGCAAGCAAGCCCGCCGATGCGATTGCAATGATGAACAGGAAGTAGTAAAAGTTGCGGAAGAGGGGAAGCAGGCGCAGCAGGGCGGTCGCGGCGAGGAGCCAGCCGAGGGAGGAAACGGTTTTTGAAAAATCCATTTTAGCAACCTTCCCAAGGACGAATGCGACGGCCATTGACGCGGCTGCGAGCGCAAAAATGAGGATGTAGATTCCGGGAGTGACGAAAGGATAGAGCGTGGTTCCGCCTACCACAATCGCGCGTGGAAGCGCGCCGGCATCCGTAACCACCCTCATTGCGCTGCCCAGGAGGATGAACGGCACTATCGCGCGGTAGAACCGCTGGTCAATCGCGATTCCCAGGCGCCCAAGCCCCCTGTAGATGAGATATGCGGCCGCAAGCGCGGCAAGGGCAAACGCCGCGGTGTTCACGGGATTGTACGGGGGATATTTGTCGGGATACGCCAGCGGGTTGACGAAATACTCCGTAATGGCGCTTGAAAGCCATTGAGCGGGGTCCATAAAACAAGATAAAACGGCAGGAGCCTAATTATCCCCGAGGGTTTGAAGATGAAAGATATGGAACGGGTTACGATAACGGCGAGGGTGGAGCTCAAAGACGCCGAGCGCGCAAAGAACGCGCTTCTCAAGCTGGGGATTGTCGACTCGGGCAGGGAAATGGCGAGGGAAGGAAATCATTTTCTCATCCCATTGGTTCTCAAACCGCCCGCGAAGCTGTCCTGGATTGAAATTGCCCGCAAAAGGCTCCCATTGCGGAAGAAAGCGCAAACTTTCCAAGAGGCTCTTGCCAAAAGGAAGATACTTACTGCAAGCGAAGCCCAAAGGCACAAGGTGTCCTTTGACATTGTGGGGGACATTGCACTAATCGAAGTGCCGGAAGAACTTTCGCAAAAGGAACGGGCAATTGCGGGGGAATTGCTCAAGTTCCTCCGGCCCAGAATCAGGACGGTTGCCAAAAAGACGGTGACTTCCGGCGAGTACCGCGTGAGGAAAATCGCAGTCCTTGCCGGTGGGAGAAAAACGGCGACCGATTACGCCGAAAGCGGATGCGTTTTTGGGGTCGACCTGAACAGGGCCTACTTCAACCCCCGCCTGTCCTACGAGCGGGAGAGGATTGCTTCGCTTGTGAAAAAGGGGGAAAACGTGCTCGTGCTCTTCGCGGGCGTGGGACCTTTCCCAGTCGTGATTGGAAAGAAAAACCCGCAAACCAAAATCATCGCCATCGAGATCAACCCCGACGCGGTTGAGGAAATGAGGGGAAATGTGGAGCGCAACGGGATCCAGAATGTCGAAGTGATTGAAGGGGACGTGAAGAGAATCCTTGGGGGGAGAAGGTTTTCCAGATGGGCAGACCGGGTGGTGATGCCCCTGCCGCACAACGCGGTTGATTTCCTGCCAGAGGCAATATGCGCGGCAAGGAAGGGAGGAACGATTCACCTCTACTCGTTCGCAAGCGAGTTGGAGAAAGACATGTTTTCAGTATTGAAGATGGTTGCGAAGGGGGAGTGCGAAAGGCAGGGGAGAAAATCCGCCTTCCTCTCGGCGCGCAAGGTCCTCTCCTACGCACCGCGCGTTGCGCAGATCGTGGTTGATTTCAAGGTGGATTAGCGAATAGATGGAAAACGGCAAAACCAATCAAATGCCGCTCGTAGGCGTCGGCGTGATAATCACGCGGGGGCGCAAAGTCCTTCTTGGAAAACGGAAGGGCACCCCCCCACGGCGCTGGCGACTGGTCGTTTCCCGGGTGGCATCTCGAATGGGGCGAGGGCCTCGAGGAATGCGCGGTGAGGGAAGTGCGCGAGGAGACGGGTTTGGAAATAGCGAAAGTGAGGCCCGCCGCGTTCACCAACGACATTTTCCAAGAAGAGGGAAGGCACTACGTCACGCTATTCATGATTTGCGAATGGAAGTCGGGCGAGGCGGAAGTGAAAGAGCCTGAAAAATGCGAAAAGTGGGGGTGGTTCGAGTGGGAATCCCTTCCCCAGCCGAGGTTTCTTCCGTTGAGGAATTTGATTGAATCAGGTTGGAGGCCATAGAGAAAACCTGGCGGAAATTTCCTAATTGCAGAGTGAACGTTTATAATGCGCAAGAAGGAAGGAATATCCGGTGATTTTGTGGAAGTGATAGCAAAAGAGATTCAACGGGGGCTGAAGGCCAACTTGGAACTTGGGCCTGCATTTGCCGATTCAACTGTTTCCATCAGGGGGCACCAAATCAGAATCAGGGGGGTTGACGCGGGCAAGATTCGCCTTGATAAACGGAAGGGCGGCCTTCCAAATCGGGAAATGGCCCGGCACCTTGTCGCGCAGCATCTGATGGAAACCTATCAGCCCGCTTACTTGTCGCCGTGGTTGAGGCTAAATGCCCCCAGAAGCAGCGAATCATCCCTGGAAGGCGGCCGCTATCCGTTCGTCACCCGCATTTCGCGTGACGGCCGGACATTATCGATATATGTCAACTCCCGCCCGTTGCTCGAATCTGCGGAAATCCTGGCGAAAAACCAGGCCATAAAAAGAGGGGGGATTTGGATGAACATTCCCTGGCGATACAAACGCTCCCGTACTGCACACGCTGCCAAGTCGGCCAGCGCAAGCCTCTCTGGCAAAACTAATGCCTATTGGGCGGCAAGGCTGAAGGGAATTGCCGGGATGGCGGAAAAATGGCGGAGGAATTACCGCAGTCTGGACTCAAGAATTGGGCGGCTCCTGCGCGGCGGATGAAAAAAAAGGAAGCGTGTGGAACTTGTTCCTACCGCTCTGCCTTTATCAGCTCGACAAGCCCGTCCACCCTCTTCTCAAGGTATTGCGCGTCAATCTTGTCGTTGAGGTCGACTGACAGGCCGTCCATGTCCTTGCGGAGCTTGAGCGCCGACGCCTCCAGGTCGTCGATGCGGTCGTGCAAATGCTGGGAGTGCTTGTGGACGCCGTGGCGCACCTGCATGCCCAGCCGGACAATCCAGGCGAATGCCGCAAGGGTGATGAGCGCGAATGCGGCGGTTGTTGGGCTTAGGATGTCGGGCATTTTTTTGATTCACCTGTAGGGGTTTTGTTGAAGCGTCATTTCTTCTTTTGCCTGACCGTGCTTTTCGCCTTCTTCTCCTCTTCCATGGCGGTGAGCAGCTCGGCAATGGCCTTGGAAATCTTTGCCTCGGCGTGGTGCACGCTCACCTTGTTCTTCAGCTCCCTGCGCGCGTTGATTACCATGCCGTCCGCCTCCCTCAGGAGCGACTCGGCGTGGCGTATCCGCGCGTCGGCGCGGGAGAAGTGGTCGTCCGCCTTGGTGGAGTAGTAATGCAGGGCAAGGGCGAGAAGCGCGCTGCAGGCGAGAACCGACCCTAGTCCGAAGACGATGATTTCTTCCATGCGACTTACGGAATGAATAAGCGCCGTGAGTATAAAAGTCTTTTCAGGCGTCGAGTGGGCGGGATGGGAATGGGAGACGCTGCGGGAAAAATATTGGGTGGAAAACGCACGCAAGCGGAAAGGCCCAAGGCTTGCGCTATGGGATGAAAAAGTGCCAGCAGCAACGGGCTTTCCCAAGCAGAGCTTAGTACTCGCCGCGTCGTGAAGGGGCTTAACTTCCGTGTTCGAGACGGGAACGGGTGTGACCCCCTTCCTATGACCGCTGTACGCACTTATTATGGTTCAACAAAGTTTTTAAACCCGGCTTCCGTGCTACTAGCGCAAAGGTGATTTCAATTGGCTGATGACAACAGGATAATCGCGGTATTGGCTTACTTCTTCACGATTCTGGGGGGAATAGCCGTTTACCTCTGGAAGAAGGACGATGCGTTCCTGCGCTTCCACGCGATGCAGTCGATTTTATTCACCATTGCCGGCATAGTGGTGGCAGTCGTGCTCGGCATCCTGGGAGTGGTTCCGGTCGTAGGAATAATGGTTGCCGCAGGGCTGGGTTTCGCAGCTATGCTGGCGTTCTTCGGCATTTGGGTTTACCTGATGTACCGCGCGCTTCACGGCGACAGGTTCGGCCTGCCGGTCATCGGGCCCATGGCGGAGAAATACTCGGCGTAGGGCATAAAACCCTCTTCGCTCGATTCTTCTTTTTATTCTCTCCTTTTTCTCAATACGCCCTAGCTTATTTTCCCAAGCGCTTCGAGCAATTCCTGCAGCCGCAACTCGTCGAACCTTCCCATGTGCCCGATGCGCAGGAGCTTGTCCTTGTAGTCCTTGAAGCCCGCGCCGATTTCAAACCCGGCTTGCAGGAGGGCCTGCTTTTTTGCCTGTGCGCCTTCGGCCCAAAACGCGGTAAGGGTGTTTGAGCGGTAGCCCTCCTCCGCAAACAACTCGTAGCCCAGTTCGGCCACGACCTTGCGCACGGAGTCAGCCGCTTTCGCGTGGCGGGCGAAGCTGCTCTCCAGCCCCTCGGCGTGGAGCTCCTGCAGGGCGACGTCGAGGGCGAATGCCGGGGAAATTGCGGGGGTGAACGGAGTTTCGGCAACCGTTGTCCAGAAGCGCTCGTAGCGTGGGAGGTTGAAATAGAAAGTGGGAATGGATTTTCTCGCGGCGATTTTTTCCCACGCCTCGTCGCTCACCGCAAGGAAGGAGAGCCCGGGCGTTCCGCCAATGCATTTCTGCGCGGCACTCGCGCACGCCCCGATTCCCCACTCGTCAAAACGCAAGTCCGCCCCTCCGAGACTGGAGACGGAATCGACAACCACCAGGGCGCCAGCGGCCTTTGCCGCGAAGGAAATTTCCTTCACGGGGTTTTGCACGCCGGTTGAAGTGTCGTTCTGCACTACGGTAACAATGTCGGGCTTGAACGAATCAATCCTCTCCGCCACCTTATCCGCGTGGGCGCCCGCGCCCCAGCCGAAGTCGAGAACCTCCACGTTTTGCGAATAAAGCTTGGACTGCTCGCAAAGCCTCTGGCCGAACTCGCCGTTGGAGACGCAGAGCACGCGGTCGTCAGGCCCTATGATGTTCGCAAGGGCCGCCTCGTTCGCCCCCGTGCCGCTGGAGGAAAGGAGAAAAACGCGCTGCTTCGTTTGGAAAATTCCTTGGAGGTTGCCGTGCAGGCAAGCAAGAACTTCCTTGAATGCCTTGCCCCTGTGGTTTTCCATCCGGTGCTCCTGCGCAGCAAGGACGCTTGCTTCCACCTCAACGGGGCCGGGAATGAAAAGGGTAGGGCCGTTTTCCATCTTTCAATCACAACCGCCCTAATTCACTACTTATAGCAAATCGCATTAATTCTGGAACTTTAGAAGTGCGATTTGCAACTAGCGGATTGCTGGCAATGTTTCATTATTTATGCAATCCGCTATTATTGCTCTTCGTACCTGTCCTTCTCTACGAGCTTAATCCGCTCAATCCCGCCGTTGGAAATGAGCCAATTCGCAACCGAGGGGGGAACCAACTTCTCCCACTTCCCGCCATCAAGCATCTCCGACCGGATTCGCGTGCTGTTGTAATCATCCCGTTCAAAAAACGGGAAGGATTTCGTCGCAATTCCCCAGCGGGAGAACACGTCGGCAATGATGCCCCTGTTTGTGAATATGGCGTCAAACGGCGGGCAGACGAGCATGAGGTTGTTGGCAGTCTGTTCGTAAGACCCAACCGCGTCGGGAACCTGGACTATTACCGCCTTGTCCAACAAGCCCGCTTCCCCCAACATTGCCTTGAGCATCAGGAGCCTCTCGCCGCCGGTGAAGGGGTTGCGGGGAGTGTGGGAGGAAAGCGCGCTGCCTATTGCTATCACAAGCTCGTCACACCCATTGGCAAGGAGGTGCTCGATGACTTTAATGTGGCCGTTGTGGGGAGGGTTGAAACGCCCCCAATAAACGCCGCGGTGGACCTTTGGCATGAAAGAATTCAGCGGGAAGGAAGGATTTAACCACTGGCCTTCGGTTCGAAACTGATTTAAACTGCCCCCCCAAAGTTGTAGCGGGTGGTTGCGTTGGCATTCAGGATGGCGGACGAAAAGATTGGCAGGAAAGTTGCAAAGACGGTTTTTGGAGAAAGGTATGGCATCGCTCCATTCGCTGATGGCACGCGGCCGCAACGGACAGTTTTGGCGGTCCAAAAACGCCTCTGGCCGGCAGGAGCGAGAAATCCGCTATATGCTTTGGGATTCCATTTGGGCAGCGAACCCCTGGGGAAAAAACGCCTAAAGCGACTGCACTGGACAAACACGTGATTGTTGGGAAGATAGTGCACCATTACAAACCGCTTTCTCCAGTTGCAATGGAGTTATTCAACGGAATCGCAAACATCAAAGGCAAAGCCATACGTTGGCTGTAGTTCACTCCGCCCTTCCCTTCGCAGCCTTTACGAACCCGTAGTAGAGAGGCTCGGGCTCTTCGAGGCGAGAGTCGAATTCTGGGTGTGCCTGCGTGCCCATGAAAAACGGATGGTCTTTCAGCTCTCCGATTTTCATTATTTCCCGCTCGGGGTCCTTTCCGCTAAAGACCCAACCCGCCTCTTCAAACTGCTTTACGAATTCCGGGTTGATTTCATAGCGGTGGCGGAAGCGCTTGGTGATCTTTTCCGATTTGTAAAGCTCAAACGCCTTGGTCCCCTTGAGAACGAGGACTTGCTTTGCGCCCAGCCTCATCGTCCCGCCCTTTTCAGTCACCGTCTTCTGCTCGGGAAGGATGTCGATGACTGGATGCTTCGTGTCGGGCTCGTTTTCAGTTGTGTTCGCATCCTTAAAGCCGAGGAGGTTTCTGCCGCTTTCGATGACTGCAAGCTGAAGACCGTAGCAAATTCCCAAGTAGGGAACGCCGTTCTCGCGCGCGAATTTCACCGCCGCAATCTTTCCCTCGACGCCGCGGCCGCCAAAGCCGCCGGGCACGAGGATGCCTTGGAATTCCGAGAGGTTGGCCTTTCCTTTCTCCAACGCCTCGCTGTCGATAAGAGACGCATCTACGTGAACGTCGTTGTGAACCCCGGCGTGAAGAAGTGATTCGAAAACGCTCATGTACGCGTCCTTCGCGCCCGTTGCATACTTGCCAACCACGCCTATCTTCACCGTCGGGCCTTTCTCGCGCAGTTCCTTGAGCCTGCCCACGAGTTTCTTCCACTCGTCAAGCTTGCCGTCCTCGAACTTGACGTGCATCCTTTCGCAAATGCGCTGCGCAACCCCCTGCTTCTCCAGAGTCAGGGGCAGTTCGTAAACAGAATCGAGAGTGGGGGATGTGAAGACATTCTCTTCCCGGACATTGCAGAACAGGGCGATCTTTTCCTTCACAGGGTTGGTGAGCATCGAGTCCGCGCGGGCGACGAGAAAGTTTGGGGTGATTCCCCTTGCAAGCAGGGCCTTGACCGAGTGCTGCATGGGCTTCGTTTTCGCCTCGCCCGTCGTAATGGTGGGGACGAGCGCGAGGTGCACGAACGTGACTGCCTCGGGCGGCTCCTCGAAATTCATCTGCCTCGCGGCTTCAAGCACCACTTCGCTCTCCAAGTCGCCCACCGTCCCGCCGATTTCCACGATGAGGACGTCGGCGCCGGTGACCTTGGCGCAACTGCGGATGCGGGCCTTCACCTCGTTGGTCGCGTGGGGAATGAGCTGGATTGTCTTGCCGAGGTAGTCGCCGCGGCGCTCCTTGTCAATCACCGCCTTGTACACGCTTCCCATCATGAGGTTCTGCTCGTGGACGGCAAACTCGTTGAGAAAACGCTCGTAATTCCCCACGTCAAGGTCGCATTCGAACCCGTCGCGCGTGACGAAAACCTCGCCGTGCTCAAACGGGTTGAGAGTGCCAGCGTCGCAATTTAGGTAAGGGTCAATCTTCATCACGCTCACCTTCACCCCCCCTTCCTTGAGGAGCTTGGCAAGCGACGCTGCGAAGCTCCCCTTCCCCAGGGACGAAAGCACCCCGCCGGTGACGAAAACGAACTTCGACATCAATACCGCACCCTAAACGCTAAAACAAAATACAATACGAAACGAGACTAAGCCGAAGAAGGCTTTTAAGGATTCTTAATGGTCCAGCCAGGTGGGGAAGATGGCCTCCGCCACGTGGAAGAGGACGAAGCCGATTCCGATGCCGAAAAGGACGTCTGTGAACATGCGATTACCTTAGTTAGATTCCTGACAAATTATAGCGATTTTATCATAATATGTCATAAAAGCAAAGGCTTAAATTTCTTCGGCTCCCAATAGAATCACCCAAGGAGGTGGTGCGAGTGGAGTATGTAAGAGAGATTGCGGCGGAGGAGAGCGGCAAGCATTTCGTCAACGCATTGCTTCTCGCTTTCGCGCTGATCGCGTTCCTCGTTGGCGAAAACCTCGTGGGCGCTGCCGGCATTTCCATCCTGGCAATCAACTCCATCCATTTCGGGACGGAAACCCGGAAGGAAACCGACTATTCCCTGCACGCCTTTTCTCCCGCGCTGCTGGCCTTTTTCCCGGTATGAATCCTGGCCTCCCTAATCTTTTTTAAACCCCAAACCTAAACGCAGCTTCCCGATTCCTTTTTCTCCACGGTGGGCTCCGAGGATTCTTTCGAACCCAAGGCGCGTTGGCCCCCGAGCCAACGAAGTTTCTTTCTTTACGCGACGAGCGAAGCTTTCCGTAAACGCTTTTCGATCAGGGGTAGAGGAGCACGGGCAATTCGGCGAGGAGCCTGATGCGACGAGTGAATTGCGACGCCCCCCCTAGTGGCCGTACATGACCTTCCTTGCCGAGGCGAGGCGGCTTTCGCGCTGTCGCACGAGCTGGAAGAAGTAGGCCGCACCCGCGAGGGAGATGACGGAGATTGCGGGCGCGCTGGCGATGAAGTAGATTGCCACGCCGATGAGGACGTAGATGTAGAGGTGGAAGCGGATGAGGTCCTTCCAGAGGGGGAAGTAGTTGGACATGTACGCCCAGCGGGTGGTGCGGCCGACTAGGGGCTTGGAAAAGTCCTGGATGACCGTGGTCTCCCCGATGGCAGGTTGCGGTGTGAAGTGCGCGTCGCTCATTTCAGTTTTTCACCCTATAGCGTGTAAGTCATGCTCTTTCCCTTGTACCACGCGATTCCCCACGCGGCGTTGAGTATGCGCTCGCTGTAGAAGTGGCCTGCGAGGTAGGCGCAGCCCGCGGCCACCCAGACGTTGAAGAACGCGGTGACGAGCGTGGCGAGAGCGAAGAAAACTGCAAGGACGTACGCCTTGTAGATTGCGGCGAAGTTTCCGCTGCGCATGCTCGCGTCGAGATTGTCGTTGAGCATGTCGCCACGGGTCACGATGTCCGCAACGTGGGTGGGAACACTTTTTCCGCGGCAGATTATCATGTCCGCGCCGGGCGCCCTGCCCATGGGCATGAAGACGGGCACGAAAGTCTTCTCGCTTTCCGCAGCGCCGTGGCTGTCGCCAGGGCCTCCTGCGTGGCTATTGCTCGTGGCACCGGGCTTGTGGGCCAGGTTTTTCTTCAGTTGGGAGATTCCGATCATGTTCATTGCCTTTTAGAGGTCGGCGCCGACCAGCTTCCTGTCGAGGTGGAGGTGGTGGGTGCTCAGAAGCGACTTTTGGTAGAAGTATGCGGCGAGGGCGAGCGCCGGGACGGCAAGGGGCGGGAAGCGGAAGAGCATCACCACTCCCGCAATCGCGAGGCCTATGGCGTAAGTGCGGAATTGGAACTGGCCGCGCCAGTGGGGGATGAAGTGCTCGAGGTAGCTAAGGCGGGTCTGGTCGCGCATGAATGCGTGGCCGTGGTCGCCAAAGACGCTCGAATGCTGCAACTGCGCTTTCTGTACGTCCATCTTTCTACACCAGCTTGAGCTTGATTGCCGAATATGCGAGGCTGAAGAGGATTGCCGACCACACCATCCAGTCGGGGGCGATGAAGCTGATTGCCGTGCCGTTCATTGCCACGGGGAAGGGAACGTGCGCCTCTTCGGGAAGCGCGATTTTCACGATGCCGAAGTCCTCGAGAAGCGAGCCGAAGGCTGCGATGGGGTCGGGCCTGATGGCGTGGGGGAATTTCTTGGCTGCGTTATTGTCTGCGAAAATCCACATTTTTTGCACCATTTTCTTAAATTTTTTCTAATCCACAAGCACCAGCGACCTGTGGTTGCCGAACTTGTGCACGATGAGGTTGTACCACCACGCGAGGTCGAAGAAACGCGCGGAAACCGCAATCATCAGGAGCGCGCCGGGCGTGAACACCTCCAGCGTGAGGATGCCGAGCGCAAGAAGCGCCACCGCGAGGATGCGCGTGACGTGCTCGTACTTCCAGTACCCGACGAATTCCTCGAGGTATTCCCAGCGGGTCCAGTTGCGCATGTTGGGCGGCAGGTCCGGCTTGCTTTCCGCCGGGAGCATGGTATTGTGCTGCTCTTCGGCAAACTGGCCCGCGGCCATGCGCCTCATCTGCTGCGCGCCCGCGTTGAAGTCGTGGCCGCCTGCGGCTGCAGAGAAGCTCACCGGAACGCTGAAACCTTCTGAAGCCATTTTTCATCCCTTATGTCGATTCGAGCAGGCGCCTCTTCCCGAGCAGCTGCGTGACGTAGAACTGTTCCCAGATGAACTTTCCGTAAAACCAACCGGCGCCAAGCCCCGCGAGGGCGGAGAGGTAGACGTTGCTGAAGAGCAGAATTATTGCAGCGCCGCTGAGGGCGTACGCGATTATCTTGTTCACCCTCCAGGCAATCCAGTGGCTGATGTTGGCGTCGAGAAACTTCTGACGGGTCATCACCGTCACGACGTTGTTGCCAAACGTGCGGGTGGGCAGGAACATTGGGACGGGGGTGAACTTGGGATGGGCAGCGTGCGGCTCGCTGGAGGGCTTGAGGCCCATTTGGCGAATCTCCGACACGCTAAGCTTTTCAACCATCGTTGCTCCCTTAGCAATAACTATGGAGTTCGTTATATTTAAACTTATCAGTAGTAACAAACTGCAAGCCCGCTTTCCTGCCATAAATGGCGCCAACGGCGATTGACGAAGAAAAGGTCGGGAACGCAAGCGCGCCTCTGGGAAGAAATGGGACTATTTATACGCCGCAACCCCCTTACTCTCCCCATGAACGAAATTGAGAGCCGGGTGCTTGAGGCCAACGCCGCTTATCTTGGAATTTCGCGGATGCAGATGATGGAGAACGCCGGGAGGGAAACCGCGCGTTTTGTTGAGGAGAACTTTCCAAAGGCGAAACACGTTGGGATATTCTGCGGGCTTGGCAACAATGGAGGCGACGGGTTTTGCGCAGCGCGTTTCCTCCTCACGGCAAAAAAGGAGATTACAGTCATCCTCGTCGGAAGCCCGAAATCCATTGCTACCCTTGAGGCGAGGGAAAACTGGAGGGCGATTGAGCCCCTTCAGCCAATCAGGAAAATCTTAATTTCAGACTCGAAAGAATTTGATGCTTGCTGGATGGAACTAAAAAAATTCGAGGTCGTGCTTGACTGCATTCTTGGCACCGGGCAGTCGGGGGAGTTGCGCGAGCCGGTGAGGAGCGCGGTTGGGAAAATCAATTCGCTTACGCCCAAGGCGGCAATCATCGCCGTAGACGTTCCAACGGGTTTTGGCACCCGCACCCAAGTGAAGGCCGGCCATACGGTTTCGTTTCATTATCCTAAAACCCCTCGTGCAACTGCGCTGTCGATTGGGATCCCCGAGCAATTCGAAGAACTCGTAGGGCCGGGCCACGTTCAGGCGCTTTCGTTCTCAGATTCGAACCCCAAAAGCCACAAGGGGCAGAACGGCGTGCTTTTGGTTGTCGGCGGTGGGCGCGAGTACCACGGCGCGCCGATAAGCGCGGTGAAAGCCGCAAGCAAAATCGTTGACCTCGTTTACTTCGCGGGCACACCGGCAAACAACGAGCTTGTGAAGAAAATGAAAATCGAATGCGCTGATTTCATGGCGCTTGAATGGGCCGGGATTACCGAAACTCTAAAGAGGGCAGATTGCACGCTTGTCGGGCCGGGGATGGACATTGATGCGAATGCAAAAAGCATAGTGAACAGCCTGCTCAAGGCAGTCTCGAAGTCGAATGGGAAGAAGAAAATCGTGCTTGACGCAAGCGCGCTGAGGATGGCGGACAAGCGGCTTCTTTCCCCCGCCGTGTGCGTCACCCCCCACGCTGGCGAGTTCGAGGCGCTTTTCGGCATTGAGGCCACAGGCGAAAATGCAAGGGAAATGGCCAAGAGGCACGATTGCGCAATCCTGCTCAAGGACAAGGGGAACAGCGGCTTTGACTGGATTGCCGAATCTGGAGGCGGAAAGCTCGTCAAGAACTCCAACGGCAACGAGGGCATGACCAAAGGAGGGACGGGCGACGTGCTTGCCGGCCTCACCGCGGCGTTCGCTTGCAAGAACGGCTTGTTCCACAGCGCGTGCGCGGCCGCGTTCGTCAACGGTCTTGCGGGCGATTTGCTAAAGGAAAGGGCGGGCGTGAACTATTCCGCAAGCGACCTTGCCCAAGAGCTGCCGCGCGCGATAAAGCTGGCGAGGGAATTTTAAGCCAATCCGGCCTATAGCGGACTCGGAAAGTTGTGCAGGTGATTTGCCGAGCCCGCTAGTAGCAAAACAGGAATTGCATTTTCGCAAGACTTTCCTGTTTTGCTGTAATCCGGCTTCTAAAGATGCCAGCAAAGTTCATCGACGCGATAGGCCGCAGGTTCCGGCGCAGGGACGAACATTACCCCAGCGATGGGACGCTGAAGCGGGCTGCGGAAGGGATCGAGGCGGCAGTCAACGCCAGAGTGAATGAATTTGTGAGTAAAAGGCCAGGCCTCGCGGTAATTCTTGCCAAGGTCTTTAAAGAGACGGACCCTTCACTGAAGAAAGAACTGCTTTCTGAAAATACCCCAGTGCTCGAAGAAATCCAGCATGCCGTTAAAGACTCCCTGCTTCTCCACTCCAACCACGCGGCGAACAGGCTGGTTACCGAATATGCCCTGGACAAGGCCGGCATGGATGATTTGATTGATAGCGGATTGCATAAATAATGGAACATTGCCAGCAATCCGCTAGTTGCAAATCGCACTTCTACAGTTCCAGAATTAATGCGATTTGCTATGAGAGGCGGGAAATCCATTCCCTTACCAAACGATTAATTGAAAGGGAATTGGCGCAATTCGGGCTTACCGGGCGTACAAACCGAAGGGACATCGTGATAAGAAACCTTGAAAGCCAAATCAGGGGATACTCCAAAGGAAGAGTCCTCAGGCATTATCGGGTGAAATTCAGCTCGGTGCGAAGGATTTGGAAACGCGCCTTAAAGATGTGGAACTCAACCTTTAGGGAAAAACGGGAGCCCGCCATCGCAATCGCGGCTATTGGGTAGCCAATACGAATGAATAAAGATAGTGGCAGTCCAATATTTCTATGGCCCCCAAGCACTCCGGCGTCTGCGACATGCGCGGATTCCTCTCTTTTCTCATTTTATGGCTGCTTTCAAAAAAGCCCATGAGCGGGGCGGAACTTGCCCGCGAGATGGAGAAGAGGAAAGGATGCCGGCCCAACCCGGGAACAATTTACCCCGCACTCAAGGAGCTTGCACGCAAGAAGGCGATTGTCGCGCACGCGAAGGAGGGGAAGGAAAAGACCTATTCCCTCACGCCTATGGGCAAGGAGCAGTTGGACGCCTGCGCCAACTCGTTCTGCAAAATCTTCTACGACGTCTTCACCCGCTGAAAACCCATTTCAGAAAGGCGAAATAAGCGGAAAAAAGTTTTTTCCAGCGCCATGCAGAATCTGAAAAAATTTTGTTTTATTGAAACGACAATTGTAAAGTTTGCTCACACTCGAAAAACAAATTGGCTCTTTCTCTTTCGTTGAGATTCCAAAAAATTGAGAAAACCGCGCCCGTGGTGACTACTGCACGCCCAAACGCACCCAAAGTAATTGAAAGAATGGAAAACACGAGAAAACCCGCTAAAACACTAGAAAGATTAGTGCGAAAATTTGAACCACGATTCGGAAATCTATTCATTCTTCCTCGCGCTTTCTACGTTTTCTTTCACCGCATAGGAGCGCTGCCCCGCCTATGCCACCTACACCCGCGCCAATTTTTTGCACCAGCAATGACGGTTTTAGCATCTTCTCCAGGGCGTTCATAATCAAAATAGTTGCGCACTGCGGGGTCTAACTCCCTTTGAAGAGGACGAAGTTCGGATGAGTATGAACTATGTTACTAATTCTACCCCCGGTAGTTTTTTGAAATCGCCGGCATCACGCGTAACGAGAATTAATTTCTTTTCCCTGGCAGTGGCGTAGATAATCGAGTCAGCCAACGCCAAGTGTTTGTTTACCGCGAGCCGCGCTGCGTTTTCCGAAATCTCTTGCGTCAAAGGAATCACTTCAAGTCCAGCCAGCTCAGCGCGATAATCATTCCACTGCCTCGCTTTCCCCGCCAAGTGAAAATAGCGGCAAGCCTCACAAAACGTGATTATCGAGATAGACGCACGCCTGCCCAACAGCGATTCAACTCCCTCCCTGCTGAGTTCCTTTCGCAGCAAGGCGATAACTATCGAAGTGTCAATCAAAACGTCGCTCAAGCTTATCCCTCACAAAAGGAGGTGCGTCCTTTAAAACTCCTTCGAACTTCAAGAGTCCCCGGATATCCTTGCGCGCAAGAACGCGCAAAGTTTCATCGTACGTCTGCAAGCCAAACTCTTCCTTCCTCTCGTCAATCAAAAGCTTCGTGCCCCTCTTCACCGGAATGGTAACGTACATTACAATCACCATTGTAACTTATTTTACAACCAATATTTATTCCTTCTTTTTCTAGTAGCTAAACTTAGGTGCCAAAAAATGGTTCGCAAGGCATCCCACACGGACTTGCCAAAATGCTGGAGAAACTGGCCCCAGCCAGGCGCGTAATCAATGGAGTAAGGCGCGAAATACAAAAAAAGCTCGCTGGTATTCATCCCACGCCTCTTCCTCGGACAGGTACTTGATCTTTCCAAGTTTCATTTTTCCCTTCAGCCATAATTTTTTCGGACCACCAAAGAATCCTCATTCGCTTGTTTAGTGCTCTTTGTACAGCGGTCCTTGCAATTGCAATCCCGGTAGGACTCGCATTTCTCACACCAAGCGAACTTGCAGTCCTTACAGGGACATCCGGCAACCCGGATATGGCATTTGCATTTCTTGATTTCCCTCGAAAATGCGTGCTTTTTCCTCGATATTGAATGAACTTCTTGATTCAACCGGTTTGCCCTGCCAACATCGATTTCTTTCTTAGTAGCCCAAAAACTGGTTTCGCACTTTTCATTTGCACAAGAAACATCAACTTCGTCAGCATTCTTGTCCCAGAGCATCACTAGCGGCCTGCCGCACCTGCATTTCTCCCAAGGCATTGGTTTGAAGGGTTGGCAATCTACGGGCTTTCCGAGAAACGGGTTCTGGGAGAGCTTCTTGAATGCCGCCTCAAGCATTTTGCGGTCTTTTTTGCTCACTTTATTCAACTGTTTTTTGACTTGTTTTGAAAGAACGACTTTGTATTTCGGAGTTTTTTCCATTTTGAAACCCCCTTGGTTAATTGTTTTTTCCTCACGATGAGTTCAACCCATTCGTTGCACGATTCGCACGAGGTATGCATTTCAATCGTTTCTCTGCTTCCGTCAAGAGAGGAGAGGCGATTCCATTTGTACGAATCAAGCGCGCATTCAAGGCCCTTGGTCTGAAAGTCACTTGTCTTCTTGCCGCAATAAGGGCAGAAGAAATTCCCGTAAATCGTGTCGAACATTCCCATTCAAACCACCTTTAACTCTTTTAACCGACACGAGCAGCTGAATGTAAAAAGAAAAGAAGGTGAGGGGAAAAACCCCTCGAAAAAAAGTTACTCGTCCAAGTCGCCGATGCCGTTTTCCGACACGGTGAAGATGCACTCGCCATCAGGCATGTTGGGAGAGTCGACGAGCTTGGCGATGCGCCGCGTTTCCTTGCTCCTGCGCAGGTAGATGCGGTATGTCGCAAGGTGGGCAATGATGTTGCCGCCCACGGGGGCAGTGGGGTCGCCGAATAGGATGTCGGGCCGGTCCATCACCTGGTTGGTGAGGTACACTGCGAGGTTGTAAATGTCCGCCAGCCTCTGCAGCGCGTGAAGGTGCTTGTTGAGCTTTTGCTGCCGCTCGGCCAACTCGCCTCTGCCGGTGTAGTCGCTCCTGAATGCGCTCATGAGCGAGTCGACGATGACCAACTTGACATTGTGCTTCTGGATGAAGTCCTCGGCCTTCTCCGCAAGGAGCACTTGGTGGTCGGAGTTGTATGCCCTCACGTAAAAGATGTTCTTGAGGATTTCATCTGGGTTCAAGCCCTTCGCAGTCGCGATTTGGGCGACTCTCTCTGGACGGAAGGTGTTGTGAACGATTATGCCGCCGGTGCCGGCGACGAAGTTCTCCACTTCCTTGCCATCGGGCATCACCTCAAAGTCGTAAGTCGTTTCCTCGCCGACTTTCTCTATGGAAATTACTTGATCAAACCAGAGCTCGCTGTTCACGAGCTTCCTCAACTTGCTCACTGAAGGCGTTTCCTTTGGGAACTTGTCTAAGATTTTAGACAGCTTACTCCGGCTGAATTTCTTGAAGCGGCCGACTTCAAGGTTGGAAATCGTGCCAGCCAGCCCGTTGAGGCAAACGTCCGTCTCCCTCAAACCCTGTTCAGCCCTCGCACGCTTGAGCAGACCTCCAACCTGAAGCGAGTCGTTGGGAAGCAACTCAAGCGTCCTGTCCTTCACGTTTTTGGGAACCCAGTGGATGTTGAACGAATCCCGAGGCCCGATGCCTGAAGACGCATTCATCCTGTGCGTCAGCTGCATTCGCGCGGGCACGCCAAGGGACGCCATGAGGTAGAGCAGCCCGCTTGCGAGTTCGGCACTCACGGTGTCGGCATTCTGAGTGTTGAGCTGGGCGTTGAAAGACCCGTCCCCGGCGAGATAACCTCGCAGGAAATCTTCCCGCGCATCAAAATCCGCGTTGAATATCCGTTCTGGAATGCGCTTGTGGTGCGCGTCGTATTTCGTTCCGGTGTAGCACTGCTTGAGTTCTTCAGTGAGGCCCTTGGAATAAATCTTCAGGTCACAATTGTTCCTATGACATTTGAGCCCCCTGGCGTCCGCAAACCTCCTGACCATGGGCGCAACCTGCTTCTGTTCCGTGGCGGTGACTATGGCCAGGTAATGGCCGGTTCCGTAGCGGTTGTCGGGAATCATGCTGCCGTCGGCAACGTAAGCACCCAAAAACTCGGCCTCTTCCTGCGGCAAGGCTTCGGTCGCAACTTCTGGAATTTTGGCCGGAACGGGGACGAAGCTTCCGACCTTGAGGTCGTTAAGATAGGTGGGTACCAAGTCGGCCCCGGAGTTGAGGGTGAAGAAATTGTGGTATTTAGTCGTCTTCACGCTGCGGCCGCTTGCAAGCTTAACCTCAAAAACCTCCTTCTTTGGATGGCGCATGAAACCGGTGGGCTTGAAGAACTTCATCTTGTAATCGTCAGGATCGAACGAAACCACTTCAATCCCAAGGGGATTTTCGGCCGAAGAGGTGGTGCCATGCAGCTCGCTTAGCGCCGTGCTTTTTTCAAGCGTCTTTTCAACAACCTCGCCGATTTTCCTGAATGAAAGCCTCCCGTCGGCCTTCACCAAAACGACTTCATCGTAAGGCAGGCTGTTTTCAGTGTCGATGAAAATCACGCTCCCCCCAAGCCCGCCCTTTTCCACGGGCTGCTGGGCATTCACGCAAAGCTGGAACGCCAGTTGGGTGTTGTGCATCAGTGTTGGGGTGTTTCCGCCTACGAACGTGTGGCCATCAGGGACGACGAAGTCGTAGACGAAGTCGTTGTAATCCAACACTTGCCCTTGTTTCACTTCATCCCAGCGGAAGAGCGCGACTATCTTGAGTTGCTCGATTCCTTTCTTGAGGTTTTCAAGCTTGGCGTGGAGTTCCTGCATTTTTTTTGCATCGGACGAATCCGTCTGGCTTAGGCGTTTTTCAAGATGGGGTGCAAATTCCTTGACCAGGAAGTTTATCGCTTGAGCAAGACGTGCGTCAGTCAATTTATCGAGCGGCTTGCCCGCAAACGGTTTGCCGGCTGAAGCGCCCCTATAAATGCGGTTGATCAGCGAGAGAACTTCGGCAGGGCAAGTGGCTTGAGCCGCGTTGTCGTCGGAAGTGAAATATTTGAAAAACGCGTCGTCCTCGCTATAGCCGGACTGTTCCTGCGTTGGGGAAATGCTTCTGGGGCACGCTATGCTTTCTCCCCGAGCAATTTCGCCCGCCTGTTTCCACACGAGGCCCTGTTTTGAGAGGGTGAGGAGCCGGTGGGGAAGCGTTAGCCTTAGTTCCTTGCCCCTCTTGGTGGTTAGTTGGACTATCTTGCCGGCCTTTTCCTTGTAAATGTGGGGGGCTTTCACCACGGTCATGCCACTGTTGGTAAGGCCGAAGACACTCACGCAAGGCACGTCAACCACGAAACCAGAGTCGTGCGGCCTCTCGCCGTAAGTCGTGGCGTACTTGTCGTAGGTCTCTTCAATGTTCTCAAGGTGAAAATGCTCGTCGTTAAGGTAGGCAACGGGCGTGTCTTTAGCAATGCACTTCCCGCTCGAATATTTGCCGAATGCCTCGGTTATCGACTGGGTTTCAACACCGCCGCCGATAAGCGCGTCCAACTCCTTGCTTCCGGTGGTGATGCGGCCTATTGTCTTCCTCCGTTCAAACACCTGGTCCCCGGTTTCGAAACCCAGCTCGAGGGCCTCGCGCGCGGCGTTGATGATTTTCGCGGCGGTGGGTTCGCCCAATCCCGCCACTTCGGCAAGTTCCGCAGCCATTGCGTACGCCACCTGCTGGAGCGAATCGTAGCCCGCGTCCTTCAGCTTCTGAGCGGTGGTCTCCCCAACGCCGGGAAGCTCTTCGACAGCGGTTACCTTCTTCTTTTCCCGCCCCTTCTTCTCTTCCTTCACGAAACCCTCGGGAACCGAGAGCACGGGGACGTTTGCCTCTTCCATTGCAGCAGCCTCCATCACTGGGGCATTTTCGCCTTCCATCTTCCTAGCCATATCTTGTCTCACCCTTGTTTTTACCCTTTCCGCCCTGCAGAGAAAGCGGAGAAGGGATTATCGTGAAAACAGGAAGCGGGGGGTTGTGCCGAAGGTAATAAAAGCGGGGAACTTCCAGACTTGTTGTGGCGCAACTGCCGGGAAGGAACCTGGCGCTTTTTTCTCTCTTTAAACCATAAACCCTGTCCGACACCCCTCGACTTCCTTGTTGGAAAAAGAGTTCCGCTTGGGTAGTATTTAAGCGAGGGAGGAGGTGGCTTGCCAGCCTTGCCGCCCCCTAAGTGTTCTGTAACGTTTCTGCGGTAAACTACTGGAATGCAGCCCGGCCGCTGAGCAACCGGTAGATTCCCGTAGTAGCCCAAATCCTTATTGTGAATTCTTTCGCGAACTCCGCGCGCTTTTTTGTAAAGTGGGGGTCGTTTGTCCAAATGCCGCATTCAAATTCGGCATTAAGGGCGATCGCAGCTGCTGAGAAAGGAAAATCTTCCGGGTCCTCCAGAATCCCCCGAGCGTCGAATAGGTGTTTGGAAAACGGGGCGGGGCCAGCAACTCAACGACGCTCGCGATATCGGCAGCGACAGAATCAAACTCGGCCAAAGAGAAGCTGGCTTTTTTGGCAATCTCTTCTCCGTGCTCACGCAACTCCTCAATCAGGTAGGTTGGAGAAAACAACTCCAACGCGGGGTGAAACATGAGCCTCCGTGTGAGGGAATCGCGGATGATTGCCGCCATGGCGATGTTGGAGTCGACAACCAGCCTCACTTCACCAACCCTAAACGCCGGGCCATGCCGTGCTTAATCCGCGCTCCAATCTCCAAAGCGTCCTTTTCAGTAAGCTTGCTCTTGCTCGCAATAGCCTCTATTCGCTCCAACGTCTCGACCCGTTCGGAAATGGCGCGCCTTGCAACCTCGCTCCACCTAATTTCCGGGAATCCCCTCATCTTCTCGTAAACTTCATCCGTAATCGACAGCGTGATGTTATGGGACATTCGACCACCTCACATAAATATGTGAATTAACATATTTAAGGATGCGGGAGGCGCCGATGATTTTTCACGCAAAAGGAAAAAGGCACTCCGAACAGCTTTAAAGCTTGGTCAAGTAGTTTGCCGGCCTTGCCGGGCCGTCTGCAAAAGGGTTATCAAGCCGCTTTCGCCCTAATCACTGCTTATGCCTGCGGAGCCTCCGAAACTGGTTTTACGACTTCTCAATAGCATGGGCCTGCAGCCCGGCGCAACTCACGACGATGTGAAGATGAGATACCGCCAGATGCCCAGAAACATCCATCCCGACACCAAGCCCAACGCCCCCCGAGAGGCTGAAACTCGAGGAGGCGTTCAAGAGGTTTAACGCGTGGAAGGAAATTCTTGACGCCCATTTTGAGGAAAACCCAGACTTGCCTAACATCGCCAAGAGAAACAGGGAGGAAGAAAAGCAGCGCACGCTGGTAATGAAGCTGCACGAAGCGAGTTACAAAAACGACGCGGAAGAAATCGAACGGCCGGTAAAACAAGAGGGGGTTGACGTCAACGCCGCGTGGGCGGGAGCGAGCGCGCTGCACAGGGCGGTAGAGCACGGCAATATGGCGGCAGCCGAGAAACTCCCTTGCCCTCTGAGCAAAAGTGAATCAAAAAGACTCCAGCGGAAGGATGCCCCTGCATCTGGCGATGGACTTTGATGTCAATCCGGGAGTTGCGGAACTTCTTCTCCGGAAGGGAGCGCGGGTTAACGTAAAAAATGAAGAGGGCCTCACGCCATTGAACCTGCTGTGGATTGGCCACGTCTCGGCGGCACCCGACGAAGAGTTACAAAAGACCAAAGCTCTTGTTTCCAAAGGCGCGGTCATTCGCAATTACTCCACCATCCGCCGTTCAATCGAAGAATATGAGAAGTGGTCACGAGAGCTTTACGCCAATGAATCTTCGCATTATCATGAAGAAGCCCTCAAACTAGCCAAGGAATTGCGCGAGCTGATTGCCAAGGCGAGGGAAAAAAGGCTTGGGCTTGAATGAAATTTATGCCTTTGCTTCCTTTCCCACCAGCTGGCTAAAAGTCATTCCGGTCACCAAATCCCCCTCGCCCACCACGTAGCTCATTGGCGTTTCGCGCAGGGCGGAGAGGGGGAAGAAGCGCCATTCCTTGCGGAACACTTTCCACGCGACGTAGTAGGGAATGCCCGAAGTTTTTTCCCACTCGAGCATCTGGGCGAAGCGCACGCGTTCGACGTAGACGCTTGCGTTCCAGGCCTTGCTTTCGATTGCGAACTTGCGCGTGGTGCTCAAGACTATTAAGTCGGGAGTGTCACCTGCCACGCCCGAGCCGGCCGCGCGCACGACCTTGAAACCGGCGTACTCAAACCGCTTTTGGAGATCGCGCTCGAATGCGGCGCCCTTGTTGTAGTGGAACGGCATCTTACAAACCCTGATTTTAGCTTACTACCTTAGTTAAAGTAAGCCTTAAATGGTTTTAGAATTACTAGTAATGAGGTGATTTGCTTGCTGCATTCGGTCACGGCGGAGGCGACCGTGAGTTCCAAGGGACAGATTGTGCTCGCCAAGGAGGTTAGGAACCAGCTAGACCTAAAGCCTGGCGACAGGATTGTCGAAATAGTTTCGGGAAGGACGATTTTTCTCGTGCCCGTGGGAAAGAACCCCGCGTTGGCGATGAGGGGGATGATGAAAGGCACTAGATTCAGCGCGCAGGAAATCGAGGACTGGCTTGACCAGGGAGAGGCGGACTGAATTCATGCCCAAACCCATCGTAGTCGACACCTACGCGCTCGTCAAGTGGATCAACGGGGAAGCGGGATACTCCGGCTACTCTGAATTCCTCACCTCTCCGTCGTGGCAGAGGATAATTACGCCCGTCACCCTCTACGAGCTCAAGCTTGCGATGCTCAAGAAGGAAGCGGGGCTTGACGAGTGGGTTGCAAGCCTCGCCTTCACCAAGCAAATATGCGAAGTGAGGCCGCTGACCGAATCGGTAATGCTGCGGGCCGCTGAAATAAAGTTCAAGTACATGGCCGAGTCGAAAATCAACCTATCCATGGTCGACTCCATCTGCGTTTCGCTTGCAGAATCACTCGATGCGCCAATTCTCACGGGAGACAAAGGGATCAAGCTGGTCGAGGAAGTCCGAGTGCTGCCATGATTTCGCCGGATTACGCCCATTGCCGTAGGGAAGTTCGTCTTTGCTCAAAAGCCTTTTATAGAACTTGGCAGTTTAAACTTATTCGTGCAGACAGTAAGTCAAGGTCTGGCAGGGAAAATACTGCATTGAAAACAACGCTTGTGACCATAAATTGCGCTTGGAATTACACGCCCGGCGCTACAGGGGGGAAATTACGCTCCCAATGGAATTCCGCCAAGAAGGCGGGAATGGAATTGATGGCCATAGACACGGCAAAGACTGAAGGGAGAAAATAGCCGGAAAGCTATTTTGAAATGCTGGAACCTTGTTTGACTGTCTCCCGCCCTTCATTGCCGCAGACGCGTTGCTCCTAACCGGCGGAAGCTGAATGGGGGGCAGCCGGCTTGTTTTCAACGCAGGCAGCGCCAGCCAAGGGAACGAAAGGAATGAAAAACGCAAAGTGGAAGGGAAAGGCCCTGGCGAACCTCGTCGGGAACCTCTGCCAAACCACGGTTCTCGTGGAAGGGAGGAGGGACGAGGAAGCTCTCGCACGCCTTGAAATAGGGGCAGTTGCGTGCAGTTCGAGAAAACCATCATCGATTGCCGGCGGCGTGGCCGCAGGGAAGAAAGTCGTGCTTCTCTTCGACTTCGACGCCGAGGGGGAGAGGAAGAATGAGCAGTTTGCCCGAGCGCTGCAGGAAGAGCACGGGCTGGAAGTGGACCGAAACGCGAGAAGGGCGTTCAAGGCGCTTTTCGGGGTGAAGACGATTGAAGAGGCGCCGTGGGCGCACCAAAGATTGATTGAAGAGATTGAAGGTGGGCATTATGGGTAAGACTTACGTGGATGTGGTGAAATACCTCATCAAGGCAAACCTCGAAGTCAACGGCATCGTTGAAAAGCCGGACATTGTCGGGGCGATTTTCGGCCAGACTGAAGGCCTCCTCGGCGACGAGCTTGACCTGCGCGAGCTGCAGAAAAGCGGCCGCATCGGAAGGATTGAAGTTGAAACCAACGTTCGCGGCGGAAGGTGCGTGGGAAGCGTCACCATCCCCTCGAGCCTCGACATGGTAGAGACGAGCATTCTCGCCGCGGCGCTTGAAATTGTAGACCGCGTGGGGCCCTGCGACGCGAAGATTGCGGTCCAAAGGATTGAGGACACGCGCAACCTCAAGAGAAAGCAGGTGCTGGGAAGGGCGCGCGACCTCCTGAGGACGATGGTCACCAGCGAGATTCCGGAGAGCAAGGAACTTTCGGAAATGGTGCGCGAGGAGATGAAGATTTCCGAAGTCGTTGCATACGGCCCCGAGGGGCTTGCCGCAGGGCCGGGAATCGACAACGGCCCCGACATCGTGGTGGTGGAAGGCCGTGCCGACGTGCTCAACCTCCTGCGCAACGGCATCAAGAACGTCATCGCAGTCGGGGGGGCCAACGTGGGAAAGACGATTGCCGACCTCTGCCGCAAGAAGGAAGTGACGGTCTTTCTTGACGGCGACAGGGGCGGGGACATCATCCTGCGCGAGTTGCTCAACGCAACCGAAATAGAGTTCGTCTCCCGCGCGCCAGCCGGCCACGAGGTGGAGGACCTTTCACGCAAGGAGCTGATTCAATGCCTGCGGCGCAAGGTCCCGACCGAACAGGCGGTTGTGCAGATGGACGCCGGAACTTCATACAGCCAGTCGCAGCGCGCGCCGATTGAACAGCGCGTTTTTGCGGGAAGGGAAGGTGGCGCGCCCACCACGCGCGAAGGCAGCCCGCAATTCCGCGATGGGGGAAGGGACGGCGGGCCGCAGTTCAGGGAAGGCCGCGACGAGAGGCGGGGGCGTTTTGAACACCGCCGCGAGCGCACCGACCGCATGGACTCAAGAGTGCAGCAGTTGGTGGAGCAGATTCAGCCAGCGGGCGGAATGGCACAATCCCAACAGCCAGTTGGCAACGGAATGCCCCAACTCCAGCACGGGCACGCCGGAATGCAACAGCCAGCCGGGATGCAGGCACCAAACCAGGCAGGCTCTCCAATGCAGGCGCCAATCGAACCGCCCATGCCGGCAGAGCCTGAAGTCCCTTCGGAAATCGCCGCTCCGCTCAGGAGTGCGCTGAAGGAATTGGGCGGCTCGCTCAAAGCACGCTTTCTGGGAGCGGACGGCAGCGCGCTTAACGAAGTTCCCATCCGCGACATAATCGCGGCACTCGGCGAGGCGCAGGGAGTCAACGGCGTGGTGCTCGACGGCATCGTCACCCAGCGCCTGCTCGACCTGTGCGAAAGCAAGGGAGTGAAGTTCGTATGCGGCATCCGCGCGGGCAACATCACCCGCAAGCCGCCCGGAATAGGGATTGTCACGGGAGAGGGGGCGTAAAACCACCCTCCATTCTCTAATTTTTTTTCTTTTTTCTGAATAAGCAGCTTAATGAGTTGCAGGGGGAAGGAACTCAAAACTCCAATCCCATCGCCCGCAGTTGCTTCGCGGCGTCCGACGCGTTGGTGAAGACGATTCCCTTCATTCCCGCGCGCTTGGCCGCGTCGACGTTGGCGGGAGTGTCGTCGAGGAAAATCACTTCGCTCCCCCGCGCGGGAAGGTCGCGCAGCACGAACTGGAACCCCGCCAAGTCGGGCTTTTTCACCCCAATTTTGCCGGAGTAATAAACGGCGTCAAAGAGGTTGGCGAGCCGGTATTTCCTTCCCCACACTTCCCACATTTCAGGCCCCATGTTGGAGAAGAGGGCGACGGTGTAGCGTCCCTGCAGCCGGCGTATGAGTTCCCTCGTGCCGGGCATTTCGTAAAGAGGCTCGACATAATGGTCGCCGCCGGCGAGCACCCCGCCGAAGTCGAAGAGCATGACGGGGCGGACGAACCTCTTCTTGAACCAGCGCACGGCGATGTCGGAGCCCCAATACGCGGCGGGAATGACCGCGAGGAAAACCAGCGGGCCGGAAATCAGGTCGCCGAAATATGCGCCTGCAACGATTGCAACTGCCACGGGCCAGCGAACGGAATTCCAGTCCATGTGAACCCCTTGATCAACTTAAGGCAGAATGTGCGTTTATTGTGGCCGAATCGAAGCGAGACCCAATTGAACCGGATAACCCACGCACAGGCAATTTCCCAAACGCCAGATTCCGGGTTTTATTAGCCCATCTCCGGCTTATCTTGCTTATGGCACTGTGGTTCACCGACGGCGAGGCCATCCTGGGGCTTTCGGCAATACTCGGGGCATTCACCCTGGGGCTTGAGAATCTCCTCTTCCTCGCGTTTTTCGCATACGCGGCGAGCAAGCTCGTGCACTACCCCGCCTGAGCCTATTGGAGCGCTTAGACTGCCTGGGCTTGCACCATTACCAATCAATTAAAATGCGGTTTGGCTCTTACTCTACTTGTGATTCGAACCAGAAGAATTGCGCTTCTCATCGCGTTGCTCTTGGCATTGGCACCCATCGCCCACTCGGATGGGGGCAACCCCTCCTCGCCGAAGCTCGTGGGGAAAAGCACGGTCCTTCTCAACCTCAACTGGACTCTCGACTTCGGGGAGCGCGTGCCTTCCAATTTCGTCCTGAAGGTGTTCGGGTTTCCCACCACTGCGTTCCAAAGCGCAAGCATAGATGGGGCGGGAAGGAGCTTCGAAAGGAAGACTGACGATTTCGGGAACGTGGTTTTGGAGTATTCGTTCACCCCTGCGGGGCGAAACGACGTGGTTTCGCTCAGGGCGCTTGCGAATGTCGATTATTCCAAGAGGGAGCCTGCCCAAGGCAACCTCTCAGCCTTCCTGCCCCACACGCCGGTTACCAACAGCAACGACGAGATGAGGCGCAAGGCGGCGGAGCTTACTGCAAACGCGCGGGACGATTTGGAAAAGCTCGCGGTGCTTTCGGAATTCGTGCACAACCGCGTGCGTTACGACGGGCCGGGGTACGGGAACACTGTCAACGACGCCGCTTGGACCTACCAGAACAAGGTGGGAACTTGCGACGAATATTCCCACCTGCTCGTGAGCATGCTGCGCGACGCCAACATTTCAGCAAAGTTCGTCGCGGGATTCGTCTGCAGCGCCAACTGCAGCTCCCCTGGCCAGTGGGGGCCCCACGCGTGGGTGGAAGCGGCGGTGAATGGCGAGTGGGTGCCTGCGGACCCGACGTTTAACGAGGTGGGCTTTCTCGACGCCACGCACGTGAAGTTTGCCGAGGGCCGCGACCAGAACGACATCAAGGAACAGGTCTCCACCGTCGCGTTCAACTACGACATTGCAGGGGTGAAGCTGGACCGGCAGTGGGTGGCGACGCTTGACGACTGGAGCGAAGCGCAGAGGAATCACGGCCTGTCCCTCCAAGTGCCTGCCGCAAGGGTGGGCGCGGGCTCGATTGAAACGATCACCGCGGAAGTGAGCAATCCGGGAAGCGCGCCGATTGCCGTTCCACTCTCGTTGGGCTACCCCGGCGAGCTCAAGAGCACCGACGCGAAGGACGCAGTCGTTTACCTGGCAGGGGGCGAAAGCAAGAAAAGGGAATGGAGGGTGGCGTTTCCAAACGACCTGACGCAGGGCTTTGTCTACAATTATTCGTTCGCGCTCGATTCCGTAGGGGAGCCGGTGCGCGCATACGCAACCGCATCGCTTGAAGGCGAATCCAAGCTGGAGCCCGTGCTTGAATTGCAGGACGTCTCGACAAAACTTGAGGAGGGAAACCTTGTCTTTACGGTGAGGTTGAAGAACTCCGGAAACAGGGACCTTCCCGGCGCGCAGGTGAAAATCGACACGCCAATCCTTAACGAAACAAGGGCGGAAGACGTGCCCGCGGGGGAGACGGTGGAAATAGTTTTCAAAGCCCCGCTTCCCGAAGGGATTGGTGATGTCGAAGGGCTCATCACCGTTGAAAGCAAGACGCAAAGCATCAAGCAGCCAATAAGCGTGAACCTCAAGGCCGGAGACTCCACCCCAGCCGCGCAAGACCAGCTTCCGGCCGGGTTTGCCATAACGCCAATCTACCTCGCGGGCGCCGCCATCGTAATGGTTATAATCCTGGCGGCGGCCGTATTACTTAGGAAGTCCAATTCCGGCAATTGAAGTGCCCGCCGACAACGCGTTTGGCAAGCGAAACTGCATTCTGGCGGATTGCACTGGATGGAATCTTGGGCATTAGTGATTATTGCGCGGCCGTGGTCTAGTGGTATGATACCGCCTTGCCAAGGCGGAAATCCGGGTCCGATTCCCGGCGGCCGCACTCAACCCAAGGCTCAGTTCCTACAGGCCCTAGAAAACTTAGTCTCGTCACCTTGAGTGAGCTTGAAGCTGGAGAAGTTTATAAGCACTGCACCGGTTAGGCGATGGACGAAACTAGATCTAAAGCTGCTTAGAGTTTTTCGATTATTTTTTTGGCGATTGTAGAATATTCGGTATTGCACGTGTTTACTGATTCTGCGTGCGTACCGAATACGCCGTCACTGGCGGTTAATTCGAATATAGGCTTCCGTGCAGTTTGAGAAAGTGGGGCTAGACTGTGGTAATTCTTCATATCGCCCAAGAAATAAGTTCCGCCATTTAGTTGCTTAACTAGGGCGGGGTCAACTGCAGAGAGTTTATTCACGATGTCTGTAGTTATCTTACCTGGTATTTGTTTAGTCCAGGCTTCGTATGCTTGAGTTGGTCTTTGTCGATAGATATTGAACTGAGAAGTAACGTAACCTGCAAAAGCGGGTTTTCCTTTCTGAATTTTGAATGTTCTTTCAGTCAAGCGACTGGATGCGTCGCTCCAGGTTTTCATCCATTTTATGAAAGTTGTACCAATGTTGCCTAACCCGCGAATGGAAAACATGTCCGGAATGAGTGGAACTATGAAGTAATCGCAGCCGAGTAGCATTGCTCTGTTTAGTGCACCCAAATTAGGGCCCACGTCGATAAGCACGTAATCTATTTGATTAGAGCTAGCCCAGTTTTCAGTTAAACGATATAATGCAGAGGTAACTCTAAAACCGACTTCTCTTCCAGCAAGAACATCCACCCAACTCTCTGACAAAAAGTCTTCAAACTCGCTAAGTAGCAAGTCACCAGGATAGAGCCATAGGTTTCGGTTAGGTATTTGATATGGGGTTATCTCCGTTTTTATGTCTCCTAGACCTCTAACGAGCGGCTGAACGGCCGAATTTATGCTTTTCCCGTTGTCCCAGAACTGGTTGATTTGGTCATCTGAGCAAATATACGCCGTCAGATTGCATTGCGGGTCTGCATCTACGAATAGCACCCTCTTGCCTTGACGCTCCAAAGCGTAACCTAGGTGCTGTATGAAGGTAGTTTTGCCTACCCCGCCCTTGTTGTTGAATAGCACTATCTGTTTCATACACTATACCTATGCGGGCAGTGTTTTTTAATCGTATTTAAATGAACTATTTACGCCACGTTTTGTTGAAAGCCCAGATCCAGTTTCCAAATTCCGGCCACTCTCAAGCGTTAGAGCTTTATAAGTACCTCTCAAAGTTAGTTGATGGATGGAAACAGTCTAGTCTATGGCAGGTATAACGTATGAAAATAATCGACAAAGAACTTGGTGAAGTTCTGGTGGGTTTAGATAAACTTGAGCTAGAGGAATATTTTCCTTACGAAAAAGAAAAACTACTAGGTGAAGCAGCGAAGACTTTTGATTTAGCTCACAATCAACAAGATCTTGATTTAATTCGATTGGAACGGATGCTACTCAACAATACTATTGCTTTAGGTGTTGGCGTCATTTCTGATAAATGGGCGTATATTTCAACGTCAGATAAAATCAATCAAAAGTTCTCTTTCTGGAAATATGATCAACTCGCCGTAGATTACTTTAAAGAACGGTTGGAAATGCAAATCCCTCCATTAGCTCAAGCTAGAATTAGTTTCTATCTTTGGACTGCAACAAAGAATTTTGATTATGCAATTGCTGCAATCAATAAGTTCATGGAAGCTATCTATTCGCACGCTGTAACTCCAGGTTTCGAGTTCCAAAGAACTAGTTTTGAGGTTGGAAAATTCATGCTGCACTTCCTTAAGTGCCTGAACAGAAAATCAGATTTAAAGGCGAGTTATTTGCTTTTGTGCGAAAAAATAGTCGAAGAGATACGGAATAAAGAGCCTGGCAGTATTTGGTTAAGAAATTGGATCCAAACGACTTTAACTCTCTACGTATATTTGTGGCCGGATTTTTCTGATTTAGAAAAAGAAAGCGCTCTCAAACTAATCAATTTTTGTGAATCTAAGGCTGATGGGTGCGTTAGTGCTAAAGAATTTGATGGTGCTATTCAGTGGGAAGTCCTCGTTGAACATTTTGGAAAAGAAACCAGAAGCCAAGATTTGTTCGAAAAAGCTAGGAGAAATCACTTGTCGTTTCTTATTGCTAAAGCCGAAGCACTTCCAGTTTCAATACTTAAATCATCCGCCTATGAATCTGCTATTAGGTATATGAACCTAAATGCGATAAGGGATGAAAAAATAGGAGTTAACCTAATGCCTGATTTCGAGCGTGCTTCAGAAGCTTCTAAGATAGAATTCAAGGAAGTGAGAACTAGTGTGGAAATACCCCAAGCTAGCGTAGATCAAGAACTGGAAAGAATATGCGGTAGTACTACTGGGACGGCTTTACTAGAACTTTTAGCAGAATATCTGATTCCTTCCAAATCACAAGTCGAAAAACAAGCTAACCTTTCTGAAGGTTCTCTTGCTTACATCTTACCTACAGTTATACAGTACGCTGGCCACACGTCAGCTCCAATCACTAGTCTTGAGGATAAACATAGACTTGAAATGTTAAAATCGGCTTCGCTTATCTTGCAGTTTAATACCGTGATATTGCAAGGGGCAATGGAAAAATATAAAATAACTGATGCCACTTTCAAAACTGAAATAGACGAATCAAATATAGGTGATAATTCGAAGAGTTTGTTAAAATACGGCGTGGAGAAGCACTTTTCAGGCGATTACGTTTCCTCCAATCACGTTCTAGTTCTGCAAATAGAAGAACTAATGCGACAAGAAGTTCGAAGGAGAGGTAAGTCAACTAGTAAGTTTAGCTCTGATGACTCTGCAATAAATTTAAAACTATTGGGTGAACTCGTAAGCACGCAAGAGATAATAGCCGTATTTGGAGAAGATTTTTGTCATGCAATAGGCGCATATTACTCGAATCCTAGAAACCATAATCTGAGAAACAGACTCGGTCACGGTGTAATGGAGATAAGTGATTTTAATAGAATAAATTCGTTGGTCACATTATTCGTGATTGTGTTTATTCTCTCAAAAACCAAAGAAACTATTTAAGTGCTTCAGACACTTCTTTCTGTCGCCGCATTCAACTCAAAACAAGAAATCATTAATAACTGGGCTTTGGAGGATTAGTTTTGGTGGTTATAACGTTCGGTTTCGGTCTATTATCAAAGTGTGAAATAGGGGCTTCGCCCCTATAACCCCTTCGTCAGTGTTTTGCTCGGCGGCTACTCCCCGCCCCTGTGGCGGGGCTTCTACGCCGCCTCGCTTAATGCTTTATACGGCATGAAACTCGTCTAGCGCGGTTTGGCGGTGGTCTTGCTTGCGCACGTATTGGCGTACTTGTTCTGCAGT
>JACQBR010000010.1 GCA_016194335.1 Microcaldota archaeon
GCAGGCGAGGTTTAAGGACTTTTTGTTTGAGAAATTGCACGAGATTGCACGGCGGTTGGGCGTCGGGGTTGTCGAGGTTGGCATTCAGGATAATCACGTGCATATCGTTGCGGACTTGCAGAGTTGGCAGTCGCCCAGCTGGGTGCTAGAACGCTTGAAGGGCGAGTCAAGTTACGCGCTGTTTGACGTAATCGGGATTGTCAAGTTCCGATGAAAAGCGCTTTACTTCCAGAAGGAATGAGTGCCTCAAGTCGCCTTCCTTGCGGAATGAATAGTCCGGCCTCGTGGTCCGCGATGCGCTGCGGACGCGGCTTTGGGGGGTGACTTGCGAAGTTAGCAAATCCCAGCCTAGCGTTTCAAAAAGGGGCGTGATGAACTCCTCGGTGCGCTTTTCGGCCTCGAGTTTGCTGTCGGGAAGGGTATCGAATTTCACAAGAAGTTCCGACACTTTCTGTCGAATCGGGTCCTTGGCAGGAGTCATGATACGCATCTCTTCTGCGTTCAAGCTTAAAAACGGATTTAGAGTGGCTTGCCGGCTCCTTCAACAATTCAAATCGGTTATAGAGCCGAATCAAGTTTCCCATCCGGAAGTTCTTCTTTCATGAGTTTGATTTCTTCGTCGGTGAGGCCGTATTTATTTAGCGAGTTGAAGCCCCCAGTTTTGGATGAGAGTTTCGGCAGGATTGCAAGCAGCTTTTCGTTCCTGCGCCTTATCCCGTTGGCGAATTTGGCAATGCCGGGGATATGAAAATTCAATTCCAAGCCCGAGCGACATGGAGGTTCACTTCAGGGAAGGCTTGAAATTGTTTTTCACTCGATTACGATTTTTGCCTCTTCCTTGTACCCGCTTTCAATCAGCTGCCTGAACCGTCCAAGCCCTTCGCTGAGGGTTGGCGTTTGCCTTCCAATCTCGTTCTGGAGTTTGGACGAGTCGAGGGAAGCGTCGGGGGGCCGGGGGGACTTGAAGTTCTTCTCGCGGATGTTGATGGGCGCGACGAGGGAGCCGTCGAGGTTGAAGACCGATGCGAGGGTCTGTGCGAACTGCACGCGGCTCACCCTGTTCTGGCACCCGGCGTGGAAGAGGCCTGTGGAGTCGCGCTCGAGAAGGTCCTTAATCGCGTCGGCAAGGTCGTTGGCGAGCATGGGAGTGTTGAACTGGTCGGCAAACGCCTCGATGCCGTTTCCCGCCTGGAGGTTCTCGAGGAAATACATCGCGTAATTTTTCTTCCCGCGGTGGTTCCAGCCGTACATCGTGGTGCGCACGATTGCGAGGTCGTCCGTTTCCGCCCGCGCCGCCTGTTCCCCCAGAAGCTTGCTTTGCGCATACCGCCCGAGGGGGTGGGGCGAATCGTCCTCGGTGTAGAAGCTTTTTGTCCCGTCGAAGACGTAGTCGGTTGAAACCGCAACCATCTTGGCCCCGGCCTTCGCGCAGTAGCTCGCGACATTGGCGCTTCCATCGACGTTTTCACGCACGGCCTCCTTCCAGTGGTCCTCGCAGTAATCCACGTTCGTCTGCGCCGCGGCGTGCACCACCGCGTCAGGCCCAATCCGCGCAAGGCAGGCGTGGATGGAATCGCGGTTGGCGATGTCGGCAGCGGAGCTTGCGCAGCCCTCCATCACGGCCGTTGAAGTGTTGCCAATAAGCGCCACTTCGTGCGTGCCGCGAAGCGAGTGGCCCAACGCGATTCCGAGAAGGCCCGTGCCTCCCGTTACTGCGATTTTCATGGTTTGAATATTCTCCCCCGAAGAGTTATATAAGGCGAGGGAATCAAAGGACGAAGAATTGAAACGGCCGGAATCATGAAAAATGACCAGAATTATAAGGCCGGGAAGCGTTAATTTCCTTCAGGGTCACTTTTTGCATTGAAGGGAAAATCGTTGGGAAAGCCCGTTTCAATTGCCGATTCGCCGCCGGGTGAGTCGGTTGTGGCGCTGAAATTCCTAGCGCGCAGCGCCGGGCTTGCCCTTGCGGGAATTGCATTATCCAAAATCCTCGCGTTCTCCCTGCGCTCGATAATCGCAAGGGCGGGAAGGGACGATTACGGCCTCTACTCGCTGGGGTTCATGGTCTTTGACATTGCCAGCACCATTGCGATGCTGGGGCTTTCGTTCGCGGTACTGCGTTTCGTTCCCGAGGAGGCTTCGCGAAACCGGCGGGAAGAAACCGCCGCCACGGTCACCCGCGCTTCCGCACTCGCGTTTGCGGCCGGAGTGGCAATGGCGGCCGTGCTTTTCCTTTCCGCGGACCTGATCGCAACCGCATTCTTCCACGACGGCAGGCTCGCGGCGGTGATACGCATCCTCGCGCTGGGACTGCCGTTTTACGGTTCGGGCGGCGTGCTCCTTTCCGCGTGCCGCGCGCTGCGCAAGCCCGAGTACGAGGTTTACGCGAAGTACTTTGCTGAAAACGCCTTCAAGGTGTCCCTCGCGTTTGCCGCGGTCGCCCTCGGCACGGGAGTGGGGGGCGTGGCCGTTGGGATTACAATTTCGTTCCTCCTCAGCGCAGTCCTGGCGGTGAGGTATTTCTCCAAGGCGTTGCAAGCGCCTTTTTCAATCGGGGACGCTTTCGTTCCAGCTTTCAAGTCGCGCGATTTTGCAACGGAGTCGCGAAAACTTCTCGGCTACTCCGTCCCCATCATGGTCTCAAACTTTCTCAACATAATCCTGCTCTGGGCGGACATCATCGTCATAGGGCTCTTCCTCACGGTGGGGAACGTGGGGCTCTACAACTCCGCCCTGCCGATTGCGATGCTGCTCACAATTGCGCCAACCGCGCTTGAGTTCGCATTCAAGCCGGTGATCGTGGACCTGCTTTACCGCGGCAAGAAGGAAGAGGCCCTCGGAGTCTACCGCTCGCTTGCGAAATGGATTGCAATCATCAACGTCCCCGCAATGCTCCTCCTCGCGCTTTTCCCCACGCAGGTGCTTTCCCTCCTTTTCGGCCGCGATTACGCCGGCGCTTGGGACGCCCTCATCGTCCTTTCTTTCGGGTTCCTCATCCAGTCGGTATTCATCCTGGGTGACGACATCATCGGCGCTTTTGACCGCACGAGGTTTTTCGTCCTCAACTCACTTCTCAGCGGGCTTACCGTAATTGCGCTTGCCGTGCTTCTCGTTCCCCGCGCGGGCATAATCGGAGCCGCGGTTGCGAGCATGGCGGGCAGGCTGCTCTACGCAGTCCTCTCATCGCGGAAGGCGGCAAGCCTGCTTGGGGGGTTGGGAAACGCCGGCTTTGCAAAAGTGGCCGCCGCCGGGCTGGTTGCAGCTGCCATCGCCAAGTTGGTTTCATTTGCGCAGATACGCCCCGCAGGCCCGCTGCCCCTTTCCGAACTGGCGATGCTTTGCGCCTTCGGCCTTTCCTACGCGGCGATGCTCTTCGCCCTCAACGCGATTTCAAGGGATGACAAGATCGTGCTCAACGCGGGGCTGAGAAAAATAGGCGTGAGATACTCGCTATAGTTTTTTGCTCTAAAGGAAGTTTCAAAATCAGATGAGCTTCTCTTTCCACGTCGAGGGGACCTGCCCGTTTACTATCTCGAGGTCGTCGAGGTAGACGGGCTTCTGCGGGCCTATGGCTCTAGCCCATTCAATCATGCGTCCCACCCCCTCTTCAAGATGCACGGTGGTTTTGTAGCCCAGCATCCTCTCCGCCTTCCCGACGGTGCAGAACGCCTCCTTCACTTCCTTCGGCCTGGGCGGGAGGTGCTTGGGCGCGAATTTCTTGTCCCAATCCCTGGTTTTGAAAAACTGCTCGAGAACCACCTGCCCCAGGCGGTTGATGCTGGTCTCCTCAACGGGGCCGATGTTGAAAATCTCCCCGTTGGCCGAATCGTTTAAACCCGCCTTTACGATGTAAGGAGTGAAGTCGTCGATGTAGGAAAACGCGCGCTTCTGCTCGCCGTCGCCGTAGATGAAAAACGGCTTGCCGTTCAGGAGGCGGTTGATGAAAATGCCGATGACGTTGCGGTACGGGTCGGCAAGATTCTGCTGTGGGCCGTAAACGTTGTGCGGCCTGATTATGGCGTACTCAAACCCATGAACTTCCGAAAGGATTTCCGTCGAGCGCTCCATTGCCGCCTTGGAAATGCCGTAAACATCCTCAGGCAGGCGGGGCATCTCTTCGGAAAAGGGAGGCTTCTGCGCCCCGTACACGCTCATGCTGCTGGTGAGAACCATTTTTTTCAATGCGCCCGTGCGGATGGCGGGAACGAGCGTGTTGAGATAGGCGAGGTAATTTCGTTCGGTGCACTGCACGGGCGTGAACTGGCTGCGGCCTTCCGTCGCGTCGGCGGCGAGGTGGAAAACCACTTCAGGCCTCACGCGCCCTACGTACTCCGCAGTGGCCGCGCGCTCCCGAAGGTCCAGCTTTGCGAAATGGCTCTTGGGGTTGACGTTGCGCATGTAGCCGCCGCTGAGGTCGTCCACCCCGTGGACCTCGTGCCCCGCCGCGACGAGCGCGTCGACGAGATGGGAGCCCATGAAGCCGGCTGCGCCGGTGACCAGAATGCGCATTGTGAACCAAATCCCCTGAATTCCCGTTGATAAGATTGGGGCTGAAACAGGCTATTAAAGATGCGGCAAAAACGGCTCGTTGGGGGTTATGCCTTCAGCGCGTCCCCCCTCACCTACAAGTTCCTCTCCACGATCCGCCCATACCGCTCCTCGTAATTTTCCCTCGCGATGTTGCGCAGCGATTTCGTGCGGGGGAAGTTCACGAGATTCCAGAGCAGGCCGTAAAACTGCAGGGGAAGAAGGTGGGGCTTGCTCATCGATTTTTCCAGCGCGTCCTCAAAAGCCCTGACTTGGTATCTTGCCGCCTGCGTGGCGGGTGCGTGCTTGAGCATGAAGCGCAGGCCGTTGCGCCCGCCAGCAAGCAGGATGCGGAGAAAGAAAGCTGGGCTGACGAACTTGTTTTTCTTCCTGTTCGTCGAGCCTGAAACCTCGTGCTCGATAACGGCTTGGGGGACGTAAACC
>JACQBR010000014.1 GCA_016194335.1 Microcaldota archaeon
GTCGTACGGGTTGCCTTTCCGGCTCATGCTGATGTGGACATCTCTGTCTTTGAGTGCCTGCGTGTACGCGTCCGACGCGTATTGGACGCCTTGGTCGCTGTGGTGCACGAGTCCAGAAAGACTCGTGCTTTTGCGGAGTGCAAAAGCCATTTGCAGCGCGTCCAGGCAGAGTTGCGCGTCTATATTTCGGGAGAGCTGCCATCCGATTACGCGTCGCGAGAACACGTCGATTATCACTGCTAGGTAGACAAACCCGTTTGGCAGTTGGACGTACGTAATGTCGGCCACCCACAACTGGTTGATTCCCGTCAGCGCCATGTTTTTGGCGAGGTTGGGGTAGACCGGCAGGCCGTGGTTCGAGTTTGTCGTTATTACAAACGACTTCTTCCTCCTGCACAAGAGGCCGTTCTCGCGCATGAGCGCCAGCACACGCTTGCCGTTTACGGCAATGCCTTTACGATGAAGCACTGCAGTAATCCTGCGGTAACCGTAACAAGGCTGCGTTGCAATCTGCCGGATTTGCGGCAACAGTGGGTCTGGCAGTTCGGGCTCGCGTGCGAGCCACGCGTCGTACCAGTACCGGCTGACTCCAAGGACCGAGCAGGCCCTCGCCGTGTTCAAGTCGCCGGACTTCACGATTTCGTACAGCACATCGGTCACCGTTCTTCCTTTGTTTCGGCCAGCATCGACCGCAAGGACTCGCAGGCTTTTTTTAAAAAATCGTTCTCGGCATACAGCTTGCCAACCAAGCGCTCCAACTCCGCCAGCCGCGCCTCGGCTGTTGCCGGCACGCCCTTGCCCGCAAAGGCATGCTGCGGATTAGAACGATATTCATTCCGCCACCTGCACGCCAAATCCTCCCGAATCTGATGCTCGCGGCACACTTCCGAAAGCCGCTTGCCCGCCTCAAGATCTCCCACTACTGCCAGCTTGAACTGCCGGTCAAAAACCCTTCTAACCTTACCCATACTTCCTGCACCCCACTTTCTTCGTTAAGCCACCACTCGCTTAACTACACGTACCGAAAAAGGGGTGCACTCCAGTTCACTGCCAGCGCCTTGGCAGTTGAGAATTTGTGCGCTTCCTTCAGCGCAATCACGCGCAACGCCAATAAATAAATGATGAGCGGCAGGGCGAGGATGAGCCACACCGCACGGAATGCGGGCAGCACCATGCCGCCGATTCCCACGGGCTGGGTGAAGCCTGCGAGTTGGAGGGCCAAGACGAACAACTTCACAATGAGGACGATGATGAATGAAGCGGATTCTGCTACTGAATTGACGAAATACTGCTGGCCAAACGAGCCCGCGCCGCCCAAGAGCCTGCAGAAAGCGTAGACGATTGCGTTGTAGCTAAAACTTCCAACGATGGCAAGCGCCAACCCAACGCCGATTCCGAGCAACGCCCCGCTTCCGGAATACAAAACCGCCGCGCCTGAAACGGTCGTGGCGAATGCCGGAAGGGCCATGACGAGCACCAACGGTATTGCCCCCGCAATCAGCGCGAACAGTGCATATCCGACAATCCCCTTCCAGATGCTCGCGTGGTAGCGCGCGCGGCCCAACGTATGAACGGGATGGAAGATTGTGGAAAAATATGCCGAAAGGAGCGAGAACTTCGCCTGCGAATCGTCGGGAACGGGAATGCCGGAGGGACGGGGCCGGTCTTGGGATGCTGGTTCCTGCAGGGCCCTTCCGCCATTCTTAGCCGGCTTGCCATCCTGAGCCGGCTTGTCATTGGCAGGGGAAAAATCACCGGCATCCGCATTCGGCCTAATAAGCCGGTTGCGCATCAGGTTGGCGGCGCTGAATGCCTCCTCAACGTCATCCTCTCTCCACCCTTCCGAAGAAAGCGCCCTGCGTATGTCCCCGTCGCCGTAGCCCCGCGCGCGAGTTGCGCGGACGTAATTGACCAACTCCTGGTAGGCCATTAAGAACCCTTAATCCGCCCTGAAAATAGAACACAAGGCCATATTGTCCAGAACCCTTAATCCGCTTTGAAAATAAAACACTATTGCATCGGGGGCGCAAATCGGCTACAGCCTCACCGCGCCAAGGGCGAGTGCCGCCAGGAGGGCGAAGTGGATTGTCCTTGCGGCAATGGTGAAGATGGTAAACTTCCTGAAATCCATTTTCCCAAGGCCCGCCACGAAAGTCAGCGGGTCGATAATGGGGCTGTTCGGGAGGATTCCGAAAAGCATAATCGCCCAGCCGCCGTATGCGTCGAACCACTCCCTCGCCTCGCCGAAAACCTCCCTGCCAAGCTTCCCCTCAATCCACCGCCTGCTCAACATGAAGGCAAGGGCGTAATTCACCACCCCTCCCAACACGGCGGCCGCAACCGAGACCGCAATGAGCGCAACCGGGTCGGCAAAGACCGTCACGACTGAGACGAAGAACAGGTCGACGGTGAACGGGACGAGCGTGCTGCCGAGCAGGACGACTATGAACGTGCCGAAAAGGCCGTAGTCGCCCACCACCCCCCTCACGAGGGGGACGAGGCCCGGAAAGAGCATTTCAACGGCCTTCACCGCGGCCAACGCGGCGAGAAGCGCGGCGAATGCCAAGAGAGCGGGGCGCAAGAGCCTCTTCGCTAGTGAACGCCCCTTCCCCGGAACGCGCTTCCCCGCTTGAGGCGCCCCCTTTGAGCTCATGAGAATGTCAAAAGACGAGGTGGTTAATAATGCAGGAAGGAGGGGGAGGGAAACAACGGGTATTCTCTTAGGAATATTTCTTTCACAAATTATTATATTGGTGGCCGGGGGATAATTAATTGCCGAAAACTGGTTTGGAGATGGTAGAAGATGGATGAAAGGCACTTGTTCACGTCGGAGTCCGTAACCGAAGGTCACCCGGACAAAACCAATTAGCTCCATCCGCTAACTGGTGTCTAAAATTTGCGACCAGGTTTCCGACGCGTTTCTTGACGACGTGCTGCGCCAGGACCCTCAGGGCCGAGTGGCGGTCGAGGTGCTCACTTCAACTGGCCTCATCATGCTCGCGGGGGAGGTGACCACGAGCGGCTACGTGGACACGCAGAGAATCGTGCGCGAGACGCTGAAGGAAATCGGCTACACCAACCCCGAGTTCGGCCTTGACTACCAGGACTGCTGCGTGCTTACCGCCATCCACCCCCAGAGCCGCAACATCGCAGTCGGAGTTGACCCTACGGAAAAGAAGGAGCAGGGCGCGGGGGACCAGGGATTGATGTTCGGGTTTGCCTGCGACGAGACGCCGGAATTGATGCCCCTGCCCATCACGCTTGCCCACAAGCTCACTGCAAGATTGGCTGAAGTTCGCAAGAAAGGCGTCCTGAAGTGGGTGAGGCCGGACGGTAAGTCGCAGGTGACGGTGGAGTACGAAAACGGCAAGCCGCTCCGCGTGGATGCGGTGGTCATTGCCGTCCATCACAATCCGGACGTCTCGTCCGAGCAGATAAAGAGGGAAATTACCGAGCTGGTGATCAAGCCCGTTTGCGGAAAGTGGCTGGATGAAAAAACCAAGTTCTTCATCAACGCAACCGGAATCTTCGTCGTGGGCGGGCCGGAGGCGGACACGGGAGTGACGGGAAGGAAAATCATCGTCGACACTTACGGCGGGTATGGCAGGCACGGCGGGGGTTGCTTTTCGGGAAAAGACCCGTCGAAAGTCGACCGCTCGGCGGCATACGCGGCGCGCTACATTGCAAAGAACATCGTCGCAGCGGGGCTTGCGTCAAAGTGCGAGGTGCAGCTTGCTTACAGCATCGGGGTTGCCGAGCCGGTTTCGGTCAATGTCGACACGTTCGGAACTTCCAAAATTCCTGAATCGAGGATTTCGGAATTGGTGCGCAGGCACTTCCCACTCAAGCCGGCTGACATCATTTCCCGCCTCAACCTGCTCAGGCCGATTTACAGGAAGACCGCGGCGTACGGCCACTTCGGCCGTGACGACCCCGACTTCACGTGGGAGCAGACGGACAAGGCCGAGGCGCTAAAGAGGGAAGCGGGGATTTAGGGCCCGCGCGGCGCGAGCGCAAGCAGCACGTGGGCCGGTCGAAGCGCTGAGAAAGGATGCGGAAGTTTAAAGACCTACAAGGCCGAAGGGCTACATCCCTAAACTCGTTTCGATAGGGTTTTAGGCTGGTTTTTAGTTTGCTTGTCGTATGGGTGCACCCAAGCGTAGGGTGAATCCGAAGGTGACGAGCAGAGTCGACAGGGAGTTGAAGGAGTTAACGTTGCGGGAGGCAGTCAAGTTTGTTGACAAGCTGCATTTGGCCGTTGACCCTAGAAGATGCGTCATCGTCAACTTCAGGATTACGTCGTGGAAGCGGGGTGACTCGCCTCAACTGGAATTCCTGTTGCGGACGCTTAACACCGTGTGCAGGGTGCTGGGTGATGGCGGTTACGCCTCGCGAAAGAACTGCAACCTAGTGGTGAAGAAGAACGGCAAGCCGTTTTTCCGAGTGAGTGAAACCGCAACCACGAAAGCAAAAGGCTCGCCCGCCTGGAAAGCAATGGTTCGCCTTGCACGCAAGCGCAAGGCATTCTACGGGAGAATCTATCACGTCAGGCCGTTAATCGAGAGCGTCAACTCCGCGCTAAAACGAAAGTACGGTTCTACCGTCCGAGCCGTCAAGAGAAAAACCCGCAACACCACCATCGCCCTCATAATCCTGGCGTACAACATCAAGCAATCGTTGTACGACCGGCTAGCAACCCACCTTCGAGTCCCCTACTGGATACGCGTACAGTAAGCCCACCCGTGAACCAAAGGTTCACTACCTTTAGCGAATGCCATCAAGGCACTCGCCAGACAACGAGAAAATGGTTGCCGAACTCCAACCAACCATCCGCTTACAGCACGTACGCCTGCCAAGTTTGACCACCACCTGACAAAAACAAGCGCACTCAAAACCCTACTTTAGGGATGTAGCCGTTACATCCACAAGCTTTATGAAGGGAGGGATATCCATCCCTGCGGCAGGGCGATTGTCATTACCAAGAACGCGTGAAAAGCCTGAAGAACGCAGGGGGGAAAGAGCCTGCGGGGGCGAAAGCCTACATCCTCTCCCCCTGCCAGAGCTGGACGAATTCCAAATAGTTTTGCGCGATGATGTCAACTGCCTGCTGGCGGGAGTAGCTTCCGTTTTTCATTCCTGAAAGCGCGTCCCAGAAGATCGTTCGGCCAACGGCAAAGCCGATGATGCCGCCAATGCCAGCGCCGACCTTGAGCCACTCCTGCACCTTTTCCTTGCTCTCGCCGCGGCCGAGGGTAATCACGCCCGCCTTGCGGCCGTCCGCCTGCGCCTGGGCGACAATCGCCTTGGCGTCCTCTGGACGGCCGACGCCCTCCATCTTCCACACGTCGGGCTCCACGCCCGCCTGCTGGATTTGCCTCATCGCCCCCACCATCAGCTTGGGGCGGAGTTGGGAATCGTAAGCCGCCTTGTCGCCGTTGAGTGAGGAAAGCTGCTGCGGCGTGGCGGGGACGAGAAGTTCGAAAAGGAACGGCCTGCCGGTGCGCGAAAGGAAGTCGTTGAGCATCCCGAGCCGCCCAAGCTGGCGCCTGTTCATCTCCCCGTCGCCCTCGGGGTTGAAGCGCACGAGGACTTTCACAAAGCTCGGCTGGAATTTCGCGATGTGCGCCCCGAAGTCGCTGCCGTAGTCGAAGCCGAACTCTTCCTGCCCGCTTTTCTCGCAAGGCATTGCAAAGGCGATTCCCTTCGACCTCGCGTCCACGACTATCTGGGAGCCGAACTGCTCGTCAACGAGGATGCCGGCGATTTCCTTGGGCACGCCCTTTCCAAGCGCCGAGAGAAAACCCTCGTACACGACAGTCTTGTAGTCGGCGATTTGCACCGCCTCCTCTTGGGTGGGCTCGCGGCCCTTGATGCCGAAGAGCTTTTCCAAAAACGACCCGCGGTGGTCGAAGGCGAGGATGAGAAGCTGCCCTTTGGCAAAATCTTTTCCGGAAAGCGCCATTTTCATTTCAACCTCCAAAATAAATTTTTAACTGCAAAAAAATTTCCAAAAGCAATTTCCCAAGTTTCCATCAGATAATTTCAAAAACTTCTAAACCTTCGCGTGCTTGTGGCGGTGGAAAGCCTCGACAAACCTCACCGTGCCGGTCTTGGCGCGCATAACAACGGAATGCGTGCGCGTGGCGCCGTGGGGCTCGAAGGAAACGCCCTTGAGGAAAGTGCCGTCAGTCACGCCGGTTGCCACGAACATCACGTCATCACCCTTTGCAAGGTCGTCAAGCGGAAGAATCTTGTCGGGGTCGGCCATTCCGTACTCCACCGCGCGCCTGCGCTCGCCATCGTTGCGGAATGCGAGCCTGCCCTCGATATAGCCGCCGAGGCACTTCATTGCCGCGGCCGCCAGCACTCCTTCCGGAGCGCCCCCGCTTCCCAAAAGCACGTCGGCCTCGTCGTTGGGCAATGCCGTTGCGATTGCGCCTGAAACGTCGCCGTCGCCGATGAGCCTGATGCGCGAGCCGCACTTGCGCACTTCATCAATGAGCTTCTTGTGCCTCTCGCGGTCAAGGATGACGACAGTGAGCTCGTCAAGCGGCTTGTCCAGAGCCTTCGCGACAATCTGCAAATTCTTCTCGACTGAATTCCTGAGGGAAACCTTTGAACCGACCAGCGGGCCGACCGCGATTTTTTCCATATAGGTGTCGGGAGCGTGGAGAAGCGAGCCGGAAGGAGCCGCAGCAAGGACGCACAAGGCATTCTCGCCGCCGCGCGCGGTCACGCCAGTCCCTTCAAGCGGGTCGACTGCAATGTCAACCTTCACGCCTTGGCCGCTGCCAACCTTCTCGCCTATGTAGAGCATGGGCGCCTCGTCGCGCTCGCCCTCGCCGATGACGATGCTGCCGTCCACGTCAACGGCGCCGAGGCGCTCGCGCATGGCGGTGACCGCCGCCTGGTCCGCCGCCTTCGAATCGCCCTTGCCCACCCACTTTGACGAGGCGATGGCAGCCGCTTCCGTCACGCGGACGAATTCAAGGGCAAAATTGCGGTCCATCGTGAAAACACCCGGCAAGAACAATTGAGTATGATAAAGTATGAGGATTTGGGTTTAAATGTTTTGCGATGCGTGCGGATGGGGCGGCAGGCGCTTTCACTTTCCCTGTTGCCTTCAGTCATGCCTGTTCTTGATTGACTTAGCCGATCAGCATAAAATTGTTCTATTGCCTTCCGGCTCATCCCGTTAGCTACTCCATCGCGTTGAAGAGGTCCGGCCTCGCAATCACTCCGACGGTTTTTCCCTTGTCGGCCACCAGCACGAGGCTGCAGTGGCGCAGGAGGGATGAGACGGCCTGAACGCCGGTTTGGGGCGAGACGCTTGGCGGCGCGGGTTCCATCACTTCCTCCACCCTCGCGGCCTTCCTTCCGGCAATAAGGGCGTTGAGCACGTCCGCCTCGGTCACCACTCCCGAAACGTGGCCGCCGTGAAGGACGGGCAGTTGGGAAATCCCGTGCGAGCGCATCTTCCTCGCGGTTTCCCCGAGGCTCTCGGCCGGCGAGGAGAAAATCACTTTCCTCCTCATCACCTGCGCCGCCGTCTTGCCGCTTTCGCGCCTTCCCGCCTGCTCGAGGGCGTCGAAAATTGCGACCGCCTTGGAGAACGAAGGGTCGAGCCTGCCCGACTCAAGTTTGGCAATGAGTGACTGCGAAACCCCCGCGGACCTCGCGAGCTGGTGCTGGGTGAGGCCAAGGCGCCTGCGCAGGACCGCGATTTCGGAGAGGGGAGGGAACATCAATTGGGTTAGAAATTGGGGGAAGATAAATGGGGGGCTTGGACGGCACGACTGCACAAAAGGCAATGCTTTTATTCGCCCGGACAGTAATATTGCATGACCAATAATATGGTGCCGGGAAACGGTTTTACGAAAAAGTTCGACGACGCCGAGGGCTACCCGGAGCTTTTCACCATAGTGAAGGAAGGCGTGGAGAAGGTGCTGGGCGGGCGCAGGGCCGGCCTGATGCTGGGCATTGCGGAATTGGGGGCGGCACCGGGCGGAATCGTCGGGGCGTACCACCCGGTTGACACGAACGTGATCGTGCTTAACAACACCGCCCTTTCCCTCATCAGGAGGCAGAGCCCCAAGCTGGTCAAGCCGTTCGTCTTCCACCTGCTGATGCACGAGTACATCCACAGCCTCGGGATGCACGACGAGCTGGAAACGCGCCGAACCACGCATTACGTTTCGAAAGAGATTTTCGGCCGTGACCACCTTCTAACGCAAATCGCCTCAAACCCAGCGCAGTTCTTCCCGCGCCTCTCTTTCGAAATTCCCGCGAACCAAATCGGCGAAGTGACGCTGGTGAGGGGATTCGAGAGGGAGAGCGAACGGGGCTATTCGTGAGACTTGGGCCGGGGCTTGAAACGAATTTGAATGCCCGTCCAGTCTCTTTCGACTTTGCTTGGAGTAGGCACTTTGGACGGAACCCTGTCACGTCCGAGGCTGAAGAACTCCTTCTGGAATTCGGCATTGCCGGTTATGGCCTCTTTCATCACCGCATCCAACTGTGCCTTCCACGAACCCAACCTGTCTGTTCGGATGGGCAGAAGGTGAATCTCCACCGCTCCAGAGAGAGTCTCGGCCGGGTGAATTTCCGCAACGATGTTGTCAGTCCCGGGAAGGTCCCTCAAGCCCTTTGCGATTTTCATCATGCCATTTAGGAACGCCGCTCGGTTCAGCACATGCTCAATGCTGGAAATCCGCCTGCTTTCACTTGGCTTGAGCTCAAGCAGTTCCTTCAGCATCGCATCAGTCAAATTATTTCGGGCTTCGTGCACGTCGCCCTTCCTTACTAGCAGTGCCATGAAGCCATTAGAGTGTCGGATGAATATTAAAAAACCGCCGGTTTGCACTCAGGGCAATTCGGGCAAAAGCCGGAATGCAGTACATTGAATAAAAAGCCCGTTGCACTAATAGAAAAGTGGATCCCAAACTCGACATAGATGTAAGGCACGTCGCGAGGCTCAACGTGGTGGCAAAGCAGCTGGTCACCTCGTCGTTCGTGGGCGAGTACAAGAGCGCTTTCAAGGGCCGGGGCCTTGAGTTCGAATCCTATCGAGAGTACCTCCCGACGGATGACGCTTCACTGATAGACTGGGGCGCGAGCGTGCGCAGCGGCGGCAAGCTTCTTGTCAAGCAGTTCGTGGAGGAGCGCAACCTCGAGATTTTCTTCGTAATCGACGCAAGCGCAACTATGGTGTTCGGCACGCAGGATAGGCTCAAGAACGAGTATGCCGCCGAACTTTCGGCAAGCCTCGCCTATGCAATGCTACAGGCGGGCGAGAGCGTCGGGGCGTGCCTCTTTAACGACAATATTGTAAAGTCAGTCCCACCGGCATTCGGAAGCAGGCAGTTTTACATTCTTCTCAAGACACTCGCGCACGCGCAGAATTACGGCGGGCCGAAAAGGATGGAGCGAGCAATCCAGTTTGCCAACTCAACGCTGCAACAGGGCGCGCTACTCATCATCGTAAGCGACTTCATAGGGTTCAAGCCCGAGTGGCTCACGCTTCTCAAAATCGCCTGCCGAAAGTTTGACGTGATGGGACTTATGGTGCGCGACCCCCGCGACCTTGAACTTCCGCAGACGGTGGGCGGCGAAATCCTTTTTTCAGACTCTCTCGGCGGCCAGAAGCTCATTGTTGAAACGGGGCACGTGCGCGAAGCCTACAACAAGCTTGCAAGGCAGCAAGTGGAGGAAGTGCGCAGGGGATTCGTGGAAGCCGGCGCGGACCTGCTGGTGCTGCGGACCGACTCTCCGTTCATCGAACCCGTTACGAAGTTCTTCTCACAAAGGGCGGAAAGGATAATGGGCTAGCGGGGAAACCAAGACGGAAGTGCGATTGAATGACGGAACTCGTTTTCACCAACCCCGGCAACCTGTGGTACATCGTAGTCGTGCCGTTCGCAATACTCCTTCACTTCCTGAGCATTTGGCACAGGCGCGACCAGGCGCTTGCCTTCGCGAATTTCGAAGTGCTCCAGCGCGCGACGAAAGAAAGGCAGTCTCTCCAGACGCACTTCTCGCTCCTGCTCTCCCGCGTGCTCGTGCTCTGCTGCCTCGTGTTGGCCGTGAGCGGCGCGGCAATCCTCTACGAGGGCGCGGCAAGCAGTTCGGATTACGTAATTGCAGTGGACACGAGTTACAGCATGCTTGCCAACGACTATGCGCCAAGCAGGATTGCAGCTGCGAGAAAAGCAGCGCTGGAATTCGTCAACAGCGTGCCGCAGCAGGGGAAAGTCGGGCTCGTATCCTTCTCCGGAACGCCCGTGATTGAAGCCAAGCCGACGCAAGACCTTTCGCTCGTGCGCAGGGCCATAATGAACCTCAACGTTTCGGACGCGAGCGGCACGGCAATTGGCGAATCGATAGTCACCAGCGTCAACCTCATAACCGGCCTCGATCGGGGAAAGGCAGTCATACTCATCACAGACGGGCAGAACAATGTGGGGATAAACCCCGACGACGCGGTGGCCTACGCCAAAGACAACAAAGTCACGATTTTCACAATCGGGATGGGCACCAAACAGGGCGGCTCGATAGAAGGAATCCCGCTCAAGACGGAAATCGACGAGGATTCCCTGCGCAGCGTGGCCCTCCAGACTGGAGGAAACTACTACCCCGCAGGCAACGCAGAACTGCTGGCCGGCGGATTCAGGCAAATTGCGGTATCCTCAAGCAGGAATCTGACTTTCAACCTACAACCCGTACTGGTGTTCCTTGCCGCGCTGCTGCTATTCGTCGAATGGTGGCTTGCCAACATCAAATTCGTGAGAATCGAATGGGGAGAGTGAAAAGGCAAACGCAAAAAACGGGGCCAAATGCCGCAATGGAGGCATCACTTAAAATAAAACGGAAGTGTAACTCATGCGAAAAGAATAGGGCAAGAAGAATATTCTTGGAGCAGAAAGTGTCCGGCATCCAAACGAAGGCGAACATCAGATGAAAATTCCTTTCATAGGGCAAATCGGCAGCAGGCTGGCCGCCCTTTTCAACCCAAGGCGTGAAAACGACGGGGCTGTTGAGGCAGACTCGAAAACTTTCAGCCGCGAGATGAACTCTGCTGAAAAGGTGATACGGGAAAAAGGCCCTGCGGACGGGCTTGCCGCAGTTGCGGCGGGTTTCAGAAAGTCGACGGCCCAATGCTTCGGCCTTCGGCACCAATGCACTTACGAGGAAATGATCCAGGCGGTGAAACGGAAACAGGCCAGGCCAGAGCTGTTTAACGCCCTGCAGAAATCCGCCTTGGCATTGCGCAGGGCGGAGTACTCGCCACAAGAACCATCAGAGGCCGAGGTGCTAAAGATTGCCGAGGAAATAAGGCAGATAGCGCGCATGGGCCAGAAGAACGATTGGGCTGCAGATAAAAAAATCGACCAAAATGAACGAATCAAAAAAACGGGAATTGAAATGGATGGCCAAGGCCGCAGGGGGAGGGTAAAGTGACTGGCGAATCTGCTGCAAAGGAACCCGCCAATGAAGGGCACGGCCCACACGCCATTCGGCGGCTCAACGCGGCCCAGGAGGAACTTTCCAAAATCGTGGTGGGGCAAAAAGAGGTAATCCACCGGCTTTTTACTGCCCTGGCCTGCGGCGGCAATGTCCTTGTCGAGGGCGTGCCGGGAATTGCAAAGACGCTCATACTCCGCGCTATGGCGCAGGTGAGCGGATGCGAATTCAAGAGAATCCAATTCACTCCAGACCTCCTGCCTACCGACATCACGGGCCTCTCGTCCTACTCCAAAAAGAAGGGTTACGAAATAGTAAAGGGGCCGATTTTCGCAAACTTCGTCCTTGCAGACGAAATCAACCGCGCGCCGCCCAGGGTGCAGAGCGCGCTTCTCGAGGCCATGCAGGAAAGGCAGGTTACACTCGGCAGGCACGCCGTGGCGCTTCCAAAGCCGTTTTTCGTCATGGCAACCCAGAACCCCATCGAACAGACCGGCACATACCCGCTGCCAAACGTGCAGCTCGACCGCTTTCTCTTCAAGCTCCTGATTTCCTACCCCCTCTTCGAAGAGGAGAAGACCGTGATGGCCCGCAACATCACCTCCGCGCGCTTCGAGGAGTTCAAGCTCAAGCACGTCCTATCACCCGAGAAAATACTCTCGATGCAGAAGCAAGTGGCGGAAATGGACGCAAGCGATGCGGTGAAAGAGGCGATAGTGACGATAGTGGACGCCACGCGCAACCCCAAGCAGTACGGGGTGAGGCACGGAAAGTTCATCAAGTGGGGCGTCTCTCCCCGCGCCAGCATCTCGCTCTACCACGCGGCCAAGGCCTCGGCCCTACTGCGCGGCGCTAAGGAACCCTCCGTTCATGATGTAAAGGACGTGGCGTTCGACTGCCTGCGGCACAGGCTAGTGCTCAATTACGACGCGCAAGCTGAGAACCTCAAGAACGAGGAAGTCATCAAGGACCTGCTTGCCCTCGTAAACTAGGAAAAACTTGAAAGCAAAGAAAGGCTGCTAGAAAAAGGGACTTGGAAAACGGTGTCACAAACTTTGGAAACGGACGGCCCGGAAAAAGCGGAACGGATCACGGAAAGCGAGAAAACCGAATTCCGCGGCACGGTATTTCGGCTGAAGGCCGAGGCGGCCAAAGTGCTCGTGGACCAGACAGAAGTTTTCGAAAAACTGCTCATCGGCCTGCTCTGCGACGGCAACGTGCTGCTCGAAGGGCTGCCCGGCACTGCAAAGACGCTCATGGCCCGCACGCTTTCCGCCCTAAGCGGCTGCAGCTTCAACCGCATCCAATTCACGCCCGACCTGCTCCCCAGCGACATCATAGGAATCACCAGCTACGGCGAGGAGCAGGGCTTTTACGTCGTGAAGGGGCCGGTTTTCGCAAACTTCATCCTCGCCAACGGGATAAACCGCTCGCCGCCCAAGGTGCAGAGCGCGCTTCTTGAAGCCATGCAGGAGAGACAGGTGACCATCGGCAAGCATACCTTTCCACTGCCCTCGCCGTTCTTCATAATAGCAACCCAAAACCCGATGGAAGCGCAAGGCACCTACAACCTTCCAGAAGCGCAGGTCGACCGCTTTCTCTTCAAGGTGCGCGCGGCCTATCCCGGCAGGCATGACGAGAAACTCATTCTTGACAAGAACACCGCGTTTAGGGACTTTGCGGAATTCGGAGTGAAGCAAGTGCTCTCCCAAAGCAAGATCCTGCAATACCAAAACATGGTCAAGCGCGTTTACCTCGGCGAGAAAACCCGGCAATACATCGTTTCCCTCGTGGACGCCACGCGCAACCCCAAGAAGTACGAAATCCACCGGGGCAGGTACATCGAATGGGGCACCTCGCCCCGCGCAAGCATCTCGCTCTACCTTGCCGCAAAGGCGCGGGCGCTTCTAGAAGGCGGCACTTACGCAACTCCCAACCACGTGAAGAAAGTGGCAATGGACGTCCTTCGGCACAGGCTCATACTCAATTACGAAGGCCAGGCGCAGGGCCTCACGGCAGAAGACCTCATTCAGGAAATGCTCGACAAAGTGGTAATGCCATGAACTTCCAGCAACTTTCCCCGTGTGCGTTCCCAACCGTTTATAACAAACACTATCTTTGTGAAGAGGTTTGCCCCTCGCCACCTGTTTTTGCGAACCGGGACAGCCGGCCTCACGGCACCCCAACCGCCCGCCATGTTTCCTCTAAATGTTGCATGACAGCGCATATGACGCCACTTGAGGTTGGGACGTCGCACGGTTTTTAGGCCGTGCGCCTCCAGAGTTTGTTTGTCGAAAACGAACCTGTGAGGTGTCCCAGTATGAAGTATGCGGAAGAGCTTGTAAAAAGAGTAGTGGCGACTGTGTTGGAACGCCGTTGTTCGGCCAGGGAGGCCGAGCGTTTGCTGGGCGTTCCGCGTAAGACGATTGGTCGCTGGCTCAAGCGGAAATCTGGCACGCTGCCGTACTGGTTTTCTCGCGCTGCAAAGCGCGTGCGCAACCGAACGCCGGAAGGCGTGCTTTCGCGGTTGCGCAAG
>JACQBR010000011.1 GCA_016194335.1 Microcaldota archaeon
AGAAATTAATTCAGCTGGAAAAATCCTCATCAAAGTGAGCCATTCCGAAGAAGAAAAAGCATGGGCCGAAGGCGTTTTAGATAACTGGCGAGCTGACCATGCCTATCCAATGCATATTTTTCAAATGACCTTAAGAAATTACGCGAAAGGAATTGACCCTAATGCTCTCATTACTCAACGCCTTAAGCGTGAACCAGCCATTAAAAAGAAACTTACGCATAGTTATCATGGTCATGCGCCCTCAATGCAATTATTCCAAATGCAAGACATTGGGGGATGCAGGGCGGTTTTATCAAATCTTAGTCAGGTTAATAGGCTGGTTAATGAAAAATACATACGAGGACACTTAAAGCATAAATTAACACAAACCTCTCCGAGAAACTATATTCAGCAGCCTAATGCAGAAACAGGATACCGGAGCATTCACTTAATTTATAGTTTTCATTCTCCTGATTCTGGTAAAAGTAAATATAATGGATTATTAACTGAAATTCAAATCAGAACTAAATTACAACACATTTGGGCAACCGCAGTTGAAACGGCAGGTTTTTTCACTAGTCAAGCCCTAAAATCAAACGAAGGCCAGAAAGAGTGGATAGATTTTTTCCGCCTTGTTAGCGCAGCTTTTGCAAAAATAGAAAATACAGCTCCAATTCCAAACACGCCTACAAGTAAACTTGAGTTGTTTTCACAGATAAAAAAAGCCGAATCAAAACTAAAGGTTATTGAAGAACTTACGAGTTGGTCGGACGCAATAAGGTCATTTGATAAGGAAGTTAAGGATATTCGTGGTTTTAGGTATTATTTGCTTGAATTAGATATTAAGGGAAAGAGATTAACAGTTGCAGGTTATTCGGACGAACAAAAGGCAGTTGCCCAATATGATAAAGCCGAGAAAAGGGGTCAAGAAAATTATGATGTTGTTTTAGTTGGCGCTGACGCAAGCGCTGACTTAAAAAAAGGCTACCCGAACTATTATGCGGATACGCATGAGTTCGTCAAACAATTAAGTGATATTATTTCAAAACACCCTAATGGCCGGCCTGATGGTATCGTATGACTTTAGGAACAGTTTTTCGACTTTAAGAACAAAAAAAACTTAAACTACAAAGCTCCTTTTTCCGCAACCATTATTAACAACTGCAATCAATCTCATTGTGAAGCAATTATGTCAAAGCAGGATTTTTCGCAAAGCAATGCGCTCTTTTCCAGCTTTAGCTTCGACTATTTTTATTGGCAGGAATAAACGCCCCATGGTCCTGATTTTCCCGTGAGGCTTTCGCTCCCCCGGGTTGGCGGCTTTGGGGTGCGAAGGGTTTTTTGAAAAAGAGCCTAGGCCATGTCTTGCCTCTCCACTTTTTTTCAAACACCACCGATTTGGGCTTTTTGCATCCCCCCCGGCTTGGCCGGAATTTAAAACGCAAAAAGAGAGTGGTTGAAATGATGACAGTCCTGTTAAGGAATGCCGATGAAAAGAGCATCTCGCGGCTGAGCGGAAGCCTTGGAAAAAAGGGCTTGAAAATCGTGGGAATGGAAAAAATGGGAAAGACCCACGCACTGATTGAGACTGGCGCAATTTCCATTGCTACCCAACCGCAAGACGTGGAGCTGGCTGCCGAGCCTAAATGCAGCAAGCAATTCAGGCTTGCATCGCGCGAAATGAGTTTGGGCGACACTGTTGTGAAGCTCAATGGCGGGGTCGAGGTCGGGGGTAGGCAGCTCGCGCTGATTGCCGGCCCATGCAGCGTGGAGAGCGAGGAACAGCTTCTGCAGACCGCAATCGAAGTGCAGAAAGCTGGGGCGCAAATCCTTCGCGGAAGCGTGTTCAAGCCCCGCACTTCGCCGTACGATTTCCAGGGGCTGGGGGTAGAGGGGCTATCCATACTCGAGTCAATAAGGGAGGAGACCGGGATGCTTATTGAAACCGAGGTGATGGAGCCTTCGCACGTCAAGCTCGTCGAGCCGTTCGTGGACATGTTGAGAATCGGGTCGCGCAACATGCAGAACTTCGAGCTGCTGCGGGAGGCGGGAAGGAGCGAGAAGCCCGTCATCCTCAAACGGGGCCTTTCGGCAACGGTGAATGAGTTTCTCCTCGCCGCGGAGTACATCCTTAGCGAAGGCAACCCCAACGTCATTCTCTGCGAGAGAGGGATTCGCACATTCATGACCGAGACGAGAAACACCCTTGACCTCAACTGCGTGCCGCTCATCAAGGCATTAAGCCACCTTCCGGTCATCGTCGACCCGTCGCACGGGACTGGAAAGGCAGACTTGGTGCTTCCCATGAGCAAGGCGGGAATTGCGGTTGGTGCGGACGGGCTGATGATTGAGGTGCACCCCAACCCCAAAGCGGCGCTTAGCGACAACGCCCAGCAGCTTACTCCATCCCAGTTTGCAGACTTGGTGAAGAAATGCGTCCCAGTTGCGAATGCGGTGGGAAGGACGATGCGATCGGAATGATGGAGGCAATGGTTCATACTACGCAAAAAGCGCAGCGAATGATTGTGCACACCAAAAGCGCCCACCACCTCTGCACCGTAATTGTTGGAGGGAATGTTGAGCAGGCCGCAGGGTTAGCCAAAGGCATGGCCGCAAGCAAGGCCGCAGCGGTGTGTTGCCAAAATACTCTTCCTATCGCACGGCGAATAGAGGCGGCAGCCACGGGCGGGGGGCTGGACTGCACGGTAATAGCAATGGACGACGGGGAGGAGAACAAGACTCTCGCAACCGTGGAGAATCTCTTCAACGAATTCCAGAAGGCGGGTTTGGACCGCGATGCGGTGGTAATTGCGGTGGGGGGCGGGGTCGTAGGCGACGTTGCAGGTTTTGTAGCATCGGCATTCCTGCGGGGAGTGAGGCTGATTCACGTTCCCACCACGCTCCTTGCTATGGTGGACAGCTCGATTGGCGGAAAAACCGGAGTGAACCTTGAAGGAGGGAAGAACTTGATTGGGGCGTTTTACCAGCCTCATGCAGTGGTGATCGACTTCTCCACGCTCCAGACGCTTCCGCCTCAAGAAGTGCGGCAGGGGTTTGCGGAAATCGCAAAGGCAGCATGCATCGCAAGCCCCGCATTGTTTGCAAAGCTGGAACAGAATGCAACCGCAATGGTTTCGCTCGAGCCGTCCGTTCTTGAGGAAGTTGTGAAACAGGCGGTTGAAATCAAGGCGGGCATCATTTCGCAGGACGAGAGGGAATCGCGAATTCCACATGCCGCGTCAAGAATGTTCCTCAACTTCGGCCATTCCATAGGCCACGGGTTGGAGAAAGCGTCGAAATTCTCAATAAGGCACGGCGATGCGGTGAGCATCGGGATGGCGGGGGAGTGCGGCATTGCGGTGAGGCTGGGAATCCTCGAGCAAAGCGATGCGGAAAGGATTGAAAGGCTGCTTTCCTCACTCGGCCTGCCCACGAGTGCGCCTGGAGTGGATGCAAATAGCGTGCTGAATGCGATGGAATACGACAAGAAGAACAGGGGTGGCGGGCTTGTGATGGCGCTTCCAAGCGCGATTGGCAGCCCCACGATAGTGCAGGGAGTGCCGAGGGAGGACGCGCTTGACGAGATAATGAAATTGGCGAAGGGCGGGGACTGAAGATGAACATCGCGCTGGTGGGAATGATGGGAAGCGGAAAAAGCCGCGTGGGAAAGGAAATCGCCCATAGTCTCGGCTTTGGATTCGCGGACACCGACAGGATGGTGGAGGAACTTGAAGGCGAGGGGATTGCGCAGATTTTCCAACGGTCGGGAGAGGAAGGGTTCAGGATAAGCGAGTCGGCAATGGTTGGGCAGGCAGCTGGTTTGGAGGACACGGTAATCGCGTGCGGCGGAGGGGCGGTAGAGAACGATGAGAACATGCGGATCCTTCTCGAAAACTGCATCGTGTTCCACCTTTCATGCACTCCCGCACTCGCGGCCCAGAGGGTGGAAAAAGATTCGGTCCGCCCGCTCCTCGCGGGTAAGGGCGCGGTCGGGGTGCTTACGCAGCTGCTTGAAAGGAGGGAAGCGAATTACAAGCGGGCGCACTTCAAGGTGGATGCAAATGAGGATGTGAAGAAAACCATGGGTGAAGTGAAGAGAATTCTTTCGCGCGAGGTGGAGTTGTGCGCGGTGGTGACTGCAAGGGGGGCGAAAGCGGCCAAGGGGCAGGTCGCTCAGGCTGCGAGGGAAGGTGCCAAGATGGTGGAGTTGAGGCTCGACCTCACCGGATGCAGCGCCGCGGAGGCGGGGGAACTCGCGTCGGAATGCAGGCGGTTGAGGCTGCAATCAATCGCCACTTGCAGGGAAGGGAATGAGGGGGGAAAATTTGAGGGGAGTACGCAGGAGAAAATAGAGCTGCTGGCAGGTGCAGCATCAAACGGAGCGTCGTTTATCGACTGCGAAATCGCCCAAAAGGATGCGGTTGCAAAGGCGGGGGAAATTGCGAGGGCAAACCGATGCAAGCTCATCGCATCCATGCACGAGATGGAAGGGACTCCTGATGCGAAAATGGTGGAGAGCATAATGCATGAGCAGATGAAGGTTGCCGACGTTGGGAAAATCGCATGCAACGTCGAAAAAGAGGGATGTGGAGCGCTGATGCGCGCGCTTGGCAAGGCAAGCGAAATGAAATTTCCGCTGATAGCATCACCAATGGGGCATGATAGCATCGCGGCAAGGGTCGCGTGCGGCCTTGCGGGGTCGCGCTTCGTATTCGGTTTTGTGGGCATGCCTTCGTTGGAGGGGCAACCTAGCTTTCGCGAGCTCAAGTCGGTAAAGGAGAAATTCGCGGCGTTGGAAAGTGATTGAAATGGAAGGCCCCTCATCTTCCGCAAAAGTGTTCGCAATCATTGGTGACCCCGTGTCCCACTCCGCAAGCCCGGCTATGCACAACGCTGCGTTCAGGGCGTTGGGGATGGATGCCGTTTACTGCGCGTTTCGCGTGAAAAAAGAATCGCTCCCGCACGCACTGGATGGAATGAGGGCGCTTGGAATCGCAGGAATGAACGTCACAGCGCCACACAAGCAGGATGCGATGCGGCTGGTTGATGAGGTTGACGAGATGGCCTGCAAGGCAGGAGCGGTGAATACCATAGTTTCGCAGGGTAGGAAGCTGAAGGGGTTCAATACCGATGTGGCGGGATGCGCCCGAGCTTTGCAAATGCTTATGGGACGAGAGAATATGGCGGGACTCGAAGTCATAGTTCTTGGCGCAGGCGGCGCGGCGAGGGCGGCACTCGTTGCTTTTGGCAATGGAAACCGAATTTCAATCGTGAGCAGGGACGTGCAGAAGGCGATTGACGCGATGCGCGAGCTGGGACTCTCAAGATTCAAGGCAATAGGTTGGGATGGGATTGCAAATGCCGTAGAGCATGCCGACTTGCTGGTAAATGCCACTCCGGTGGGCCTTGCCGAGGGGGAGAGTCCCATTGAAGCGTCGCTTCTTTCACCCCATACGCGCGTGCTTGACCTGGTCTACACGAGAGGCGGGACTAAATTGGTCAGAGACGCCAAGGCGCTGGGAATCAATGCGGTTGATGGGAAGGAAATGCTCCTTCAGCAGGCTTTCGAGTCGTTTGGACTCTTCACGGGAATGGAAGCGCCACGGGAGGAGATGAACAATGCGCTTGAAGAGTGGAGCAGGGACAAGCACCAACCCCTAGATGAAGAAAAGAAAACGGGAAATCTCTGGAAAGAAAATGAAAAATGACGCAAGGCCGAATGAAGGCCAGTGAAGTGGATGCAGTCTAGGAGTTGAGTTTGAAGATGAATCCGTTCGAGTTCGGTGAGAAATTCCGCATTGAAGTAAGCGGCTCAAGCCACGGCCCCAGCGTGGGCGTGAGGATTGGCGGATGCCCTGCAGGAATTGAGGTTAACGAGAGTGGCATCCAGCTGCAGCTTGACCACCGCAAGCCGGGCCAGAGCCTGCTTACCACCCAAAGGGTGGAGGAAGACAAGGTCGTAATCGAATCGGGGATTGAAAATGGCGCAACTACGGGAGGGGAAATCTCGATGCACGTGAAAAACAAGAACGTAATTGCGGCGCATTACTCCTCGATGCAGAATACCCCGCGTCCGGGACATGCGGACTTTCCCGCAAAGGTCAAATACGGCCCAACGGACTTGAGCGGCGGGGGATTCTTCTCGGGAAGGATGACTGCGGCGTTCGTGATGGCGGGTGCAGTTGCGAGGAAAATCATTGGGAAAAGTGGGATTGAAACGATGGCGTTCGCAAGGCAAATCGGCAGCGTGAGTGTGCAGCGCGACGTTAGCGAAAGCGAGATTAGGCAAAATACATACTCCAACCCCGTGCACACCGCAGCTGCCGAATCGGTGGAGAAGATGGTTACTGAAGTCGAGTCTGCGCGGCGCGATGGAGATTCGGTGGGCGGGGTGATTGAATGCCGGATCCTAGGCGTGCCCGCGGGAAGGGGAGAGCCCATGTTCCGCTCGATTGAGAGCGTCGTTTCGCAGGCAATGTTCGCCATTCCTGCAGTGAAGGGGATGGAATTCGGCTCGGGATTCGCAGGCTCCACCCTGCGCGGCTCACAAAACAACGACGGGTACGCACTTGAGGACGGAAAGGTAGTGACTACCACGAACAACTGCGGCGGGATACTGGGAGGTTTGAGCACCGGCATGCCCATAATCTTCAGGGTGGCAATCAAGCCCACATCCAGCATATACACGCCGCAGCATACTGTGGATTTGCAGACGATGAAACCGGCGATGCTTTCGATTAAAGGGCGCCACGACCCCTGCATCGCAATCAGGGCGGTGCCGGTTGTCGAAAACCTTGCCGCGGTTTGCATTGCGGACATGATGCTGCTCGAGGATGAGGGGGAAAAAAAGATTGGGGGAAAGAAATGGGAATGAAGACAGAGAACGAATGCAGGAAAAATGGGAAAAAAGGGCGGATGAACGGAATTGGAAGGGGGCGTGAACCTGGGAATGAACGGACGCATTGAAACTTTGAGAAAAGGGATTGACGGGATTGACGCGCAGATAGTGGCGATGCTTAGCCGCAGGCTTGAGGCAGCAATGCTTATCGGCAGGGAAAAACGGATTGATGGAATCCCGCTGCGCGACGTGGAAAGGGAGAATGAAGTGTTGGAATCCGCGGGGAAAAGCGCTGCGAGGCAGGGGGCGATTAGTTCAGGAGCGGTGGAGGGAATATTCGGCAATCTCATTGAAGAATCGGCACGCGCACAGGAGAAAAGCTGCATTGCAGTCGCTTTCCAAGGCGAGAGGGGCGCGTTTAGCGAACAGGCGGCACGAGCAACTTTTAAGAATTGCGTGCCTCTTGCGTTCCGCACCTTTACCGAGGCGTTTGCCGCAGTGGAGAATGGCGATGCCGACGTGGCGCTCCTTCCGGTTGAGAATTCCACGGAAGGCCCTGTGGGGGAGGTGCACGACCTTCTTGCGCAAAAAAATCTCGCCGCAATAGGCGAGGCGCTGCTTCGCGTGAAGCACTGCCTGGTCGCAATGCCCGGAACGGAATTGAACGGGATTACGGAAGTGTACTCCCACCCGCAGGCGCTGGGGCAGTGCTCGGGATTCTTGAAAAAAGAATTGCCCCATGCGAGGACCGTGCCTTTTTACGACACTGCCGGAGCGGCGAGGATGATTGCAGCGCAGGAGATGGAAGGCGCTGCGGCAATTGCAAGCGAAGGGTCGGCAGTTGCGTACGGCCTTGAAATTTTGCGGAAGGGGATTGAAGACAGCGAAAGCAACACAACGCGGTTTCTGGCATTGAGAAAAGGCACGGGAAAAACGCAGATGGAAATGGGAACGGCGTTGAAAACCACTGACGGTAAGGAAGCGCCCCAGAAAACGGAGGACCGATTGAAAACGTCGATAATCTTTTCCGCTTCCCACACGCCGTCTTCACTTTCGCATGCGCTCGAGCCGTTTGCGAAAAGGTCCCTCAACCTCACGCGAATAGAGTCGCGCCCGTCGAGGCGCACGCCGTGGGAATACGTCTTCTTCCTCGATTTCGAGGGAACGTCGCAGGAGGGGGCGGGAAGGGAAGCGATTGAGGAAATGAAGCGCATCTGCCGGTGGCTCAATGTGCTCGGGACATACCCCAAGTCAAGAACGGTAATTGGAGAATGAAGGGAGAGGAGACATTCAGCATGAAAATAGGCATAATCGGATTCGGCGCGCTGGGAAAGATTGCGGCAAAACACCTCAACAAGAAATTTGAAGTCGCGGTGAATGACTCCAGGCCTGACGCTGCGCAAGAGGCTGCCGAAGCGGGAGTAGAGTTTGTCAGCCTTGGCGATGCATGCAAAAGTGACGTCGTGCTTCTCTGCGTTCCTTCCTCTGCGATGGAAACCGTGCTCCTCCAAATTGCACAGCTGGTAAAGCCGGGGGCGCTTGTAGTGGACGCATGCTCGGTCAAAGTCCTTCCATGCAGGCTGATGGAAAGAATCCTGCCTTCCGAGGTGGAAGTGATTGGGGCCCATCCCCTTTTCGGGCCGCAAAGCGCATCAGAAGGTCTTGATGGACTTCGGGTGGTGCTCTGCGCGGTAAGAACTACGCGTTTGGAAGAGGTGAAGAATTCGCTTTTGGCAATCGGGCTGCAGCCATTGGTGATGAGTGCGGAAGAGCACGACCGGGAAATGGCGCGAACGCAGGCAATCGCTCACTTCGCGCTGAAAGCAATGGCCAGAATCATTCCCGAAAAACCCGCCGTGCGATTGAGGAGCGTGCAGAAAATTCTTGAGGCGATCGGAATGGTGAATGACGACTCTCTCGACCTGTTCAACGACATGCAGAATCTCAACCTATTTGCGAAAACCGAGAGAAAACGGTTTCTTAGAGAGCTTGGAAAAATCGAGAGTGAATTGGAATGAAGGATATCGCCCCTCTAGCTCACGGCCTTGACGCTACCATTGTGGCACCGCCAAGCAAGGCGCACACCCTCCGCGCCATTTTCATCTCTGCGCTTGCCTCAGGAATAAGCAGGATTGCAAAACCCCTGTACGCCCAGGACCAGCTGGTTGCAATCGAGGCAATGAGGAAATTCGGCGCGGTAATGGAACTGGAGGATTCATCCCTGACGGTGGAAGGCACGGGCAGGGAGATGGAAGTGCCTTCGCAAGTGCATGCGGGCAACTCAGGCGTTTCGATGCGGTTTCTCTGCCCGATTGCAGGTCTTGCTGGGAAGGGCGGGGAGAGAATATTGATTGACGGCAGCGGACGGATGAGGCAACGGCCGGTGGGGGACTTGCTTGAAGCGCTTGGGAAATTGGGGGGTGGCGCACGAAGCATACATGGCAACGGCTGCCCACCGGTGGAGATCATGGGCAGAAGTTTGCGGGGAGGAACCGCGGCAGTGGATTGCTCGAAAAGCTCGCAGTTCGCATCAGCATTGCTTTTGGCCCTTCCCCTCGCGCCCGAAAATTCCGAGTTGGAACTGGCTGGAAACTTGTCTTCGCGGCCTTACGTTGGAATCACGTTGGACATGGCTGAAAAATTCGGAGCGAAAATAGCAAGGGGGGACGATGGACGCGACTTTTCGATAGGAGGAGGGCAATCCTACTCCGGCCGCGACTTCGCAATAGAGGGCGACTACTCCTCGGCGGTATTCTTCTTCCAGGCTGCGGCAATCAGCGGAGGCCGCGTGAGGGTTGAAGGGCTGGTGGGAAATTCGTTGCAGGCAGACGCCCATGCGCTTCCGCTCCTAGAGAGGATGGGTTGCGAAGTCAAGCGCAATGGGCATTCCGTTGAAGTGACCGGGCCTGAAGAGCTTAAGCCACTGGATGCGGATTTGTCCGACTGTCCCGATGCTTCAGTTACTCTGGCAGTGGCATGCGCATTCGCAGGAGGGAAAAGCAAGCTGCGCGGGCTTGAAAACCTGCGCCTCAAGGAAAGCGACAGGCTGCAGGTGCTAAGCGAAGGGTTGAATGCCATAGGCGCAATGACGGTAGTGACTCCCGACGGGCTTGAGATATCCGGGAACCGCAAGCGAATCCGAGGCGCGGCAATCAACCCGCACGACGACCACCGGATTGCCATGGCATTCTCTATTGCAGGCCTTGCTGCTAAAGGGATGGCGATTGAAAACCCCGAGTGCGTCAAAAAAAGCTTTCCCAGTTTTTTTGAGGAAATGGAAAAACTTCGCGGCTGAACCCAGGCGGGGGGCATCCCGGCATCTTATTCATCCGCTTGCTCAAGGGGGGTGAAGGCATTTTCCCAACTGAATGATAGTGACTGCACTCATGCTTAAATACTTGAATCGCCAACTGAATAAGCTCCGGCGGGGGCGCAGGGTTAGTGGTGGGGTAGGGTGCAAACATACCAGAAGTAGTATGGAATCCGCCCAAAAATGATGCAAAGGTTAATATGGTAGTTTGGCATCATTAGTGTCGCAAAAAGCGAAAAGCCCAAGATGTAGTGGTCAATTAGGTTCAGGCAACACAATATGTAGTGGTTATGGGAATAAGGCTAGAGTGCCGCTTGCCCGGTGGAACAAATGAGGTGCCCCTTCTGCCTTCACGAAGAGACGCGCGTGCTTGACAAGCGGGAGGCCGAGGATGCCGAGAGCAACCGCCGGAGGCGCGAGTGCCTCAACTCCAACTGCGCCAAGCGCTTCACCACCTACGAAAGGGTCGAGGCGCCGGAGCTTACGGTAATGAAGAAGGACGGGAGGCGGGAGATGTTCGAGCCTGCCAAGGTGCGCTCGGGCATCCTGCACGCGTGCGAAAAGACGCGCGTGACGGGGGAGCGGATTGACCGCATCGTGTCCGAAATAGAGGCTGAACTGCGCTTCGGCTCGCCAAGCGAGGAAGTGACCAGCAGTGAAATCGGCGAGAGGATAATGGAAAAGCTCCGCGCCCTTGACAAGGTGGCGTACATAAGGTTCGCAAGCGTCTACCGCGAGTTTGCGGACGTGGCGGAATTCGAGAGGATGCTCAAGGAGATGAAAAAGGAAGACAAGGCCGAAAGGGTGAAGGAAGCGGCAGTGGCGTAATCGGAAAGAGGCCATTGGGTTGGGGGGGAAGGAAAGGTGGATCAGGAGGCTTACGCGGAGTTCCTTTCGCAAATCAAGATTGCCCTTGGACAGAACGACCACAAGTTCGACGAGAGGGGGGACTCGCTCGTGCTTAAGACGCACGCCGAACCTGCCGATGTTTTCGGAATACTTCCGGAACACGACCGATTTATGGCGATGGTGGAGGAAATAAACCAAGGCAGGAGAAGGAAAAGCACCATAGTCAAGATAGTGCCCAAAGCGGATGGCGCGGCCACGGGAGGAGACGCGCCCATGAAGATTAAGAAGGAACTTGGCAAGCGCGGCAAGGAAAAGCGCTATTGGTCATATTGAACGGGGGGCTCAACGGCCCGGAAATCGGCAACGGCTGGAAGAACGAAAAGAAGAAATGCGCGGGATGATGGGAAAATGGCAAACGTCAAGAAATACGTCCTGTTCACGACGCCTTACTGCGTGAGCTGCAAGCCGGTGAAGGAATTTCTCAAGAGGGCGACAATCGACGGCGAGACTCTCGACGCCAGCGGCGAGGGGAGCGAAAAGGCGGTGGAAATGGGAGTGCGTTCGGTGCCTACCGTGGTGCTTCTGGACGAACGTGGGGGCGAAGTGGCGCGGGCGAGCAACGTCTCGACCTTGCGCGAGCTTCTGAGCGGGTAGGAATTTGGGCCCGTTGGGAAAAATAGCGGGGCAAAGGGGTAAAAAAGATAACACCGGGTAAGCCCAAGCTTCGGCTATGCCGGCCGATCCAAAAATGTTTGTCAATTTCTTTGAAAATGGGTGGGGGGGCGAATCCATGACTCCTGTTGCTGAAGGGAAGGAAAAGGGCGGGCTGACTGTTTCGGAGCAGAAGAGGATCACTGGCCTGAAAATCCAGCGGGTTTTCACCAAGGAAGGGCAGGACCCCTACTCGACGGTCAAGTGGGACAGGCGCTCAAGCGTAATCCGCAACCCTGACGGCAGCACGGTGTTCGAACTCAAGGACGTGGAAGTGCCTGCAAGCTGGTCGCAGGTGGCCACCGACGTGATGGCGCAGAAATACTTCCGCAAGGCGGGAGTCCCGCAGTTCGACTCAGGCGGAAAGCCCGTCCTCGACTCGAACGGAAAGCAGTTGCTCGCGGGGGAGAATAGCGTGAGGCAGGTGGTGTCGCGCATTGCAGGCTGCTGGCGCCACTGGGGAGAGAAGCACGGCTATTTCGCGTCAGCTCAAGACGCGTCTGCGTACGAGGACGAGATGGCGTTCATGCTCCTCAACCAATACGCCGCGCCCAACTCGCCCCAGTGGTTCAACACGGGCCTCAATTACGCCTATGGAATCGCCGGACCGGCACAGGGGCATTGGTATGTCGACCCCGATTCTGGGCACCTCACGCAATCGAAAGACGCGTACACCCATCCGGCTCCGCACGCGTGCTTCATCCAATCAATAAGGGACGACCTCGTCAATGAGGGCGGGATTTTCGACCTTGCAAGGAGGGAGGCGCTTGTTTTCAAGTACGGCTCTGGAAGCGGGTCCAATTTCTCCTCTCTGCGGGGTTCGGGTGAGAAGCTCAGCGGAGGCGGAATCTCAAGCGGGCTGATGAGTTTCCTGCGGATTTTCGACAGGGCTGCGGGCGCGATTAAATCCGGCGGGACCACCCGCAGGGCGGCGAAGATGGTCGTGGTGGACATGGACCATCCCGACGTGGAGCAATTCATCGAATGGAAGATGGTGGAGGAGCAGAAGGTCGCCGCACTGGTGACGGGCAGCAGGCAGAACGCAAAGTGGCTCAACGAAATAATGAAAGTCTCAATTGAACAGAAAACGGATGATTACAAGCGCAACCCCGGCCTTGCAAGGGCAGTTGCCCAAGCGCAGGAAAACGGCGTCCCCCTGAACTACATCGTGAGAACCGTTTCGCTTGCAACTCAAGGAAAGACAAGCCCCAACATTCCCGTTTATGACACCCACTACGAGGGAGAGGCGTACCTGACCGTAAGCGGGCAGAACAGCAACAACAGCGTACGCGTGTCAAACGAATTCATGCGCCTTGTCGAGAAGGACGGCGAATGGAACCTCATTGCCCGCACGAGCGGAAAACCCGTCAGGACACTCAAAGCGCGTTACCTGTGGGATAAAGTGGCCAACTCCGCTTGGGCAAGCGCCGACCCCGGAGTGCAATTCGACGATACGATCAACGAATGGCACACGTGCCCGGTGGACGGGAGAATCAACGCAAGCAACCCGTGCAGTGAATTCCTCTTTCTCGACGACACCGCATGCAATCTCGCAAGCATAAACCTCGCGCCATTTCTCAACGAGGACACCGGAACATTCGACGCCAAGGGATTCCTGCACGCCTGCAGGCTATGGACAATAACGCTCGAAATCAGCGTGCTGATGGCCCAATTCCCCTCAAAGGAAATTGCCTTAAAGAGCCATCTGACGCGAACACTCGGCCTCGGCTACGCCAACCTCGGCACGGTCCTGATGGTGATGGGCGTGCCTTACGACAGCGACAGGGGCCGCGCCATTGCGGGCGCCATTACCGCCCTGATGTGCGGCGAGGCGTACGCGACGAGTGCGTCCCTTGCAAAGGCGCTCGGGCCTTTCGAGGCATACGGCCGCAACAAGGAGCACATGCTCCGGGTCATCCGCAACCACCGTCGAGCGGCTTACGACGCGCCCGCAGGCGAGTACGAGGGGCTGACGGTAAAACCAGTCGGTATTAACGAACAGCATTGCCCGGCAGAACTGGTGACGGCGGCAAGGGAAGCGTGGGATCGGGCCTTGGACCTTGGGGAAAAAAACGGGTACAGAAACGCGCAAGTTACGGTGATCGCTCCGACTGGCACGATTTCTTTGGTGATGAACTGCGACACCACGGGAATCGAGCCCGACTTTGCCGTCGTGAAGTACAAGAAGCTCTCGGGAGGCGGGTATTTCAAGATAGTGAACCAGAGCGTGAAAAAGGCGCTTGGGCACCTGGGCTACTCCCGGCAGCAAATGCACGAGATTGAAAGATACTGCGTGGGCCACGCGACCCTGCAGGGCGCACCGCACATAAATTGGGAGAGCCTCAAGCAAAAGGGTTTCACGCCGGACAAGATCGACGCCATTGAGAAGCAGCTCCCAAACGCGTTCGAGCTCAAGTTCGCGTTCAACAGGTTCGTGCTCGGCGAGGAATTCTGCAGGGGCGTGCTGGGATTCACCGAAGCGCAGCTTGACGACCCCAAGTTCGACCTGCTCAAGGCGCTCGGCTTTTCAAGGCAGGAGATAGCAGAGGCCAACGACTTCGTGTGCGGCACGATGACGACCGAAGGCGCGCCCCACCTCCGGAAGGAGCACTACGCGGTGTTCGACTGCGCGAGCAAGTGCGGCAAGAGGGGAACGCGGTTCATTTCAGCAAGGGCGCACCTGAGGATGATGGCCGCCGCCCAGCCTTTCATCAGCGGCGCGATTTCAAAGACCATCAACATGCCCAACGAGGCGACGGTGGCAGAGGTGAGGCAGGCGTACGACGAGTCGTGGGGCCTGATGCTCAAGGCAATCGCACTCTACCGCGACGGGTCGAAACTCAGCCAGCCCCTCAACGCCTCGGCGGACGGGGAGGACGAAGTTGCAAGCGTGCTGGGAAGGGAAGAGCAGGACGTGGACGAGACCAGGGGGCTCCGGGAGCTTCAGGAAAAAATCGTCGCGTCATACAAGCTGCGCAAGCGCGACCTGCCCCACAAGCGCCTGGGCTTCACGGAAGAGGCGAGGGTGGGCGGGCACAAGATTTACCTGCGCACCGGCGAGTACGGCGACGGCACTCTCGGGGAGATTTTCGTCGACATGTACAAGGAAGGCGCCGGATACCGCTCCCTGCTCAACTGCTTCGCGATTGCCGTGAGCAAGGGGCTGCAATACGGAGTTCCCCTTGAGGAATTCGTCGACACGTTCACCTTCACCCGCTTCGAACCCTCGGGAGTGGTGCAGGGCAACGAGAACATCAAGAACTCCACAAGCATCCTCGACTACGTGTTCCGCGTGCTGGGCTACGAGTATTTGGGAAGGGAGGATTTGGTGCACTACAACCCGCAGGGCCACGCCACGCGGCCCGAACTCACCCAAGGCCAGAAACAGCTCGCAACCTACCTGCCCCCGACCGCGTCTAGAATGCCTCCCGAAATGAGGATGGCCCACCCTTCCGGACTGCCAGCCGCACCCGCAACAAGCGTTTCCGCCCCAGCAGCCACGTTCTCCCAGCACGGCAAGGACTTCACCCGCGGCGCAGATGAGGCGGGCGGGAATGCGGAAAAAATTGCCGACGCCAAGGCGCAGGGCTACACCGGGGAACAGTGCCTCAACTGCGGAAGCATGAAGGTCAAGCGCAACGGCTCGTGCGCAGTGTGCGCCGACTGCGGCGAGACGACGGGATGCAGCTGACAGCCCTTTCTTCGGGCATCCTCCTCGCAAGCTCGTCGGAGTGCCCTCGAAAGCCCTGGGGGGAAATCAGCGTGAATTCTGCGCCCAATGGGCAAGCTTCCCCGCGACCCATTCGGAGAAATCTCTCCTCCAACACCTTTGGAAGTCTTTCGTCCACCTGCCGCCTGAAATAGCCCAAAAGCTCCTCTTGCTCATTTCTTTGAAAGTGAATGCGCCCGCCATTCACGGCCAGCGAATGCCCTTGGAGCTTCTCGCTTCCAAGACGCACGACTCCCCTCTCGTTAAAATCAACGGCAATGCGGTGTTCGGTCACACTACCTGCAGAAATTCTCTTTCCGGGAAGCCGCGCAATTTTCCCCATCCTGCCACTCGCGGGAGTGTATGCAACGGCGCAGCGCAAGTTCGGATGGCCGGGAACCTCGACTAACGGGCCGACTATCAAACCGCCCCCCGTCGGCCGGCCCACCAAATCCCGGATTTTTTCCACGCTTTGATAAAACGCGGCAAATATAAATACAGAAAAACAGGAAAGTCTTGCGAAAATGCAATTCCTGTTTTGCTACTAGCGGACTCGGCAAATCACCTGCACAACTTTCCGAGTCCGCTATAGCTTCCCCTGATGGCTTGCGCGGGGGTTCCGCAAATTTATTGACGGTTGGGCGGCGCGTCCCGCCGTCTTTTTCACGCTATAGCGGATTGCATAGATAATGAAACATTGCCAGCAATCCGCTAGTTGCAAATCGCACTTCTAAAGTTCCAGAATTAATGCGATTTGCTATATTTGCCGGCCGCGGGGGGACCGGGCATCCTGTCTGCAACGAGCATGAAACGGCCTCCCACCTCCTCGCCGGGAAACTGGCGCACCCGCACTTTGAAGCCTTTTTCCTCCAGCAACGCGGCGAATTCCGCAGGATCGCTCGCAACGTGAGCCGGATATTGCCTGCTGGCTGGAAGGTCGATGACCACAAGCCGGTGGGAAATGGCATCCGCAATTTTCCGAAGCGTTTCAAGCCGCTTTTCAGGCTCGATGTGGGTGAGCACCTCGGGAAGAAACGCAATGTGGAACGAACCGGAGAAGGGCAGGTTCCGCGCGTCCGCCTGCACGTAACTGAATTTTTCCCGCGGCGGCTTGTGGCGCGCGTACTTGTCGCGCAGCTTGGCCAGCGCGAGGGGAAGTCCGTCCTTTCCCTTCACCCGGCTGAACGACGTTGCATCCAGCCAGTCCTGGCGGAGATATTCCCCAACCGCCTTGTTTTTCGTGTTGGCGATCCCCTCGCGCAGGAATTTGAGGAGGTTTCTCGAAATGTCGAGGAAAACCGTATGGCCAAATTTCCTGCCGGCAAGCATTGGGTTGTATCCCGCGCCTATTTCCAATCCCCGGACGTCCCCGTTTTTCAATCCCGGCACCCGAAGAAACCGGGATACCTTCAGCCGGTTTGACGGGGAGGAAAGCAGGGTGGCGTACGACGGGGGCAAATCCCGGTCGTAAAGCCTGCGGTGGGTCCACATCCGGCGGTTTTCATCAATCTCGAAATTGCCTGCCATGCTGCAGGTTTTTTTAGGTGCGGGGTGGTATTTCAATGCTTTTCGCAAGGGAACCGCTGTGGTTTTAATCCTTAGGCACGAAAACTTGTTCATGGAGAAAAGCCCTGCAGTAGTTTTTCTTCTTGCCTCTGCACTCATCATTTCCGGCTGCCTCTCCCCCGGCGGAGCGCCCGCGCCTGCGAGCAACGGCACGAACTCCACTGACGGGGGGAACCTCACTTTCTTCCAGCTGGGCACGCCCGACGGCTGGATGCTTCCGGGCTTCAGGCTGGCGCCCGCGCACGCCGCAAACGGCAGGGCGGTAATCCTCCTTCACGCGCTGGGAAGGGACAAGTCCGAGTGGGCGTCGTTTGCAAACTCCCTCGCGGTTGGAGGTTACGACGTTTTCGCAATGGACCTGAGGGGCCACGGCGATTCGGGCGTCAACGGCACGCGGAGAAGCTACGGAAGTTTCGACACTGCAGATTTCCAGAAGATGGCTGGAGACGCGGGCGGGCTTGCGCAATTCATACGAAGCAATTACAAGGAAGAGAGAATCAGCATCGTGGGCGCGAGCATCGGCGCGAACGCCGCACTCAATTACGCGGCGCGGGATGCGCAGGTCGGTCCAGTCGTGCTTCTCTCGCCCGGGCTTGACTACCGCGGGGTGCAAACGCCGAATGCGATGAACAACTACTCCCAAAGCGGAAGGAAGGCGCTGCTGGTTGCGAGCGGGGAGGACGAGTACGCGGCATTTTCGTCAAGGCAGCTGAAGGAAACCGCAGGCGGCAATGCCGAACTCGCAATCCTGCAGGGCGCGGGGCACGGGACGGAAATGCTTGCTGGAACCAACGGGCGGGAACTTTCAAAAAAAGTTATTGAATGGCTTGGCCGGAACTAGGGCCCGGATTCTGAAACCCTCTATTTCCAGAATATCGGAGGGCAAAACCCCACAAGGTTTCCCCGCCTACGGAGGAGAGTCCTGCTATCTTGCTTCAACTCCTCCGGCTTTCCCCTGGCTTTTTTTCGGGAGCTACAAGGCCGTAGAGGAAGGTGGCGATGTCAATCCCGCCGGGCGGCTTGAATTCGCGCAGGTCCGAAAGCGACCCTGAAAACGGCCCGAGGCTTGCCTTAGTCGGGTCATCAACATGGAGAATCTTGTAACGCAAAGTGAGCGGCACTCGCGTTGACAAAGGAGTTTTCGGATTTTCGGAAGTGCCGAAATGTCCCTGGAATTCCAAGAGCTTTTGGCGCACGCCGTCATTCGCAACCGTTTCCGGGCTTACCCCGCGCAATTTTTCTATGATTGTCTGGACATCGGGGTGCCGGAGAATGAAGGAATTGACGCGATCCATCGCCTTGGCGGCCTCCCCACTGCTGTCGGTGTGAAGCATGAGGAAAATCTCGTCCCCTCCCTTCCTAACGACCACATCCTCGTTGCGGAGCTTGGAAGTGAGCGTCTCTGCGATTGCGCGCAACGCCTTGTCGCCCGCAGTGTCTCCGGCAAGGTCGTTAACCATCTTAAGGCCCTGAAAATCAGTTCCCACAAAAGACACGGCGCGCCCCAATCTCGCCACTCCAGGCAGTTTCTTGGGCACAAGCACGCTCCTAACGAAGGCAAAATTGTGCAGGCCGGTAAGCCCGTCTTTCATCGAGCGGATCCTGTTCCATTCGTTAAGCCGCAAAAGAGCCTCTTCGCCCCAATTAGGGATGCCTGCACCCTCTTCGCCCCTGGAGAAAGCCAGCCTTTTGGCCCTCAACTCATCAAGCCTATCCCGATTGACGTCCTCCAGCGTGCGCCGCTTCCTGACAGGCTTGGCGCCTTTTTTTCCGTTCGGCAATTTATTTTCACATCCTTTATAGCTCAAACGCCCTTGCGGGCGGATCTTCATCAATTACTGCCAAATACGTTTAAAAGCGCTGGGGGAGTAATGGCTACCGGTGAGTAGCGCTTAATGCCTTCAGCTCTGGAGAGGGTGCCCACGGGAATCGCGGGGCTGGACCAGATTACCAACGGCGGCTTCCTTCGAGGCAGCACCGTGCTCTTAAGCGGCGAGGCGGGATGCGGAAAAACGATCCTCTCGCTGCAGTTCCTCTACAACGGCGCGCTTGACGGCGAGCCGGGGCTTTACGTGACGGTGGAGGAGCCGGACATCGACCTGTTCTGGAACATGAAGAACTTCGGCTGGGACCTCGTGACGCTGGATGAGAAGAACCTCTTCCACCCCTTCAAGCTCGACATGTTCGAGCGCTGCGACGATTTCGTGAAAATCGACGAGACGGTGCAGAAGCTTGCCGAAGTGGTCGACCAGACTGCGGCAAAAAGGGTGGTAATCGACTCCCTCACCGCATTCACGCTCTACAGCGGCGACAGGCAGAAAATCCGCTACATGGTGCACAACCTCGCGTCGATGCTGCGGAAGAAGAAAGTGACTTCCATACTCACCTGCGAAATCAAGAGGGGGCAGATAAGCAGGTTCGGGGTCGAGGACTTCATCGCCGACGGGGTCATCATGCTCTACAACCAGCCGGCCAACCGCGCCATCCACGTCCGCAAGCTCCGCGGGGTGAGGCACGACAGCACAATCCACCCTTACTTCATCGGCGGGAAGGGAATCGAAGTGCAGGCGAACGAGCAGGTAATGTGGGACTCGGTGAACAGATGAGTTTTGCGCGCAAGCTTTAAATCGGCGCGCCGGTTTTCTTCACGGCATGATGCAATAGGCGTACGTGCACGAAGGCATTGCAAGAAGGCTTTGAAATCCGGAGGCCGCAGCCAGCCTCCCGGCTATGCTTAAATAGCTGGAAGCGCTAATTAACGCCGATGAAGAGAACGGAACAGGCGGGCCGAAATGGATAAAGCCGAATCCAAACCCAAAGCCCCAGCGAAGGCTGCGGGAGCCAAGGCATCGTCAAACTCAATGTGGATTGCCGCAGCGGCAGTCCTCATTCTCCTGTTGCTGGGCGCGATGCGATTCGGCCTCGTCGGCCTCAACCCCGGCCAATCAGGAAGCGGGCCGGACGGGAACCAAATTATTTCAAGCGCAACGCCTGCCGTTTTTGCAACCTCGAAGCCCAAGGTGGTAAACCCCCCCACGCCGATTCCAGCTGCAAGGGCAACCTCGACACAGGGGCCCACGGCGCAGGCTGTGGCATCATCAATCCCAAGCGCAACCCCGGAGCCTGCGACCGCATCCACTTCTCCAGCGCCAAGCCCAGAGATTCCACCCTCGCCGCCGGGAACTGCCGCTCCAAGCCCTGCAAATTCACCTGCGCCGCAGTCAGCGACGCCAACGCCATTTGCGGGCGGGGTCAAACGCGTCTACACTGGCGAATCGTTCCCATTCAACGGCAATGCAATCAGCCTCGTGAAGATTGCGCCCCTTAACGGCGGAAGCACGCAATACGCGTTCATAGAGATAGGCGACTCTTCCGGAACGCGGCTGGACTACTTCACCCTCTCGAAAGCCTCCACGCCTTACGACCGCAACGGAATGCAGATTTCAATAAAGGAAATCTACTTTGCCGGCGACAACGCCACTTCCGTCGACATGGAACTGAAGGCAACCTGATTTTCTAGCGAAGTTTGCAAATGCTCATTTGGCGCTTGCCCAGGGCGCTTAGATTTTTTCCTTTAGTTTCGGCAAGCTTGTCAAGAAGCGTTTTTAAGGTGGCTCTGTCAAGATATATTCGGGTGATGGTAAGGGATGGACAACTACGAGTTTTACGTTTCTTCCAGTCTTGAGAAATACGTCGGCCAGTGGATAGCGGTCGTTGACGGCAGGGTTGTTGCCAACGGGGAGAATGCCAAGGCAGTTTACGACACTTCCAGAAAGGCTTTTCCAGCCAAAACCCCTCTCCTCACCTGCGTTCCGAAGTCCATTGCAATGATTCTCTGAGTGATAACGAGGAGGTTTCGTGGCCCTGAGGTTCCGTTACAAATCCATCGAGAGGCCCGAGCCGCTTGGGCCAAAGGCGCTTCCCGTAATCCCCATCACCTACTTTGGCAAGAGCGCCGAGTCGTTCGAAAGCGCCCCAATCCTCGATTCGGGCGCAGATTTTTCAGTCATCTTCAAGGAACACGCTGAAATCCTCGGAATCGACTTGAGCAAGTGCGAGGAAACGGAGTGCCAGGGAATAGGCGGAAAGGTAAAAGCGTGGAAAACGAAAATACCGGTAAGGCTCAAAGGAAAAGGCGAACACCGCTCGTTCAACCTGGAAATTCCAGCCATGATCCTGGAAAAACAAGCCGCAAACCACCCGCTCCTAATAGGCCGTGCTGGCTTCTTCGAACAATTTGAAATATGCTTCAACGAGAAAGAGCGTACAATAACCCTGAAGTCAACCCAATAGCGCGATTGACACTATAGGATTCGGCACGCTAATGCGGCAAAATACGCCTTGCCCTCTCAACATACCCCTGGGGCGCTGACCCTTCCTGCCGAGTTTTACCAAATTCAGCCCCTCGCAAAATTCTGGAGGGAAAGACACCACTATGGGACGCACTTGAGGCACTTGCATGATTCTCGCCAGTTTGGCAGGTTCTGTTTTTGGTCAGAAATGTATCTCAAATAGAGGCGCGATTTCCGAAAGCCTCTCCACCGCCACTTCCAGGCGCTTCTCGTTTTGCGTGAGGGCGAAACGCACGTATTCCCTGCCGAATTGGCCGAAGCCCGCGCCGGGCGTGCAGACCACGTTCTTCTCCAGCGCATTTCTGCAGAACTCCACCGCCCCCCCGCCCAAGCGGATCCATAGGTAGAACGTGGAAGGAGGCTTGGTGCAGCGGATGCCGATTGAGTTGAGGCCGGTGACGAAGGAATTCCGCCTCCGCTCGTACTCGGCCATTATCTGCTCCACTGCGGGAGGGCGTTTGCGCGAAGAATAGGAGGAGAGCGCGGCAACGGCGGCCTTCTGCAAATAGGCGCTTGAGCCCGAATCGATGTTGCCCTTGATTTTCTTCAGCCCCGCAATCACCTTGGGGTTGCCAGCTGCAAACCCGCAGCGGTCACCCGTCATGCAGAACGTCTTGGAGAGGGAAATGAATTCAACCGCGCACTCGGGAGCCCCGCTCACTTCCATGATGCCGGGCGCCACGCGGCCGTCGAAGGTGAATTCGCTGTAGGCATTGTCATAGCAGAGGATGATTCCATTCCCAAGGCAGAAGTCAACAGCTTTCTTCAAAAACTGCTCGCCGGCAGCAGCTCCCGTGGGGTTGTTGGGATAGTTGAGGTAGAGAAGTTTCGCATCCTTCGCGGCCCGGGCGGGAATGTCCTCGAAAACGGGGAGAAAGCCATTCTCCTCAAGCAAGGGCATCGCAACGGGAATGCCGTCGCAGAGGAGGGTGGCGCCGTTTTTGTAGACGGTGTAGCCGGGGTCGGGATGCAAGACCGTATCCCCCGGGTTGACAAAGGCGCGCGCAACATTGGCGATGCCTTCCTTCGAGCCGATGAGGTTGCACACCTGCGTTTCGGCGTCAAGAGAAACGCCGAAGCGCTTTGAATACCAATCAACGGCGGCACTGCGGAATTCCCTCTCGCCTGCGGAAGACGAGTAGTTGTGGTTGGAGGGGTCCATCGCCTCCTTCGCAAGGGCCGCGCGGATGAAAAGCGGAGTGGGGATGTCAGGGTCGCCGATGCCGAGGTTGATGACATCCTCCCCCCTCGCCTCCTTTGCCGCAATCGCCTTTTCTATCTCCACGAAAAGGTAGGGAGGGATGCTCTTGAAACGGTTCGAATATGCTATTTCCAAAATACCACCTTCAATCGACAGATTGTTTTTGCTGCAAAATCATTTTAATAGCAAATCGCATTAATTCTGGAACTTTAGAAGTGCGATTTGCAACTAGCGGATTGCTGGCAATGCTTCATTATCTATGCAATCCGCTATAACAGCCTATCGGGAACGCTCTGCCTTCCAATGAGGTCGCCGACATTCTCCCGCTCGCGAATCAAGTCGGCCTGCCCGCCATTCACCATCACCTCGGCGCAGCGCGGCCGGGAATTGTATTGAGAGGACATGCCAAAGCCGTACGCGCCGGCGTTGAGCACCGCGATGAGGTCTCCGTCATGCACTGCCGGGAGGGGACGGTCGCGCGCAATGTGGTCGGTGTTTTCGCAAATCTGCCCCACGACCGAAGCCGTGCCTTCCACCGGCGCGTTGAGGTTGTTCGCCACAAGAACCACGTGGTAAGCGCCGTACATCGCAGGCCGCAGTAGGGTGTTCATCCCCGCGTCGGTCCCTATGAAGCGCTTTCCGGAATTCTTCACGTGATGCACCCGGGCGAGGAGGACTCCGGCATCGCAGACGAAATAACGCCCGGGCTCCACGAGAAGCTGCGGCCGTGCGGAAGCTCCGTCACCGATGTGCTCCTTGAACTTCTCGGTGACCTCCCTGCCCACGCGCCCTACATCCAACTCCACCTCACCCGGCCTGTAGGGAACGCCGAAACCCCCTCCGATGTTGATGAAACCGAATTCGATTCCAACCTCGCGGGAGATTTTCGCCGCAGTGCGGAAAAGCATTTCAGCCACTTGCGGGAAGTATCCGGCGTCAAGCACGTTCGAGCCGGTCATCATGTGAATGCCGAAATTGCAATAGCCAAGCTCCTTCGCGCGGGCGTAAGCGCCAAGGATGCGGTCTTCGGAAATGCCGAACTTTACCTCGGGCCCGGCAAACACCAGCTTTTCCATCCCGCCCCTGCCCAAGCCGGGATTGAAGCGGAAGCATATGCCTGCAATGTCCGATGGCTTTGCGACTTTTGCAAGCTTCTCCAGAAGCGGCGCGTCGTCAAGATTGACCGTCACCCCGTTCTCCCCGGCGAATTTCAATTCCTCAAGCGAATTGTAATTGCCCGTGTAGAGCAGGTCCTTGCGTGAAAAGCCGGCCTTGAGCGCGAGGGCAATCTCGCTTGGCGCGGAACAGTCGGCACCCGCCCCTTCGCTTCGCAAGACCGAAAGCACGCTGAGGTTGTTGTTCGCCTTCACGGCGTAATAGGCGCGGAAGTTTGAATAGTGCCGTGCGAACGCGTCCTTGAGGCGGCGGTAATTCTCGCGCATGCGGCTCTCGCTCATCACGTAAACCGGCGTGCCGAATTTCCCGGCAATCTCCATTGAACTGCAGCCGTCGATGAAAAGCGTCCCGCCACGGTTCTCCAGCTGGCCTTCAATCGCAAGCATCTTCCCAAATCACCCTCGAAACAGTCAACCGCTTACCATTCATTTCATTTCAGATAGCCTTTAAGTTCCAGAAGCTCGGCAAGCCACACCGCTCCCGCGGCCGCGCCCATTTTGGTATTGTGGGAGAGAAGGACGTATTTGAGGCCGAGTACCGGGTCGGCACGGATGCGCCCCACGCTCGTTGTCAGGCCGTTGCCCTCGTTCCTGTCTAGGCGTGGCTGCGGCCGGGAGGCGTCCTCGAAAACGCGGATGAGCCTGCTGGGAGTGGAGCGGGTGCGATATTTGGGCAGGAAACCGCTCATTGCGGCAGCCGCCTCCTGCGGGGAGGGCGTTTTTTCAAACGAGGCGAAAACCGTTTCCGTGTGCCCCTCCAGCACGGGCACGCGAGTGCAGGTGCAGGAAACGGCAAGTGAGGGCAGCCCGAGGATTTTCCTCGTCTCGGCCTCGACCTTCTCCTCCTCGCCGGCGATGAACGGGATTACGTTGTCGGTAATGTCAAGGGCAGCCACGCCGGGGCTGCGGCCCGCCCCTGAAACCGCCTGCATCGAAGTCATCACCACCGAACGCAGGCCGAACGCGCCGGAAAGGGGCTTGAGCGTGATGGCCAAACCCGTGGTGGTGCAGTTGGGAATCGGGGTGATAAACCCGTCCCAACCCCTCTGCTCCCTCTGCGAGTCAATCAGGCCGACATCGTCGGGATTGACCTGCGGGATGACGAGGGGCACGTCGCTTTCGCAACGGAATGCAGAAGCTGTGCTCACCACCCCGCAGTGCTCGGCGAATTTCGGCTCGAGCGTTCGGGCCGCGTCGCTTTCGATGCAGGAGAGAACCAAATCCACGTCCCGCGGGTCGAGCGACGAAGCGTCCGACACGGCCATCCCGCCAATTCCTGCGGGCATCTCCCCGTCGGCATGCCAGCCCAGAACCCCGCCGCGGGCGATGGCATCGGAGTATTTTTTGCCAGCTGACTTTTCGGACGCCGCAAGCGAAACTATCTCGAATTGCGGATGGCCCAAAAGCGCGTTGATTGCCTGCTGGCCCACCACGCCGGTTGCGCCGACGATTGCAACGGAAAGTTTTTTCATTGGGAAAGCTGCACCCTTGTTCTCTCTTCCGGACTGCCGGCAACTCCGACCGCTGCGCCTTCTCCCACGCCGACGCCAACACTTGCATCAACTCCGGAATCAACCGCCCCAAACCCGGCGGCATTGCCGAAAAACTCGTCGTGAATCGCCCTCACGGCAGTTTCGTAATCGCCTTGGGAAACCACGAGCGAGAGGTCGATTTCGCCAGCGCCTTGGGAAACCATCTCAACGCCAACGCCAGCTTTGGCAAGGGAAGAGAACACGCGCGAGACGCAGCGGGGATGGCGCTTGAGCCCTGCGCCCACCACGCCCACGAGGGAAAGGCCGGCCTTGTGGTTGAGGTTGAACTTGGAAATGCCCTCCATCCCCCCAAGCGCCCCAAGCGCACCCTCCAAGTCCTTGCCGTCGATGGTGAAGGACATGTTTGCCTGGGCAGTTGCGATTACGTCAACTGGAATGCCGACCTGCGCCACTTGGGAAAGGATGGCCGACGCGATTCCCGACGAGCCGACGAACTCCTCGCCGGAAACGCTGAGCACCGCAATGCCGGTCTTGCCCGCAATAGAGGCGATTTCCTTCCTCGCATTGTCCTCGCTTATGAGTGTCCCCCGCTTTTGGGGCGCGAGAAAGTTTCTCACCTCGGCAACCGCCCCGGTGCCCCACAACGGCTCCAACGCACAAGGGTGCAGTATCTTCGCCCCGAACCGGCACACCTCGCTCGCCTCCTCGAAACACATTTCGCGCACAAGGCTGGCGCTCCCCGCCACCCGAGGGTCGGCGGTCATGAACCCGTCAACATTCTTCCAAAATTCAACCTTTTCAGCCCCAATCGCCCTTGCGACGCAAGACGCCGAGTAGTCCCCGCCCCCGCGGCCGAAGAGCCTCACCTCCCCGCCCCCGCCCATCCCGTAAAAGCCGGTGACGACGCTGCGTTCGGGCGGTTTTACGGTCCGCTCAAAATCGCAGCGGGAGTTGAGAAAATCCCCTTTTGCCGCGAAGCCGTTTTCGGAGGGCCACGCCGAAAAATCGGGAAGATGCGAAGAGAGGATGTGGGCGGAAAGGAATTCCCCGCGGGAGAGGACAAGCGCGTAAAGCCGCCCGCTGTACTCGCGGGTGTATCCCACGCCCGTGAGAATCTTCTCAATGTCGGAAAAGACCGAGTCGATTTGTTTGGATGCCGCGGCGAAATGGCCTCCCACCTTCCCTCCATCAGGATAATTGCCTTCAAGCGCATTCCGGTGCTTCTCCTTGAGCGCAAAAAGGGCGTTGCTAAACGACTTCCCCTCCCTCGCCGCATGAAGCAGGGAGATGAGCTCGTCAGTCACCCCGCCCATTGCAGAAACCACCACGCAGTAGGGCTTGCTCGCCCGAACTATCGCCGCGGTGCGCCCGTAATCGGCTGCGCTTGATAGGATTCCCCCGCCGAATTTCTGCACTAGCATTTGTGAAAACCTCAAACTGCCCCCCCGTCAAACCGGAAGGCAATGCGGGCGCTTTTTTCAGCGCTTGAGCACTTCACGAAAGTCGTGAAGCGTCCCGTCCCTCTTGTGCGCCACCCACTTCGCCGCCTGCAACGCGCCCGCCGCAAAGCACCTGCGCGACGTCGCGCGATGGGTGAGCTCGATGCGTTCGGAATTGCCGGCAAAGAAGAGCGCGTGGTCGCCCACCACGTCGCCCACGCGGAGGGAATGTATTGGAATCTCCGCCTGCGTGAGGCCCAGGGCGCCCATCGTGCGCAACGCGGTGCCGGATGGCGCGTCCTTCTTGGCCTTGTGGTGCGTCTCCACCATCTCCAAATCGTAATTCTCCAGACGCTCCTGCAGGAATTTTGCGGCCTCCAGAAACACGTTCACTCCCACTGAAAAGTTTGCGGAAATCACCCCGCTTGCCCCTGAAGCGGCAATCGCGCCGCCGATTGAATCCACCTCTTCGGGGCTTAACCCGGTGGTCCCAATCACCACGGGCTTGGCGAGGCGCGCGGCTTTCGCCGCATTCACGGCGCACGCCTCCCTAGTGGAGAAGTCAATCACCACGTCGGCAAGGGCAAACGCCCTGTCGGGATTGTCGAAAACGGGAACGCCCCCCGCTGCGGAAGCGGCCGTCTCAACGCGCCGCGTGAGGACGGATGCGAACTGGACCTCGCGGTCCTCCCGCCCCAGCGCGAAAACCTCGCGGTTCATCCTACCGAAGCCGGAAAGGCAGATTTTGACCAATGCAATACCACAGGCGAACTTTTTTACGAGAATATAATTTCCGCAACCTAAAAACTTTTAAGCCGCCATCAGGCAAATCCCGTCAATAGCTTATCCAGTGCGAATCCTTTTCCAGCCTCGCGTCAATGTCGACGTCGAAAAACTTCCCAACCGGCTCGAGGATTTCCGGCGAATCGCGCCAGAGCTGGGCGAGGGTCGAGCGGACGTGGCGCGTGCCCTCGGCGCTCATTCTCCCCAACGGCCTGCGCACCCCGTAATCAATCATTCCCAATCCGGCCATCGCCGTCTTGAAGGGAACGGGGTTGCGGAACTTGTGGCCGCCTGCCTTGACCGTGACGAGGGAGAAGAGGGGGGCGAGTTTGGCCGCAAGCTCAGAGGCGCGCCCGTCGCCCGCGTTTGCCGCGACGCACATCTCGTTAACCGCCCTGGGCGCGATGTTGGATGCGACGGAAATCACCCCCGACGCGCCGATGCCTCCGTCGGCCATCATGCGGTAGGTGAGGTCGTCGTCGCCGGACATTATGCGGATGGAAGGGGAGAGTTCGCGCGTGCGCCTCATCCTCTCCAGGTTTCCCGTTGCCTCCTTCACGCAATCCAGGTTGGGGTTGCCCGAATGCAAGTGCGCCAGGTCTTCCACGCTCAATTCGCACCCGGTCCTTCCGGGAATGACGTATGCCGTGAACTTCATTTCGGGAAACGACTTGCAGAGGTAGCCGTAGTGCTCCTCGCGCAACTCCAGCGAGGAAGGGCCATTGTAGTAGCAGTCGACCAGCAAGGCGCGCCCCACCCCCTCCGACGCAGCCGCCTCGATGAGGTGCCCCGTGTGGGAGGTGTCATTCGAGCCGCATCCCGCAGTTACCTCGCCGCCTGCAGCCACGGCACGCCGGACAAGCCCGGCCTTCTCCGCATCACTGGTGGTCGGACTCTCCCCCGTGGTGCCGTTGGCCACGACCTTCCTCACGCCGTTTTCAAGCTGGAAATGCACGAGGGAGTCCCACTTCCCGCCATCCACCGCCCCGTTTGCGAATGGCGTCACCAATGCAGTCACGCAGTTTTCCAAACCAACACCCTCACTACGAAATGCACAGTAAAGAAATAAAAAGTTTGTTGAAGAACGCAATTAAATTACGGAATCCGTAACAGCGGATATTAGCCTGCGGCCTTAGCAAAAGCGAGGCGTTAAAAAAAAACCCGGATGAGGCAACGGGTATTATACTTCCCAGCGGCAATCTTTCTGCAGGAAGACCCGAATGGATGATGTCACTTTAGACCACAAGACGATCAAGGCCCTTGGGACGCAAACAAGGGTGAAGATACTCAAGCTGCTTTCAATGCGGCGCATGACGCAGACGGAACTGGCGCACCAGCTCGGCCTCGCCGTCCCTTCGGTGGACGGGCACCTGGAAAACCTCGAGTCCGCCGAGCTGGTGAGGCAGATTGACGACGGGAGGAAGTGGAAGTATTACGAACTCACCCCCAAGGGGGAAGCAATTGTCAAGCCTGCCCGGAACGGGATGCGCATACTCTTCATGCTCGGCCTTCTCGCAATCGCATTCGCATTCGCGGTAAACCAGTTTAACATCAACGAGGCGGTGCACTTCGGGCAGGCCGCGCCGAAGCCGATTGCACCGGCGGCATCAGTAGAGGCAACCGCATCAAATGGGATGCCAAGCGCAACTGCCGCGGGGATTTCACCAGCAACCGCTCCGGCTGTGCCAACCGCAATGCCATCAACCGTTGCTGCAGATGAAAGCCCCCCAGCGCCTCCTGAAATCCCGCCTGGGGCAACAACCCCGCCCGGAGCAATTGCGCCGACTGCAACCAGCCCTGCGCAATCCCCGGAGGCAAGGCAACCGCCCGCGCCAACGGCGTCACTCCAGCCCACCGCGCAATCATCCACACCGACTCCGAGGGCCTTCGCGCCTGAAGGCAGCGTGCAGATGAAAGTCGGGGACGCGATTCAAATCGGCGGCAAGACCGTGAGGCTCACGAGCATCTCGCCCATTGCGACGAGCAACGCGCAATTCCCATTCGCCTACTTCGACGTTCTTAGTGCAAACGGGACGAAACTCGATTACTTCTCGATGTCATCCGAAAGCCAAGGCTACTCAAGGAACGGAATCTCATTGAACGTGACTTCGGTATTCGTGGGAGGGGGGGACTCGTCGTTCGTGAACATAGAGGCGCGGCCCGATTGAACGGATGGCTCCAATTTGGATTGTAAGCCAGGCGCCTTACGATTTCGCAACCGTCAACTACTGCCGCAGAGCAATGAATCATTAAGGTGATTTCAGATATGGACAGACCAGTATTCATCGGATTGGCGGGGGCGCTTCTGCTTGCAGTGGCATCCCTCGTTTCGGCGCAAAGCCACGCCACTTCGGGAACAAGCTCTTTTGACGCACCTCCCCAACCACCCGTCGAAGGCGCGAAGGAGGAATTCACAATAATGTTTCAGGAAGGATGGTCGCTTTTCAGCGTGCCACTCTACTACGACGGCCCGTCACTATGCACTGCCGAAGGGGCGTGCACCGCAGACTACCGCGGGAGGATGCCGAAGGTGAAGGAAAACACCTGCGATGTCAGGGCGGTCTACGGCTTTGACGGTGCGCGTTACGTGAAGTCGGGCATCAACTACCTGCAATCGGGCAGGGGATACTGGCTCAACGCCCAAAGCCCGTGCGCCATAACGTTCGAGGGGAACAACCGCCTCTTCACGCAAAAGTATTCCCAACCCCTCAACGCGGGCTGGAACCTCGTCGGCACGCCCATGGACAAGGTGGACCTCGACCAGCTAAAGAACGACTGCCGCATCACGTCCGGTCCCTGGAGATATGCCGGAGGCAAGTTCGTCAAGGAAGACTCGATGACAGGCGGCAGGGCGTATTGGGTGAAGAGCGCAAACGACTGCACGCTCGCGGCAAAGCAATAGGTTGAAAGAGGAGGCCGGAAGAGTTTCGGCCCTCTTGTTCAATTCTTTTTTTTCCCCAATAAGCTCATTCCCACCAGATTCAGGGCTTGAGCGCTTCCCTCGCGTGCTTCTCAAATTCCTTCCCCACTTTTGGATGCTTGAGGGCGAAGTCGAAAAAGGTGAGCGCATAGTCTTCCTTCGTGCCGATGTCGTACCACTTGGCGTCCACCACTTTTGCGAACATCGGCTCCTTCTGTGAAAGGAGGCGCAACGCGTCGGTCAGCTGGATTTCACCGTTCTTGCCGGGCTTGGTTTCCCTGAGGCAGCCGAAAATTCCGGGGGTGATGATGTAACGAGCGGCGATTGCGAGGTTGGACGGCGCCTTTCCAACTGCAGGTTTCTCCACAAGGTCCTCCACCCTCAGCGTGGCCGAATCAAGGGGCGTTCCTTTCACGATTCCCCAGCGCTCCACATCCGCAGGGTCGACTTCCCTCACTGCAATCACGCTGCCATGATGCTTCTCATAAGACTGCACGAGCTGTTTGGTGCAGGGGACGGAAGATTCGAAAATCGTGTCGCCCAGAAGCACTGCAAACGGCTCGCCGTCAACGTGCTTTTCGGCCAAAGAAACGGCGTGCCCCAAACCAAGCGGCTCGGGCTGGCGGATGTAATGGATTTCCGCAAGCTCCTCTATCTTCTCCAAATCCGCCAGCCTTGAGGAGTCGCCTTTCGACTTGAGGTAGCTCTCGAGCTCGAGCGAGCGGTCGAAATGGTTCTCAATCGCGTGCTTTCCCCTGCCGGTGACTATTAGGATGTCGTCGATGCCGCTGGCAACGGCCTCCTCAACCACGAATTGGATTACTGGCTTGTCAACCAGCGGGAGCATTTCCTTCGGCTGCGCTTTCGTCGCGGGAAGGAAACGCGTGCCCAACCCCGCTGCGGGAATGACTGCCTTCTTTATTTTCGCACTTGAAACCATCTTATATTTTCAACCCTGAATTGTAATCTTCAACCCTGAAATCGCGAACCTGCCTGAATGCTCTCAAGCGCCCGCGCCCACCGCCTTATACTTCACGCCGGCGCTTTTCATATCCGCGGGGTCGAGAATCCTTCTTGAATCCACCACCGTGGGGTTTTTCATCAGCCTCACGAACTTCACGCCAGGAATGGCGAACTGCTTCCACTCGGTGACGATGAGGCAGGCGTCCGCGCCTTCAAGCGCGCCTTCAATCGAAGCCGCGTAAGGCGCGTCGGGAAAGAGCAGCTTGAAGTTGGGCATTGCCGCGGGGTCGAAAAGAACGGCGTTGGCCCCCCGCGACTGCAATTCGCGCACGATTGCAATTGCGGGAGAGTCGCGCACGTCGTCAGTCCCCGCCTTGAATGCGAGGCCGAGGACGGCGATTTTCCTTCCCTTAAGCCCGCTCCCAAGCGACTCCTCCAAAAGCAGCGCCATGCGCTTCTTCTGCTCCTCGTTCGAATCGAGGACCGCATCGAGGATTTTGGGCCGCAGGCCAATCGACTTCTGGGCTGCCACAATGGCTTTCACATCCTTGCCGAAGCACGAGCCGCCCCAACCCGGGCCGGCGCGGAGGAAGTGCGGGGAGATGCGCGAGTCAAGGCCCATTCCCCTCGCAACCTCGTCCACGTTCATTCCCATACGCTCGCACGCGCGGGACAACTCGTTGACAAAACCTATTTTCGTGGCGAGAAAAGAGTTGCTTGCGTACTTTATCATTTCGGCAGTTTCAATCGTGGTTTCTACAAGCGGAACGGAAGGCAACCCCGAATGCATCTTCTTCAGGACTGAACCGCTCTTCCCATCCAACGCGCCAATCACTATCCTGTCGGGCTTGAAAAAGTCGTCAACCGCGCTTCCCTCGCGCAGGAATTCAGGGACCATTCCCGTGCCGAAGTGCTTCCCGGCCTTCTTTCCGCTTTCCCTCTCCAGAACGGGGATGAGCGAGCGGGTGCTTCCGGGAACCACCGTGCTCTTCACCGCAACGACTGGAAAATCAAGTTTGGACGAGGCGAGTGCCTTGCCTATTGCGGCTGCTGCGGAATTCACGTAACTCAAATCCACGCTCCCGTCGCTTCTCGACGGGGTGCCGACGCAGATGAGGATAACCTCGGAATGCGAAACGGATGAGTAGTCTTTCGAGGCAGTGAGCTTCCTTGCACCCACCACTTTGCCAAGCAGGTCGTCAAGCCCCTCCTCAAGAAACGGCGCCTTTGCGGAATTGACATTGGCAACCTTGCCTTCGTCAATGTCGATGCACGCGACGTCATTGCCAAGCGACGCGAGGCCAGCGCCCGTGACCAGGCCGACGTAACCCGCGCCGATTACGGAGATTTTCATTTTACCCACCCAAAACAACGAGGTCAGAGCCTGTCCTGAAGAAGCCGGGTGACGATTTTGAGCCCGTCGGGGAACGAAAGCTTCGACTTTCCCACCCTCTTCGAATAACTAATTGGCACCAAACGCATTTTAAGGCCTTTTTTAGCCGATTGGGAGAACAGGTCGGCCTCCAGGTCGAACCCCTTCGCGGTGATTGCCGGCGCGAGTGCCACAAGGGCCGAACCGCGGAATCCCCAGTAGCCCGTGCAGATGTCGGGATTGTAATGGAGGTAGAGGGCGGAACCGAGGAGGGAGATGAGGCTCCCGCCAATCACGTGGAAGAGGCTTCGCAGGCTGTGGATGAAAACCGGCCTCGCGCCCGTGGCAACGTCGCAATCCCGCAGCGCGGCGACAAAACTCCCGAGTTCTGCGGGGGAGTAGCTGCCGTCGGCATCGAGCATGACGTAAAACTTACTTGAGTCGATGGGATGCCGGAGAAGGAATGTTTGGAATGCCATGCCCTTGCCCCTGCCCTGCTGGAGAATGACTTTTGCGCCTAGTTTTTCCGCCACCTCGACAGTCCTGTCGGTTGAATTGCCGTCAACCACCACAACCGCGCCCACGCCCATTGACTTGAGGGGGGTGATGACCCGCGCAATGCCGTTCTCCTCGTTAAGCGCAGGGACGATGGCGACGACATTACCGAAATCATCTTCTGCCTTGTCCATTGTTGAAAACCCCAATGCCCGCTCAGTTCTTTCTATACACCCTCATCCCGCTCTGCTCGAAAACGAGCGTGCGGCCCGAAGTGTAATTGGCGTTGACCACGTTGGGGTCGAACGTGCTTTGGATGGCGCAGTCGGCCTGCGAAATGTCAACCTGCGGCTTGCTGGCGTAGTAATAGATGACGCGCTCGACGTTGGAGTAGTAGGACGCGCAGTTTTGTGCGGCGTATTTCCCAACAATGTCGTAACCCGCCTGCTTGGGGGAAGTGCCGAACTTCCCAATCACAAAAGCGCCAACCAGCATGTTGAGCGCGACAAGGGCAATGAGTGCGCGGGCAAGCATCTTCTTAGAGATGTTGAGCCGACGAGGCCACACGCCCGAGGGCCTGCCTTCCAGAACGTGGTCGGATGCCCAGCCTGCAAGAAGCGCCACGAATGGCGCGATGGGAACGAGATAGCGCAGGAGGCGGAAGTGGAGAAAGCCGTAAGCCTCAAGCGAAAGCGTGATGATGACGGAGGAGAGGACGAGGAGGTAAATGAAATCGTCCCCAAGCGTTCCGGCCGCGTGATTGCAGGAGGATTTCACCTTGGCCAAGAGCAGCCGGAGAACCAAGGCAATCGGGATTATCGCCGCGCCGGCAATGAAGGGCGCGAAAAGGGCGTAGCTGGCAATGCGGTCGGGAAGCGCAAAGCCTCCTTGGAAAAGCTGCACGTTGGAAAGGAAAAACTCCTTGAAAAAGCCTAACGCGTCGCCCGTTGCGTAGTAGCTCAACGCAAGCCACGGGAGGAAGACCGCAACCGATGCGGCCGCGCCGTAGAGGAACTCCCTCGTGCGAAGCAAGTCAAGCCTCTTTTTGGAGTGCCAGAAAACGAGGGCAACCGGCGCGAGGTAGAGGCCGAAAAAACGCGAGAGCACGAGGAGGGAAAAAAGCGCGCCGAGGGGGATGAGCGCAGCCTTCCTTTCGACGCTTTTGAAAACGAGGTAGACGCACGCGGTGAGCAGGAGGAAGAAAAGCGGCTCGCTAAGCACCTTGCTTGAAAGGAACGCGAAGAACGGAGAGCTGCCAAGGAAGAGGACAGAATAGAATGCGGCGCGCTTGGAAAAGAGCCTTGACGCGACTGCAAAAACCAGCGCGAGGCACGCGAGGCCGATGAGGATGTTGAGCAGCCTCGCGGAAAGAATCGAATGGCCGAATGGCAGGGACCACGCGGTGAGGAGCCAGGGGAAGACCGGAAAGCGCGAGCTGTCGGGCGCCTGGAGGACCTTGCCTTGCGAAAAGAAAGAGCTCATCTCGAGGTATGTGTACTCGTCCATCGAAAGGGCGGTGAACTGCAGGGCAAACGCGCAGAGGATGAGGTAGGGAAGCGATGCGAGGAGGAAAGAACGCAGGTTCTCCCGCAACTGTGGGGAAATGGATTGGACCAAAATCAACATCAACTCTTTTTCAAGCGCGAACGATTTTTTTCAAACTGAAATCAATTCGACCCGTGCAAAATATCCCGCAGTAACGTTCCTTCAGCGCGTGCGGTGCTCCCACTCGATTAGCCGCCCCTCGAACTTTTCAAGAGCGTCGAAAATGAGCCCTGAGGAATTGCCGTTCCCGTACGGGTTTTTCATCCTGCGCATCCTGGCGTTGTCGCGTTTCACGACTTCGAACGCCTTGGCTATGTTCCCGACGCTGGACGGCTTTGCCAACACCGTCACGCCTGCCTCGACGCTCTCCGGCCTGTCGGTGACGAAGCGCAGGGAGACGCACGGCACGCGCAATGCGCACGCCTCCTCCTGCATGCTCCCGCTGTCGGTTGCCACGAAAAGGCTTTTCGAAAGCAGGAACATGATGTCGGAATAGCGGGGGATGTCGGAAACGAGGAAGATGTTCCCCTCCATCCTCACCTTCTCGAGAAGGCCGTATTGGGCAAGCGCGACGAAAGTGCCGGGCCGCACGCTCCAAAGCACCTGGTGACCCTGCTGCGCCAGCCGGATTGCGGCATTGGAAATCGCCTCGAACCTCTCGCGGTGCATGAGGTTTTCCCTCCTGTGCGACGAGAAATATACGATTGGCCTTGCAAAATCCACGCCAAGCCTCTCGAAAAACGCCCTGCTCTCCCCCCTCGCCCCCGCCTTTTTCGCCGCCCACTCGGCAGCGTCAACGACGGTGTTCCCGACGGTGAAAATCCTGCTTCTGGAAAAGCCCTCCCGCAAGAGGTTCCCCTCATTGGTTTTCGTCGCCGCGAAGAAAAGGTCGCTGCACGCGTCCGCCGTGCGCGTGTCGGTCTGTTCCGGAAAAGGCTCGCGCGAGAAAGTGCGCAGCCCCGCCTCCACGTGGCCCACGGGAATGAGGTTGAGATGCGCCGAAAGCCCCGCAGCCATGCAGGTAAGCGTGTCGCCGTGCACGAGGACGATGTCCGCGTCCTTGAGAGTGCCGCGGAAGAGATTGTTGAGGCCCAGCATGATGTGCGCGACAGTCGCGGCGGGGTTGGGCCGCGCCTCCGTCACCCTCGTCGCCACTTCCTCAAGCGACTTTGAAGTCCCCCAGCCGAACCTCTTGTCCAGCTCGAATGCAAACTTGCTCGCGACAATGCCCGCCCGCTTCACCGCCGAAGAGTAGACCATGTGCCGGGGGGGAAACGGCAGTTCCAAATCCTCGTACACCCCCTGGAAGAGATGGTATGGGAAATGCTGCGCCGCGTGCACCAGCACCATCTCGTGCCCCCTTTTGCGGCCTTCCCAGTAGAGCGGAGCCATCTTGATGATGTCCGGACGAGTGCCCGTCACGATTACGACTTTCATTCCAGAAACAACCCTTTCTTCGCGAACCGCGCAAGCCAGCAATTGAACGCTCGCGATTCTAATTACTCTGGCTTGACGGTTCGTCGCTCACTACTCTTCGCTTCGTTCGACTCGCTCTGCGGCGTGAAGCCAGAGTAGCGTAAAACGCTGCTTTGATTTGCTGGCTTCGCACCGCATCGAAAGCGTTGACGGAAATTGTCAAATACAACAACCCACTGTCTGTATAATGCCTAATATGCCCAAATCACGCACTGCCTAAAATGAATAACCAATACAAACCATAAATAAGAATGTTCCGAAGCCAAAAACAATAGCATCAAAACGCGGCATTGGTCCAGAAACCCTTTCTGCGCTCCTCGGAGTGCTCGCTTGCAACGCTCGCATCCTGCGGTGCTTGAAAGCGTTTACGGAAAGTTGCGCTGAACGGGTTGGACAATGGCAAGATACGGGCTTCCCAACAACCCTTTCTGCGCGCAACTCCTCGCGCTCTCGCTCGTCGAGTGCGCTTGAAAGCGTTGACGGAAACGGTTGTGGAGAAAGCCTGAGACGCGGGTCCGATTCCCGCATGCCGCATTGAGCCCTAGGTTGAGTTCCCACAAGGCACTGAAATCTTTTTTTTCACCTCGTCAGCACTGGAGCTTTGTACGTTTATATATGCCTCTAAAGTAAGACGAGCAACGAAATGTATCTCGTCAGATTTTCTTTCCTATAAACGCCGGTACCTTACGCTCGGAGTTCAGGAAAGTGCAAGCTCGTTTGAACCCGTCGTAGATTCCAGCTTGTCCGCCTTCAATAAAAATTGTGATTGGCGGCAGTTTTTCCAATTGCAGTTTATACTCAGCTATAATCGTTCGTACAGAATCAGGAGCTTGTTTGTACAGATCGGACAAACTTTTTCCTTTAGCGTCATTGATTTCCATGACGTTCTGGAAACGGACATTAACAAGTATGGCCGGGTCGACATAATCGAACCGCCACTCGCTTTTTCCATCGTCAAAAAAGTCTAAATCTCGCGTGTTATCTCGACTAGGCTGACAAAGTTTCAGGTTATCCAAAGCTTCTTTACCCGTGGCTTTTCGTGAAGTAATCATCAGAAAAGGGAAACGTAGCCCAAGCTGTTTAGCTGGAGTATTACTAGCCCAAGTAGTAGAACGAGTGTTACTATGCCGCTGCCCAATTTTGTTCCATAAGCCTGTCTTTGCGATGTGGCGAGTGCCGCGATGATACCGACCACGCCAACAATTATGCCTGCAGCAAATAGGATTGGCATATTCGAAGAAGTGAATATCGTAACGAATCCGTTAGCTAGTAAAACGAGACCGTTTTCTACCGACGAATCGCGAAGGACGTAGTGTTTTTCCTTTGTGACCTTAGGCACGATGAAGGCTAGGCTCAAAATCGCCAGTCCGAGTGAAAGAAGCTCCGCCATACTTAACTTCAGGTGTGCTTTCTATTAAAAACGGCTATTTCCGAAATCTTTAAATATCATTAAGTATTATTAGCTATTATTAGGTGGGCGTGTGAGTGCTGATTTCGAAAGCCAGGGATTAGAGCTGAAGCTTGAGGTGGAAAACTTCAAGGATATCAGTAAGGCAGCCTGTGCTTTCGCTAATGCCTTCGGTGGCAGGATAGTTGTAGGCGTTTCTACCGACGGCAAGGTTGCGGGAGCGCAAGGAAATCTTGACGTGCTGCAACAGCGACTGGAAGGCGCAGTGCAACAGGTAAACCCAGTTCCTTTTCACAAAATCCCCGTGGAAGACCGCGAAGGCAAGAAAGTAGTAGTTGTCGAAGTTTATCCGATTGGCCAAGGCTCATTTTGCACGTTTAACGGCATCGTTTACTATCGGAGTGGAAGCACCAATGCCAAGCTTGAAGGAAGAACGCTTCAAGATTACCTCATCAAACGCCGAATTCTCTCGTTTGACGAGTCAATTTCCAAAGCCAAGCTGGAAGATGTCGACACTTCGAAACTGAAGAGCTTCCTCAAGAAACGCTCACCCGGAGTAGAGTTTGAAGAAAACAAGGTCAAAGAGTACTTGCTCAATCTTGGCGCAGCTCAGCAAAACGGCGACTTTTCCCTCAAGAACGTCGGCATTCTCTTCTTTACCAAAGAGCCTTCGAGATTCTTATCGCAAAATGAGGTCAAGCTCGTCCGATTCAAGGGCGTGCAGCCCATAGACATCATTGACTCTCGCTTTGTAAACTCTTCGCTCCCCGACAATCTGAAGGAGGCAGAAGATTTTATCAAAAAGAATACGCGTACGGCGTTCAAGATAGAGAAAACGCAGCGGGTCGAAGTTCCGGAATATCCCGCTCAAGTAATCCGCGAGGCGCTGGTAAACGCATTGGCGCACAGGGACTACTTCAGCCGCGATGCTACGCAAATCAACATTTTCGATGACCGAATAGAGTTCCTTAATCCGGGCACTCTTCCTACGGGACTAAGCCGCGATATTTTAGGAACGCTTTCAGTCCAACGCAACCCGCTTACCTACCTCATTATGCGCGACCTTGGCCTGGTCGAAGGCCTTGCAACTGGGATACCTAGGATGCGGGAAGCCATGAAGAACGCTGGCTTGCCCGAACCAAAGTTCGAGGAGCTGGGAAGTTTCTTCCGCGTCACGATCTTCAACCAAACCAAGCCCGATTCGAGCGGGCTGAATGAACGGCAAAAGCGTGCACTGGCCTACTTGGAAAAGAACGCCTCGATAACCTCGAAAACCTACCTAGGCCTCGCCAAAGTATCCCACCCGATAGGCGTATCCGACTTGAACGAGCTATGCAAAAAAGGATTATTGAAAAGAATAGGAAAAACAAGGGGCGCGTACTACGTTAAAGTTAATAATAGTTAATAATAAACTAATAATTGGTTAAAGAAACTTATAGAAAACTGGTTCGAATGGACAAGGAAGAACTCAGGAAGGAAATTCAAGAACTCGCAGATCGCTTTAGTTCGCACCAGTCGGAGTACGAATCAAGCGACTACTTGGAGAGCCAGCTTAGGGCGGACTTTATAGACGAAATGTTCAGACTTCTCGGCTGGGACTTTTCCAACAGGGCAAACTTGTCGCACCTCCAGCGTGAGGTTTTGGTAGAAAAGGGAGACACGAAAGGCCGCCCAGACTATTCATTCCGTGTTAACGGAGAAGACCGGTTTTTTGTTGAGGCCAAGGCTTCGTCAAAAGGAACGGACAAGCCCGAAGACATTGCTGCTTTTAGACGTAGAACTTTTATGTAAGCTGCGAGCAATACAAAAATGAAAGATGCGTATAGGGCTGAAGTAGTAGAAGAAAATCTTCAAATAGCTAAAAAAGCGCATACGGGACTACGCCCAGGATTTAACGTTGGTGACTTTTACGCTCACAAGTTCGGAGCGTGCTGGAAAGCCTTTGACGCCTATTGCGTTTCTGAATTTCCGACCAATAGCGTCGAAGCTAGACTAAAACAGTTTAAAGCTCCATTCTCCCGATTACCGTATGCCGGATTATCCGTGGTTGAAAGACCGCGGCTCCATTGAAAGCGTTTTTCGTTCAACAATGAGTCGTTTTGCTTTTCATAGATTGAATTAACGGCTTGAGAAACGCGACGGTCACGCTGTTGCTTGGCGCAGTTCGCTTTCGCTTGCCCCTTCTTTTTTGAGTTCGGCAATGGCCTGCTTTCTGGCCATGCCTTTCTTCAAGCGCATCTCGTAAGACTCTTTGAGTATGCTGATTTCATCAAGCCTGCGGAGCTCTTCCTGAATCGGCGCGTCAATCCGGTAAGGTTCCCGGCTGAGCTCAACGAGCTTGTTGTAGACCGCGCCATACCAATACCGCCCCAGGCTCTGGCTCTTGCACTCCTCAAGAATCACGCTCCAGTCAACCGTTGCGGTCCTGACAATCGATGCGACGTCATCCAAGTCGCCCGGCCGTTCGGTTATCGCCTTGAAGAGAACCAGGTCCTCATTTGAAAACAAGTGCGTTGCAAGGTTGCCGTAGTTTCCGAATGGAACGCTCCTCTTTTTGACTGTTGGCGAAAGGGAAAGCGCGCCGCACACTTTCTTCGCGAAAACATCGAACCGAGAATCACTCCGCAACCACACGCCCCCGGCTGCCTGCATGAGGTCGTAAGGCCCTTCCAACTTCCTGTCTTGGGTGAAACCGATTGACTTTAGGGCCTGTGCAAAAGATTTTGCGTCTCCAACGGTTTCAAACACCACGTCAACATCCTTGGTAGATGCTTTCTGGTTTCGGAAAACCATTGCCCCGCCCCCAAAAATGTAGGCATCCATGCGGCTCGGCAGGAATTTGCCTGCCTCGCCCAAAGCGGCTTTTAACCCGGCGTCATCCAATCTGGCCATTTCCACACCAATTTACTAATTATAGTTACTCCTATTAGTTTCAGTAAAATATATTAAGGTAATTGTTTACTATTCTTGTATGATTAAACTCAGTAAGTCGGAGTTGCGCGTGCTGATTGGGGTTGTTACCGGCGGGGGGGGCACGGTGAGCAATTTGGCCTCTTCGCTGGGGGTTACCCCCGGGCTAATTTCCCGCGCGGTTTGTTCCCTGCAAGCCGGAGGTCTTGTAAAAAGTGAAAAGAAAGGGAGGATGAAACTCGTGGAATTGGCCGATACCGGCCATGCGGCTGCGTTTATGCGTTTGCTTCAATCACGACCTGACGCTTCACTGAACTGGCTTTCTGGATTTGCAATCGAAGTGCTCATAATTGCGGCAGGAGAGAAGGGAGTGGCAAGCGATTGGCTGGAGAAGGAGGCGACTTGTTCAAAGGCCACGCTGAGGAAAATGATTTACGGCCTGAGGTCTGCCGGGGTGCTTGCAAAAATTTCGGGGGGGTTCGAGGTTACTGAGGGTTTGGCGCGTGATTTCGCAAACGCCTACGCAGACTGGCTCCAATTCAAGGACCAAGAAAGGTTTACGGGTTATAGCGTAAGCAAGAGAATAAGAAAACACGTAATCCTGCGCACTCAAACAAAGCAGGTGCCGGAATGGTTTGGCAAAACCGGAATGACTGCTTTAATAGAGTCCGGCTTGAACCTTACTCCCACCTCTTACTCCGATTACTATTATTCCATTGACAAGCGCAAGCGCAGCCTACCAATAGAAGAACAGCTTGTTCACGCAATAGTGCTTTCGACTCTTCGCCAACATGCAGCCGACCGCACGGCATTATCAATGTTTCTGGCAACCAACCGCCTAGATTATGGCGCTCTAACCTATCTTACGGCACAGTACTCGGTTCAAAAAGAGTACGAGGAACTGCGCAGGGTAAACGAACTGGTAAAGAGAATCCAGTAGAGGTTTTGCCACATGCCCGGAGGCATTTTGCCGGCAATTCGCTGGCAGCAATGTCAATCCCGGCTGTTTATTATCCTCTCTTCCCGAATTTCTCAGGGAGTTTGGTAGGGTGGAAGCTGCGGGATTGCTGCCGAAGGGAGGAATAGAATTCAACGACGAGTTCCGGCAGGCTCTTGGCATCATGGAAGATACCAACAGCCACGCGTTCATCACCGGCAGGGCGGGAACCGGAAAGTCCACCCTGCTCGAGTATTTCCGCAACACCACAGGAAAGGAAATCGCGGTGCTCGCGCCAACCGGCGTCGCGGCGGTGAACGTGCGCGGCCAGACGATACACTCTTTTTTCGGGTTCAAGCCGGACATCACCATTGGGAAAGTGAAGAGAGTTTCGGGGAAAATGCGCCGGCTGTACGGAAATCTCGACGCGATAGTGATTGACGAGGCGTCAATGGTGCGCGCAGACCTGCTTGACTGCGTGGACCGTTTCCTCCGCCTCAACTCGGGCAATGAGGCCGCGCCGTTCGGGGGAGTGCAGATGATTTTCATCGGCGACCTCCAGCAGCTTTCCCCCATAGTAACGGGCCGCAACGACCCTTGCCCCTGCGGCTCCGGAAGGAAATTCAAGAAATGCTGCCTCAACCCACTCGCCCCTTAAGCACGAGCTTCACACCCCCCGCGCTATGACAGACAAAAAAACGCAGAAGGACGGCAAGTGCGGAGCCAACTCGGCCGTTGAGCAGCAGGCGCAGCGGGGGGTAACTGAAAACCAAAGGCCGGCAAGCCGCTTGGCTCCGGTTTTTTAATGCCACCGCCGCCATTCTAACTGCCAGAATGGAATTGCGGATGTCGGAATGATGTTGATGGACTCCAGTTTTCGCCTGCTTTCGAAAACGGGCGACGAGCTTGCGCTGCTGTTCAGCCCGCCGGGCGCGCTCAAAGTGGGCGATTGCGTGAGGATTTACGATGGGGAACTCGAAATTGCCGCACAGGCGTACGACTTGCGTTACGGAGGGTTGCGCAAGGCGATTGGGGAAGTCATCTCAAGGCTCTCAAGCCCGGACGCCAAGCTCGCCGCCGAACTGGTTGCAAAGCACGCGCAGGAATTTTCGGAATTCAGGGTTGCAAAATGCAAAATAAGGGGCACTATCGAAAACGGCAGGTTCACCCCGGGTTTGCTGCGCCTGCCTTCAAGCCAGGCACGCACGGAGCGCATGACCTAGCGGCAGGTGCTGGGGATGCTGGCGCTCTCTCCTAAAAAACCCGCAGCCATAGGCTCGCTTTACGGCTCTGACTTTCCGCTGGAAATCGATTTGGCAAGCCTGCAGGGAGTGACGCTGGTGACCGGCAGGAAAGGCAGCGGAAAGTCGCACTTGGCCAAAAAACTGCTGGAGCAGATAATAGCCAACGGCGCGCCGGCAGTGGTGCTGGACGTGAACGGCGAGTATGCCAGCTTGAAGAAAAACACCTCGGGCGGGGAGAGCGGCGTTTGTGAAGAGATTTTCGAACTTGCGCCGGGAAGCAATTTTTTCATCCCGCTTGACGGCATCAGCTTTGAAACGTTCTGCAAAATGTGCCAGATTGAGGAAAACCACAACTCCTTCAGGCTCTTTGCGCGCTACTGGTCGGAAAACGATACCGGCAAGGACCTTGGAAACCTGCGCGAATGGGTGCAATCTTCGCAAAGCCCGCCCGGCTCCCTCAACGCGGCAATGGCCCGCATAGACTACGCCTCGAGCCTGGGGGTGTTTGGCGAATTCAACTTCGCCGCAAAGCTTGAGGGCGTGAGAAACGGCGGCGCCATAGTGCTGAACTTGTTCAAGCAAGGCGAGAAGGCAAAGGAACTCTCCATCGTCTACGTGCTGAGGCAGTTGATCGAAGCGGGATTGCAAGACCGGGGGCGGGTGTTCCTTTTTGCCGAAGAGGCCCAGAATACTTCGAAAAGGAATTTTGGGACGACGTTATTACCAGAATGCGCCACTTGGGAATCTATTCCATCGTCATCACCAACGAGCCAACAACCTTGCCAAGCATGGTGTTCCGCCAGTGCGACAACCTGTTCGCCTTCAATTTCTCCTCCGACAACGACATTGCCTTCGTCTCCAACGCGCAGGTTATAGATCCGCAGAGCCTTGCGCTCATCAAGAACCTCGGGGTGGGCCAGTGCGCGGCAATAGGAAAGTGCACGAACAACTTCCCGCTGTTGATCCAAGTCAGCCAGACGAACGCGAAAGCAGGCGGGGAAACAAAACTATTGTGGAAGTGAGAAAAGGCATGGCATACGATTCAGGCAAGATGGAAACCAAGGAACTGGTAGAATCCCTCGAGAAAGACGGGCTGGACCTGGATTTGCAAGTGCCGAAAACCCTGATGGCAAGGCCGGATGCCGTGCCCCTGCTGAAAAACACCGTGGAGTTCAACTACGATTGCGGAGACGGATTCGCCATAATTCACGCCGTGCACGTGCTGGGGGCAATCAAGACTCCCGAAAGCTTCGATGCGTTGCTTTACGCGCTGGTGAACCGCCAGGAAGCGTTGGGCGATTGGCCTGTTGAATGCATGCCAAGCCTCCTAGCCGGATTCGGCCCTCCAGCCCTCCCGAAACTCAAACAAGCGGCAAGCTTCAGACTGCTGGACGAATTCGCGCGCGTTGACGCGATGGCCGCAATCACGGCAATTGCTTGGAGGCACCCGGAAGCAAGAGAGGAATGCGTGGAATTCCTCAAACTTGCGCTGGAAAACGAGGACGACCCGTATGTCGTGGGGGAGGCCGTAAACGGGTTGTGTGAGTTGCATGAAACCAGCGCGCTCCCGGCCGTCACAAAGGCATTCGATGAGAAGCGCACAGAGTTCAACCAGGCTGACCAGAAGGAGGCGCTTGAAACAATGGCCGGAAAACCCATCGGTGCTGGTGGGCCGCAGGACGACTTCCAGCGGGCAGAAAACTACTTCACTGAAGAGAATTTCAGGCGGTTGCGCGAGATTAGCGAAGAAAGCGATGAAGATGGCGAGGCCGAAGAAGATTCCGCCGAATCTACGAAGGAACTGTACGTGTCCATGGCGCTCGGGTTGCGCGAGTCACACGATGCACGGCGGGAGTATTTCAAAGGCAAGACGCCGGAGAGCGTAAGCGAAATCAAGCGAGAAATTGAAGAGTTCACCGAGTGGTACAATAGCGAGAGGAAGCTCAAGACAGTGGGGCTGGCGCCAAAGGAAATTGAGGAGGGAAAAATCAGCAGAGAAGAAAAGGAAGAGCGGGAAAAAAACCACCCCTGGAGCAAGGCGTACGGCCTGATATACGAGGCGATTGGACTGCTGAACACTGACACCGCCGAAGGCGACCATGAGGGAAAGGCACTGATTGAGCAGGCACTGGAACTCGACCCCGACAATGAAAAAGCACTCTCGATCAAAGCCGACTTGCTGTCATCGCGGCAAGATCGGAAAGCGCTGCCACTGCTGGACAAGCTCATCGAATTGGGGGAAGCCGGCTCTCACGAATACGCCATGAAAGCGCAATTCCTCGTCCTGGACTCAGGGCTCCAGTCAAGGAGCAAGATACGCGAAGCCCTCGGGTACGCGGAAACCGCCTGCGGGATGGACTCCGAGAACTTCGACGCAGTAATACTCCTCGCACAAATCAAGTACTGGCTCTACGACGGGAGCTACAAGCAACTCCTCGAGCAAGCAAGGCAAATAGACGCCCCGAGAACCGAAAACTTCATGAAAAACCCGTGGATACGCGAAAGAAACTTCAGGTAAGCAAAAGCGAACAGCCGAAAAAAGCCGTACCCCCCAAAAAAAACACCAGCCCGCCAATTTCCAGGCAATAAACGCCCTGGCTGCAGAGCCTTGGTAAAAATCGTTTTGCAATTCGATTGCTTCGTTGCCGAACTGGACCTTCGGCTTCAGCCCACGAATGCCGCACTCAAACTCAGGGCTTAGTTCCCTCCATGTCAAATCTCGACCTCGGGGGAGGCTTCCGTAGGTTGCAGAATTAATAACGCGCCCGCCCTATTGTATTGAAGGGGCAAATCGCTATGGACATCTACTTCTACTTCGGGCTTTTCGCCGCCTTCCTCTCCATTTCCGCATTGTTTTCGGTGATGGAAGCGTCGTTCATCTCCCTAAGCGCGCTGCACGCCAAGAGGCTGTTCAAGCAGGGAAAGCCCAATGCGGAGGCGCTTGTGAAGCTGAGGGAAAGGCCCAGGCGGGTTCTCATCACCATCCTGCTGTGGAACAACGCCGCAAACGTTGCGGCAACCGCAGTTGCAACTTACGGCGCCACGAAGTCTTTCGGCTCCCCCTGGGCGGGACTGGTGCTGGGCGCGGTGGCCATCGCGCTTCTGCTCTTCGGCGACGTGATTCCAAAGATTTTCGCAATCCTGCGCCACGAGCGGATGGCACTCGCGCTCGCGCCCCTGTTACGCGCCCTCGTCCTCGTAACCGCGCCCCTGGTGGCGCCCATTGAGATGCTCGCGCAGTCGGTGAGCGGAAAGGAGTCCAAACGCCCGCTGCTTACGGAAGAGGACGTCGAGGCGCTCGTGGCCATTGCGGTTGAGGAGGGGACGGTGGGCGAGAACGAGGCGAAGATAGTCAGGAGGGCCCTTGACTTCAACGAATACACCGCGGAACAGGTGATGCGTCCCGTCAAGGACGTTGAGGCGATAAGCCCGCAAACCACGGTGTCCGAGGCGCTCTTGAAATCAGTTGCCTCAACCCACCACCGCTTTCCCGTGATGGGCCAAAACGGCGAGGCCGTCGGGACGGTGAACGAAAAGAGGCTGCTGGAAGCGAGCCAGAAAGGCCGGGGAGGGATTCCGGTGGGGGAGATAGTGCGCCCGCCGCTCCTGGTGCAGCCGAGTGCGAGAATAAGCGTGGTTTTCGAAACACTCAAGAAAAGCAGGAGGAGAATGGCAGTCGTGGTTGACGGGAAGAGCAAGATGATAGGGCTTGTCACGCTCGAGGACATCCTGCAGAAATTGGTCGAGGAAATACACGGTTTCGACTGAAAACATCTGATGGGAAAAGACGGAAAACGCCCCCGCGCCTCAATTCCGCCCGCGGCCGTATTTCTTCACCACCGACTTCCAGTCGATTAGGAAAACCCCCAGCGTGAGGGCGATGCCGATTAAGTCCGCCGCCCAAACGAGGGGATTGTCGAGGGAGAAATACGGACGGACTGCATCAACCGCCACCTTGGCCGCGCTGATGAGGGCGTAGTAGGAAATCACCCGGCCGGCGAAAAAGCCCGCCGCGATTGGGGCGATGTTGAGGTCGGCGCTTCCCGCGACGATGAAAACGGCGTTTGAGGGAAACGGGCCCAACGCGTAGAAGAAGGTGAAGGCAAACTCCGCCCCGGGGAATTTCCTCAGCTCGCCGTGGAGGTAGTGGAGGTTGCCCGTTTCCCTCCTGCCCAAAAACCTCGGTAGGTATTTGGAAATGCGCGCGAGAACGAGGCGTCCGAAAGTGGAGAAAACCGCGCCAAGAACGGCGAGCGCGAGGGGGTCGCCCCCCTGCGTGACGAACACGTAGGAAAGGAACGCCCACGTCGGGGGCATGACTGGAATGATGTTTGCCAGAAAGACGACGAGCATGATTACGGGAAGCGAAAGCGGGGGAAGGGCCATGAAGAAAACCGCCTGGAAATGTTTAGGCAGGAATTCTTAGAACGGTGGTGCAATTTAAGGCAGGCTGAAGGACGCAATGGGCAGGGATGGTTTTACGCCGTTTTTGCACCGTGAGCCTTAAAAGGGTGCTATGCCTTTAGCCCTTGGACGGAATTCAATTTCTCTAAATAAAAAAAAATTCTCTGCCAATCCACTTTCTCCCAACTGCGAAAAAAATTGAATTTGCCATTCATCATACCAACGAATTTTTTTTCAACCTTCAAAAGCTCTTTTTGAACCCCTTCCCCCAACTAAAACAAACGGCTGGAAAAACGATGTCGTCAAAAAAGCACAACGTCAAGCGCGAACTGGCCCATCTTGCCCGCGAGGTGCATCACGTGGGCAGGGAGATAGGCAGGGCGGCGGACGCGCAGGGCCGCAACCTCATCAAGCACGGGAGGATGCTCGGGCCGGGGCTGATTACGGGCGCGGCTGACGACGACGCGGGAGGAATCGCCACTTACTCCATCGTCGGCGCGACCACCGGCTTCGCGCTCGGGTGGCTGATGGTCTTGAGCACACCGATGCTCATTGCGGTGCAGGGCATTTGCGCAAAGATAGGGAACGTGACGAAGAAGGGAATCGCGACCCTCACGAGGGAGAGGTACGGCCGGAACGTGGCGATGCTCTCCGCGGCCCTGCTGGTGATTGCAAATGTCGCGATTATCGCGGCGGACGTTGCGGGAATGAGCCTCGCGGCGGAACTATTCACCGGCATCCCGTGGGCGTATTTCGTCATCCCCCTATGCCTCGCGGTCCTCTACGTGGTGGTGTACAAGAACTTCAACACCATCCAGAAGGTTCTCATCTACCTTTCGTTCGTCCTGCTCGCCTACGTTGCGGCGGGAATCCTTGCCAAGCCCGATTGGGGCGAGGTGCTCCGCCAGACGCTGGTTCCCCGCGTGGAATTCTCAGTCCCCTTCCTCCTCGCGGCAGTGGGCCTTCTGGGGACGACAATCACGCCCTACCTTTTCTACTGGCAGACTGCGGCGGAAATAGAGGCGAAGCGGACGGAAAAGCAGCACGCTCGGGTGAATTTCGACGTGATTACCGGAATGGTTTATTCGAACCTCGTTTCTTACTTCATCATCATCGCCGCCGGCACCGAACTCTACCCCCGGCTTCAGGCCATTGGCGGGGCTGCCGCATTAAGCAGCGCACCCGACCCCGCGCGCTTCATCGCACTCGCACTTCGACCGGTTGCGGGCGACTATTCATTCTACCTCTTTGCAATAGGGCTCTTCGCAGCCTCGGTGCTTGCAATTGCCGTGCTTTCGTCATCCACCGCATTCGTGGTATCCGAAACCCTCGGGTGGAGCAAGGGGCTGAACAAGAGGGTGAGACAGGCGCGCGGGTTTTACGGCGTGATAGCCGCGTCGGTGCTCGCTGGCGCCGCAATCCTTTTCGTCGGCGTGACGCCCTACGTGGCGCTCTACTACTCGCAGGTGCTTTCGGGAATCCTCGACCTGCCGCTGCTCATCATCATCATGGCCCTCGCAACCGACAAGGCGGTGATGGGACAAAACGCGGTTAGCGGCTGGTGGAAACGCGTGGGTTACGCGACGATTGGAGTTATTGCCGTTGCGGTCATTGCGCTCTTCTACGGAATACTCTTTCCAACTGTGGCGTGAGGGCGAAACGTCAAAGCGGGGAGATAACCTGCGCCGCGCGGCCCTCTTGATTTACCGACTGGAAACAAGTCAAATCGAGCCGAGCACTTCTTTCGCGTGCCCTTCGGGCTTTACCGACTCGAAAATCTTCCCTATCTTCCCGTCGGGCCCGATGATGAAAGTCGTGCGCAGCACGCCGTAGTATTACCGTCCCATGAATTTCTTCCTGCCCCACGCGCCGTATGCATTGATTGCCTTCTTTTCGGGGTCGCAGAGGAGGAGGAAGTTGAGGCCGAGTTTTTTCGCGAACTTGGCGTGCGACTCTTCCGAATCTGCCGAAACGCCCACCACCGCCGCTCCCTTGCCGGCAACCGCTTCGGCCGTGTCGCGAAACCCGCAGGCTTCAACGGTGCAGCCGGGAGTGTCGTCCTTGGGGTAGAAATAGAGGACTACCTTGCGGCCGAGGAATTCGGAAAGCGGGTGGAGCTTGCCGTTGCCGTCGGGAAGGGAAAAGTCGGGGGCGGAATCGCCAACTTTGGGCATTTGGGGGGCGCATCCGGATAATGTTTGTCTGCGAGTGGGCATGTTGTCGAAAGATAGAGGAATCCCGCTCGGGAAATGGAGAAAAATATTTTGTTTGAGAATTGGGAGAAACTTCTACGAATACGTCCTTCTTCCCTCTCCGACCTTGGGGTGCGGCAGGTGCACCATCTCGATGTTCGCTTCCTTTGCGAGTTCCTTGGCAAAGCCATCCTCGTATTCCTCGACGAAAACGATGCGCTTCACCCCCGCCTGAATCACTGCCTTCATGCACTCGCAGCAGGGCGAGCCCGTGGCGTAGAGAATCGTGTCCTCGCGGAGGGAGGCGTGGCGGGCGGCGTTGATGATGGCGTTCATCTCCGCGTGGATGCACATGCATTGGTGGTGCTTCTCGCAGAAAATCCTGCTGCGCTTGGCAACGGGGTCCCACTCGCAGTGGCGCATTCCCATAGGCGAGCCGTTGTAGCCGAGGGAAATGACGAAGCCCCGCCTGTCCACGAGAAGGGCGCCTTGCGAAGTGCGCTTGCACGTGCTCCGCTTTGAGATGACAAGCGCCATTTCGGCGAACCACTCGTCGCGCGACGGCCGGTTTTCTTCAGGTTGCATTTTCAGATCACTTCAAAATGTCTAGCAAGCCCCAGCTCAAGCTTTGTTCATCGTCCTGTCCTTCTCGTCAAAACCCCCCGCGACTGTAAGCTCCCCTTTTATCGAGGGGTGGGGGTTGTAGTTCTCAAGCGTGACGAGCTCGGGCCTGAACGAGTCGATGCTTGTCACGGCGTCCGAAATCCCGATTGTGGGAAAGGGGCGCGGCTCGCGTGAAAGCTGCTCATTCACCTGTTCGTAGTGGTTGGAGTAGACGTGGGCATCGCCATAGTTGTGCACTAACTCGCCAGGCGAATAGCCGCACGCGCGGGCAATCACGTGGGTGAGCAGGGCGTAGCTTGCGATGTTGAACGGCACGCCGAGGAACATGTCGCAGCTCCTCTGGTAGAGCATGCAGGAGAGCTTCCCCTGCGAAACGTTGAAGTGAAGCAGTATGTGGCAGAGGGGGAAGCTCAGCGCCTCACCCGGAAGGGCCATGCCGTAGAGGAACTCGGGATTCCACACGCTCAGAACTGCGTGCTTGCGGTCGGGAAAGTTCTTCAGCGTATCCACCACCCATGCTGCCTGGTCGATTTCCCTCCCGCCCTTTGCGGGCCAGTGCCTCCACTGCGCGCCGTAGATGTGTGGCAGCTCCCCCCACTCCCTGGCGAATTGCGCGTCCCCCCGGATGTTCTGCACGAATTCATCCTTTGAAACTGGCTCGCCGCCCGCCCCCATCGTTTTCTTGAGGTAAATCTTGTAGGGATAGTCGTCCCAGATGTGCACGTCGTTGTCCACGAGGTACTTGATGTTGGACTGGCCGGAGAGGAACCAGTACAGCTCGTGAAGCACGCCCTTCCAATAGACGCGCTTTGTCGTCAGAAGCGGAAAGCCTTGGGAAAGGTCGTAGCGCGAACTGCGGCCGAAGACGCTTTTGAGCGCCACGCCGGTGTTGTGGTCCCTCTTCTCCACGCCGTGCTGCATGATGTCGCGCAGGAGGTCGAGATACTGGAATTCGGGATGCCTGCCTGAATCGGGGTTGTCCATAATTAATAACAATAGACGAAGGTAATAACTAAAAGGCTATTTGAGTGGGCCAACGCCCTGCAATAGTGGCGAACATGATTGATTCAGACGGCAAGAACAAACCCGAAATAATCCTCATCGCTTCGGTGGCGTCCAACGGCGTGATTGGCAGGGACGGCGGCCAGCCCGTCTACCTCAAGGCCGACCTTAAGCGCTTTCGGCAGTTCACGCTCCACCACCCGGTCATCATGGGAAGGAAGACGTTCGAGGCGATTGTGCGAAAGACTGGCAAGCCCCTTTCCGAAAGGACCAGCATCATCATCACCAAACAGGATGGCTATTCTGCGCCTGCGGGGTGCGTCGTGTGCAACTCCGTCCAAGAGGCGGTTGAAGAAGGGACGAAGCTTGACGGGAATGTCTTCGTAATCGGCGGCGAGCAGATTTTCAGCCAGACGATTGCGATTGCGGACAGGCTTGAGCTCACCGAAATCCACGATGAGCTTCCCGGCGACGTTTACTTCCCAAAAATCAACAAGAGCGAATGGAGGGAGACTTCAAGAGAAGAAGCGGAGGAGGACGGGATGAGTTACGCGTTTGTGAGTTACGGGAGGAAATAGGGTTCACACCTGCTTTTCCATCCCCGTAGTCGTTTCCTGCGTCGAGACGCGCCCGCCTTGCCACTGTCCCCTGTATGCAGAGCCTTCGCCCTCGATGGTGGCGAACTGCACGTGGGCGATGCGCGCGCCCAATTCAATGGCGTAGTTGCAATTGCCGAGGTTCTTGAGGCCGAAAACCAGCGGCCCGGAATAGCCCGGGGCGGTTTGCGTTGCGATGAGGGCAAGGCCCGCGCGGTGGAGCGTGCTGCGGGGGAAGGTATGCATTGTGAGGTTGTTGGGAACGTTAAACGATTCCATGGTCTTCACCAGGACGAAATCGCCCGGGGAAACGGTGAACGAAGCGTGCGTGCCGTGCTTGGCAACCGACTTCGCCTCCGGCGTCCTTCTTTCAGTGACGCCGAGGAACGAATCGCCCTCGACGGTGAAAAACTCTCCCGCTCGGATGTCAAAACCCGCGCCCTCGGGATTGGCCAACTCGCGTTCGGAAAGGTTTTCCACAAGCTTCTGCGTGCGGACGAGTTCAAGAAGGCGGTCTACGCCGAGGACTGACATCGTGAACCACCATTGAGGATGAGCCGGTTTGATGTGGAATCGCGGAAGTGTTTACGAACTTGAGATGGTTTGATGCCAGGATTCGCGAAAGTGTTTGTTGTGGGGAAAGCAACTTAAGCTATTCATCCCTTCACCGCAACCTTGTGCGCAAGCGAATCAACCGACTTGCACGCCCTGAGGAACCCCGGCTTGTCGCGAAGCACCGCATTCAGCTCCATTTCCCCCGCAATAATCGTGGCGGTGAAGTCCTTGTCGAGCACGTCGGGAGCGATGGAGATTGAATCGATGTCCTTGAGATGGATTGATTCGATTTCTCCCGCGTGGGAAATTACCAGTCCGGTTTTGGAAAGCGAGCTGACGCGCCTGGCTTTTCTCTGGTTGAGGCTGCCGTAGAGGTTGAACGTGGCGTAAAGTGCGAAAAGAAGCCACGCAAATGAGAGGAACGCGGCGAGGTAGAACGAATTGCCGGAAGAACTCCGCTCGGAGTATGCCCAATAGACCAGAAGAATCTCGCCAAGCCAGATTGCGCCGTGCCCCAGAATGTAGAGAAGCGAACGGGCGAAGATGCGCGGGGGCCGGTCTTTCCAAACGATGTCGTTACCCATGTGAAAACTCCCTGCCTTAAATAGCGCATCAGGGCATAAAAAATGGTACGCAAACGACAACTGCCTTTTTCCCTGATTAATATCGAGAAAAAAACCAAGCCTACCGGTGATTTAACCATTATGCTCAACAACAAGCCCGAACTGAAGAAAATCAACGATTACGCCTGGGAAGTTTCCAAGGAATTCAAGCAGGGGATGCGCGTGCCAGCACGAATTTACGGAAGCAAGGCAATCGTCGACGCGATGGACATACAGGTTTTCGACCAGGTGACCAACGTCGCAACCTTGCCGGGAATCCAGCGTGCTGCGCTTTGCATGCCTGACGGCCACTCGGGATATGGCTTTCCAATAGGCGGAGTTGCGGCATTCGACGCCGAAACCGGAGTAATCTCTCCTGGCGGAGTCGGGTTTGACATCAACTGCGGCATGCGCCTTGTCCGCACCAACCTCACTATTGACGAAGTGAGGCCCAAGCTCAGGCAGCTTGTGGACCAGCTTTTCACCGCCGTGCCCGCGGGAGTGGGGAGCAGCGGTTTTGTGAAATTGAACAAGGGCGAGTTCAGGGAAATCATCGAGGAGGGCGCCGACTGGTGCGTCGACCGCGGCTTCGGCTGGGAGCAGGACCTTGCGCGCACTGAAGAGGACGGCTGCATCAAGGGGGCGGACGAGAAGAAAGTCAGCGGCAAGGCCGTGGAAAGGGGGCTTTCGCAAATCGGCACGCTTGGAAGCGGCAACCACTATCTCGAAATCCAGTGGGTAAAGCCGGAAAACATTTTCGACGAGGAGGCGGCCAAGGCATACGGAATCTTCCCCAACCAAGTGGCGGTGATGTTCCACTGCGGCAGCCGCGGGTTCGGCCACCAGGTCGCCACCGACTACCTTCAAGTGTTCCTCAACGTGATGGAAAGCAAGTACGGAATCAAGATTCTCGACAGGGAGCTGGCGTGCGCGCCGTTCCACTCGCCGGAAGGCCAAGACTACTTCGCGGCAATGAAGTGCGGGCTGAACATGAGCTTTGCAAACAGGCAGGTCATCCTTCACCGCATCAGGGAAGTGTTTTCAAAAGTGATGGGCAAGACTGCCGAGGAGATGGAAATACAGCAGGTCTACGACGTGGCGCACAACACGGCCAAGCTCGAGGAATACGAGATTGACGGCAAGAGGACTAGGGTTGTGACGCACAGGAAGGGCGCGACGAGAAGCTTCGGCCCCGGGAGGCCCGAGGTGCCGCAGGAATTCCGCGCAGTGGGCCAGCCCGTCATCATCGGCGGGAGCATGGAAACTGGTTCGTATTTGCTTGCGGGAACGCAGAAGGCGATGGAGGAAACGTGGGGCTCGACAGCGCACGGCTCGGGAAGGACGATGAGCCGCACGCAGGCAAAGCACATGTTCAAGGGCGAGGCCCTCCAGAAGGACATGGAACGCCGGGGAATTCTCGTAAGGAGCGTTTCGTACGCGGGGCTGGCCGAAGAGGCGGGCAAGGCGTACAAAGACATCGACGCCGTCATCGACGCGACGCACCAGGCGGGAATCAGCAGGCGCGTGGCGAAATTGCTGCCAGTTGCCAACGTGAAGGGTTGACGTGGCATAAATGCCAACTGCGGGTAATTAATCAAAGGCACGCCTAATTCTTTTCATGAAACAAAACGCTTCCCAAAAGCGCGTTGGCAAAGTCCCACTCACCATCCTCACCGGCTACCTGGGCGCGGGGAAGACCACCTTGCTGCAGAGGCTGCTCCACCACGCGCAGAAAAGCGGCCTGAAGCTCGCGGTTTTGATGAACGAGTTCGGGGAAATCGGCATCGACACCAAGACAATCAAGGCAGGGCGGAATGTTGACGTGGTGGAAATGGCGGGCGGGTGCGTGTGCTGCTCGATGACTGGCGAGTTCGAGGCGGCGGTTAGGGAAGTGATTGGAAAATTCCATCCCGAGCACATCGTGCTTGAGGCGACTGGAGTGGCCGAGCCGGACGCGATTGCCTTTGACGTGCGCGAGGCGCTGCCGCAAGTTAGGCTTGATGCCATCATCACTATTGTTGACGCGGACGCGCTCGTGCGCTTCCCTTCCCTCGGCAGGACGGGAAGGACGCAAATCGAGATGGCGGACATCATCCTGCTAAACAAGAAAGACTTGGTTGACGCGCCCGGAATGCAAGACGCGCGGAAGGCAGTGGGGGAAATCAACGCAAGGGCGGCAATCATCCCGACGGTGAGGTGCGATGCCGACCCGCAAATGCTCCTCGGAGTGAATGCTGAGGAAAAGAAGACTGCGAAAAATGAAGCGCACGAGTCGGAAAAAACCGGGAGCTTCGTTTTCAAGGCCGAAAAGCCGATGGATGAAACGAAGGCCGCGGCCATTCTGGAGAAACTTCCTTCCGGAATCTACCGCGCCAAGGGATTCGTAACGGTGGGGGACGGGAAGGGCGTAAAGACGCTTCTTTACAACTTTGTAGCCGGCAGGGCGGAGTTCGAGCCTTTCGCGAAAGAGGGAAAGACTGCCTTGGTCTTCATCGGCGAGGGAATCAATTCAAAAGTCCAAATTGATTTGGAGAAAAAACTCCGATTATGCCTGAAGTGAAAAACTATGCCTTACAAGTTCCTCGAGGGAATCACCGTTGCGGACGTGGCGTTCGAGGCGAGCGGAGCGACTGAAAACGAGATGTTTGAAAGCGCCGCAGAGGCGGTGACCTCCACGATGGTGAAGGACCACAAGAGCGTGAAGGCCAATATTCCTAAGAAGCTGGCGCTTAAAGCCCCGTCGCTTGAGCAGTTGCTTTTCGACTTCCTGCAGGAACTGGTTTTCCTCAAGGACGCCAAGCTGATGCTTTACGGCAAATATGGCGTGAAGGTTTCCCAAGAGCCCAATGGAGGAAAGTTCAAGCTTGCCGCGGAATTGAAGGGCGAGAAGCTCAACCCCAAGAAGCACGAATTGCTCGTGGACGTCAAGGCAGTCACGTGGCACGAGTACCGGGTTTGGAAGGAAGGGAACCGATGGAAGGCGCGGGTCGTGCTCGACGTCTGAAACTGTAGATGAACTGGAGCGGGAGGATGGCGCCAGCCCCCTTTGGGCGACTTTGGCGCTGATTGCCCGCAAACTTCCGTCCCGCCACCCCCCGAGGCATACGCTTATTTAAGGAACGTCCAGCCATTATGCCTTCATAAAGGCGGGTGGGATTAGGGCCCGTTTGTTCGCGCCGGTCGCGCTGGTGGTTGTCTCAATGCTTCTGGACACTAAGCAAAAGCCCCTTCACGAGTATACCATCACTTTGGAAAGCTCGAGGCGGGGAAGCGTGGCGGTTTACGACGATGGCATCGTGCTCAAGGACGGCAGGACCGAAACGCCCATCCGCAGCAATTACGTTCAGTCGGTGGAAATGGCGGGCGGGGCGCCGATGCTTGGCCGCGTGCCCGTAAAAATACACTTTTTCGACATGTTCGGCAACAAGGAAAGCGCCACCGTGCTCATGAGGCCGAGCGACGCGACTGCCCTCAAGCAGGACTTGGGAAAGTAGAAAGCCCAACATCGCCCAAACCGTAAGACCCCCCCGACCTATTCCTCCCTATTCTCATCAGTTCCCAACGGAAGCCATAATAATTTTGGAGCCCTAGCCGTTTGTGGTGATTTGTCTTCATGGCCGCGCGTAATGTCATTTCTCTCGCCCTTTTGGTTCTGCTCATCCCTCCGTTGGCATTTGCGGGCAGCACGATGAGGGTGCCTGCGGTGGACACGGCCGGGCAGGGGGTGCTTACCACCGCCACGGCCTCGGTGCAGCCGGGCGAGGGGAAAATCTTTGTGGACATCCAGCCGTTCTTCTCCATCGAGACGCAACAGTCGAGCAAGAGCGCCGTGGCCGCCGCGTCCTCGTTGGCGGGGGTGGACCGCAACAAGTTCAACTTCTATTACGAGATATTCGCCCAGGCGGAAATCGTCGACGGCCCCAGCGGCGGCGTGGCCCTCGCGCTGCTTTCGTACGCGGAACTGGCGAAGAAGAAATTGCGCTCCGACCTCTCGGCAACCGGGACAATCACCTCGGACGGGGGGGTGGGGAAGGTCGGCGGGGTTTTCGAAAAGGCGTCTGCCGCGTCCCAGCAGGGAATCAAGGTGCTGCTCATCCCCGCAGGCCAGGCAATCCAGAACGGCGTCGACCTCACCACTTACGCCCCCGAGAAATGGGGCCTGCAGGTGGTCGAGGTGGGAAGCCTGCGCGAGGCGGTGAAATTCGCCTTCAGCGACGAGGGAAGCGCAATCAGCGCGCCGTCGAGGCAAACCATTCCGCTCTCCCTCCCGGCCATTGCGCTTGGCAACGCCGCCCGGCCGCTGGGAAAGGTGACGGCGCACCAGCTGGAGGGAATTGCCGCCTCGGTTGGGGAGCTGGGGAGAAAGTCGGGCCCGACCGCGCTTTACAACAGGAGCGCCATTGACCTGAACAATTCGCAATACCTATTCGGGAAGGGCTACCTCTATTCCGCGGCCAACCTCGCTTTCGTCACGCGCGTCTCAGTGGAATCCTACCTGCTCTCCAACATCACGCGGCAGGAACTCTCACGAAGGCTTGGGGAAGTTGAGGGGAAGGCGCTTTCGATTAGGTTCGCAAACAAGACCGCCGGAAACCTCGAGTGGGCCGCTTCGGCTCAGCTGCGCGCGTACTGGGCGCTTGAGAGGATTGACGACGCGAGGAAAAACCTGCAAATCGCGCCGATAGCGCAAGCCGTCCAGTCGCTTGCCGCGGCCGAGAATTGGGAGGGCGCCGCCGAGGACCTCAATGCCGCTGCCGCGGAGATTGGAGGGGGAAGCCCTTCAACGCAGGCGGGAGTTGCGAATTCGGATTCAGCCGCAAACCCGGCTTACGACCCCGCATCAAGCGCCGCCATAAACGAGCTTGCCCTCCGGGGCTATGCGGGCGGGATGATGGAAAACGCCAGGAAGCTCGTGGCCGCAGCCGGCGACAGCGAGGCGACGATGCACCTCAAGACCGCGCGCAGGGAATTTTCAGCAGGCGCGTATGCGGCAAGCATCCTCGACTCGGCGTACGCAACGGCCTTTTCCCGCGCGCTTTCCGAGAACGGGGAGAGCCCGGCGGAAGAGCTCATCATTGCAGTGGGGAACCAAAGCAGGCTCGCGGCATACAACGCTTCGGGATGGGCGCAGCTTTTCTACGCGCACGCCCTTTACAGCCTCGGGGAATACAACCGGACGGGAGACTACGACTCGCTTGGCAACGCGGTGAAACTCCGCTACCTTTCCGACGAATTTTCCACCCAGCTTGCGAGAATCCCCATTGAAGCCTCGCAGGACATTCCGTTGGGGGCGGGAGGGAACTCCACCGATGGGAATGCGGCGTCATCGCAATCGCCTTCCGGCGCCCTTGCCCCGGGCAACCTCAAGGTGGCAGTCACTACCGTGCCGTCGCGCAGCGCCGGAATCGACGCGAGGGCCCTCGCGCTGGTTGCGTTAATCGCAATCGGCCTTGCGATGATGGCGGTGCTTTACCTCCTCAAGCGCAGGCATGGAGAGATTAGCGTGAGGCCGCACATTGCCCTTCGCGCCGCGAGGCAGAAGCTCGACGCGCTTGACGAGCTGCTCGTCGCGGGGAAAATAAGCGAAGGCAACTACGACCGCCTGAGGGAGAAATACGAAGGGAAGCTGGAGGAACTCGGCAGCGAGCTTGAGGCCGACGAAAAGGAGGCCGAGGCGGTGAGCGAAGGGGGAACACTTGACGGGGTTGCCACTCCCGCGGAAGGACGCACGGATGTGCGCGAAGAGGGGGCGGCAAGAAAAAAACCTGCCGGCAACAAAAAACCCGGCGTGATTGGCGGGAGGAAAACCAAGAAGCCTCAAAGCAAGAGGAGAAAGGAGGGAAGATAGAATAGGGGGAAAGCTGGTCAGGGCGATTTTGGGGGACGGATGCGAGGAGGCCGTGCAAAGGCTCTAACCCCGCTTTACTTTTTTACACTTTTTGGCCGATGCGCTGGCGGCAAGCCCTTAGAGGCATTTTGATACTTTTCTATGAGCGCGCGCAATGCCTTCCTTCCGCGGTGGAGGCGCGACCTGACGGTTTGCTCGCCGACACCCATTTTTATGGCCGCTGATTTGTACGAATGCCCGCGGATGTCGATAAGTTCCACGGTCCTGCGGAAATCCTGGTTCAAGGCTTCCAGCGCCTTCTGCACGGGTTCGGAAAAGCTGTTGTTGATGAATTCCTCGGCAGGGTCGGGCACGGGAATTTGCCGCTCGATTTCCCCGCCATCTTCGGCCTTGGCATACAGCGGCAACGCCTGCTTCCCGCGCTCTCTTCTCCACTTGTCCCTGATGAGGTTGAGGACTATCTTGGCAATGCAGGCGTGCACGCCGTTTGGGCGCAGGCGCTCTTTCATTCGCAACAGCCTCAAGCTGGCTTCCTGCGTGAGGTCTTCCCTGTCCGCGGCAATCATCCCCTTGCCTAACCTTTCGATGTTATTTGCAATCCAAGGCCTGGCTGATTGAAAGAAGTTGTCCAAATGCTCCTCCTTCCCCGTCCATTTCCACATTTGGAGGTGCACCTGTGGGTCGCCCAGGGACTTCCTTTGCCATTGAGTTGTCTCATTCCTGCGGGCCAATGCCATCACTGTCCGTCGGCTTTTTTCGGGGGTTGATTCGGGGACGATTCAATTGGTTTGAGTTGATTTAAATAGCATTGAAGATAAAATAAATGTATGCAGTCCGAATCGGGAAAACTCCCTCCAAACCACTTGCTCCTCCCCGCAGTGGCCCTGCTTTCGTTCCTTGCCCTCGCGGGGTTTTCCTACGCGCAGGCGGCCGGATGCGCGCCATTCCTCACGGTCAATTCTGAAAACTCAAAGCGCGTGGTGCAGGGAAGCGCGGCGGCGTATGCAATACAAGTTTCCAACGCCGGCGCCTCGACGCAGTCCGTTTCAGTGGATGCAATATGCCCCACTCCGCTGCAATGCGAATTTTCCGGCCTTCCCACGCCATTCAACCTCGCAACGGGCCAGTCGCAAGCCGTCACGCTCAACGTGAATACGCCGGGGGCGCTTGGGAACTACTCTCTTGCGTTGCAGGTTTTCGGCGGCGGAGGCTCGTGCCTCGAGGAAAGGGCGCTCAACCTCACGGTGGACCCCAATCCCGTGCAGCCAAGCGCATCGAACGAGTTCTTCTCCGCAACCCTCAGTTCCGACGACGCGATTGTCCAGCCGGGGGAGAGCGCGTTCTGGACCCTCGTGGTGCAGAGCAGGCTTGAGGACAGGCAGTTCGTGAGCGTGATGCACGGCAAAGGCGAGGGGAACCTGCTTGAGAGCAGCACGTTTGCCAACCCCGACGTATTCCCACTTCTTGCGGGAGAGGAGAAGACCGTTCCCATCGAGGTGGGAATTCCGCCGTCAACCCCGGGGGGAGTGTACGATTTCATCCTCAAAGTCAGGGGCGTTAACGCGCAGGGGCGCGCGTATGACGTTGACCTGCCCGTGCGGCTTTACGTCTTTTCCCCGACGCTTTCACTCCAGCTTCTCAGCGCGCCTGCAAGCGGCGAGTGCGCAAGCGCGAACGGCGGCAACGCCACTTACCGCGATTACCAAATAAAGAACTACGGCGGGATTGAAGGGCCGTTTCGCGTGGAACTCGGCAATGCGGGAGCGCCGTTCGTCTCGGTTGACAAGAACGTGCTGCAGATTGCCAAGGGCGAGACCGCGACGCTGCGCGTGACGGCGGCACCGGTTATGAACGCGCCTGCCGCCAGAAGTTACTATTCAATCGTCCTGCGCTACAACGATTACGCCGCGCTGCGCATCGACGACTGCGCGGGCGTTTCGGAAGTGCGCGGGCTTGAGGCGCTGGGCCTGCGTGAAATCGTGCTGCCCCGGGGCGAAAGCACCTCAATACCGTTCAGCGTCAGGAACTCGGGAAGCGTTGCCACCGAGTATTCCATCGACTACAACCCCCAGCCCATCGCAGGGGTGTTCATGGAGATTGACCCGAAGGTGTTCACATTGGGAGTGGGGCAGGGGCTGCAGGGAAGCATCACGTTCCTCCCGACAGTTTCCGCACCGCTGGGCGCCCCGCAGGACATTCCAATCTCCATCCACGCGACGAACTTCTCCAAGCCCGTCACCCTCAGGGTGAAAATAGTTGCCGACAACCGCACTTCATTCCTCACTATCAGGCCCACATCGCTCGTCGCGGTTGAAGGCGCGCCTTCGCAAACCGCGATTGCCGTGGGCAACGGGGGGGACGACGCCCTCCAGTCGGTTGTGCTTGCGGTTGAGGGCATTCCCAAGGCGTGGGTGCAGGTGAGGCCCTCCGCCCAGGACATTGCCGGCCGCAAGGGCCGGGACTACCTCGTCACGTTCAGCGTTCCCAAAGGGTTCGTCCAAGGAAGCGCAGACCGGCAGACCATTCCGTTCGGCCTCGTTGCCGCAAGCGGCCTTGAAAGCGTGCGGAAGGACGCGGAGCTCGCCATCATCAGGCCAGTGCGCAAACTCGACGCCAAAGTTGCCTCGGTAGAGCCGGTCACGGCCCCGGACGGAAGGACCCTAAGCGTGAGCGTGAAGATTGCAGTCACCAACGCGGGGAACGTGCGCGAGGAGGACATTGACGCAAGCGTCCCATTCTCCGCCGCCTTCGTCGCCACTTCCTCCGACCGCCCTACGCTCGAGCCCGGCTCGGCGCAATTCGTGACGGTGACGCTTGCGCCCACGGTGGATTCGCCCGAGCAGGACGTGCCGATCATCCTGCGCAGCACCCAAGGCGGGCAAACCACACAGACGGTGAGGGTGCCGGCAATGGGCAAGAACCCCGCAGGCGCCTCTTCGGACAACGGCCTATTCCTGCGGGTGGGCGCAATCGTCCTGCTCCTAATTGCAATCGCCGCCCTGCTTAACAGGAGGGATTGACGGCACGCCGGGACGCAACTGTACCATTCGATCCTCATCGGCAAGCACCCCTCAATCACCGACGGGGCGTCCGCCATCATATCGATCCATTGAGGCGTCCCAATAAAGAGGCAGGCACTGGCCGCAGGCGGCGCTGATTGTTACCATTCGCCAGATACGACATTCGGAAAGGTTTTTATTGCCCCCTCGGCCTAATTTAGTGGAGGGGTGGTATTTTCCAATGGCAGACCTTTTCACTATTGGCGCAATCATAGTCGTAATCGCACTCATCATAATTGACGCGTACGCATTTGCGAGGCTGCGCGAGAGCCAGCGCGCGCTGCAACGGGCGGAGGGGGATGCGAGGCACGCGCTCGCCAGCAAACTTGACGACGTGCATTCGCGCGTGAGGGCGCACATGGAGCCCCGCACCAACACCTTCTCACACGCTGAAATCATCACTTCGCGCGAGAGGACCGCCGGCTTTGACGGGACCCTCCCGGTGAAGGGAAGCGTGGAAATGGACGAAGCAAGAATGACGCCCTCCCCAAGCACCGACGTCGCGGAAATACACGCTGCGCCCTCATTCTCGAAGGAAGAGCTGGAGCGGCTCGAACAGGTGGAGGGCAAGCTTGACGACCTCAAGGTGCTCGAAAGGAAAATCGAGGTGATGGAAAAGGAGTCCAAAAGCCACGATGAAGTCGAGCTTGAGGCGGTGAACCGGAAGCTTGCGGAGATTGAGGAGAAGATTCTTGAAATCACCACCGACGAGTCGGGCCACGAGACGCTGGACAAGGCAAAGCAGGCCTACGAGCAACTGAGGGAGATTGAAGGGCGGCTCAACGGGCTTGAGGAAAGGTCGGCCGAACGCGAGGAGGCGATGGAACCCACCATCCGGCAGTACGACGAGATGGTGAGGGAAATGCGCCAAAAGTCCCAAGAACTCCAGAAGGCCAGCGACGGCATGCCCGTCACGTCCGCAACGATGGGCGAGACGGTATCGAAGCTGGAGGAAAAACTCAAGGAAATGGAAGGCAGGTTCGAAAGCCAGTTCCTCTCCATTGACGAGAAGGCAGGCAAGGCGCTCAAAAGCGCCCAGAAGGGCGTGAGGCGCGTGGAGAGGAAGGCGAAGACGGCCCTTGCCCGCGCCGAAGAGAAGGCGCTCAAAGAGGCGCGAAGGGCCAGGATTGAAGCCAAGCGAATGGCGAAACGGAAGGCGGAAGACGAAAGGAAGCTTGCAAACAAGGTCAAGAGGGAAGCCCGCAAGATTGCAATGAGGACAACCGAAGAAGCCAAGCTCGAGGCGAGGAAGGCAGGACGGGAAGCCCGCAAGATTGCAATCAGGTCAACCGAAGAAGCCAAGCTCGAGGCGGGCAAGGCAAAGCGCGCGGCGAGAAGGGCGGCTGCCAAGACCACCCTCGCGGAGGAAGAGGCGCGCAAGGCAAGCGCCTCCGCAAGAAAAACCGCCCGCAGCATCAACACCAAAATCAGCGTTGCGGTGAAGGAAAGCATGCCGGCAAAAAAGGGAAAGAACGGAATGGCGAAGAAAGCGACTTCGGGAAAAGGCAAGGCCGCCGGGAAAAGCGGGAAGCGCCCGAGCAAAGCCAGGAAGCCCACCGTGAAGAGAACCGCCAAAACCGCCCTCACCGCTGGCAAGCCCGCAAAAACCAAGAGGGCCAAAGTCTCATTCACGCGCGAAGGGAGAAAGCCGGCCAAGGCGCAAACGGCGGGGCAGACCACCGTCACGGTTGAAAGCAGCAACGCCGAACGGCCCAAGATTACGGTGGGCTAAATTACGCAAGGCACGCCGGGGGAAATGAGAAACGGGCATTGGTTTTAAAGCCAAGCCCGAACATAATTGGCGAGTGGAGAAACTCCGGCCGCGCATCTTTTTCTTTCTGCTTCTTTCCCTGCTCCTGCCGACAATAGCCTTCAACGGCGCGAAGAGCTTCTACTTCCCCCACGCGCAGGTTTCATACGGCGTTTCGGAAGACGGGAGCGTGAACGCGTCGGAAGAGCTCACGTTCAGCTTCTCCGGCGCCTACTCGTTTGCCTACAGGGATTTTCCGCAAGGGCAGTGGAATTACGAGAGGATAAGGGTTTTTGAGAAAACTGCGGCAGGGCTTGAGGAAAAGCAGGCTTACACCTCCTACTCGGGAAACAACCTGCGGGCGCAGTGGAATTACGGCGCTGAAAACGAGCAGCGGACGTTTGTCATCACCTACCTTGTCAAAAACGCAATCACCTCTTACGACGACGCCTACGACTTCTATTGGAAAGTTTGGGGGGAGCAGTGGGACGCGCGCGTCTCGCGGCTTGACGCCACGGTGAAATTCCCCAAGCCACTCCACTCGGGTGCAAAGGTGTGGCTGCACCCCGCGCTTGACGCGCATTACGACTTGAATGGCGACACCCTGTCCATAAGCGCAAACAACATCCCTCCAAGGACTTTCCTTGAATTCCGAATCCTCTTCAACAAGGAGGCGCTTGTAGGCGGCGCGATGAGGGTGGTTGCGGGAAAGGGGTATGACAAGGTCGTGGGCGAAGAGAACCTCAACTCCCTGCTCTACGGACCGCTTGCATATTCGTGGCTCTGGCCCATTTTCGTCCTTCTCGCCCTGTGCGGCGCCTACTACCTCCTTTACGACAGGTATGGCCGGGAGCCTCTTGAGGAAAGGCATGGCCTTATGGTGCGCGACATTCCCTACGACGACAAGCCTTGGGAAGTTGAATTCATCACCACGCAGGAAGTGACGGTGAACAGCATGACTGCGACGCTTCTGGACCTCGCGCAGAGAGGGCATCTTAAGATAGAGAAGGCCGAGCCGATTGGAATCATATTCAAAAAGGACGATTACCTGCTCACGCGCACCCGCGGCAGGGACGCGCTCTCTCCCATTGAATCTTGGCTTTTGGATGCCGTGTTCCAGAATTACGGGATCACGGGCTGGATCTTCAGGAAAGAAATCCCGTGCGACTCCATCAAGCTTTCCGAAGTGTCGCAAGTCCACCGTTATGATTCGGTCCCAATGAGCGCGGAGTGGGCGGACAAGGCGAAAAAGGAGATTGAAAACGGGTCGGAAAAGGGATTTCTTGAATTCAAGGGCAAGGTAATGTTCAACCAGTTATTGCTCGTCTTGGGAATTCTCACCCTACCGCTTGCGCACCTCTCGCCATTAAATCTGGACTTATGGCCGCTGCTTGGGCCTCTTGCAGCCATTTATGTGCTGGCATTCCTTTTCATCCCCTGGCTCCGCCAACGCCCGAACCGTTCAAACTGGCTTTTCAACATGCTCTTATCAACGCTTTTGCTCGCGGGAATTGCCAAGGGCTCCCCCCTGGCCGTTAATTCTTCAATGCTCGCGGCCATCCTCATAATTCTGCTTTTCAAAGCGGTTGATTCGCACTTCAAGTTCACCCTCACGCGATTCAGCGAGGCGGGGCAGGAGCGCTACGAGGCGTGGACGGGGCTGAAAAGGTTCCTCGACACCATGGGGCAGTTCAGGGAGAAGCTGCCGACCGAGATAGTCATCTGGGAGAAATACCTCGTGTTTGCCACGGTGTTCGGCAACGCCGAGAAGGTTCAGAGGCAGATGGCCGCCCTAAACGTCGTTCCCCAAAACTACTCGGGATTCGCGGCTGTTGCAGTGTCATCCTCGAGCTTCTCCTCCTCATTCTCATCCGGCTTCTCCTCCGCGGCAAGCGCGTCGGCGTCTGGCGGAAGCGGCGGGGGTGGAGGCGGGGGCGGCGGAGGCGGAGGGGGCGGCGCGGGATGAGTTGTAGTGCCTAACAAACGGAAACGGCAGCCTCAACCCCCCCAAGGCTTCAAGAAGCAAAATCACGCCAGTTTGAGTCCTTCCTCCTCGATGATTGCCTTCATCCTCGCGCAATCGTCCTCGAGCAGGGGCGACTCGCAGATGAGGTGGACCGAGTCGAATTTCGAGCTTCGTTTTTTCAGCTCGGCCGCGAGGGGGGCAAAGGGCGGCTTGTTCTCGGAGATTGGAAGGTGGTTAAGCTCGCCTTTCTCGCTGAAGTTGATTGAGGAGAAATGCGCGGAGAGCGATGTGTAGCCGTAGGAAAGGAATTCGTCAAGCACCGCGCCGAAATCAATCCGTCCGTTGTTGCGCGCGTAGATGTGGGCGAAGTCGACAACTGGAACGACATTCTTCCTCCCCACGCGACTGCACGTTTCCAAAATTTCAGCAAGGCTGCCGAATGCCGAGTGCTTTCCCGTCGTCTCAAGCCCGAGCACGACCCGCGGGTAGGCAGCGGAAAACTCGAAGCAGGCGTCCACCACGGCCTGCATGCACTCCGATTCGGGGCGCTTTTGGAAAAAGCCGGGATGCACCACAACGGGGCCTTCCGCCTGCAGGGCTTCGGCGCGGTCAAGCGAGTCGGCAATGCGCTTTTTGGACGCCGCGAGCTTTTCCTTCTCCTGCGAGCAAAGGTTGATGAAGTAAGGAGCGTGGATCGAGAGGCGAATCTTGCGTTCCGCCGCCTGCCTGCCAACCTCGACGGCCGCGTCGCGCTTGAGGTAGACCTGCTGGACGAACTCCAGCTCCTGGGCGTTGAGCCCCAGCTCGTTGAGCCGCATGAAGCTGCCGAGCGCGCCCCCTTCCTTTGCGCTGGCACAATAACCCGCAGGCCCGAGGTAGAGTTTCAAAACCAAAAGCACCGAATTGATTTTTTTATTTTTTTAACAAAATGCAAACGCCCAATCTGCCATTCACGCCAAGGCCGTGGCTTGGGCCGGGACGGTTTCGGACGCTGGCGCCGCATCGGACGCGGATGGCGCTTGCGTTGCACGCGCCGCCTCGGCCGCCTTCTGCCTCTTCCCCTTTTTGTAGAACTTCCATGCCTCGCTTGCGATGACGATTGTGATGGAGACGGAAGTGACGAAGAGCCATTCCTGGATTGATAGGGGCGTGGTGTGGAAGATGAACTCGAGCAATCCGGCCTGGGTGATGATGACCTGCAAGCCCACTGCGAGGCCCGCCGCGGCCAGGAGCATCCTGTTAGAGAGGAAGTTGAGGTCAAGGATGGATTCGGTGCGCGAGCGGGAGTTGAACGCGTGGAGGATCTGCATGAAGATTATGGTGGCGAATGCCATCGTCTGCGCCTTCTGCAGGCCCGCGCCCTTGCCCAGCGCGTTGTAAAAGACGAAGAGCGTCCCTGCCGCAATCACCGCACCAACGGCGAGGAAATAGATGCCAGTGCGCCGGGAGAGGATTTGCGCCTCCCTCCTGCGGGGCGGGCGGTTCATCACGCTTGAAGATTCCGGCTCCATCCCCAGCGCGAGCGCGGGCAGGCCGTCGGTTGCGAGGTTCATCCAGAGGATTTGGATGGGAAGCAAGGGAATGGCAATCTGTGAGCCCGCGCCGCTTGCGATTAACATCGAGAGGAAAACCGCCAGCAGCTCCCCGGTGTTGCACGCGATGAGGTAATGGACGGACTTGACGATGTTGTCGTAAATCACCCTTCCCTCGCGGACTGCATTGACTATGGTGGCAAAATTGTCGTCGGCAAGCACGATGTCGGAAGCCTCCTTGCTCACGTCGGTGCCCGCAATTCCCATTGCCACGCCGATGTCGGCGCGCTTGAGCGCGGGCGCGTCGTTCACCCCGTCGCCCGTCATTGCCACAGTGTGCCCCAGTTCCTTCAGGACGCGGACGATGCGGAGCTTGTGCTCGGGCGACACGCGCGCGAAGATGCCCACGTCTTCCATCACGGCCCCCAGTTCCGAGTCGCCAATGGTGTCCAATTCCTCCCCGGAAATCACTCGGCTCGAATCGTCAGTGAGCCCCACGTCCTTCCCCACCGCCTTGGCAGTGACGGGATTGTCGCCCGTAATCATAATCACGCGGATGCCTGCGGTGCGGCACAATGCTATGGCGGCGGAAACCTCGGGCCGCGGAGGGTCGTTGATCCCGGCAAGCCCGAGGAAAATGAGACCCTCCTCGAGGTTGCGGGAGTTGAACTGCACCACCCGCGGGCCCACTTCCTTGAACGCAATGGCAATCATGCGAAGCCCGCGTGAAGCCATTTCGGAATTGCGCTCGAGGATTTTGCGCCTCATCCTGGCATCGAGCCGTTCAATGCGGCCGTTGAGCATTATCTCGTCGCAGTTGGCAAGCACCTCCTCAACCGAGCCCTTAACGAAGCTGTAGCGGCTGTCGCGGTAGGAATGGACCGACGACATCATCCGCCTCTCGCTCTCGAAAGGAAGCTCCCCCAGCTTCTTGTAGTAGTGCCCTTCCACGGCCTTGCGTATTCCCGCCTTGGCCGCCAGGACCAAAAGCGCCGTTTCGGTCGGGTCTCCCATTGCCCGCGTCGAGCCCACCTTCTCCTCCAATTCGGCGCTGGTGCACAGGGCGGCGGCGCGCGCAAAGTGGCTGAATCCCTTCGTGAGCGTGTAGCGCGCGCCGCCCTCGAGGGTGAAATCGCCGTCTGTGGAGTAGCCCATCCCGCCTACGCGTATGAGCTTGCCGTCGAAAAACACCTCACGGACGGTCATCTCGTTGCGCGTGAGCGTGCCGGTCTTGTCCGTGCAGATCACGTCGGCGCTCCCAAGCGTCTCAACCGCGCGCAATTTCCGCACTACCGCGTTGCGGCCCGCCATGCGCTGCACCCCCAAGGCGAGGGTGATTGTCATTATCGCAGGAAGGCCCTCGGGAACAGCCGCGACCGCGAGGGAAACTGCAATGAGGAACATCCCCAACGCGGGAAACCCGCGCAGGACGCCCACTATGAAAACCACCGCGACGATTGCAAGCGCGGCCTGGCCGAGCATCTTCCCCGCCTGCTCAATGCGCTGCTGCAACGGCGTTTCCTCCCTCGAAACCTGCTGGACGCGAAGGGCGATTTCCCCGAATTGCGTCTGCATCCCCGTTGCGCTCACCACCGCCCTGCCCCTCCCGCGGGCGACGGTGGTGCCCATGAAGAGCATGTTGGCCGTGTCGGCAAGCGCGGAGTCGTCGCGCAGCACGCAGGACGCGTCCTTGGCGGCGGGCTGGGACTCCCCCGTGAGGGCCGACTCGTTTACGGAAAGCGAAATGCCCTCCACAAGCCGCGCGTCCGCAGGGACGCGGTCCCCCGCCTCCACAAGGACGATGTCCCCGGGCACGAGAAGCGATGCCGTTATCTCCTGCGTCTCGCCGTCGCGCACCACGCGCGCCTGCGGGGCGGTCATCCTCATTAGCGCCTCGAGCGCCTCCTCGGCCTTGGATTCCTGGTAGAAGCCGAACGCGGCGTTGAGAACCACTATCGCGATGATTGCAGCGCCGTCGAGAATGGATTCGGATTCTCCGGGCGCGAGAAAGCCGATGAGGAACGAAACGAGCGCGGCGGCGATTAGGAGGAGGACAAGAAAGTCGTTGAACTGCCCCAGAAAAAGCCTCCACTTCGGCGGCTTGGGAATTTGCGCAATGGCGTTGGGGCCATACTGCGAATGGCGCCTCGAAGCCTCGGCAAGCGTGAGGCCCGCCTCGGCATCTGACTGAAGCGCAAAAATGGCCTGCTTTGCGGTGAGGGAGTAAAACTGCTGCCACCCCTGCGGAAGGGGAGTGGGCTCAGGCGGGTTGACGCCTGAAATGTCAAACCCATCCTCTTCCGGCTGATTGGCGCTTGCCGCAACTACGGATGTTTGTTGCGCCAACCCAGAATCAAGAGGGGCCATCGGCTTGCTTTTCGCTCCCTTGTCCGAATCGCTTGCCAAGTTGAATCCTCCCTCCGCCTTGCCTGCCGGAAAAGCCTGTCCCCGAATGCAAAAGGTAGGGAAGGAGGTTAAAAAAACATGCCGCAAAACGCGGGTTTTCATTCTTAAGGGTATAAATAGAATGCCAAAGTAATCCAACGAGGGAAACCGAGGGCATGGGCACGATGGGAAAAATTTCGCAAGTATTGGTTGCGGCAATCCTTCTTGCCAATTTCGCACTTGCCCAGCAGTCGATTGCCATCGTGCCTTCCGGGTTCGAGCAGACCAACGACAACCAGATGACCGCGGTTTTCCAGCTCACCAACCCCACGCCCAACTCCCATGGGATTTTTTCCGTCACGTTCAACGCCAGGAAGGTGGCGCTTTCACAGCCTGCGGAAGGGTGGAGCTGCGCCCCGCAGGGGGACAGGACGACCTGCAGCAAGAGCGTGGAGGTGGTGGACCACGCCAAGATGGACGTGAAACTGCATTTCACCGACTATTTCGCATCCGAGGCGATGGTGGTGCGCTACGAGGTGCCCGCGGCAAAACTCGCCACCGAAACCACGCTCTACCTCAGCAACAGCCGCAACCCAAGCGACATCACCGCAAGCACCCTGCAGTTCTCCGCCTTCCTGATGCTCGCCCTCGGCGCGCTCCTCTGGCTGGTGCTCCTCTACAGCGACGAGCTTTCGCGAAGCGGAGGAGTGCTTGGGTTCGCATCCAACCGCGTCTCGCGCTCGCCAATCTTTCTCAGCGTGATTTCCAACGGCATAATCGCCCTCGGGCTCATGCTCCTCTCCGCCCCGTCGTTCACCATCACGTCCGCAGTGGTCTTCAGCCTCGCGTTTGCCCTCGGCTTCCTGCTGCTCTACCATCTCAAGCAGGGCAACGAGGGAAAGCGGCCGCCTGCGGGGCTCACGCCCGAGCAGATAACGGAGGAAAAAAGGAAGATAACGGAGCTGATCCGAACTGCGAAAATCAAGTTCATGAAAAAGGAAATTGACGAGACGACCTTCCGCAAAATCACCGGGGACCTCGAGCTTGAAATGGTGAAGCTCGAGGCGAAGGAAAAGGACTTGGCGGGAACGCAGCCCGGCCAAACTTACGGCGCGCCTTCCCCTCCGGCACAAAAGCCCCAACCAGGCGTCACGCTCTCGCGGCTCAAGACGGCGGAACTCCCCCCGTGGGAAGAGGAAGAGTGAGCGAAACTGGCGGGAGGCGGGATTCGCGGCCAAACCCGCAAGACGGACAGAATGGCGTTTTGCCAAAAACGCGTGGCAAGCCAACCACCCCATCCACGGACGAAAACAAAATGCCCGGCAGGCCCTTAACGTGAGAAAAATGAGGGAACTCATCAAGAAAACCTTGGCGCACGCAGAAATAGCCCGCTCCCCACACAAACTGCTCACCCGCATGCAACTGGCAAGCGACAACTTGGCCGAATCACAAGCATTAGATCACGAAGCGATCGCATTCGCAAAAACCCTCGGCATGAGCCAAATCATGATACTGCATGGAATGAATTTCCTCACCCCCTCAGGAAAACACGTCGTCGTTATAGGCCCCACGGGCATAGGAAAAACCACGGCGCTGCGGACGCTTGAAAAACAAGGCAACGCAACCACCATCGAAGACGGAAAAGTATGCATTGGAATACGAGCAACCCACTCCCTCGCCAGCATCTCACCCGGCATGACCTCCGTACGGAAGAAAATCACGACAATCGGATCAATCCTCAGGAATATCACCGGATACCGGACCGAGCATTCAAAAAACGCCCGCCCGTGGGGGAAAACCCGGCGAGCAACTGACTTGTGGACAAGCCGCGCAGAACGAATTGCGGCAATATACTCAACGCCTAAAAACGAGGAGACCACAGAGCCTCAGATCCTCCCGGTGGACGCTATACTTCTCTTCTCGCACAAACTTAGCCCAACGCACGGGATGCTATACGAAGACAACGGGCCACGCAAGCTGCAAACGCCCGACATACATCGGCTGCATACCCTATACGGCATCCAAGTGATTGCAGTTGACGCAAAAAACCACTCGGTGCAGGAAATGATCGACATCATCAGGCAACAGGCAGAAACCCCAAAATAAGACGCAGAATCCAAAGCGCTGGTGGCGGTTCTGGAGTCGGGTAAACGCACGGATTCAAATTCATAGCGGATTGCATAAATAATGAAACATTGCCAGCAATCCGCTAGTTGCAAATCGCACTTCTAAAGTTCCAGAATTAATGCGATTTGCTATCACTCGCTGCGAGCAACCGGACACCCGCGCAAGACCCACGGACAAAGAGGCGGAAAACGCAATGCCCGAAAAACCGGCGGGAAAAATCATTTACTCCCGCAAGACCGGGAGCCTTAAATCGAATACGAAAGGGAATCAGGCGGTTCTCCCGATAACACGGGTGAAAAAAGCGGTGAAAACCGCTTTCGACGACGCTGCGCGTCACCTATCTAGCCAGCATGACCCTGCCCGCTGAAAACCCTCCAAACGGGAGCCCCCCCCGCGCATAATAGAAAGGCTTATAATAAACAAATTGATTATTATAGTATGTTTCAAAGTCTTTCGGAAAGAGTGCGCAAAGCCATCGAGATTGCGCCTTCCGGGATTGCCACGCTTGACGTTTTGGATAGCCTGCACTTGTGCGGCGCCGATACGCTGAAAACGACGCTCAACCGCCTGAACAAGAAGGGCGCGATTGCCGGCCTCAAGCGCGGCACGTACGCCTCACTGCCCCTCCAGGACGGGTTTGCCGCGGCACAGGCCACGTTCAACGGCTATCTGGGCTTTTCGTCCGCGCTCTACCTACACAAAATTACGGCAGAGCAGCCTTTCACCATCACCATAGTAACCACTGCGACTTCGGCGAGCAAAACGTTCGGCCAGTACGAATTCAAGGCCGTTGCGCTCAAGGAAAAGGCAGTCGGCTTCCAGTACGAGGGCGCGCTCGCGGTATCCACGCGCGGCAAGACCCTATTTGATTGCATCTACCTGCCGCGCTATTCCATTGAGCACGAGAAGCTGGTGGAAGCGTTCGGCAATGCGCGGCTTTCGGAGAATGAATGGAACGGGTTCGACGGTTACGTGAAACGCTTTGCCACCGGAAAAATGGCCGTACGGATGCGTGAAGCAAAAAGGGAGATTAAGGGGTGGAAAAAATGAACGTCAACATGGAGGTATGCAGGGTCCTCTCAAGCCAGTACGGCTTGCCCCTCCAATCCACCATAAAGGAATTCCATGTCCTCGGCGTGGCCCAACAAATATCCATGGCGGCCGCGCCGGAAAAGAATCTGGTGTTCAAGGGCGGAACCGCGCTGAACAAGGCCTACCTGAAGAAAAACCAGCGGTTCTCCGAAGACCTCGACTTCGACTACGACACGGAAAGCTTGGGCGAAGTCCGCGATTACTGCAGGAATATCGCCCCAAAAATCCAAGGCTATGAAATAGGCGAATTCCGCCGCGTGAAGGACACGATCCAGTTCTACTGCTTGTTTGACTCCCCGCTCGGGACGCGCGACCACGTGCGCGTGGACATTGCCGCAAAACGCGTCATTACGAGCAAACCGGTCGAAGTCAGGCCGGTTGCGTCGGAATTCACCCAACAATCCTCTGCGGGACTCCAAGTCTACGCGCTCGATGACCTCGTCGCGCGAAAACTGCATGCCCTGCGCACGAGGACGGAAGGAAAAGACTTGTTCGACGCATACCACGCACTGCCATTGTGCAAATCCATTGGCAAGGCCGTCCAGTGCATGCTGAAATCCGAAGGCGAAAAGGAAACGCCGCGGGAATTCCTTGAGAAAACCGCGGAATTGGTCAGGCGGTCAGACGCGAGGAAGCTCATGAGGCTCACAAACCCGTTCATTCCCACGCCGTACCGCCCACGGGACTGGAAACAATTCCGAGATGACCTTGTTATCACCCTCGAACAGCGGGCAAAAGAAAGCCCGTGAAGATTTTTGCGGTAAATCCGCTTTCGAGAGGGTGGGGGCGGCGGTCGCGGCGCCTGCTCCACCGTCACGCCTTTCTCCACTGTCACTTCACGGTGACGGACTTCGCGAGGTTGCGCGGCTTGTCAACGTCGAGCCCTTTTCTCACGCCAGTGTAGTAGGCGAGAAGCTGCATCGGGATGGCGGAAAGGACGGGATAGAAAAGTTCGTCCTGCGGAGTGGGAATTTGCAGGTGGAAATCATAGGCGGCGTTGTTCGAGTCGCCCACGCCGATTAGATACGCCCCGCGCGCCTTTGTCTCAATGGCGTTGTTGAGCGTTTCGGCGTGCGTGTAGTCGTTTGGGTTGATTGCGATTACGGGCGTGTCCTTCTCAATGAGGGCGAGCGTGCCGTGCTTGAGCTCCCCCGCGGGCATCCCCTCGGCGTGCACGTAGGAAACCTCCTTGATCTTAAGCGCGCCTTCAATCGCGATTGCGTAATTGATTCCCCGCGCGATGCAGTAGGCGTGCCTCGAGGCGGCAATGCGCCGGGAGAGGTTCCTGCATTTTTCTTCCGTGCCTTCAATCGTTTTTTCAACCAGTGCGGGCAGTTGTGAGAGCGATTTTCTGCCTTCCTCAAGCTTTCCCGCCATTGCGTATGCGAGGAGAATGCCGACTGCCGACTGGCAGAGGAACGCCTTTGTCGAGGCGACGGCAATTTCCTGCCCCGCGTTTACGTAAAGCGCGCGGTGCGACTCGCGCGCCAGGGTGGAGCCGGGGACGTTGACGATGCTGAGGACCCTGCCCCCGCGTGCCTTGACTTTCCGCACGCACTCGAGAAGGTCGGCAGTCTCGCCGCTTTGTGAAATCGCCAGAAGAACGGTGCCTTCGCCCTCGCTGTCTGCAAAATAGGCGTACTCGCTCGCAATAATGGAGTCGAAATACTTTCCCGTCAGGCGGCTTATGGCGTATCGGGCAATGAGCCCCGCGTGCCGCGCGGTTCCGCAGGCGGGAATCATCACTTTCTTCGCGTTGAGAAGGTCGTTGGCGAAGGCCTTCAATTCTGCGTCGTCCTGATCGAGGGCGTTCTGCACTGCCAGCGGCTGGTCGTGGATCTCCTTGATCATGAAATGCTCAAACCCCTTTTTGGTCGAGTCTTCAGCCGCCCACTTGATTTCCTCCACGTTCACGGGAAGTTTCTTCCCGGCCTCAACGCCAAAAATCTCATAGCCGCCGCCCTTGACCACCGCAATCTCGCCGTCGTTGAGGAAAGCCATCTCTCTGGAGTAGGGGATTATGGCTGCGGGGTCGGACGCCACAACCATCGCGTTGGGAGAAGACGCAACCGCAAGCGGGCAGTATTTCCTCGCGGCGTAAATCACGGGGCCGTCGGAAGAGTTGAGAAACGCGATTGCGTACGAGCCCTCTATCCGCAGAAGCGCCCTGCGCAGCGCCTCGAGAGTCGGGCCGCCGGACTTGAGCTCTTCCTCAATTAGGTGCGAGAGAACTTCGGTGTCGGTCTGGGAGGAGAAGGAGTGGCCCTTGAGGGCGAGGACTTCCCGAAGCTCGTGGAAATTCTCGATGATACCGTTGTGGACGAGGGCAAGCCTGCCAGTGCAGTCGAGATGGGGATGGGCGTTCTGTTTGGTAACCCCGCCGTGGGTGGCCCAACGGGAATGCGCCACCGCGGCGATGCCGTCAATGGAATCGAAGTGGAGCTTGGAGTTGACCTCACCAACTTTCCCCACGCCCTTGAGGACCGAAATGGCACCGCCTGGCCCAAGCACTGCAATGCCGCACGAGTCGTAGCCGCGGTATTCAAGCTTTTTGAGCCCCTCGTGCAACAGCGCGCCCATTGGCGCGCCGCCTTGCGAAAGCTTGAGCAACCCGATTATTCCGCACATTCACATCAACGCCCTCATCAGTTGGAAAGGAAACCTGAGCAACCCACTCATTCCGCGCGTCCCTGAGACTCACTTCGGTGAAAAAAAAACCACAGTCCGGATCAAAACTGTGGCCGCCCCCTCTGGCAAATGCCAATTGCGGGGGGAGGCCACCAACAGGGGGTGATTCCGTTTTCGTCCCCGGTAAGGGTTATGCGCGGCCCTCGTAATAAAGGCCGTTAAAGCAAATTTGGGGATGGCCGAGGCAAAAGCGGGGGTTTTTTAAATAAATCCAACATAGTATTAGCGTTATAACACAAGCGTTATCAAAATATTTGAACTTAAGGAATTGGCGGGTGAGGCGAAGATGGAGGGGAAGGCATTGCTGGTAAGCGGCTCAAGCGCGCTTGACGCGGCCATTGTCGAGGCGAAGGGATTCGAGGCGCTGAGCGGGGACAGGCTGAAAATCCTCAGGGCGCTTGCGTCAGAGCCGAAGTATCCCGCGCAGGTGGCGCGCGAGCTGAAGATGCAGGTGCAGACGGCGTATTACCACATCCGCATCCTGCAGAACGCGGGGCTCATCAGGTTCGTGGAGACGGAAGAGCGGGGAGGGGCGACTGCGAAGAAGTTTTCCAGCGCCGGCGACGCGGTTGCGGTGGTCATCAACGCCTCGGCAGTGCGGCCCTACTCCCCCGGCAGGCTTGCCAAACCCCCGCACTACCTCGAACCGTTCATTTCAGCCGGACACCTCAACGGCAAGATAGTGCTGGGCTCTCCCGACCCGCACGGGAAGCACCGCGCGAGGGGAAGCGAGCTGTGCGTTGCGGAACTGGCAATGATGCTGGGCAATTACGCCAACTTCGAGTACCCCCTCTACTATCTCGACACGGAACTGCGCGAGAGGGAGAGGAAAGGCAACATCATCGCCGTGGGCGGGCCGAAGGTGAATTCGTTCATGGCGGAAATCAACCGCGCCCTACCCATCAGGTTTGACGAAAGTGCGTTCACCCTCAAGTCCTCCCTCTCGGGAAAGTCTTACGAGGAGAACGCCGCGGTTGTGGAGATTGTGGAAAACCCGTTCAACCGCACGAAAAAAATCCTCGTCGTCGCGGGGACCAACCACCTCACCACGCGCGTGGCCATCCTTGCGCTATTGCGCGAGAGGGAGAAAATGGAAAGGAAAAACTCCTTCGATGCCAAGGAATGGGCGCACGCGGTGCAGGGCTTCGACGAGGACGGCGACGGCATCATGGACGCGGTGGAAGTGCTGGAGTAAGATTCTTTCTTCGCGGCGTGAAGGTCGGCTATCTTATTTTCTTTTTCGGTTTGCGACATTCGCACCGCGTTTCCCCCAAGGGATTTTCTTTCTTTGCGCGACGAGCCTGCAGGCGAGGAGCTAAAGAAAGGAAAGGGCTTAATACATCTCCGTCTCCCCGTCTTCGTCGCTTTCCCTCCCCTCGCCCTGCTTCTTTTGCTGCGGAGCGTCCTGCGGAAGAGGGGTTGTCACATTAGGCGCATTTGCGGGCTCGCGGAATGCCTGCACGATTGGGTGCGGGGCGAGATTATCTTGAGAGGGTGGTTGCTGGTTCTGCGGGGATGCTTGCTGATTCTGCGGTAACGATGGGGGATATTGTTGTAATGGCGTTTGCTGCGGAGGGGATTGCCGGCTTGAAGGCTGCTGCGTGGTTTGCGGATATTGCTGGACCGCCGCCTGTCCCGCGGGTTGGGGCGGGTATTGGGGAGGCTGCTGGAGATAAATCGGGGGCCGGGGGTATTCCGGCTGTGAAACCCACGGCGGCGCCTGCGGCGGTTGGTACGGTTGGGGATACTGGGGCGTCTGGGGATACGGCTGTTGTGGGTATTGAGGCTGGACGGGGGGATATTGCGGATATTGGGGCTGTTGCGGCGGGTAATACTGTTGGGGCGGGGCGGCCGGAGGGTAAGCGGGCGGCTGGAATGGAGGGGCTTGGGGTGGATATTGAGGCGGCTGTTGCGAAGGAAATTGCTGTTGGGGATACGGCGATTGTGAGGGCGGATATTGCTGTTGTGAATAGTTCTGAGGTGGCCCCGGGTATGGGCTTGGAGGCTGGGCGGGATATTGCTGTTGCGGATATGGCTGTTGTGCTGGCGGGTATTGCGGCGGCTGGGGATACGGTGGTTGCGTCGGTTGGATTGGATATTGCCCTTGGGGATAGTTTTGAGGCGGCGTCGGGTATGGGCTTGGCGGTTGGGATTGGGGGGGTGATTGCTGATTGGGACCGGACTGTGAAAATTCCGCCGCGAAAGGAGGCGCGCGCCTCTCTTGCGCAGCCTCGCCCTTGAGCACCTCGCGCTTTACGGGAAACGGATTGTGCTCCTCTCGCAAGGGCGCGGTTTCGGCTGGCGACGGAGTGGCCGGGGGGGCGAACTCCTCCTTGAATGCGGGCCTTCCCGCGGCAGGGCGTTGGGCCTCTTGAGCCTCCGGGGCAAGCGCGCTTTGGATTGCGGGTTCGGAAATGCGCTGCCGTATCATCTCGGCAAGGGGGCTTTGGTAATTGGGGGTTTCGGGAGAGCTTCCGGGCTCAGGGCTTGCTGAAGCGGCGGGGTTTTCCTTCTCGAAAGCGGCTTCCCCTTTTGCCTGCACATTTCCCTGCATCTCCGCGCGTTTCCCACCAAATGAGTATTCGGGTTGCGACTGGGAGAGCGAAACGCCTGAAGAAACCTCCGGCCGGTAAGGCGGAATGCCTGAAGACACTTCCGGCTGCGGCCGGGAGGGAGAAACGGCCAAAGCAGCCTGCTCCTGCTGCGACTGCATCTCGTGAATCTTGCGCCACAGGCTCGGATCCTGCTCGTCGGCCTCCGCCTGCGCCGGGCGCTTTGGGACGGGCGGTTTTTCCTCAACGGCTTCTGAAGGGACGGGAGTCACGACGGCCGCGGGCTGGAAAGCAGGCACGGCGGCCCCGGCCGCATTCCGTCCTGAAGGCTGGGGCTGTTGCATTGAGCCTGCCGCGGACTGTGCGAAAGCCCCGACCGCTTGCGAATAATCCGACTGCACTTGAGCCATCGAAGTCGGCTCAATGGAAACGGCCGGGACGGAAACGCCGAACTCCTCACGCGCCACGGGCTGGGGCGGGGCTTCGGGGTTGAAGTTGAACTTGTCAAAATGCCTCAGGCCCAACGCCGACTGGATTGAGGCTTCGGAAAACGGGAACGCGGAAAGCGACTGTAAATACGCTTCCGCCCTGCTGTCGTAAAACGAAAGGAGCGCAAAAGCCTGTCGGTCGACAAGCTGCACCTCCTCGACGTACCGGCGGAAAATCTGGGTGTCGTCCGAGCCGGTCGAGCGGGCGTATTCGACAATGGCATCCGTCGCCTCAAGCGCGAGCGTGACGGCAACCGCCTTTTCGCGCGACGTCCTCGCCTGCATGATGGCATCCCAGGCGGATTTTGCCGACTCCACCGCGCGCTTGCTGCTTGTTGAAAGCTTGCCGCTTGCCCGGAGCATGTTTTTCAGAAGCTGCGCGCGCTTGAGGAGAAGGTAGTCTATCTTGCCCCACGAGTCGGAAAGCTCGGATTGGATCTTGAGAAGGGAACGGAACCTGACGTAAAGGAGCGCTACGGCCAAAACCGCGAGAATCCCGGCGCCTATAGCCACAAGCGGAAGTGGCTGGTCCGTGATTGCGAGGATGGAAAGCATTGCCGATGGCACCGTGCGCCGAAATCACGGCATCGCAGTCTGCATGCCGAGCACTGGATATCAAAATAAACCCGGCCACGCTCTTAAAGGGATATACTTTAGCCCTTCTTTCCCTTCTCGGTGATTTCCCTGATTTTAGACCAAAGCGCATCGCCAGCGTGGGCAACGGGATCGCCGGTGATTGCCTCGTGCTCGTCAAGGATGCTCCCCAGACGCTCGTGAAGCGGCTGGATTTCAGATTCGGTTGGTTGCGCATCGGCTGATTGGCCCTTGTTTTGAGGAGTTTGGCTTGAATGCTGCAGCGATTGAGTCGCGGCGGATTGTTCCAAAGCCCTGCCCGGTGAAGTTTGGCTCGAGGGCAGCAACGGCCGTGGCGCGGAAGGTTGGGTGAATTGGGCCCGGGGCGCGGATGGAACTTGCGGGGGAATGGAAGGCCGTGAAGGCGCAAATGTTGATTGTTGGGAAGGTGGGGAAGTTGAAGAAAGCGAAGCCGGGTATTTGGTTGGGGGCCGTTCGTTTTGAACTGAATCTGACTGCTGCGGAGGCAGTCCGTCTTGAACCGATGCTGGCTGCTCCGGGGTTTTCTGCACGGCCGGCTTGTCTTCTTCAATGAAACTTTGCCTTGAAACCCACGGCGGCGCCTGGGTTCGTGCCGTTGGGAATGAAGATCTCACCGGAACTGATTCCGAATGGGAGGGAACGGAAGGGGCTGTTGGAACTTGCTTGGCAACTGATTCGAATGGGACTGACGGGGTAGCTGAAACTGGCGCGGATACCTGTCCTGTTGGCACTGAGGTGGGTGGAGCTGTTGGAGTTGGTTTGTCAACCGGCACGGCCGAAGAGGGCGCATCCTGTTGGCGTGCCGAGGGCAGTTCGAACTTTTCAACCTCTTCCAGCTCGAATGCGCCTTTGAATATCCCGAGATTGAAGGGGAATACCGAAATCGAGGCGTTGTATGCAATGGCGCCTATGTTGTAATCGCGGGAGAGAATGTCTATCCGCTTGTCAAGCGCCTCGAGGCTGGAGAGCGAGTTGCGCACGTCTGAAATGTTCAGCGCGCCCTGACGGATGGCGTGGCGGGCGAGGTCTAATGTGAGCTGCTGGCCGTATGCGTAGGCGCCCGCGTGCTGGTAGGCGGTTTGCGCGTTGTTGGAAAGCGACGCGAAATAGCGCATCGAATCAGAGAGGCTGGGCGGCATTGGCGAGGGAAGCTGGGAGCAGGCGCCGAACAGGAGGCCGAGGTACTGGCTCCTCTCGCGCTGGGCCGTGACGAGGTCACCCCACACTGTTGAAAGGCTTTTTTCCAGCGACTTCACCTTATGCAGCCGGAATGCGAGATAGGCATCGAAAACGATGGAAAGAAGGAGGGCGGCCGCAATGGCAAACGAGGCAAGCGGGTTGTTGGAGACGAAATAGGACAGGTTCTGCCACGGCGTGAGTTCGGGAACGGTTGATGCCACAAGCTCGTTCTCAAGAGTGGCGACAAGGGCATTGGAGGATTCGTATGCCTCTTCAATATTTCCCGCCTGCTTGAGGTCCAATGCAGACTGCATTTGCACGCGGTAGGACTCCGTCGAAACGCGGCGTTCCTCAAGCTGGCCCAGCAGCACAGACGCGTGGCGCAAGTTCCCCTCGACATCATCGCCAATGGATGCGGGGGTGACGCGGTCGGAGAGTGCAGCCGCCGGTGCGGGGTTCACGCCCAAACGGAGAAGGTAGGGGTTGGAGCCCGCGGTTTCACCCGTTGCCAGCACGCCAGTGGCGTTGAGGATGATGTCGTAGTAAGTCGTGTTGGCATCTTTGGGAATGCGGATGGAAACGGGGAACTGCACCTGCCCGCCGTACCCCACGCTTGCGTTGCCTGCCATCGGCCTGCCGTAGATGATGGGCCAGTCGGGAACCGAAATCTCCTGCACCGCAACGTTGAGAATCTCGTCCTGGACCGCGCTTGAAATCGAGAGGATGAAGTCCAGCTTCCCGCCTTGCGTCGCGTTCATTTGCGGCGGGCCGGTAACCGAGAGCCACTGCTCCGCAGGGAGGTTGGTGCGGTTGGCCTGGGAGGACTGGTTTTGGGCAACCGCGGCGAGGCGAGCAAGCACGCGGACCTGCCCTGCAGGCACGATGGTGATGTTTGAAGGCATGTACCCGTCCTTGGAAATCAGGATCGTCACGTTGGGAATGGATGTGGATGAAGAGGCGTTTGCGGTGAGGGAAGGCACGCTTGCCCCGGTGATTTCCCCCGATTGGCCGGTAAGGGCGCTTAAAAGCAGTCCCGATGCCGAGCTGACGGAGACGGAGGCGTTTGGAAGCGGGCGGTAGTAGAAGTCATCGACAGTGACGAAAAGCGGCCAGGCGACTGAGACCGTTGCGGTGCTTCCGTTTCCCCACCTGACCGTGCTGACGTTGATGGAAGTGTTGAGGAAATTCACGCTGGCGGCGTTGTAGAGGTAATAGTCGGAGTAGTACGCCCCGCAAGGCTGCACGCAGGAGTAAACCACGTCGTTTGAAAAGAGGTTGTCGAAGTTTGCCGTTGCGCCGGGCTCAAGCGAACCGATTTTCACCGCCGCGTTCCTCCCCTGCCAGCGGTTGGAATCCATGGCGTTGCCGGCGGAATTGCGGTAGATGGAAAGCGCCGAATAGCCCGACCCGCCGTATGACGAAACCCTGTTGGCACGGAGGGAGTTGTTGCTTGAGGAGGCGAGGGAAATGCCGTAGCCGTAGGCGGAGAAGACCGAATTGTTCAGCAGGTAATTTGAGGGGGACGAATCGAGGGAAATGCCGTAGCCTCCGCCCAGCGCCAGCGCCACGCTGTTAGAGACGGTGGTGTTGCAGGCGGAGGAAAGCTGGATGGCGCTGGAGGAGGAGAAGGTTTCGAAAATGCTCGATTGCAATACGGTGCCGCAGGAGGAGTTCAGAAAGGCTGCGTGGGAAGAAGGCTGCGCCCCGCCAGCCTGCGACTGCACCACCGCGCAGTTGCGCACCACCGTCCCGTTGAAGCCGTTGGTGACGATGCCGAATCCCGGCTGGGAGAGTGCGTAATTGATTGAAAACCCGTTGCAGTCGAGTGCAATGCCGTTCGCGCCGATGGAAAAGCACGTGCCTTCCGAAGAGACGTTTGAAGAGAGGGCGTAAGCCTCGCCCGCGGAGGGGAGCACGCCGCAGGAGGAAGAGGAAACGGCCGCCCCGGTTGCGCTCCACGGGGAGGAAATGACCGAGCCAGTAGCACTCCAATAGTGGGGCTTGGGCACGATGAAGAGAAGCAGCAGAACTGCCAGAATGCCCGCGATGGCCCAAACTGCGCTCGAATGGCTCTTGCCGAACGTGGGCTCGCCTGCCCTGCGCGGAAGTGACACGGGCATTTTTGATATTTCTTACTCAGGGCAGGGTTTTAAACGCTCCCAGAGGCGGGAACCAAGGAGGAAAAAACCGCGCCATCAAAAAGCACAATAAGCAACAAGTACATACTAAAAGGGGAACAAGCGCAGGGCGGATGAAAACGAGACTAGAAAAGCCATTGGGAGCAGCAACAAGTTCACACTAAGTTGGGAAAAACCGTTTGGGAAATGCCCTAAATTGCAAGCAATTGCCGGGGGAAAGAAAATGGGTAATGGGCGTTCAATGCAAAAATCCGCTGCTGCCGACGCTGCCGCCATCCCCGGGATTGCAAGCCCGTCAAGAAATTCCGCCATCCCTGCACAAGCCCGGCCTGCCGACGCTGCCGCCATTTCCAAGATTGCCAACCAACTCCGCATCTCTTCCATCCGGATGACCACGGCGGCAAACAGCGGCCATCCCGGGGGGAGCCTCTCGTCCGCGGACGCGTTTGCAACGCTCTATTTCGGAGGCGTGCTCGCGCACGACCCCGCCAATCCCTCATGGGAAGGCCGCGACCGCTTCATCCTCTCCAACGGGCACATCTGCCCCGTGTGGTACTCCGCGCTTGGAAAGGCAGGTTATTTTCCCGAAAGCGAACTTGCCACTTTCAGGCAGTTAGGCTCGAGGCTGCAGGGCCACCCTCAGAAGGGGACGCTGCCGTCAATTGAAGTTTCAACCGGCTCGCTGGGGCAGGGATTCTGCGTCGCTGCCGGCCTTGCCCTCGGCCTGAAGATGGATGGGAAGGCAAGCAAGGTATTCGTTTCCCTTGGCGACGGCGAGGTTGAGGAAGGGTGCGTCTGGGAGGCGGCAATGGCCTCAAGCCACTACAAGCTGGAAAACCTCATCGCGTTTGTCGACCGCAACGGCCTTCAGCAAAACGGCCCCACGGAGAAAGTGATGGGAATCGAGCCCCTGGCGGACAAATGGAGGGCGTTTGGATGGAACGCCATAGAGGCGGACGGCCACGACGCGAGGCAGATTCTCGGCGCGTTCAACAGGGCCAAAACCGCCGCAGGCGGCAGGCCGACTGTAATCATCTTCAAGACGGTGATGGGGAAGGGCGTGCCGTTCATGGAAAACGACCACCAGTGGCACGGAAAGGCACTGCCGAAGGAAAAGGCGGAAGAGGCAGTAAGGATTCTGGAGAAGGGCGCGTGAAGGGAAGTGAAAATCTTTATGAAAAAAAATTGTTAAAACGAAAATCCAAGAACTGAAGTGAACGCAAAAATGGCAGTCGCACTCAACGCAAACGTTTCGTCAACCCCGGCAGAGGCCACGCGCGACGGCTTCGGAAAAGGGCTCGTGGAACTTGCTGAAAAAAACCCGCGCGTAGTGGCGCTCAGCGGCGACCTCAACGACTCCACGCGCGTGGATTGGCTTAGGGAAAAGTTTCCCGAGAAGTTCGTGCAGGCCGGGATTGCCGAGCAGAACATGGTGGGAATGGCCGCGGGGCTTTCCCTCTCGGGCCGCGTGCCGTTTGCCGCCACATTCGGGCCGTTCATGCTCCGCGCGGCCGACCACATCCGAGTTTCAATCGCGTTTTCCAACCTCAACGTGAAGCTCGCCGCGACGCACTGCGGCCTCACCACGGGCGAAGACGGAGGGAATGCCCAAGTGCTCGAGGACTTGGCGTTCTTCAGGGCGTTGCCAAACTTCACGGTAATCGCGCCGTGCGATTCCCTTGAGGCGAAAAAGGCGACGATTGCGGCGGGCGAGGCGGCCGGGCCGCACTATTTGAGGCTGGGGAGGGAAAAGACGCCAACGATTACGTCTGAAGAAACGCCTTTCAAAATCGGGCGGGCCGAGATTTTTCGCGACGGGGGCGACGTTGCAATAATCGCCTGCGGGATTATGGTGGGCGAGGCGCTTAAGGCCGCCGAATCGCTCGCGAGGGAGAGAAAAATCGAGGCCGAAGTAATCAACCTTCATACCATCAAGCCCATTGACGAAAAGGCGATTGTGGCAGCTGCGAGGAAATGCGGCTGCGTGGTGACGGCGGAGGAGCACCAGGTGCACGCCGGGATGGGAAGCGCGGTTGCCGAAGTTCTTGGGGAAAAGATGCCGGTGCCATTGAGGATGGTGGGCGTGCGGGACAAGTTCGGCACGAGCGGGAAGGGGATGGAGCTTCTCAAGGCGTATGGCCTCACTGCGGAAAAGATTGCGCAAGCGGCGGAAGAAGTGGTCAAACTTAAGAAATAGGGGAAGATTTCTGGCAAACCGGGTGATTTTTGGATGAAGATTTTTCTGGACACTGCGGAAGTTTCCGAAATTAAGGAGGCGGCTAGCTGGGGCGTCCTTTCGGGCGTGACTACCAACCCGTCACTCGTTGCGAAAAGCGGAAGGCCGTTTAGGGAAGTGATTAGGGAAATCTGCGCCATTGTCGACGGCCCGGTGAGCGCCGAAACCACCAGCCCAGACGCGGAGGGCATGTTGAGGGAGGCGCGCGAGTATTCCAAGTGGCACAAGAACGTGGTAGTGAAATTCGTGATGGGCGAGGAGGGGCTCAAGGCCGTGCACCGGGCCTCGAAGGAGGGAATCCGTTCGAACGTCACGCTCATTTTCTCCCCCAACCAGGCGCTTCTCGCCGCCCGCGCGGGCGCGACAATCGTCTCGCCGTTCGTGGGCAGGCTTGACGACATCAACGAGGACGGGATGAACGTGGTTGCGGAAACGGCGGAAATCTTCAAGCTCCACGGAATCAAGACCCAGGTGCTCGCCGCGTCGATACGGCATCCGCTTCACGTGACGCAGGCGGCCCTGGCGGGGGCGGACATCGCAACCATTCCCTTTGCGGTGCTCAAACAGATGGTTCGGCATCCCCTCACCGAAAGCGGGACGAAAAAGTTCCTCGAAGACTGGCAGAAGGCGAAGAAGTAATAGCAAATCGCATTAATTCTGGAACTTTAGAAGTGCGATTTGCAACTAGCGGATTGCTGGCAATGTTTCATTATTCATGCAATCCGCTATAAGATTGGAGGCCGGCTACAATTTGGGGAAAACCCCCTCCATCCGGTCCATGAATTCCGCAAGCTTTCCGGGCGGGAGCCTTTCCTTGGCGTAGAGCTGCTCGTTTATCTCGTCGCACACTTGCTTAAGTTCCTTCTTCGCGTCGCTGTCAAGCTTTTTCCTGTTGAGGTTCCTGCAGAGCTCCTCGAACGTGAATTCGTACTTGAGGCCGAGCACCACGCCGGCGTTCTTGTGAAGGGAAGTGAGGAAAATGCCCTGGGCCTTCGCGGGGCGCCGCTCGAGAAATATCCGCGCCTGGGCGAGGTCCTGCGCAAACGCATTCTTCGCCGCTTGAGAGCGCGCCTCCTCGGGAGTGGCTGCGGGCTTGCCCTGCCTGCGCATGCCCAGCGGGGCGAGAAGCCTGTAAAGCAGGTTTCTCAAGGAATCAAGCATCTTGCATTCACTCTACAACTCTTTTCTAACCGAACATAACGCATTCGCGCATAAATTCTTGTCGAACCAAATCATTCCGCATTCAAATTACAAATCCACGCCGAACCGAACGTAACGCACTCATTCTATAACTCGCCATCAAGCCGAACATAACGCATTCGCGCAACCGTGTGCCTCCCAGCCTTAAGTCCTACAGCCTCGCAAGCGCGCTTTTCACGCTTCCCAGCGCCCATTCGATTATTACGAGAAGCAATGCTATAAGCAGGAGTGCGGAGGAGAGGCCGAAGGAAACCTGGCGGAACCCCGACTTGGCGATGCCGCGCAGCGTCTGGACGAGGAAGGTCTGGTTTCGCGCGGGGTAGAACTTGCCGCCCGTGCGCACCGCAATGCGCGTGAGCTCGTCCTCGTCGTAGGCGGATAACGCCCTGACGCCGCCTATGTCCCCGCCCGCGAATGTCCCAACGCCAATCGTGTCGATGGTGACGTCCGCACCAGAGGCGTAGGAAACCGCGTCGTCCGGCGACGCCCCCACCGAGTTCTCGCCGTCAGTGACGACTACAATCGTCTTGGAATTCTTGGAATTCTGCAGCAGGCTCACCGAAGTGATTACCGTCCCGCCAATCGCCGTGCCGCCCACCTGCGAGATTGAGAGGGCGTCAACCTCCTTCTTCACGCGCGCAAGGTCGGTGGTGGGGCGGATCTTGATGAGTGGCGCGCCGGCAAAGGCAACCAGGCCGACGTTGGAGGTGGGCGGGAGGGCGGAGAGGAATTCGCCAACGGCCTTCTGGGCCGCGCCCAGGCGGGTGGGTGCGATGTCGTTGGACTGCATGCTGCTGGTGACGTCAACGGCAATCACGTAATCGGAATCGTTTGAATACGCGTCGTACTGGAACGTCGCGCCGGCCACGGCGAGCACGATGCAGGAGATTGCGATGACGCGGAGAGCGAGGGTGACGTAGTGGTTGGAAACCGGCTGCTCGCCCGCCGCCTTGTTCAGCGCCTCGAAGTTGGAGAACTTCATCGCGCGCGAGCGGGAGTAGTTCAGCCCCAGGAAGTGGGTGATTACCGTGAGCGGGATGAAGAGGAGAAACCACAGCGCCTGGGGGTTTGTGAAAGTAAGTCCGGCCATTCAAATTACCCTCTTTGCAAAAACGGCTATCTCCTTGCGTTCCGCCGTATGAAAAACTGGATGAGCGGGTCGACGAAACTCCCGCCGGTCTCGAGGTAGAGGAAGTCCGCGCCGCTCTGCTCAAAGGAGCGCTTGACGTATGAGAGTTGCGCCGCGGCCTCGCGCTCGAATGCGGGCTTCACCGCGTCGACGTCGATTGCCACCTTCCTTTCCGAGTACGGGTCGGCAAGCAGGACCTCCCCCACGCCTTCGGGAAAGCGCATGTCCCTCTCGTCGCGCACGCACAGACCGACCACGTCGAACTTCCTCGCGCAGATTGCAAGCTCGTCCTTCCACTCGGTGCCCACCCCGAGGAAGTCGGAAACGATGATGATGAAAGAGCCGCGGGGGATTGAGAGGAGAATCTGCTCGAGGGCGCGCTTGAGGTTGCTTTTCGAGCCGAGCGGCGAGCTTGAAATGCGGTTGAGCATGTGGTAATATTGCGAAACCCCGCTCGTGGGAAGCATCTGCTCGCGGATGCCGTCGGAGTATATTCCCAGTCCCGCGCTGTCGCCCACGTTGAGCACGGCGTAGGAAAGCGCCGCGACCATCTGCGCGGCATATTCGTACTTGGTCTTTCCCGAAGTCCCGAAGTCCATAGTCGCGGAGGAGTCGAGGAGGAAGAAGACCGTGAGGTTGCGCTCTTCGGCAAATTCCCTGATGATGGTCTTTTCGCTCCTCGCGCTCGCCTTCCAGTCAATGAGGGCGGCGTCGTCGCTGGAGGTGTATTCCCGAAACCCCTCGAACTCCAGCCCCTTGCCCTTAAAGGCGCTCTTGTACCCGCCAACGAGGTTGGAATTGACCAGCTCGTGGGTGAAGAGCTCGAGCTTGCGGATTGCCTCCTGGATCTCCTGCTGGGAAAGGGCCATGGGATTATTAGCCTTCTTGGCGCGTTTTGGACACTATTAGGCGGCGTATCAATAAAAGCAGTCAGTTGAGGGCTTTGGCGGATGGGCTGATGGAAATTGGATGCCAAAATCATTTGCCCACAATTGAAACTAGGCTTTTCAAATCAGTGGTGGTATAGTCGGGGGTTTCATCTGCAGATTCGGGTTCCACCCCCGCGAATTTGCCTTTTTTGAACCACGCGGTTTTGCAGCCTGCAGATTTGGCCAGCCTGATGTCTTTCTTCACCTGGTCACCCACGGCCAAAACGTTTTCTGGCTTGGCGCAGAGTCGGGCCGCGCATTCGCGGAAGGAATCTGCGCCCTTCTCCCCAACTATCACCACCACGTCAAAATAGCGCCTTATGCCCAGCTCCTCAAACATTTCAGCGCGGTTGCCCTCGCCGGACTTGCTCAGGAGCCCGAGCCTGCATCTCTCCCGCAGGGACTTGAGCGTTTCTGCAGCCCCCTCTTCAAGTGCTTTGCAATCGGGGTCGTAGAGAGTCCTGTTGAAATCAATTATCAACGCTTCAAACATCTTTTCCACCCTTGAAATACAGCCGCAATTCAACACCGCCGTCTTCGGGCGCCATCGGATGCGGCGGTGCGAGTTCTTCCGTTATCAGTTCTCTTGCGCCTTTTTTAACCTCCTCCCGGCTTATTGACAATCAGTGATTCCAACGATGGAGAGGATTCTGCTAAGCGGCGGCGCGGGAAAGCTCGGGCGGGTGTTGGTCCCGGCCCTGCTTGCGCGGGGCTATGCACTCACCCTCCTCGTGCGCGACGCGGGAAGCGCGAGGGAGAAATTGGGTTTTCTCCCGGCGAAAAACTTCCAGCTCCTTCAGGCGGACCTCTCAAGGCAGGAGGGCGTGGCCGCCGCAATCAACCGCGCCGGAACGCAGGATTTGGCCATAAATGCCGCGGGGAGCGTGGATTATTCGGCCGGGGCGGACGCCATGATGGAAGGCAACGGCAAAACCGCGGGGAATTTCGCGGGGATAAGCCGGGCGCTTGGGGTGAGGAGGCTCGTGCACGTCTCTTCGACCTCGGTTTACGGCAAGGTTGCCTACGGCCCCATTGACGAGACTGCCCCGACGAACCCCGCGGGGGCTTATGGCAAGAGCAAGCTCGAGGCGGAAAATGCCGTCGGCAAAAGCGGGCTGGAAACGGTAATACTGTTGAGGCCGTGCGCCATTTACGGCTCGACATTCTGGAGCCAGTACGAGAAATTCGCGGTGGACCTCATTGAAGGGAAGGCGAGGCTCATCGGCGACGGGAACAACCGCGTGGCCCTCGTGCACGCAAGCGACGTCGCCTCCGCGGTGGTGCTTGCCCTTGGGAAGAGGAACACGTCGGGCGCCTACAACATCGCCTCGGGCGAGCAGGTCACCCAAAAGGGGCTTTACGAAATCGCATCGCGCATCATGGGCGTGCCCGCACCGGCGAAATCCGCGCCCAAGCAGCTCGCCTACCTCGCCGCCTCCGTCGACGGCCTGAGGGCGCGGTTCATATCCGGAAGGCGGACGATTTTCCCCGAGGAAATTTCCGCCATTGCCGAAGACCGCGCGTTCTCCATCGAAAAGGCGCGCAGGGAACTGGAATGGGAACCGAAAGTGAAGATGGAGAAGGGAATGGCGGAAATGCTCGCGGCGAGGGGGAAGAAATGGCAAAGAGCCTGACGGCAGATTCTTTACATGACCATTTGTCTTTTCAAAAACCAGAATCCTAAACACGCGCCTTTGCGGTTTCGCTGATTTCAGCGGCGACGATGCGTGGGAATCGTCCGTTTTCTACAGTGAACCGGTAAGCTTTTCCTGCTTCCAGCCGCGTTCCTATACTGGCGTCCCAAACATAGTAGAGTTTTCCAGCAACCGCCAGTATCCAGAAATTAGCGCCATTTTGGCTCGTCCGTTCCTGCATTCGTTCTATTGTCCCTACGACTGGATAGGTGTTTTTGATGCCGGTTTCTAGCGTGGGGCTTGGTTCAGTTTTTCCCCCGATGTTGAGGTTTTGGATAACTGCGCTAATTGCTGCCAGTAAGACGACTGCGCCCAAGATTAAGAGCCAGCGTGATTTGTTCACGATGTGCGATTCTTGAGTTTTGACTTCGCTACCGTTCTTCAGTTTTAAATAGTCGGCCTCGATAATTTTCGCGCAGGCAAAAACGTCCCTGTCGACATCCTTTTCAGTGAAGGCCCGTTTTTTCCACCCACGCTCGCTTAAAGTCGCATCGCGGCGATAATCACGGCTGGCCCGCTCTTCAGTCCGGTGGTGCGGCCCGTTTACTTCAATGTACAACTTAACGTCAGGAAAGCCGATGTCAGCGTAAAAAGGAGTCCCGTAAATCGGCATCTCAAGTAAAGGTCTGAGCCTCAGCTTCCTTAGCTCATGACCTAACTGCTTGGCTGTTTCCGACGGGGGATAATTCGGCATACCGAAGTTATATGTCAGCCGACTTAAATTAATGCGTGAACTTCACCCCTTGAAGCGCATATTCAGATCTTGAGTTTGACAGTTTGAAGTTTGCTTCCGCTGGTTTTCAGCCCTAGGCCAGTGCGAAATACGCCCGCTTGTTCTTCGCGCCCTTGTTCTCGATTTTAAGCAGCTTTATTTGCCCCACTTCGCTCAGGCTGCGCACGTGGGTGCCCCCGTCGGCCTGGATGTCCACGCCGGGAATCTCCACGATGTGCAAAATGGCAATGCTGGGAGGGAGGGCGCCGGCGAGCTTGACCATCTCGGGGTTGGCAAGCGCCTCCTCGCGGGGGAGGTCGTAGCTCTTCACCCCAATGGGCTGCGAAAGGAAGGAGTTGGCCTTTTCCACCACCGCGTCAAAGGCGGCGCGGTCGAAATTCTCGAATGAAAAGTCGAACCGCGACTGCTCCACGCCCAACTGGTTGCCTGTGATGAGCGCGCCTGAGCGGAACGCGACCGAACCCAGCACGTGCGCGGCGGTGTGCATGCGCATCAATGCATAGCGCCTCGGCCAGTCGATTTGCAGGACGACAGCCTCCCCAACGTTCAAGCCGGGCTTATCCACAATATGCAACGCCTCGCCGTTTTCCTTCCTCACTTCACCCATGGCGTAATCCACGCCTTTGCAGGCAATCGCCCCAAAGTCGCACGGCTGGCCCCCGCCCCCGGGGTAGAAGCAAGTGCGGTCCAGAATGATGCCGGTGCCGTTGCGCACCTCGGCAACCTTCGCCTCGGAAGTTTGCAGGTAGTAATCGTTTAGGTATAGGTAGTCGGTCATTTGCCAGAACGCACCTGACATCAGGATTAATTGAGATTGAAGTTCTTCGACGCGAGCCTCTCCCCATGAATGAATCTCTTATCCAAGAAATGCCTTTCGAGAGCGGGAGTGAGGGCGAGGCAGAGGAGGAAATTGCCCGCGAGGTGCATGAGCGTGAACGGAATCTGTCCTGCCACGAGCAGGGGCATCGGGACGCTGAACTGCATCCCGAACGCGAGCATCGTCACCGCGTCGTAGAGCAGGGTTGCCGGAATGGAGAACGCCGCGTAGGAAAGTGCGCCTGCCGAAGGCCGGGTGGAAAAGAACGAGCCTGCTGCAAATCCGATGAGCCCGTAGGCAAGAGCGGTGTAGAGCGTCCAGAGGCCGACCTTGCCCATCGCAATGTCGAGGCCGGCAATGGAAGCGGACGAAAAAACCGCCGCCACCAAGGGGCCGTGCCTCTTGGCAAACGGCAGTCCCGACGCCAGAAGCGGCTCGAAGTTGGGAGGCCGGAATGGGATGAGGCGGAAGAGCAGGCACCCCAGTAGCACCAGCCCGAACTTTGACGAGTCCTCCAAATCGGAGCTGAGCTTGTTCATTGGATACAGCCTTACGCCCTGCAAAAACTATTTAACCAACCGCAGCCCGCCTGCAACAAATTTTTTCACCCGTAAGGGCTTTTCTCAAAACTCCACACTACAGAATCGCCCGGCTTGAGATGCGCCTTGTCCGCGCCCACGGGAAGAAGCGTCCCGTCAACGCGATATACCCAATACTTTCCCCCATCGCCGTCTGGAAGCGGCCCGATGCCGGTCACGAGCGTCTCGCCGTAAGCGGCGTAGTATTGCTCGTAAACGTTGACTCCCCACTTATTTGCCTCGCCTTCGAGAAGCGAAAGCGCAGTCTGGTTTGAAAACGCAATGCCGTCATCGCCAAGCATGGTGCCGTTGCCGAAGTCGACCCAGAGCGAAACTAACGGGGTGCCCAAAAAATTCTGCGGGGGGCTTTGCGAAACGCAACCCAGGGCAAATAGCGGGACTGCCACAAGAATGGCAACGATGAAAATTTTATTTCCCAAGCAAAGACACCCCAAAAAAGGCTACATCCCCTCCATCAGCGCAAGAACCGCGCCCCACGCGCCCCTCTCTGCGCCGGGCTTGCGGGGGGAATAGCTCAGGATGACCGCGTCGCCCTCGCAGGGGGAGAGGACGGACTCGATTTCCTTCTCCACGTCGGGAGTGATGAAATTCCTGTCGTCAAAACTCCCCGTGAGGTGGAGCTTTCCCTTCCTGACCAGGACCGTGGCGCCCGAAGCGCCCGCGCGCAAGGCGGCGTCGCGCTCCTCAAGCCCCATTCTCACCTTTGAAGCGCCTCCCGCCACGACGGCGCCCACGGCGCGCTCGCCGAAAGTGATTGCGCTTGCGCGCACGGGGGAGACGCGGCTTACAACGCAGGCGAGTTGCCCGAAAAGGGCGCGGCCCCTCCTGGCGGGGATGCAGCCCCTTTTCCGAACTTCCACTAGCCCTGCGGAGGCAAGCGCCCTGATGGCGCTTCTCACGCTCCCCTCGCCCAGCTCGAGCGTGGAACTCAACTCCTGCCGGCTTATCGGCTGGCGCTTGCAAACCGTCCAGAACGCCCGCACCAAATCCAGGGAATCGAAAGCTGGCGCGGGCCCGAACTTGGGCCGGGAATATTTGCGGAGGAACGCGATGAAGCGGCCGAGTTCCCCGGAACTCCTCATACGGGGGTTTGGGGGGCAACGGTTAAATATCTATTGGATGAATCATCCAATAACTGGAATTTGTGGGTGATGCTTGCTTGAAAAACTACGCTGCGCTGTCCATGGCAATCCTCGTTCTCGCCGCATTCGCCTCGGCATCCATCACGGTGAAATTCCATTTCCCGCCCAACTCCGGACGGACGGACTTTTCCCAAACCGCCGACGCCTCGTGCGGCCAGGCGGAGAAATGCTTCAGGCAGGCCGCAAGCCTTGGGGGGACGAACTATCCCGCAACGGGCTTTTTCGCCTGCCCCGGCCATCCCGAAGTTACGCAGAACTTCTTTGCGGAGGCCGTAAACGGCGTGATTGCCAACTACACGCGCGACTCGGCGTACTGGGATTTTGCGGCTGGAGGCGCGAGTGCCCCGGTGGGAATGAGCTGCTACTTCGTTTCCGACGGGGACGCCATTGAGCTGAACTACAACGGGGCGTACACCGGCCCGGTGATAAGCGACGCTCCCGCGTCCGCATCCGGCACGCCCGGCCTGTTGCAGGGGAACGCGTGCATCAACGCCTACCAGGCGGCGTGGCCGGACGAGCAGTGGCCGCAAATTTGCGGCAAGAAATCCGACTGGGCCTGGCTGGAAAAAAACGGCTGGGTCAGGCCGTTCACGGGATATTCGGCCGGTAAAACTGCGGGCCTGCAGGCGGAAAACAAGTCAGATGAAAAAACGGCAACTGGCCCGCAGGCGGAAAACAAGTCCTATGCACCGTCAACTTCCCCGGAGCAAAACGCCGGCCAAATGAAAATTGCCGCAACTCCAGGCACTCCCCCGAAAGCGCCAGTTGCAAGAAAATCAAGTTTTCCCGCTAAGGCGCCAAATGCCCAGAGCGCTATATCTTACCCAAAGCCGATAGGGGCGATTTCCGGCCCGCTTGGCATCCCCAAAAGCAATGCGGCTGGAATAATCTCCGGCGATGCGGACATTCCGCAAAAGGAAGCGGTCTTGGCCGCGGCACTCCCGCCAAGAACCGAAGCGAATCCCCAAAGCGAATCTCCCAAACCCGCCACGGGATTTGCAACCGCGGGAACCGCACCTGCATCCGCAGGAATGTTTTTCCTTCTCGCAATCGCCGGTGCGCTGTGCTTAAAGAAGTTGTGGGCATGAAAATACAATCCGCAAACCGGCGGGAGCCTGAACGCACAATGGGAAAGAACACCGCGGCCATTTTCATCGCCCTTCTAATCGTCCCCCAGGTTCTTGCCGCAAATCCCTCCAACGCAGGCGCGCCCGCGTTCAGGGCGCTCGAATGGCTCAAGCTCAACGCCAACCAGGCCTCTCCCAACCCCCTTGCCGACGCGCCTTCGCTCCTCGCATCAAACTCCCTTGAGGGCGAGACGGAATATTCGTTCTCGCGCTCGAGGCTGCTCAACCGCGAGCTGGCCAACGGGAACGACTGGATTTACGGGGCGAGCGCGGAGAGCGACGTAATCGGCATTGTGCTTTACGCGGTGGAAGGGTCCAAACTCGCGGAAAGCCCCTCGGAACAGAAGGCGCTTGGCAAATTGGGGGACATGAGGGGGGAACGGGGATTTCGGGGATGGTTTGACGCGTCTGCCGGCGGGGCTTCGCAAAGCAGCGTCGACACGGCGTGGGCGCTTATGGGGCTGGCGGCGGCATCCCGGCTTGACGACACGGTGAGAAGCAAGGCCGTCTCATATTTGTACTCGCTGCAGAATCCCGACGGCGGCTTCAACCTCACGGCAAACGTTTCCCACTCCGGCCTCTACTCGCTCGGGCCCAATCCAGAATCGATCACCGCCCTCGTTCTCGTCGCGCTTGCGGACGCTGGGGAGCGGAAGAACAACCGCATCGTGGATGGAATTTCATTCCTGCAGAACTCCTCAATCTCGTGCTATGCAGGCTCCCCATTCGCGCAGTCGATGGCTGCCGTGGCGTTTTTGCAGTGGGGCCAAAACGCGTACGCGCGCTCTGCGGCATCGGACCTTCCTTCGGAGCAGCACGCGGACGGCGGGTTTTCAGACCCCTCGCGGCTTTCAAACGCCTCAAACCCGCTGGACACGGCAATAGCCGCCTGGGCAATGTCCCAAGCCGGGATTGTAAACCTCGCGGGCGGGGAGAACCAATCGTGCGCCCCTTCGAACAAGACGGCAAGGGTGGGGGTTGTCGCGTCGTTCGCCAACGGGACTACGGCCGCCTATTGCGTCACTGTGCAAAACGGCGCAAGCGCGAGGGAGGCGCTGGAGAAGACAGGCCTCCAAACCGAATGGAGCCCCGCGGGGCCGTACGGCTCGGCGCTTGCAAAATTGGGCGACCTTGGATGCGCCGCTTCAGACCCGTGGTGCCAGTGCAGGAACCAGAACGGATGCTGCCTCGCGTGGAACCTCTGGGTGATGAATTCAACTGAAAAAAAATGGGAATTCTCCAGGCTCGGCTACTCCTCCACCCTGCTTTCCGACGGGGAGGTTTTCGCATCCGTGTGGAGCGGGGATGCCGCCAAGCTTCCGTCCGATACGGATTTTGGGGAAATCTGCGGCAGCGGGAGGGAGGGAATGGCGTTTTCGAAAACCAACCTCACTACCGCATTGGACGCGGCATGCAATTCCTGCACCTCCAACTCCCAATGTGCCTCGGGCAAATGCGACAACGGAAAGTGCGTCAGGCAAGGCGGCGCGGCGTCAGGCGGAGCGAAGCAGGGGACGGCCCGGCCTGGCGCGCCCTCCGGCCAGGATTACCTCACCGCACTTGCGGCGGTAGCAGTGTTTGCAATCCTGCTTTACGCGGCCACCGTGGTCTTCAAGCGCGCCTGATTCACCAAGGCCCGGCCTGGAGTAAGGCGTGAAAATCCCAGACGGACCCGGCCAGGTGGTAGAGAGTGGAAATCAAGCCTGAAAAATACTTTTTTGGGATGGCGGGAACTTATAGCAAATCGCATTAATTCTGGAACTTTAGAAGTGCGATTTGCAACTAGCGGATTGCTGGCAATGTTCCATTATTTATGCAATCCGCTATTACTGCGAACTGGCCAGGTGGTAGAGAACGAAGACGAGTGCAGCAAGGCCGATGATGGCGAAGAAAAGCTCGTCGCTGTGCTCCTCGCCCTTGCCCCTCACGCGAAGAATCTGCCTCGGCATTTTAGTCCAGTATGGCAAGCAAATGCACCGTCCTTGGGTTGAGATTGGAGGGGAAATTTCCGTAACCAGCCAAGGGCCTCAAAATCTTCAGGAAGGGAATTGGCGGAAAAAAATAAAAAGCAATCAACAGGGATTTTCCGCTACGCTGCCTGACGAGAACACTGCCCGCCCCACTTGCGAGGAGGTCGGTCAATACATTCTGGGCGCGAGTTTGGAGATGATGCCCGGAAGCGTGGAATATTCCATCTTCTCGTCTGCAAGCCTGTGGGGCTCGAACGGCCCGTGGCGCCGGATGTAGTCGGCGGCTTCGGACGCGGCCTTGCGCGCGGTGTCGAAGGAGATGTCGTCGAACATGTCGCGCGGCTCGCTCAACTTCCCGTCCGCAAGCTGGAACCCCAGGCAGATTACGCGCGGGGGGCCGTCAAAACGCGTGGGCGTGGAGTGGGCGACGCTCACGGGCATCAGCGGGCCGATGTGGCTGCCGCGCATCCATCCCTCCACGAGGTGGGGGAAGGAGAAGCCCTCGAGAATCTCCCCTACGGAAGGAAGGCCCGCCTGCGCGCGCACGACCAGCGCGGGGTCCTCGTGGCCGACATAGCGGCCCGCAATCTTGCTAAGCTGGCTGACGCTGCTCACCGCCGCGGGAGTGCCGTCGCGCTTTGAGATGGATTTCACGATGAACCTGCTTGAAAAGCCCGCGAGGGCAAGCAGGTCGTAAGACTCCTCGGGCGTGCGCATCCTCACAGACTTTCCCGCCTGCGTGTCGAGGATTTCGAACTCGAACCCCTCGTGCATGTAATTGTCGATCACGAGGCCGGGAGTGTTGAACGGGTCGGCAAAAACCTTGTAGAGGGGGAGGTTCCACACGCCCCGCCTTGCCTTGTCGGCCATGAACACCAGGACCGGCTCGCTCTTCCTCTCGATAAAGGAGATTTCGGCAACGCCTGGGCCCATGCCGTCAAGGCTGCCTCCAAACTCGGCCTTGAGCAAATCCTGCCCCGCGCCGTAGAGCGCAAGCTCGCGTGCGGTTTCGGCAACCGAACGGAAAACTTCCCACGCGAGGCGGTGGATGCCCTCGTCGCCCTCGCCGTTGCGGTGGGTGAGTATGAGCTCCAAATCGTCCCCGCAGTGCGTGACGCAATAGTCGGCCACCTTGCCGTCCTTCTTCTCCTCGGCAAGAATCGCCCTCGCCCGCTTTGGGAGGTGGGGATGCATCGCGCTGTGGCCCACGAAGCCGCCGACGTCGGCCTTGATTACGCTCAGGGTGACTTTCTCTCCGGGCATTTTGGGAAAAGACCTCGTTTTCCGTCAACGCTTTCAAGGAAGCGACTGCCGCAGGAGGACCGCAGTCCGACGAGGCTAAGGAGCTTCCGAAGAAAGGGTTGGGAGTATGAAGAAGTATGAATAAATAACATTAAAGCCCTTCGCCTCAAAAGCCGCCCGGGCCAAAAGCGATTTTAAGCTCGCCGGAGTAAACCCCTTTGAAATGGCCAGCGTTCCTCTTGAACGGGTGACGGTCACCATCGAATCGGGCCTGCTTAAGGCCGTTGACGCCACGGTGGAGAATGGAGGGGCGAAAAGCCGCAGCCACGCGTTCGACACGCTCCTGCGCCGCGCGCTTTCTTCCATCCAACTTCGCAAGGCCCTCATCCTCGCCGGGGGGAGCGCGCAGGAGCTTTCGGGCCCGGGCGGGAGGGAAATCAAGCCGCTGGTGGAAGTGGGCGGCATTCCGGTGATTGAAAGGCTGCTCCTGCAGCTGAAGCGCTACGGCATCGAGGAGGCAGTCATCATCGTGGGATTCGGCGGGGAGAGGATAGTTTCGCGGCTGCAGAACGGCGAGCAATTGGGAATAAAGATTTCCTACGTTTGGGAAGACGCGCAAAGCGGGCTGGGAAGCGCGGGGTGCCTCAAGCTCGCGCAGGCGAGATTCTCCGAGCCTTTCCTGCTCTCCTATTCCGACGTGCTTTACGACGGCCTGGACCTCTGCGACCTCAACCAGTTCCACCGCGCCAACGGCGGCCTGGCAACCCTCGTGCTGGCAAACGCGGAAAAGGCGCGCTCGTTCGGCGTGGCGAAAATGTCCGGCTCGCGAGTGACTGATTTTTCGGAAAAGCCCGCAAGCGCGGAAAGCCACCTCGTGAATGCGGGAGTGTGCGCGTGCGACCCCGCAATCTTCTCCTTCATCCCGAAGAAGGCGCCAACAAGCCTCGAGCGCGACCTCCTTCCGTCAATCGCGCACAAGGGAAAGCTCGTCGGGTATGTCTACGGCGGGGCGTGGTTCGACGTGGGAAAGGAACGCGGGCTGCAGGAGGCGCAGAGGCATTTCGAGGGGAAGTGAGATAATTCCTAATTCGGGGTGGCGGAATCCTTCCCAACCACCCTCGTCAGCAGGGGCGGGACCATCACGGTGGTGAGGAACGCCATTGACGCGATGATGGCGTATTCGGCGGGGCCGAGAATCGCCTTGCCGTCGGGGCCGAGGGCGGTGAGGCCGTAGAGGCCGATGATGAGGGCGATTTCGCCGCGGGGAATCATGCCGATGCCCACGGTGAGGCTGTCTTTCCACTTCATTCCCGAAATTCCCGAAGCGAAAGAGCACGCCAGGACTTTCGTTAAGGCCGCTATGAGCGTGATTGCGATGATGGGGGCTATGTTCTGGGCCAACGCCGTCACGTTGAGGAGCATCCCGAGCGAGATGAAGAAGATGGGCGTGAAGAACGATTCAAGCGGGGCGAACAGGGCGAAAATCCCTTTCGAATTCGTGCCGAAATTGAGCGTGAGGCCGGCGATGAACGCGCCGACGATTGCGGAGAGGCCGATGAACTCGGCAACGTAGGCGTAGGCAAAGGTGTAGGCGAGAATGCCGAGGAATTCCTTCTCGCCTAGGGACCCGTTGAAATACTTTTCCACAACGAAGCGGCCGATGGCTATACCGCCTGCGATGAAAACCAGGGCGGCAAGCGCGGTGAGTCCGACGGGCGCGAGGGCCGCGGCATCAAGGCCCGTGGGAAGGTTGCGAACGAGCGAAAGGACCAGAAGCGCAAGCACGTCGTCAATCACCGCGGCGCCGACAATCACGCGGGCAAACTCCCTTTCCATTACCTTCAGTTCGGAAAGCACCGCCACCGTGACGCCCACGCTCGTCGCCGTAAGGGCCGCTGCCAAAAACACGGCGTAGCCCAACGGGTGGCCAGTGAGGGTTGCGTAGTGGAATCCCGCGACGAACGGGAGGATGACCCCAAGGAGGCCCACGGCGAAATTCCTGACGTTGAAAATCCCGTGAAATTCACACTCAAGGCCTATCTTGAAAAGGAGGATTATGGCGCCGAGTTGGGCGAAGACGGCCACAATCCCCTCGTTGGAAACCAAACGGGGTACTGTTGAAGGAAAGGGAGCGAAGCCGAAGGCGATTGAAGCGAGGTAGTTGGCGCCCCCGGCAAGAAAGGGGTAAAGCAAGGCAACGGAACCGGGGCTGATTAGCATCCCGACGATGAGCAGGACCATCACCGTGGGCTGGCGCAAATGGACCACGAGCAGGTTGGCGAGAATGGCGGAAAGCAGGAGGAATGAAAGCTCAAACCAGATGCGCTTGTCCGCGTCGACTGCACTAAAAAGGCTCGCACGTAGCACGGAAAGGAAAAGGAATGCCGCGAGAAGGGAGAGAAAAGGGGCGAGGTAGGGCCTTGCCGACCCGGCAATTTTCCCAATCGCCCTGCGTTTTGCGCCCATTGCGTGAAGATAAGGAAATCCGCAGGTTATAAAACGTGACTTACCCCCCCTTCCAAAAATGAGTTCGGCATAACGCGCCTAACACTCCCAACCCCACGAGGAGTTCTGCTTAAATTGCGCGGCCGCCCTAATTGTTTGCGATGGACTTCATTCCCGCGATTGCCGCACTGGGGCTGGCCGGCCTTCTTGCAAAGCTCACCGACGCCGTCGTTGACGACGGGATCAAGCCCCGCACTCTCGGATGGCTCGACTCGGCAATGGGCTTGGCCTACGGGATTATCGGGGGGCTGGCCGCGACGGGGGGAACGCAGTTTGCCACCGTCGTGATTGCCATCACCCTCGGCGTGCTTGCGGGAGGGAAGATCGACAGGCGGGCGCATCAGTACGCGATTGCGGGCCTGCTGGGGGTGGTTGCGCTTGTTGGGCTGCCAGCAGTGAACGTTTGGATGCTTATCCTGCTCATAGCCGCGGCGGCGGTTGACGAGAAGGTGAGCGACATTGCCGAGTTCAGGCGCGACATCACCGCAAAAATCCTTAAGGCGCGCATCGTGCTCGAAATCGCGTCATTGGGAGCGTCGGCATACTTCAACGACTTCACCTATTTCTTCGCAGTGCTTTCTTTCGACATCGGCTATCATGCCGCGGAATGGCTGGCTGGGCGGATGGTTCCCGACTCGAGGATCGAAGGCACCCACCTGATTATGGACCTTTCCGACTGCAGGCGCGACAGGCTTGCTGACGCGAACTACGTGAGGCGCTTCCTGCGCGAACTGCCATCCAAAGTGGGAATGACGCGAATCGGCGAGCCTGTGGTTCACCGCCTCCCCCCCTCGCAGAGGGGGGCGGACCCCGGCGGGGTGAGCGGGTTTGTCGTCATTGCCGAAAGCCACATTTCCATCCACACTTTCCCCGCAACGCGCGAGGCGTCGGTTGACGTGTTTTCCTGCAGGCCCTTCGACGCGGCGAAGCTGGAAAAGCTGGTGAAGAAAAGCCTTGGGGCGGGCAAGATTGATAGCCAGGTGATCCAAAGGTGGAGACGGGAGTAGAACTATTCCGACGTGCTTATTAACCATCAAAAACAAAATATCATAAATGGGAAGAAATCGCGGATTCGTTTGTTACGCTTGAGGAAATCCATATGGCCAAGCCAATCGAACCAACGCCGACATTGAAGGGCAAAGACGCCGATAAGTTCGTCGAACTTACCCACAGGACGGAAGCAAATCCTGACCCGGAAAAAGCGAAATTCCTCGAAGAATGCTTTTTGCTTTACTCAAGATTCAAATTCTAGGCGGTTGGAGTGCCAAGGGACCACCTGCCGGTAAATGATTTGACGATCACTGCGCTTAATCCGGGCGTTTCGCTTGATACTTTTAACTGCGATGACAGCGACTTGAACGACTTTCTAAAGAAAGACGCGCCAGTTTATGAACATAATGGCATCGCAAGAACATACGTTTGCCTCTACCAGAATAGCCCCATAGGTTTTTTCAGCATATGCGCGGACGCCATTCGCTTGTCTATGGAAGAGAGGAAAGGCGAATTTGGCAAGGGGAAGCTTCATCCCGACTATCCGGCGATGAAAATAGCACGACTGGGGGTTTCCGCAGATTTTCAAGGAAGGGGTGTGGGAACAAGCCTTGTCAAGATAGCGATCGGCAAGGCTATCAGCCTCTCGCGGGAAATCGGTTGCCGGTTCGTCACCGTCGATTCCTACCCTAAACAAGTGGACTTCTATTTGAAGTGCGGCTTCATAAGAAATTTAGAGGACAAGTCCGGAGAGAACGTTAGCCTGCGCCTCGACCTGCTCGACTACCTCAGCCTGAATCAAGCGCGCTAGAAAAATAGGCGCACCCAACCTTATTTCCAAAGTGCCAAATGGCGCCTTATCGGAGATAGAGGAAAAAAAGCGCCGGGGACGAGATTTGAACTCGCAAGGACTATGCGTCCACTGGTTCTCCCTTGAAAGCCGGTTGGTAGAAACCAACGCGCCCAACGGTGGGCTTGAGGCCATTTCGAGACCAGCGCGATGACCGGGTTCCGCCACCCCGGCGCGAAAACCCCTTCATTAATGTTGGGGCGAGAGCTTGTTTTTATTGAGTCAGTTGGGAGGGGAAGAAGGAGTCGGCTAGTTCTGGCTGGACCGCTCAAGCCAGGGAATCCTGATTTTGCCCAATTGGGGAATGAGCTTGCCGGCCGCCTTGAATAGGTAGAAGAAGAAATAGAGGAGAAAAACGTCCATCAGGTAGTCGAGGAAGGCCGATTGCCAAGTGGGGAAGATGCCGGTGAACCAGTAGCCGACGTTGTGCAAGAGCGACGCGAGGGCGAAGAGGGGCAGTAGGGGAATGGGGCTTGCGTTATTGCCATTGCGCGCGAGGGCGAAGACGCAAAGCGCGATGAGGGCGTGGGCAGCCTGGTGGAAGACGGCGTCGAAGAAAACCGCGGGGGAGGAGAGGAAAAGGCCGTAGATGTTGAGCAGCGCGTAGGGGTCGGCGAGATGGCCGTATGCCGCCGTCACGCCCTTGCCGAAGAGCGAGAAATAGACGCCCACCTTTATCCAGATTGCGGCCTGCACCCCAAGGTAAAGCAGGGCAATGCGGCTGAAGGTTTTCCCGTCGATTGCAAAATCGTTTGCGGAAAGCATGAATGCCACGGCCAAGAAGTTCTCTCGCTTGTCCCTTTACCAATGCACTGCCGACTCCAGCTCGTCGTACCGTTTGGTTATGTCCCTGGCAGTGATTGACTCGAGCCGGGCCACTGAAAAGTCCTCCACCGCAAAGCTGCCCATCACCGTGGCGCATGCCATCGCCATCCTGAGGTCCTTGAGCCGCAGCCTCTCCCTCGTTGCCTGTTTTTTTGCAAGGAAGCCCATCAACCCCCCCGCGAAAGAGTCGCCCGCGCCGGTGGGGTCCACCACGTCGTAGAGGGGAAATGCGGGAAAGGGATATACCGCCCCGTTGAAGAAAAGCAGGCTGCCGTGCTCGCCCTTCTTGATTGCGAGAAACCGAGGGCCCATTGCCAGGATTTTCCTGCCGGCCTTGAGGAGGTTGCCCTCCTGCGAAAGCATCCGCGCCTCGGCGTCGTTGAGCACGATGCCGTCGACTGCCGAGACGGTCTTCTTCAGATCCTCAACGTCGTTCTCGATGTAATACGAAATCGTGTCCATCACGCAAAGCCGGTTTTTGGCCGCTTGCTTCAGTATCCTGAGCTGGTGTGCGGGAAGCATCGTGGCGAGGTAGAGAAGCGAATTCTTCTGCCCAAGCCTCTTGGGAACTTCCGGAACGTAACTGGCGAGGCAGTTCAGCTCGCTGGCGTTGACCGTGCGCGTGTGGAGGGAGTGGTCGAAGCTCATGTCAAAAAAAGGCGATTTCTCCCGGCTGCGCACCACGCCGCTTGCGTCGATTCCCTTGCGGCCCGAAAGCCTCTGCAAATAGCCTGGGGGAAAGTCGCTACCCACCACCCCCAGCAGGCTCACGGGGGCGAAAAAGCTGGCGCTGAGGGAAAAGAAACTTGCCGCGCCGCCCAACACGCGCTCTACAGTCCGCAATGGCGTGCGGATGGTGTCAAGGGCAATCGAGCCTGCGCAGATTATGGAGGTCATTTGAATCGAGCGCCGCAATCGTGTGGACCTGGGACGGGAGAGGAGGGAAAAAAAAACCGAATCCGCAATATTGTTGGACGGCCAAAGGAATAAAACACAGGCGGGGGAAAGTGCGGTTTTTAAGCTTGAGGAGGGCTAACTAGTTCCTATGGCAGGCAGGACGGAAGGCAGGGGCCCAACGCCCAAATCCGATTTGGCAATCGGCAGTTCGGGAGCCGTTGCACTCATTCCAGGCAGTTCCAACCCCGGCCTTTGCAGGGAAATCACGGGGAAACTCGGGCTTCCCCTCTGCGCCGTTGAGCTGAAGAAATTCGCCGACGGCGAGACCAGCGTCATCGTGGCCGAAAGCCTGCGCGGCAAGGACGTTTTCATCATCCAAAGCACCTGCACGCCAGTGAACGACATGCTTCTGGAACTGGCTTTCCTCATCGACTGCGCCAAGCGCGTGAGCGCAAGGCGGGTGGTGGTGGTCATCCCCTATTTCGGCTACTCCAGGCAGGACCGCCTAATCGGCCGCTCCCCAATCAGCGCCCGGCTTGTTGCCGACCTTCTCCAGCTTGCCGGCGCAACCGCGATTGTGAGCATCGACCTGCACTCCAACCCCATTACGGGCTTTTTCTCAATCCCGGTTGACAACCTCTCGGCAAACGCCATCTTCGCCGACTACCTCAAGGCCGAGGGGCTTGAAGGCGAAGGGATTACCGTGGTGTCTCCCGACGTGGGAGGGGTGAAGCGCGCGCGCAACCTCGCGAGGCTGCTGCACTCTGAACTGGCAATCATCGACAAGAAACGCCCCAGGCCCAACGAGTCGGAAGTGGCCAGCGTGGTGGGGGAAGTGGAGGGAAGGACCTGCATACTTCTTGACGACATCGTCGACACGGGAGGCTCGCTCTGCGGGGCGGCCAAGGCGCTGAAGGATAAGGGCGCAAGGCGCGTGCTTGCCTGCTGCACCCACGCTGTGCTCAGCGGCGACGCGGTCGCAAGGGTGGCGGGGTCGAACATCGAAAAACTGCTCGTGACAAACACCATCCCGCTGAAAAAACCCCACCCGAAAATAATCCCCCTTTCAGTCGCGCACCTGCTTGCAGAATCAATAAGGCGGATTCATCTCGACCTTTCGATAAGCGAACTGTTCGAGAAAAATTGATTTTTACGGTTTTAGACCAAAAGCACTCTGAAAGTGCCTTTGAAGCCATTGAGACCCAAAATGTGGAGAATATCAGCATGACCTCCAAATTCCTCTCCGCACTCGATTCCGCAATGGAACAGAAAGGGAGCATGCTCTGCGTGGGGCTCGACCCCGCAACGCCTGAAATGAGGCGCGACGCGTGCGTGCCGCAAGAATATTTGTCCCATCCTGAAGGCGAGGCGGAGGGGCTTCTCCAATTCTGCAAGGGCATCATAGGGCAAACCTCGCAATACGCCTGCGCGTTCAAGACCAATTTACAATACATCCTGCCTTTTTCCCTTGGGCAGATGCAGGAGCTCAACGGGGAGGTGCATAAAGCCGGGGTGCAAAACATTCTTGACGTGAAGCTCTCCGACATCGGCGCGACCAACCGCGCGTCAATCCACTGGGCGGCCAAGGCGGGTTTTGACGCAATCACGGCCTCGCCATTTGCCGGCAACGTGGAGGAAACGGCCAAGTACGGCCGCGAGCTGGGGGTTGGAATCATCGTCCTGACGCTCACGAGCAACCCCGAGGCGCACTTCTTCATGCGCGACGCCCAAATCGGCGGCCTCAGGGGCTACGAATGGATTGCCGGCAAGGTTGCGCAAAGCGGGGCTGATGGCTGCGTGGTCGGCGCTACCGGCACCACCCGCGAAGAATGGATGGAAATAAGGAAGACCATCGGGGAGGAGCGAGTCATCCTCGTCCCCGGAATGGGCGCGCAGGGCGGGGATGGCAAAGCCGCGGTTGAGCTGGGGGGGAAAATCATCGTGAACTCCTCGCGCGAGACGATTTACTCCCCCGAACCGGGAAAGGAAGCGAAGAGAATCAGGGACACGCTCAACGGGCTGAAGAAGAAATAGATTGATCGGGTGCGTTCTGTTGGCTCAAGACTCGAATATTCAAAAGGGACTCGTGGAACTTTTGCTCAGGAAAGGCGCGCTTAAAATCGCGAAAGGCGAATCGGATTTTTTCACATTCAAGAGCGGAAGGCGCTCGCCCAATTTCATCAACATAGGCGCGCTCAGCGACGGTGAGTCGTCCGCGTTTTTGGGCCGCGCATTCGCGCAGGCGGCGATGGAAGGGGTGGAGTCTGGAAAAATAGGCGAATTCGATTACGTCTTCGGACCCGCTTACAAGGGGATTCCCATAGCCGCGCTCACCTGCTCGGCGCTTTTCGAGAAGTTCGGCAAGAACGCGTCTCTGCTCTACGACCGGAAGGAGGAGAAGGCGTACGGCGACGCTTCGGCCGACAAGGCAATCGTGGGCGCGGGCGCGTGGAGGAAGGGCGGAAAAATCCTCCTGGTCGACGACGTGATCACCACAGGCAAGGCCAAGTACGATTCGCTTGAGAAATTGAAGGCGCTCGAGGGGTTTGAGATTGCGGGAATGGTCATCGCCGTTGACAGGATGGAAAAAAGCGGCGATGCCGAAAATGTCGGGCCGCTCACTGCGGTGCAAACGCTCGAGAAGGAACTGGGAATCAGGACCGTCTCGATAATCACGATGCATGACATCTTCTCCCAGGTGAAGGGCACGCTCTCCCCCGCCGTGCTTTCCGCGTGGGAGCAATACTGGAGGAAATACTGCGCGTGAATCTCATGGCTAGGCATATTTGCGCATCAATCCTCGCGGCCGACCAGGGGAGGTTGGCGGAAGAAGCGCAGCGAATGGAGAAGGCGGGCGCGGATTTCATCCACGTTGACGTGATGGACGGGAAGTTCGTCCCGCCCGTGCATTACGGCGTGGAGACCGTGAGAAAGCTTGCAAACCAAGTTCGCATCGGGATTGAGGCGCACCTCATGGTGCAAAGGCCGTGGGAAAGCGTCGGGGAATACGCCAAGGCCGGTGCGCAGAGGATAATCTACCACCGGGAAACGGGAAACGAGAAAGAGATGGAGAAAACCGCGTCAATAATTTCCAAAAGCAATTCAGTTGCAGGAATCGCAATCAACCCGGCCACGCCGGTCGAGCGGCTTTCGCGGGAAATGCTTGAAGGAAACGGCATCATACTCGTCATGAGCGTCAACCCCGGCTGGGCCGGGCAGGATTTCATCGCCGAGAGCCCGGAGAAAGTTGCCCAAGTCTCCTCGCTGCTCGGCAATTACGGCCTCGAGCGGGAAATCGAGATGGACGGCGGAATCAATGCGCACACCGCAAAACAATGCGCCCTCGCGGGTGCGCACTCGTTCGTTGCCGGAAGTTACCTCTTCAAATCGAAGGACGCCAAAGAACCCATTGGGCAATTGAGGACATTAATGGAGAAATGAAGAACGATGCCATCAGGAGCGTTTGAATGCATCCAAACAGTATAGGGGTTGACGAATAGGCATATGCCCGGAATCGACCTGTCCACGAACCTGCTGGGTGCCAAGCTTGAGAATCCCACGGTGCTCGCAAGCGGCATTTTAGGCACTACGGGCGCGCTGATGGCGTCCGTGGCGAACGAGGGGGGCGCGGGCGCAATCACCTCCAAAAGCGCAAGCATCAAGCCGCGGGGGGGCCACCCCAACCCCATCGTGGTCGACGCAATTGCGGAAGGCGGCTGGATGCTCAACGCGGTGGGCCTTAGCAACCCCGGGGTCGAGGAGAAGGTCGAGGAAATTGCACATTACCGCAAGTTATGCGGGAAGCCGATGATTGCAAGCGTGTTCGCCTCGACTGCGAAGGAATTCGGCGAGTGCGCCGCGCTCATCGCGAGGGCAAAACCCGACGCGATTGAGCTTGACGAGTCGTGCCCCAACGTTGAGGGCGAGTTCGGCGCGCTTTTCTGCCTCAACGAACGCGACGCGGCAAAGGCGGTGGAGGAGGCGCGCAATTCCGTGCCCAAGTCCATCCCCGTTTTTGCAAAGCTCTCGCCCAGCGCTCCTGACATCGCGTCAATCGCGGCCGCCTGCGTCGAGGCGGGGGCGGACGGCATCACCGCCGTCAACACGGCCGGGCCAGGAATGGCGATTGACATTTCCCGGGCGAGGCCCATCCTCGCGAACAAGGCCGGCGGGATAAGCGGGCCTGCTCTCAAGCCGCTTGCGGTGAGGTGCGTTTACGACATTTACGGAAAGCTTGAGGGAAAAGTTCCAATCATCGGGACGGGCGGGGTGGCTAACGGGGCGGACGCGATTGAGATGATGATGGCGGGCGCAAGCGCGGTTGGAATTGGAACTGCAGCGTACACTCGCGGAATGAATGTCTTTCGCGAAGTGTGCAGGGAAATGGAAGAACTGATGGAGAAGAATGGATATTCCAAAGCGCGGGAATTGGTTGGAATGGCGCACGGATGAGGAGATGGGTTGGGATAATGGAAGCTCAGGAAAGGACGAGGTTTGGTTATGCCACTGCCAAGATTGCCGAAGTGCGGCAGGAGAACTACCGCGTGAAAACGTTCGTGCTCGACTGCGGGGTGGAGGCGAGGCCCGGCCAGTTTGCGATGGTGTGGATTCCGGGGATGGACGAGAAGCCGATGTGCATCGTGAACGACGACCCCCTGACGTTCTCGGTTGCCAAGGTAGGGCCTTTCAGCTCCAAACTCCACGGGCTTGGGGCGGGGGACAAAATTTCCTTCCGCGCGCCCCTTGGGAATTCGTTTGCCATTCCAACGGGGGCGAAAAAAATCATTTTGGTAGGCGGGGGTTATGGCGTGGCCGCGCTGCATTTTCTCGCCCGCGTTGCTAAGGGAAAAGGCGTGGAGCCGGTGATGGTGGTTGGCGCGAGGAAAAGGGACGATGTCATTTTTGAGGGGGATTTCGCGAAATTGGGAGTGAAGACCGTCGTGGCAACCGACGACGGCAGCGGGGGGGTGAAGGGGACCGCCATTGACGCGGTGAGGCAGCTTCTTGACGCGGGGGAGAAATTTGACTGCGCGTATGCCTGCGGCCCCGAAATGATGATGCACGCACTGGCGGCAGTTGCGCAGAAGGAGGACATGGCCTGCCAGCTTTCCCTCGAGCGCTTCATGGGATGCGGAATCGGCATTTGCGGAAAGTGCGACGCTGGAGGGGGCCTCGTCTGCCAGGGCGGGCCGGTTTATAATTCAAGGGCCGCCTTCAAATTGGAGGAGTTCGGCATCTGCCACCGCGACACGATGGGGAACAAAATCCGATGGTAGCACTGCCACAAGCCGCGATTTCGTCGAGGCATTGGAGCATGCACGGTTAGGACAATTTGCTTGGGACAGTGAAATGATAATCAGGAACGCACGAATCGTCTTTCCCGACGGGATTGTGGAAGGTTGCGTCCAGTTCGACGATTCCGCCGGGCTCATCGAGCAGGTTGGCAAGACCATAGGGGCGCAGGGCGAGGAAACGGTTGACGCCCAGGGCGCGTACCTGCTTGCGGGCCTCATAGACTGCCACACCCACATGCGCGACCCGGGCCTCACTGCTAAGGAAGACTTTTTCACCGGCACCACCTCCGCGCTTGCGGGGGGCGTTACCACGATAATCGACATGCCCAACACGAACCCGCCGACAACCACTATGGAGGGCCTCAAGGCGAAAAGGGCCGAGGCTGCAAAAAAATCGGCTTGCGACTACGCGTTTTTCTTCGGCGCGACCAACGATAACCACGCCGAGGCGAAGGGTGCGCTACTGGAGAAGGACGTGGCGGGCCTCAAGGCGTTCATGGGGCCTTCGACGGGAAGGATGCTTCTCGATTCCCCCGGGGCGCTCCTGGAGCACTTGAGGCAGGCGAGAAAACCCCTCTGCATCCACGCGGAAGACGCGGCGGTAGTGGCTTTTTACGAGGAGAGATTCAGGAACGAACTGGGCGACTTTGCGGGCGCCGAAATCCACAACAAGGCAAGGCCGCCAATCGCGGCTGCCGCCGCGGTGCAGAAGGCCCTCGCGATTCTCGGGGAGGCGAAGGGAAGGCACTTGCACGTCTGCCACGCGAGCACCGGGGAGGAGGCCGGGGAAATCCGCAAGGCAAAGGCCGGGGGGCTGCACGTGACGGCCGAAGCCGCGCCCCACCATCTTTTCCTCACCGAAGACGACGCGAGGAGGCTGGGCAACTTCGCCAAAGTCAATCCGCCGCTGCGAAGCGCCGACGATGCGGCCGCGCTGAGGCAGGCGCTGGTTGAGGGGGTGATTGACTGCGTGGCAAGCGACCACGCGCCGCACCTCAAGGCGGAAAAGGATGGCGACTACTGGAGCGCGCCCAGCGGAATGCCGGGCGTGGAGACGATGCTTCCTCTTCTCATCAATGCGGCTGCGAAGGGGGAGTTGAAATTGGAGAGGATTGCCGAGGCGTGCTGCACCAGCCCCAGCCGCATCTTCGCGCTGAGGCACAAGGGAAGGATCGAGAAGGGGAAGGATGCCGACTTCGTGCTCCTCACCCTCGACGGCACGGCCGTGGTGGACGGGGGGGAGATGCATTCCAAATGCGGATGGAGCGCATACGACGGCATGGAACTGCGGGGCGGGATATTGCAGGTGTACCTCCGGGGAAAGCTGGTGAGGGAGGGGAATTTCGTGGTGGCGGCCGCGGGCGGAGGCAGGCCGGCGGAAGTCGTGACGTAGGCGGCCTACTTATTTTTGGGTAAATACCTGTTTTTGCGTAAATGATATTAAGCGCCCCGGGCACGAACTTAATGGAAGATGGACCACGAACTGAGGGCAGCCCTCTCCGATTTTCGGAAGGGGAAACCCATCCTTCTTTTCGACTCCCCAACGCGCGAGGGCGAGGTTGACATGGTGGTGAGCGCTGTGCACGCCGCCCCGGGAATGGTGGCGCTGGCGAGGCGGGATGCCGGCGGGCTCATCTGCGTGGCGCTATCAAGCGAAGTGGGTGGAAAGCTGGGCCTGCCTTACGCGGACGATATCCTCAGGCGTGCGGGTATGGGAGGGCTTACGATACGGAAAACGCCTTACGGCGATTCCACTGCATTCTCCGCCTGGGTAAACAGCCGAAAAACCTTCACGGGAATCACCGATGCCGACCGCAGCGAAACCATACGCGAGATCGCGGATATTGCCGTAAACCCCATCAAGAGGGAGTTCGCGGGAAAGTTCTACTCGCCCGGCCACGTCCCCCTTCTCGTGGCGAGGCCGGAAGGCAAGAGGAGGGGACACACAGAATTGTCAATCAAGCTCGCGAAAATGGCGGGAATGCCGCCTGCGGTGATGGTGTGCGAGATGCTCGACTCGAAAACCCACGGCGCACTGGCCTTGGCGGATGCGGGGAAATACGCGAAAAAAAACGGGCTTCATCTCATTTGCGGGGAGGAGCTGGAAAGCGCGGAATTGTAGTTTCAGGGCATGATGGCAAATTTAAGGTAGAAAATGGCGAGCGGGGGATTGGAGTTGGTATGATGGCGAAAATAGGGGTTGTTGACACCACCTTCGCGCGCGTGGACATGGCCGCGTTTGCGCTTGGGGAGTTGGAGAAACATCCGGAAGTGGCCATTGGGCGCTCCACCGTCCCGGGAATCAAGGACCTTGCCGCCGAGTGCAAGCGTTTGCTTGACGGGGGCTGCGACCTTTGCATCGCACTCGGGATGGTGGGAGGGGCCGACATTGACATGCAGTGCGCCCACGAGGCGTCGATGGGAATCCAGATGGCCAAAATCGCAAGCGGAAAGCACATCATCGAAGCGTTCGTCTTTGAACGCGAGGCGGCAAGCGAAAGCGAGCTGGCGGACATTTGCAGGGACAGGGCGGCCAAGCACGCCGCAAACGCCGTGGTTCTCGCCACCAACCCCCAAGGGCTCTCTGAAAATGCCGGAAGGGGAATACGCCAGGGAAGCGGGCACGCTGGAACTGCCTCGCACGCCGGCGATGAAATCACCCTCGACATCGTCTGCTGCCAGTTCAACGAAGGGATTACGGGCCCGATGCTGCAGGAGGCGAAGGCGCATTGCGCCAAAATCGGCGCGAGGGCGGGAAGGGTGATGACGGCACCGGGCGCTTTTGACGCGCCCCTGGCCGCCAAGACGCTTTTGGAACTTCGCAAGTCCGACGCGGTGGTGGTGCTGGGCGCAATCGTGAAGGGCGGGACCGACCACGACCGGATTATCGCAGCCTCGTGCGCCAACGCACTCGCGTCATTGGCCCTCGAGCACAACAAGCCCGTTGCACTCGGGATAATCGGGCCAAACGCCACTTACGCCGCGGCCCTTGAGCGCTCCAAAGAATATGCGGCGCGGGCGGTTGACGCGGCGGTGGCGCAGGTGAGGGAAGTGAGGAGAATCAGGGCCGAAAGCAGGTGGGAACGATGAAAAGCTGACTGGAAGTGAGGAGAAACGGGACGGAAGGCAGGTGGGAACGATGAAAAGCGGATTGGAAATGGAAAAGGCAGAGGCAAGGCTCCCGACCAGATTCGGCGAGTTTAACATCGTCGTGTTCCAGGGCGCGGACGCCTGCAAGGACAGCGTGGCGCTGGTGAAGGGCGAAGTGTCGGGAAAGGGCGGGGTGCTCTGCCGCGTGCACTCCCAATGCCTCACCGGCGACGCGTTCTGCTCCCTGCGCTGCGACTGCCGCGAGCAGCTTGAGAAAAGCATGGAACTGATCGGGAGGGAAGGGACGGGAATCATCATCTACCTCATGCAGGAAGGGAGGGGAATCGGCCTGTTCAACAAGGTGAGGGCATACGCGCTGCAGGAAAAGGGGCTGGACACGGTGGAGGCAAACCTCAAGCTCGGCCTTCCCATCGACTCACGAGATTACCGGCCCGCGGCCATCATCCTAGCTGAACTGGGGGTGAAGGGCATCCGCCTCCTCACCAACAACCCAAAGAAGGAATCGGGGATGAAGGCCAACGGCGTGAAAGTGGAGAGCCGCGTGCCGATTCCAATCGCCCCAAGCGCCAACAACGCCGAATACCTCAGGACGAAAAGGGAAAAGCTGGGGCACCTGATCTGAGCGGCCTCATGGTTTTGAGAAATTCAGGAAATTGGAAGGGAAAACAATTTGCTGCCGGCAAGCTGGGAAAGATTTGTCGTAGTGCCTAACTGAGATTCGGGAAAAAAAAGGGAGATCGTAGTGCCTAACTTCACAATTAATGATTCGGATGAGAAGTTCATGCGCCGCGCCCTTGAGCTCGCACTCCAAGGATGCGGCAGGGTGAGCCCCAACCCCCTCGTGGGGTGCGTCATTGCAAAGGGCGGCAGGATAATTGCCGGGGGATTTCACGGGAAGTTCGGCGGGCCCCATGCGGAGGCGGACGCCCTTGGCAAAGCCGGAGCTGAGGCCGCGGGGGCTGACGCCTACGTAACCCTCGAGCCGTGCGTGCGTTTTGAAGGGAAGAAAACGCCGTCTTGCGCCGAGGCGGTTGTGAAGGCCGGAGTGAAGCGCGTGTTCGTTGCAGTGCGCGACCCAAACCCCAATGTTGCGGGAAAAGGAATCGAACTTCTCAAGCAAGCCGGGGTTGAAGTGGTCGAGGGGATTTGCGAGGATGATGCTGGGGAGGCGAACAAGTTCTTCTTCAAATTCGTCCGGACCAAACGGCCATACGTGATTCTCAAGATGGCCGTGAGCCTCGACGGGAAAATCTGGTCGCCTGAAACAAGTTCAATTTCCAACCCGCAATTCGCGGGGATGGTGCAGAAGCTGCGCAACGACTGCGACGCGATTCTGGTTGGCTCCGGAACGGTCATCACCGACAACCCCCGGCTCACGTGCAGAATGCCGCAGGGGCGCGACCCGCTGAGGGCGATTGTGGATTGCAATCTCGAATCGCCCGTCAATTCCAAGGTTTTTAACGACGCCAACTGCGCCGTCTTCTGCCTCAGGAATGCGGATGGAAATAAGCGAAAGGCGCTTGAAAAAAGGGGAATCCGAATCATTGAAACCGAGGCCGGGGAAGATGGCGACAGATTGAACTTGGAGCGGGTTTTTGCAACGCTTGGAGAAATGAAAATCACAAGCGTGCTTGTTGAGGGCGGGAGGAAAATCGCCTCAAGCGTCGTTCGCGAGGGGCTTTACGACGAGTGCGTCTTGGCAATCGCGCCTAAAATTCTTGGCGAGGGCACTCCCGCATTCGAAAGCGGCGTTGAAATCGGCTTTGGCAATGCAAGCGTCCAGACGGTGGGGGACAACGCGGTTTTTACGATAAGGAAACGATGAGCTTTTTTTGGAGAAACCAGAACATCAAACGGGATTTTCCGGCAGTACGATTTCCTATTTCTCCAGCGTCACCGGGACTGCTGAGCCGTTCCTGAGTTTCATCGCCCCCCGAAGGTAAACGGGCGCAATCACCTCAAGCACTTCCTTGGGATGGTGGGTCTTTACGGGCATTATCACTGCCGCCATGATTCTTCCCTTCGAAAGGGTTGCGGGAAAGCACTTGACCGCCCCGTAGAACCTCTTTCCCTCCTTCTTTTCCGGGATTGCGAGGCCGGGGGAAGCTTCAAGTTTTTTGCGCGCCTCGACATCGGCATCGCCGAGAAGTTTGAGGTTCAGCGTCCCGGCATACGGGACGAAACCGAGAAGCTTCCTGATTGAATTCCGGTAATGCGGAATTGAGAGGTAATACGCGCCGTCGTGCACGCCCTCCGCCACTTCCCCTTCGATGACGGTCCGGCCGTTCGCGCCTGAAGAAAGCGCCGAAGAGAATTTGGAAAGCTTTTCAACCGCGCTCTTGCTCAACCTGAACCCCGAGGAAGTTTTCTCCACAAAACCCTCCTTCCGCAGCTCCGCCACCCAGCGGGAAGCAGTCTGCTGCGAAACGCCCAACTCCCCCGCCAGCTGCACGGTGGTCCCGGCCACGCTGCCTTCGGCGGCGCCCCTCTGCGCGAGGGCAAGAATCAAGTCGAGCTTTGATGGTTTCATTTGATTTCACCCTGCCGCGGTTTTTTGCCAGCACGGCTTTCCGTCTTTCATCACGGCCTTGCCGTCGAAAAGCATCACGCCGCCCTTCATGTCCTTGACCATGTCGAGGTGGCCCGATGCCTTGTTCCTGCCGTGGTAGCTTCCGGTGTTGTTGCCGATTGCGAGGTGGATGGTGCCCGCGATTTTCTCGTCGGTGAGGATGTAACCGCAGTATTTCGCCCCGTGGTTGCAGCCGATGCCGAGTTCGGCAAGCATCCTTGTCGAAGGAGTGTTTTCCTCGAGGTATTCGGCGAAGTATTTTTCGTTCCTGCTCGCGGAGTAGCGCTCAACGCGGCCCTTGTGGAAGTGTAGCTGGAGATTCTCTACAAACCCGTGGCCGATTGCGAGAATCTTCCCGAATTTTATCACGCCCTCTGCGCTGCCTTCAATCGGGGCGATGAACGCCTCGCCGCTTGGGATGTTCAGGCCCGTGTCTCCCGCGTCAAGCTCTTCCTGCGTGATGCAGCCCACGTCCTTGAGCCCGGGCCGGCCCTTGATGCTGAACGAGAGGTCGGTCCCGTCGTTGTGCACGATGCGCACCTTGCTGCCCTTGTTCAGCGCGTTGAAGTAAAACGCCACCAGCCTGCGCGTGCGGGCGGAAAAGCTTTCCCTGAGGGAATCGAAAAGCATCTTTTCATACCACGAGGCCGAAACGCCGAACCTCCTTGCGGTAAGCGCAAACGGCCAGCCTATGTAGAGCCACTTCACCCCCCGCGAATCGAGAATCTCGTGCGCCTTCTGGGCCGCGGCCTGCCCTGCTGAAAGCTTCCCCCGCGGCATTCCCTTTTTCCACTCGGGGTCGTCCTCGTTCTCGAGGTAAATCGTCACGTCGACGGTCTTAAGCGTTGCCTTGCCCATCCGGGTGAAGTCCTCAAGCGCCGCCGTGGGGGTTGCGAGGAGAAGCTCGCGGTCAAACCCGCTCGAGCCGGAAGTGTGGGCCACGTGAGCCCCCCGCCGCGCGGCCGCGAGGATGATCTCACGCGCAAGCGGCCAGTTCCCGGGGTGGTAGCGCAGGCGCACGGACTCGCCGATGTCCCCCCGCACGAGCCACTTGCGTCCACTCTTTGAGAAAAGCGGGCCGTAATCGGGGTCGCAAAACTTCTCGACCAGCTTGGCGCTCAAGCCGTGGGACTGCAACTCCTTGAGGCTCATAGTCCTGCCGTTGAAGTTCTTGAAAAACGCCTCGGCACCGCGAAAGTGAGTCTTTGCGCGGGCGATCCCCTCGCGGTTGGGCCTGCGGCCGATAAGCATCGACTTGACAACCTGCCCGCCCAGTTTGTGAAGCTCGAGTTTGGAAAGCATCTGAAAACCACCGGAAACTGTTAGGGGCTTGGTGGCTAAAAGCGTGACGGTCAAAAACCGCATGGCAGAAGAATTGATGCTGTTGCGGGAAAAATAAAGGATGTGGCACGGCTGCCCGCTGCCAAAAAACCGCATGGCGAAGGAATTGATTTTGATGTCGGTAATAAAAAGTCGGGGTGAATAACAATACCGCCGATTGAAATTAGCCGATTGGAATCCGGGTGCACGCACTTGATGTTCGATTTTGCAAAAAGGATCGGAAAACTCCAGCGCAGCTTGAGGAAATGGGGTTGCGACGCCCTGATTCTAAGCGCACTTGAAGGGTTTGACGCCAACTGCTTCTACTACTCCGGCGAGGAGACGTTTCCAGCGCTTTTAGTCCTGACGCGAGCCTCCTCGACAATTTTCTCCCTCGAGCCCGAGGCGCACGAAAATGTCTTCGGCTCAAGCCTTCCCATAAAGGGCGCGCGGGAGAAGATTTCCGAAATCCTCAAAAAAGAGAAAGTGAAGCGCCTGGGGGTGGATGACGTTTCGCACTCCGCAGGCGCGGCGCTTAGGGCGCGGAAGAAACTGAAAACCGAACTCGTTCCCGTCGGTGCCGAGCTTTCAAGGCTGAGGCTGCTGAAGGACGGCCGGGAACTTGCGTGCATCAGGAAATCCTGCTCCATCGCGCTCAAATGCGTTGCGGGGTTTGAAGACGGAGGTTTTGCGGGAAAGACGGAGCACGAGGTTGCGGGAGAGATGGGATTGGAAAAGGCCGGCTTTGCGGGAAGGACCGAGCATGAAATCGCGGGGTGGATGGAACTTCGCGCAAGGAAGAACGGCGCGGCGCTTGACGCGTTCCCGCCGATGGTGCTTTCGGGCGGGAGAAGCGCGTTTTTCCACAATGCCACTTCGTCCAAAAAGATTTCTTCCCGCGAGCCGGTGCTCATCGACTGGGGCTGCCGCGTTGGCAACTACTGCAGCGACTACACCCGCACTTACGCAAACGGCACTCTCGACCAGCAATTTCTCGACGCTTTCGAAGCGGTGGAAGAAAGCTTCAAGGCCGTAATGAAGGCGGCGAAACCCGGAGTTGGGGGGGAGAAGCTGGAGAAAATCGCGCTCGACGTAATCAAACAACACGGCTTTGAGAAATATTCCCACGCCGCCACGGGGCTTTCACTGGGACATTTCGTCGGGCTTGACGTGCACGACGGCGGGAGCCTCGGGAAGGAAAAGCTGCGCCGGGGGATGGCCTTCACAATCGAACCCGGCATTTATATCCCCAAAAAGTTCGGAATCCGCATCGAAAACACCGTAGTGCTTGGCTATTAGACCACCCCCTCATTGGGGTCCTCCCGCTGCAAATGGGCTGCCGCACCCTATCCGTTTTTAAGCGTTTTAAGGCCATAACATAGTGTGGGAAAAACGCTTTTTCCCAGAGGCAAATCCGGTCATTTTCAACTGCAAAAGGCGGGTGGGTGCTAACTATGGTTCAGGCTGAAGGCGAGATGCTCAACAAGGAAATCGAACCGGGAATTGATGGTGCGCAAACTCCCGAAGAGGCGTCGGAGGAGGACGAGGAGTCGGAGCACTTCCCCTTCCCCACCGCGCGCGTGGTGCGCATCATCCGCGGCAACCTAAAGAACGAGCACCAGATAAAGCGGGACGTGAAGATTGCGGCAAACATCCTAATGGGGGAGATTCTGGCCGACATTTCGCAAAGCATGGACTCCGAGCCCTACAACACCCTCTCGATAGAGCACTTCAACAACGCGGCACGCAAGTACCGCCAGATTGCGCTGAACCAGAAACGCATCAGGCGCATCCAGAAGGTTCTGGAAAAGCAGCGCGCCGAGCTTGACGAGATAATCACCGAAATCGAGTTGGAAACCAACCCCGACACGCTCGTCACCCCGGGCAACGCCGCAAACGCACCAGCGGCCACTCCGGGTTGAAGAATGAAATAAGTGGGACGGGGGGCGAAAGCATTTCTTGGCAGAAACCGAGGTTGCAACTGATTCCCAGCCGGCTGCCCAAGAGCAAAATGCCCCCGCGGCCAAAAGCCCCGACGGGCTCAGGCGGCACGTAAGGGAATTGAGCGAGCGCAACCGCGGGCTCGTTAACTCCTTTAGCAAGGGCCTTGACGACATCTCAAGGGCCAAGGCCGCACGGGCGGAGCTTAACGAAAGGACGACCGGCCTGCGCCGGGAGAAGGCCGGGATTTACTCGAGGCTTGACGCGCTTAACGCAGAATTGGATGCGGCCCGAAAGTCGGCGGACGCGCTGCGAAAGGATTCGAAATCCGATTTCAAGACGCTGAGCGCACAGCTTGAAAGGCTCGAGTGGAAGCTGCAGACCGAAAGCACCAACCCCGCGAAGGAAAGGGAAATCTCCACGGCAATCCGCAACCTCGAGAGGGAACTGCCCGCTGCGGCGAAGCTGGACGAATTGGGCAAAGGAATTTCCGTGAAAATGGGCGAGAAGCGCCAGCTGCTCTCAAGGCTTGACGCAGTTCGCAGGGAATTGGACGAAGCCGCGGGCAAGGCAAATGCGGAGCACGAAAAGGTAATCAAGCTCGCGGCCAAGGCCGACTCGCTTCGCAAAACCATTTCGGCCGGGATGGACGAGCTTTCCAAAACCATCGGGGAGAAGGACAGGGCTTTGGAGGCAAGTGCGCAAACGCGGCGACAGCAGAGGGAGGAGGAAGGCAGGCAGCGCCACCGGATTGAGGCGGAGGAAAAGAAACTGCTTGGCGAGAGGATGGGGCAAATCAGGCTGCAGGCGTTGGAGATAGGGGCGAAACTGAAGTCGGGAAAGAAAATCACGCTTGAGGAAATGCAGATACTCGCGTCTGCCGAACAATGAGCATTCCACTAAACCCCGCCGATACTCACGCCGCAGAACAACGAGCATTCCACTCTTCAGTCCGGGGGGATACTCGCGCCTGCGGAACAAAAAAACCCTCCACTAAACCCGGTCAATGCTCGCACTCGACAGAACAATAATCCTCTTGCTAATCATTCCACTTAATCGCGCCTGGGGGGCTATAACGCTTTTTCAAATCATTCCCAGATTCTTGCCAAGCTGCCTGCAGGCCCTTCCCACGCTGCTTGCGCAACAATGGGTTTTTTGCTAATCTTTCCTGAATTCCTGGAATTCCCGGACCCAGCCTTCTCCTCTCCTGCGATGGCGTTCTGACGAGCGCCTGCGGTGCGCGAAGTAGCCGAGGGCAACCAGCCCGAGCAGAAGCAAACCCCCGGCCATCCATCCGGACGAGCCTTGGGGCACGAATCCCGTTGCGGAATGGCTGAAAATGTCGTTGGACTGCCTGGCAGCCTGGTTCGTCACGTCAGTGGCAAGCTGGTAGGCCCTTACCGCCTCGTCCTGGCTGAAGTCGGCGTACGCCTTGTTGAGGGCGTCCTGGGCCATCTTGAGCTTGAGCGAAGCTGCCGCGTCCCCCGCGCCCGAACCGTCAAGCGCTTTCTGCGCCTGCCCGATCTTGTCGCTTGCCTGCTGCGTCGCGACGAACTGGCCGAACGGGATGAGGCTTGCCTGCGTGACGATGCCGTCTGAGTGGGGGTATTTCGCGTCCTGCGGGGCCTTGAAGAAAACCGGAACCTGCATCGCGGTTATTGAACCGGCAGAGCACGTGCCCGCCTCCCTGTTGACGTTGCACTCGAGGGTGAAGAACGCCTGTTTCGAAACGGGCCCGTTGCCAGAAATGCCCTTGAAGTAAACCCAGCTTTCCGCCGAGTCGCTTCCTTTGCCGGAAAGCACCACGAAGACGGTGATCTTCCCCTCGTTGAGGTCCTTCACCGCGTCGGGGGAAATCGCCCAGCTCACCGTCGCGCTCGTCTGGTACTCGTGGCCGGGAAGAAGCACCTGCGGAGGGGCGCCGGTGGTTACGGAAACGAGCGTCTGCACCCCCGTGGTTTGGAACGACGCGACGTCCTTCTGCACCTGCTGGCCCGACACCGCCAAGGACAGGGCTAAGACAATCAGCAGAACTGCGGCAATTGGGGGACGGGACATAATCTCGGCCTATGAACATAGGTTGGTCTTGGCTATAAAATGTGCACTGATGCTGGAAAACGTAGAACTATGCGCGCATAACTCCGAACTGCAGTGAATAAGGGTCGCGTTAGTTTGATAGTCCGCCTACGCTTTAAACCCTTTGCTATCTTTTCCCAATCCGTCCCACAATACAACTCTGCTCACCTTGAAAACCCCACTCGCACACCACTCCAGTCAAACAAACTGAAAATCAGGACCACAAATCAATTCCACTCACCTTGAAAACCCCACTCGCACACCACTCCAGTCAAACAAACTGAAAATCAGGACCACAAATCAACAGTCAAACAAACTGAAAATCAGGACCACAAATCAATTCCACTCATCTTGAAACCTTCACCCCCACGCGGGGGCAGATGTCAGCAAGGGGGCAGGTTGAGCAGAGGGGCGAGACGGGCACGCACTGCACCTGGCCGAACACGACGAAAAGCTCGTTGACGTCCAGCCAATTCCCGCGCGGGATGATTCTCATCAGCTCCCGCTCTGTCTCTTCAGGCGTTTTTGTCCTCACGAGCCCAAGGCGGTTGGAAACCTGGTGCACGTGGGAATCGACGGGAATGGCGTGGGGCTTGCGGTGGGCATAGACGATTACGCACCCCGCCGTCTTGCGGCCCACTCCCGTGAGGGAAGTGAGCTCATCCATCGTCTTGGGGACGGCGCTGCCGAACCTTTCGGCCAATTCCCTCGAGCACGCCTTGACATACTTTGCCTTCGAGCGGTAGAACCCGACGGGCCTGATGAGCTTTTCAATTTGCGCAAGGGGCGCTTTGGAAAGTTTCCGGGGGGTGGGGAATCTTGCGAGAAGGGCGTTTGCCGCGATTTCAGTCAACTCATCGCGAGTGCGGTGGGAGAGAATCGTGCCGATAAGGACGTTGAACGCCGTGCGGCCGTATCCGAATTTCCTTTCCTTGCCCTTGGCAACTTCCCTCGCGAGATGCGACTTCCTTTGGGCGAGAAATCTCTTCAACCGCCTGATGACTTCGACTGCGAATCTGGTTTTTGCCTTGGTGGGGTTTTCAACCCCCATTTTTTCAGTTCCCAGCGCGCCTGAAGAATTCCCCGCAATTTTCTCCATTTCATCGCCAATGAGCGAACCCCCGTCAGGTGCCATAAAAACCACTTTGCAAACGAATCGTTTTAAATCATGTCGAGCTGTTCATTAGTGATTAACCGGATTACGATAAAAAGAGGTTGTGCTGAAATGGCGTTTGCAGGAATGGTGAGAAGGGGGGCGGACATGCAGATGGCCGCGATGGCGCAAAGGCGGAGGGCGGAAATGGCAAGAAGGAGGAACGAGGCGGCGCGAAGGAGGATGGAAACGAGGAGGATGCCGCTTGACCGCGGTGCTGGCTATAGGGAGAGCATGGAAAGGAGGGGAAAGATTCTCAGCGCATTGAGGCGCACCCCTCCAGTGGGCAGGGTAAGCGAGAAACGCAAGGCCGAGATGCTCAGTGCGGTTGAGAGGATGCCTTGGGCCAGGGCGAGCCCAATCGGGCGGATGCGCGTGCGCCCCAACGTGAGGCTCACCAAGTTCCAGATGGAGAAGATTGCGGCGATTACTGGCAGGTTCGCATCTGCAAAAAACGGAAGGTAGGCCCCCAAGGGAATTCAGGAGTGATTGGCACACATGCGGCGCACCAAAATAATCTGCACCATAGGCCCCTCGTGCGACGACGAGCGCCACCTCTTGGGGCTGGTGGAGAACGGGATGAACGTGGCGAGGATGAACATGAGCCACGGCACGCACGCCGACCACGCCAAGCGCATCGCCCTCATCCGCAGGCACGCGAGGGAAAAGGGCAAGGTCGTGCCCCTGCTTTTCGACATCCAGGGCCCGAAAATCCGCATTGGGATGCTGCGCGGCGGGCGGGTGGTGCTGAGGGAAAACGAAACCGTCACGCTCACGGGCGAGGCGGGCGTCGAAGGGACCGAAAGGCTGATTCCCGTTGATTTCCCAGACTTCCACAAGTTCCTCGCGCCGGGCCAGAGGGTTTTCCTCGCGGACGGGATGCTGGAATTGCGGGTGGAGAAAATAGGCGGTGGCAAGGCCGAGTGCAGTGTGATTCTCGGCGGGGAGCTAACAAGCCGCAAGGGCGTGAACATCCCCGGCGCCGACATTCCCTTGCCGTGCCTGAGCGGGAAGGACAGGAAGGACGTGGAGTTCGCGTGCAAAAACGGCGCGGACTTCATCGGGCTTTCATTCGTGCGCGAGGCGAAGGACGTCAGGGAATTGCGAAAGCTGATTGAAAAGCACGGCGGTAACGCCGCTATAGTCGCGAAGATAGAGAATTCCGCGGCATACGCCAACATCGACGCCATCATTGCCGAGGCGGACGGGGTGATGGTCGCGCGGGGCGACTTGGGCGTGCAGCTTCCCAGCGAGGACATCCCGCTGGTGCAGAAGAGCATCGTGGCGAAGTGCAACCGCGAGGCAAAGCCCGTAATCATCGCAACTCAGATGCTCGAAACAATGACGCACGCGCCGCAGCCCACGCGGGCTGAAGTGAGCGACGTTGCCAACGCCGTGCTTGACGGGGCAGACGCGCTGATGCTCTCCGGCGAGACGGCGACGGGAAGGCACCCCGTGCGCGTGGTGGAGGCGATGGACCGCATCATCCGCAAGGCCGAGGCGACTCTCCTGCATTACGAGAGGATGAAGGAATTCGAGGCCGAAAGCAAGCTGGAAATGTCCCACTCGATTGCCAAGAGCGTCTGCTACACCGCGAGGGACTTGCGCGCCAACGCAATCGTCTGCTACACGCACCGGGGAAACACCGCGCGCTTCATCTCGATGTACCGCCCGTTTACCCCCATCATCGCCGCGACCGACGACGAGAGCCTCACCCGCAGGCTTGAGCTCGTCTGGGGAGTCAATCCCGTGCTCATCGACAAGCCCCGCAACACCGAAGACCTCATCGAAAAGGCCGTGAAGAAGGCCGAGGAGCTCCACCTCGTGGGCAGGGAAGACCGCGTGGTTATTGCTGGCTCAACCCCGGTTGGCGGGGCGGGCCCGACCAACTTCATCAAAGTGCACATCGTGTAGGAATTGGCAAACATCATGCTCGTCGTGAGGGAGCATCCCAACGAGCTTCACGCGAGGAAAATGGCTTTCAAGGTCAAAACCCTGCTTGAGGCAGAGGGGCACGCCATCCTTATCAACAAGTTTTCCGGCCTTCCGACTCCCAACCTCGCCATTAGACGGCTTTCGCAAGCCAAGACGCGGGAAGACGCCTTTGGCATCATTGACGGGTTTGTGGAAAAATATGCCAACGGGGAATTCGAAAGCGGGGCAATAACCCGGAAGGTTGCCGAAGGGAACCCGGACTATGACGTATTTTCCATGCACACGACGGTAAACTCCCCGCGCGCCCGGAACAGGACTAACTGCACTGCCATTTATGCTCTCGATACCTTACGCGATCGTCATCGGTGGGCAGCAGTTACCTTGGAATGGCACATGGTGAAATCAGCTTTGGCAAATGCCTCGTCCGTGATTGTGCACAGTGACATCCCAAGGCGGCGGGGGGAAGGTTATGTAAAGCAGAAGATGGGACTGGTTGAATGCACTTCTCCCTACAGGGCGCTGGTGACTGAAAGAGACGGAAGGCCGACGGCGATTGGCGGGAGAAGGAAGGCTGCCCGGGACTGGCTTTCGCAATACTGGAAAGAATGCAAACTCAACAGCGAGAGACAGTCGGGCTTGATGAACCTGGCTCTCGAAGGCTTATGGAACTATTCCCGGTCGAAAGCCATTGCCCCAAAGGGAAGTTTCTGGAACGAGGAAGGGCACGCCATCAACTTGGCGGAAAAAATCCACGAATTGGTCTCGCAAGAAAACTAGAACGCCCTTGCCAGCACGAACAGCATGATGAGCAGCCCGAGGGAGACGGTGATGAACGCCTTGAGCTTGAACCACTCGTCCTTGTGCCTGCCGACCGCCTTCCAGGCGGCTGCGGGCATTCCGGGGATGGTTGAGACGAACGAGCAGATTACGAAGCTGGATGCGAAGAACATCACCACCATCTCAAGAAGGCTGGCGGTCTGAAGGACGACCCAAAGAAGCGCGAGGCCGGCGAGGAACATTGCAACGCCCATTGCGTTGAAGTAGCCCTGCTTGCGCTTCACCGTCTTCGCGGCGTACGCCCGCGCCCTCTTGGCGTCCGTAAGCCAAATGAAATCCTTGAGGACCAGCAGTATCCCGCACGCGAGGGCCGCGTATGAAAGCAAACTTGCCATGGTAGAAGAACGCAAACCCCATATTTAAAGCATTTCCTCGCCTTCCACTTTCCGGAGTTTGAGAAGCGCCGTGCTCGAGATTTCCAAGGTCATCTGCCCCCCGATTTTCACCAACTGCTACCTCGCGGTTGATGCGGAAAGCCGCAAGGCAGTCGCAATCGACCCGGGTTTCACCGCGGGGGAGAAGATGCCGTTTGCAGCCGCCGAACTCAACGCACAAATCAACTTCATCATCGACACGCACGGCCACTGGGACCACACGGCGAACAACTACGAGTTGAGAAAGCAAACCCAAGCGAAACTCCTCATCCACCCGCTCGACGCCCCGCTCTTGGCACACCCGCAGAGCAGGAGGTTCGCCATCCCGTGGGAAATCACGCCGGCCAAGCCGGATTCATTCCTTTCAGACGGGCAGAAAATAAAGTTGGGCACTACGACGCTCGAAGTGATGCACACGCCCGGCCACACTCCCGGAAGCGCCTGCATCTACTCGTTGGAGGACGGGCTCGTCTTCACGGGCGACACGCTTTTCGAAAAGGCGATGGGCCGAACCGACTTCGAGGGCGGCAACCGCGGGCAGATTCTCCAAAGCCTGCGCCGCATCGCCTCCCTGCCCCCCCAAACGCGCGTCCTTCCGGGCCACGGGGTAGAGACGACAATCGGGAACGAGAGTAAGTGGATTACAGAGTTGGAATGAATTGAACCACACTGGAACGGGAATGGACTGGTAGGTTGGAATGAATTGAAACCAAGCGATTACGTGAAATTGGCGCACAACCTCACTGACGCCGAGAAGGAAAGCTACATTGAATTCATTCAAAGGCATGGAACCGTTCCAGACATAACCAGAGAAGATATTGAAACCGACCTTGTTTTCCATCCCAGCGACAGAAATCTCGTCGCATTCCACGATGGCAAGGCTATAGGCCATTCCGGATATTCTCCCGGCAGCGTGGAACAAATGATGGAAGTATGGAATCGAAGAAGCTTCGCCAGCAGATACGGTAAGGAACACACTCCCGGCCTTGAGCTCCTGCTTCACGCCAAGGAAATCGATTCACTCAGAACCTTCATGATAAGCGAACTTACAGATACTGGAAAAAAACTTTTCGACAGGCTTGAACACGAAGGCATAGTGAAACTGAGGCGTTTGAGCCCTACAGAGCAGAATAATGCGAGAGGACAGCCACGGTGGGAAGCCTCATTCACGGCAATTGGCGTGCAGATGAAGCCGAAGTTGCCGTTGAGGGAAAGATAAGCGCACTCCCCGCTAAGCGAATAAAAACATTATGTAAGCTAGACTTTACTTGTACAAACGCGTCGCGTTTTCCAGAAAAGAGCTGATCTCACGATGGCAAGATACAAGGTCGAGTTCGACCGCAACGGCTGCATCGGGGCCGCCGCGTGCGCGGCAGTCTATCCCGAAGCTTGGGTGATGCAGGACGACGGCAAGCCCGACGTGACTGGAGCGGCGAGGGACGCGGGCAACGAAAAGCAGGAGCTCGTCATCGACGAGAAGGATTTGCCGAAGCACCTCGAGGCCGCAAGGTCGTGCCCCGTGCTGGTAATCCACATCACCAACCTCGACACGGGGGAGAAGCTGATTTAGCCCTTTTGGGCCGGCGGGTATTTTGTTTTGGAAAGCAGGCTGAAAATCTTCTTGGCGTAGAGGTCGACTTTTGCTTCAGTAATGAGATGCCTCTTGAGCGAGTTGGACTCGAGCTCATCCGGCTCGATTGAAACCCCTCCGAGTATCCTGCTTGCGTCAAGCTTCCTGCTTCGCCTCGTTTCCGCCTTGGCGTCAAGCACTTGTATCACGGGCTCGAGGAGACAGTCTATCCGGTCGCCGCGCTCTTTCGTCGCAGCAAGGCCATAAGCGTATGCTTTGCGAATGCCAGACCGGAGATTTTCCAGCAATTCGGCGGGCTGCCGCGCAGCTATGGGAATATGCCACCACCCGTCCTTGGCTGGAGCAATCCCTTCTTCGAGTGCCTTGAGATGGAGCGAGTCGCTCGTCCCCCTGATGGAGAAAGTGATTTCGCCCCGCCCAGATAAGATGCGTTCCGCCGCGTCCGAGACCAAAACTCCCTGCCCCCCATCAAGCGATTCCGGTAAACTCTTCTTTTCTAATCCTGTTTTTTGCCAATCCCATTTGCTCCAGCAGCGCGCACATGCCGCGCACCATCCCGCCGCCCGCGCAGGCGTGGAAGAGGCGTTGTGGATAATCGGGCACGAATTCCTCAACCATCCCGCGGTTGATGCGTCCGGTGGGGCCGTCCCACTTTTGGGAAGACTCGTTGGGCCGGGTGACGGTGTTGACAACGCGGATGTTGGGATTGCCCTTCTCAAGCGCGTCAAGCTCTTTTCTGAAGGCAATGGTTTCGGGAGTGCGGTTGGAGTAGAGGAGCACGGCATCAATATCGAGCTTCCGGTCCGCAATGTATTGCAAATAGCCGAGGAAGGGGGTGACGCCAATCCCGCCGGCAATCATTGCAATCTTCTTCTCATTCTCCCGCAGGGTGAACGCGCCGTACGGCCCGAGCATCGTCACGTCGTCGCCGGGCCTAAGCGCCAGCCATCTCTTCTTGTACTCGCTTTGGGAAACTTCGGCGGCGAACACGGTGGGTGAGCGCGTGGGCGAGCACGAGACGGAAAACGCCTTGGAGCCGAACGCGGCGTTTCCAACCGGGCCGGCGGGGTCGTCGAAGGCGACCATGAAAAACTGCCCCGGCCGAAACGCGGCCGCCTCGGGGGGCAGGCTGACGGTAATGACGCTAACCGCCGGCGTTTCCATGTACGCCTCGAGGACTGGAGTGCAGAACTTGGGAATCACAAACGCCATTTTCTAACACAACTCGAAACGAGATTACAGCAAAACAGGAAAGTCTTGCGAAAATGCAATTCCTGTTTTGCTACTAGAGGACTCGGCAAATCACCCGCACAACTTTCCGAGTCCGCTATAGTATGGGAGGAAAAAACTAAAAACCCCCGAAATCCCTCCTCATCGACAACCCACAACAAGAATATTTCAAGGGCGAAAGAAACGGAAACACCCCTTCCGGAATTACATCATCTCATGAAATTCCATTCCCTTGTCGCGTACTTGCTCTTCTCAAGCTCCTTGGCCGTTGAAAGCTCCCTTCCGCCGAATCTCCCGAAGTCCCAGTCCTTCCCTTCGGTGAAGCCCTCCAGCAGCGCGTTGTAGCAGCCGTCGCGCGATGGCGCATCGCGTCCCAAGGCCCGAAACGCGTGCCTCACGCTCGTGACGCGCTCGTGAACGGCGGAAACCATCTTGTCGCTCACCTTCTCCTTCGAGACCTTAAGGAGGGAGAACATCGCCCTCACGTCCAGGTCGTAGAGGATGGTGCCGTGCTGGTGGATGATTCCCCGCCTGCGCGTCTGGGCGTTGCCGCTTATTTTCTTCCCGCCCACCGTGATGTCGTTAATCGGCTTGAACTCCGCCTGCAATCCAATCCGGCCTAATCCGTTGATGATGCAGCCGCAAATCTCGCGGTAGCTTGCAATGATGTCTTTTGAAAACATTGGTTCGGGAGCGATTAGGGAATAGGTGATTTCGCCCGACCGATCGTGGAAAACCGCCCCGCCCCCGGTGATGCGGCGCACGAAATCCACGCCCTGCGAAGCGCATTCCCGCAGGTTCACCTCCTCCTCCAGCGACTGGAAATAGCCGATTGAAACGCAGGAGGGGTTCCAGGTGTAAAACCTGATGGTGGGCAGCGACTCTTCCGAGCGGACCGAATCGGCCACGGCCTCGTCAAGGGCCATGTTGAACGCGCCGGGAAACTCCTGCAAACCCAAGATGCGCCATTGTGACATTAAGGATTTTCACACTCTGACTGATTTCTTGTTAATTACGCGCTGCCTTTTGGGATTACGCGCCCATCCCTCTTCATTCTATCCTGTCGCTGGTTCTGGGTTTATGCATCCATTCTAATTCATTGCCGGATTTGGGCTTATTGCCTCATTCGATTTTCTTGCTTGTTGCCGTTGCCGCAATTATCGCCTTGGCAACGTCCGAACCTGAAAATCCCACGAGCAGCAGGCCGTCCCTTCTCGCAAGAGAATCTATCCGCCCCGCAATTTCCGCCCCGTCGTCCTCAAGCGCCGCGCCCCTCACGCACTCCTCGATTTTGGAGATGGAATCCTCGGGATGGAGGAAGAAATCGCCCGTGAGCTTGAGGGATTCGACCCTGCCGCCTTCGGTTTGCACGCTGACCCGCACGAGCTTGCCGCCTGCGACCTTCAATTCCGCCTTCAATCGCTGCATTTTCGGTTCACGGGAATTTCATTCCTTCTTTTTCGGAAGGTGTATGCAATGGCCCAGCGCGGCATCCGCGGCTTCGGCAACCGCCTCCGCGAAAGTCGGGTGGGCGTGGACGGTGGCCGCGATGTCCTCAAGCATCAGCTGGCTCTCCACCGCCAGGCCGCACTCGGCAATCAGCTCGCCCGCGTGGTCGCTCACTATAAGCGCGCCGAGAATGGCGTGGCTCCCGGCGTCGGCAATGAGCTTCACAAAACCGCCTGGCGCGTTTGAAGCAAGCGCGCGGCCGAGGGCGCGGAAGGGGAACTTGCCCGTCACGACCGGAATTCCCTTCAACCACGCCTCTTCCTCCTGCAGCCCCACGCTCGCGATTTCGGGAGTGGTGTACACAACTGCCGGGACGCAGCGCTTGTCGTAAATCACGTCCCTGCCCGCAATCACTTCCGCGGCGACGCGGCCCTGCGCCGAAGCCTTGTGCGCCAGCATGGGATGGCCCGCCACATCGCCGATTGCGTAAATGTTGGGGACGTTGGTCCGCAGCCTTTCGTTCACGTGAATGAATCCGGCATCGTTGACCGCCACGCCGGCATTCTGCAGCCGCAGGCCTTCGGTGTTGGGCTTGTGCCCCACGGCCACGATGAGCTTCTCGAAATTCAGGTCGCCAGACGAGCCTTCAGCCGCCTGGACCTTGAGCGCAACCGAACCGTTGGAGCGCACGCACGAAAGCGGCTTGGTGTTCGAAAGGATGGCCACGCCCATTTCCTGCATCCTCCGCACGACGATGTCCGCGGCCTCGCGCTCGACGCTCGGAAGGGCCTTTGCAAACGCCTCGATTACCGTCACCCTGCTCCCCACGCGCGCAAATATGGACGCAAGCTCCATTCCCACATAGCCAGCGCCGATTATCCCCAGTGTGGAAGGCACTTTGGCCAGGGCAAGGGCGTCGCGCGAGGAAAGGATGCTTGTTCCGTCAAACTCGAATCCCGGCAGCTGCTTGTAAGACGCTCCCGTGGCGATGATTGCCGTCTCGAACTCGATTGCTGAAACGCCGCTTTCCGACGCAATTCCCACGCGCGTGGGCGACTCGAAGTAGGCCGTGCCGTATTTGGCCTCAACGCCGTAACTCTTGAAAAGCGACTGCACCCCCTGGTTGAGCTGCCTCACCACGCCCGACTTCCACTCGGCCGTTTTTGCCCAATCGATGGTAATGTCTGACGCGGTGATTCCCAGCTTTCCCATCCCGCGGGCGTTTTCCGCCAAAGTCGCGGCGTGGATGAGCGCCTTGGAAGGGATGCAGCCGTGCATGAGGCACAACCCCCCAAGCGCCTCCCTTTCGACCACCGTCACCGACTTGCCAAGCTGGGCGAGGCGGATGGCCGCTACGTAACCCGCGGGCCCGCCGCCGATTACCGCCACGTCGGCACTGTCAGCAAGCTCTCCCATCACCATGTTCTCCAATTCTCCGAAAAAATTATGCTGAATTCAAATTCCTCAATGCACCAAAGCCCCGAAATAGTATTCACTCCACTTTCGCCAGCCCGCTTGCCTGCGGGCTCTCGGCCATTTTTATGATTTCGTTCACGAACCTTGCCGCGTCCCCGCCGTCAATCACGCGGTGGTCGAAAGTGACGGAAATCGGCATCACATTGCGCGCCACGATTATTCCCTCGCGCACCACGGGCTTTTGCCGCATGCGGTAGAGGGCCAGAATGGCGGTTTCGGGATGGTTGATTATCGGGGTTGCCGCCACGCCTCCGTAGGAGCCGATGTTGGTGATGGAGAAAGTGCTGTTTTTCAACTCGTCGAGCTTGACCTTGCGCTCGCGCGCCCTTCCTGCCAAGTCGTTGATTTCAGAGGCGATTTGGAGTATTGGCTTCTTGTCCGCGTCCTTGACCACCACTACCATAAGGCCTTCGGGAGTGTCGACGGCGAAGCCGAGATTGAAATAATTCTTGAGAACCAGTTCCTGAGCGGCCTCGTCGTAGGAAGCGTTAAAGTTGGGGAATTTCTTCAGCACCTCAACAACGGCCTTGGCCAAGAACGGCAGTAGCGTGAGCTTCACGCCAGTCCTTTCCTCCACCAGTTTCTTGAGCTGCTCGCGAACCGCCCACAATTCAGTCACGTCAGCCTCGTCAACGTGCGTCACGTGGGGAATGGCCTGCGCACTCTCCACCATCTTCCTCGCAACGGCCTTCCGGAGTTGCGTCAGCGCCACGCGCGTGGTGGGCCCGTCAAAGGAAGGTAGAGTGCGGGGTTGAGGCTGGGCGGATTGCGGCTGTTGTTGGAATTGTGAAGGGAATTGGGGTTGCCACGGGATTTGGGCGGATTGGGCCTGCACTTGTTGGGATGGTTGCTGAATTGAAATTTGTTGGGGCGAAACTTGCTGGACCGACTGTGGGGTTGCTTGCGGCGTTAGCATCTGGGCTTGCGATTGGGATTGCACTGCGAGCGCCTGCCCCTTGTTTTGCGAAAAGACCTTCACGTCGTCGGGAGTGATTCTCCCTCCCGGGCCGCTGCCCTTCACCATCGAAAGCTCCACGCCCAACTCGCGCGCCGTCTGGCGGACTGCGGGTGTGGCGAGAACCGCACTCGAGGGAATGGCCTGTTTCTGAAGCTGCGGGTAAGGAATTTGTGAAGTTGCAGATTGTCCCAATTCCCGCTCCCCGTGCACGGTGACGTGAATCTTGCTGTCGCCGTCCCCCAGCTTGTGCTCCTGCGCCTGGGAAAGGACTTCTACCTTTGCCTTCTCCGCAGGCGCGGCGCCGTGCTCTTCCACCTGCGCGGGCGCCTGCTCTTCCGGCGCGCCGATTGCGGTGAGAATCTGCCCCACGCGAATCACGCCGCCCTCGGGAAAATAAAGCTTGAGAATCGTCCCTGCGGAAGGCGAGGGGATTTCAACTACTGCCTTGTCGGTCTCGACCTCGCCAAGCACCTGGTCTGTCTTGACAACGTCGCCCTCCCTCACGAGCCACTTGACAATCTTCCCCTCGTGCACGCCCTCGCCGAGGTCCGGAAAGTGGAAAATGTAGGCCATTGCTAGTACCCCGCCGTCTCTTCAATCGCCGAAAGCACGCGGAACGAATCGGGAACGAAGTAATCCTCAAAGCGCGCAAGTGGGAATTGCACGTCAAAGCCGGTGACGCGCTTCATTGGAGCCTGAAGGGAGGTGAATGCCTTTTCGTTCACGCGCGCCATTATTTCGGATGCGATGCCCAGCGTGCGCGGCGCCTCGTGCACGACGACGAGCCTGCCGGTTTTCATCACGCTTTTGGCCACTTCGTTCGTCTCGTCAAGCGGCGAAAGGGAGCGCAGGTCTATCACTTCGCACTCGATTCCCTTTTCCCTCGCCTTGGCGGACGCGTCGATGCACGCCTTCATCGGCCCGCCGTAGGAAATGACAGTCGCGTGCCTTCCCTCCTGCACGACTTTCGCAACGCCGAGCGGCACTTCGTAAAGCCCTTCCGGCACTTCGCCCTTTGCCGAGCGGTATAGCCGGGTGGGCTCGAGGAAAATCACGGGGTTGCCGTCGCGGATGGACGCGACAAGCAGGCCCTTGGCGTCGTAGGGATTGGACGGCATGACGCACTTGAGCCCCGGCGTGTGGGTGAAGAACGTTTCCATGCTTTCGCTGTGGTGCTCAAGCGCGCGGATGCCTCCCTGCGCGGGAGTGCGCACGACGATGGGCATCTGCCACCTTCCCCGCGTTCGCCAGTACATGCGCGCGGCGTGGTTGACGAGGTGGTCAAAGGCGAGGTGGAGAAAGCCGGAGAATTGTATTTCGGCAATGGGGCGAAGTCCGGCCGCGGCCATGCCGACGGAAGTGGCGATGATGTTCTCCTCCGCCAGCGGAGTGTCAATCACGCGCTCTTTTCCGAACTTGGCCTGCAGCCCGTCCGTGGCGCGGAACACGCCGCCCTCGTGGCCAACATCCTCGCCAAGCAGCACGACTGAAGGGTCGCGCTCCATCTCCTGAAGCATCGCCTGGTTGATTGCCTGAATCATCGAAAGCGTAGCCATTTTTCAAAAACACCAGATTAGCGCATCAAACCCGCGGCCTTCCTCTTTGCGATTTCGTCCTCCAGCTCCTTCCTCTGCTCAAGCGTGTGGCCGGTGGGCTTGTTGTAGACATAGTCGAACATTGTGAGCGGGTCGTCGCGGAACTGCTCGGCCGATGCCACCGCCGCCTCGATTTCTTTCGTGGCATCTTCGGAAATCTTCTGCCCGTATTCCGGCGTCCAGATGCCCTTGGCGGAGAGGTATTTCTGGAACCTCGCAGGCCAGTCGAGCTTCCTCCACTCCTGCGCCTCTGCAGGCTCGCGGTATTTGTTGGGGTCGTCCGCAGTGGTGTGCGGGCCGAAACGGTAGCAGATTGCCTCGATGAGAGTGGGGCCTTTGCCCTCGCGCGCCTTCTTCGCCGCCTCGCTGACCGCGAGGTGAACGGCCAGCGGGTCCATCCCGTCCACCTGAATGCCGTCCATGCCGTACGCCAGTGCCTTCTGCGCAATCGAGGCGCTCGCCGTCTGGATTTTGCGTGGCGTGCTGATGGCGTACTGGTTGTTGCTGCAGAGGAAAATGGCGGGAAGGGAGTAGATTGCGGCGAAGTTGAGCGCCTCGTGAAAATCGCCTTGGGAAGACGCGCCGTCGCCGAAGAAGGTGATTGCAAGCTCCTTTCCCTTCCGAAGCTTGACGGCATAAGCCGCGCCGGGCGCGTGCGCGGTTTGGGAGCCGACGGGAATGCTCACCCCCGCATCGCGGCTTTCCTTCGGCGCCTCCTGCCCCGCTTCCCAGCCCATGAAGTATTCGAAAAGCTTATTCAGCGGCGCGCCGCGCGCAATGTAGAACGCCGCCTCTCGGTAGGAGGGGAATGAGTAGTCGGCCGGCCCGATTGCCATTGCCGCGGGCACCTGCACCGCCTCCTGCCCCTCGACCGGGGCATAGGTGTACATGCGGCCCTGCCTCTGAAGCGCGATTGCCTTGCGGTCAAAAACCCTGCATAGGCTCATCGTGCGGTACATCCTCTCAAGGAGTTCGTTGGAGAGCCTTGGCTCGAGCTGCGGGTCGGCATTGCCGCTCTCATCAAGCACCTGGATGCGGTAAGTTTCCCCTGAGAAAATCTTGGTTACTGGCATGAAAAAGAATCACTCTTCAAATGCAGTTCCGCCTGAGCAATTTGAACTGAAGCAACCAATAAAAAAGCCTGATATTGACGCAATGCCATACGGCGGGAAACGAAGCGGCCATTGCGGCAATTTCCTGATTTCCATTTCCACCTCGCGCACACACGACGGGTGAATTCCCCAGTTCCTCCTCCACCCCCGCGCCCCCCACGCTCCGGGATGATTTCCTTACTTCCTCCTCCACCTCGCGCCGGAGGGGGTGTCTTCGAGAATCACGCCGTAGTTTTCCAGCAGCTCGTTGCGAATCGCGTCGGAAGCGGCAAAGTCCTTTTTCTTCCTGGCCGCTTCACGCTCGGCGATTTTCTTCTCGATGGCCTTTTGTTCCATTGGCACCTGCCCTTCCTTTCCCTTCCCTTCCCCCATTTCAAGAATGCCGAGGACGGAGTCGGCCTTGCGCAGGGCGTCAAGCAGTTTCGCCCCGCCCTTCCTCCCGACCTTCCCTTCCATTGCGAGCTTGTTCGCCTCTTTTGCAAACGAAAAAAGCGCCGCAATGGCGTTGGGGGTGTTGAGGTCGTCGTCCATCGCGCTCTTGAAAGCTGCCAGAAAGCCCTTGCAAAGCCTTGCGCATTTTTCCACATCGCCCTTCGTTTCCTCTTTGGGGCTCTTCATCGCGCTCTCAATGTTGAACTTCAATTCCATTAGCGCGTCGACCGAAGCGGACGCCGCGTTGAGCGATTCGAACGTGAAGTTGAGCTGCTGGCGGTAGTGCGCGCAGAGGAGGAGCCAGCGGACCGCCGCGGGGGAATGGTTTTTTGCGAGAATGTCCCCGAGGGTGAAGAAGTTCTTAAGCCTCTTGGCCATCTTCATCCCGTTGACCAAAAGGTGCTCGTTGTGCACCCAGAACCGTGCAAACTGCTTTCCAGTGGCGCCCTCGCTTTGCGCGATTTCGTTCTCGTGGTGGGGGAAAAGCAAGTCAACTCCCCCCGCGTGGATGTCCAGCGTTTCGCCCAGGTAATGCATCGACATGGCGCTGCATTCGATGTGCCAGCCTGGCCTTCCCTTGCCCAGCGGGGTTTGCCAGAAGACGCAGCCGTCATCGGGCGTCCACGCCTTCCAAAGGGCGAAGTCGGAAGCGTTTTCCTTCTCGTACTCGTCATGGCCCACCCTTCCGCTTGCGCCGGGCTTGAGCCCCTTGGCGTCGATGTGGGAGAGCTTGCCGTACTTTTTGAACGCGGAAATCTTGAAGTAAAAACTCCCGTCCTCCCCCTTGTACGCAAGCCCCTTGTCCTCGAGAGCCTGCACCAGCCTCACCATCTGCGGAATGTGCTTGGTTGCGCGGGGGTAGGCTTCGGCTTTCTTCACGCCCAGCTTCCCCAAGTCTTCGAAAAACGGCTTTGCGTAAAGTTCGTAAAGCTCCTCAAGAGTCTTGCCCTCTTCCCCCGCCTTCCGTATCGTCTTGTCGTCCACGTCGGTGATGTTCATCACGAAGCGGACCTTGTTCCCCTCATACTCCATCCACCGCCGCAGCAGGTCGTAGAAGAGGAATGCGCGGCAATTGCCCAAGTGGGGGTTGGCGTAGAGAGTCGGCCCGCAGCCGTAAAACTTCACCACTCCCGGCTCGGCAGGCTTGAAAGCCTCCTTTTTCCGCGTGAGGTTGTTGAAGAGCGCCAGTGCCATGATGAACAGGATTTAAGAGGCGCAAGCAAACTTTTATTACTGCCCTTGCATCAAGTTCCATTCGGTTAACATGGCTTTCCTGCGTTGGCTCGGCCACGCCACCTTCACGCTCGAGACGCCGAAAAGGACGCTGCTTTTCGACCCCTGGCTCAACCCCAAGCCCCTGCAGGTTAAGCGTTACATCCCCCCCGCGGTGACGCAGGAGAGAATCCGCTCGGCAGACCTCATTTTCGTCACGCACGAGCATTTCGACCACTGCGACCACTACGACATCGAAAGGATTGTGGACAGGACCAACGCCTTCGTCGTCGGCCCCATCGAGGCGCTTTCGCTCATCGAATCGAGAAGCCAGAACAAGATGCCCGTGAACGAGGACGACATCTTCTCCGCGCGCGGCGTGGACATCGAAGTGGTCGAGGCGCGCCACCCCCAAAGCACGCACCCCGTGGGTTTTGTCGTGCGCTGCGACGGCAAGAGCATCTACTTCGCCGGTGACACTTACGAATTCATAGCAATGCGCGAGATTGAAGTCGACACGGCCGTGCTTCCCATAAGCGGCGGCTACGCGATGGACTCCATCGGCGCGGCCAACTCCCTCAAGAAGCTCACTGCCAAATACGCCGTGCCCTGCCAGTTCGGCACGTTCCCCGGCATCACTTCCGACGCGCGGCTCTTTCGGGGCCTCGTGAGTGAATCGAAAAAAAGCGAGCCAGTCGTGCTCCAAGTGGGCGAGGGATTCGAGTTCTGAATTTAGAGAACTAGTTGGCTATATAGGTTTTTTGGCACATTTGTAGTTAGAGGGAGTTGGCAAAGTGGTAGGTGCGTTCTTTAAGAATAGCTGTAGTGAAATAGAAGAGGGATTGGTTTGACGATTTGTCTAGCTGCGGTTTGTAAGTTCAAACCCGGAACGGAGGAAGAGGCAATTGTCTTTTGTACAGACCACATGCTTACTATAGGTTCTGAAAACGACGAACTTGGAGAATTCGAGCAGTCAATTGAAAAATTCAAGCGAATTTCGGAAGACCGCGTTAGTCTTCTTTCTGGAGACCCGCTATTGGCTGACTCAATTTATCGCAATGTAAACTTTCTTCAGAAATCAAAAATCCATTTGCAGGCGACCTCCTAGAATTCTACAACAAGTACACTATTCAAACTGGAGTTCTACTTCTAGGTTTTTGTAACGAAAACAAAGGCCATATTTACCATATAACTGAGCGAGCTTTCGATGACCATCGAGAAATGAATTT